>NZ_MUZB01000006.1:0-390258 GCF_002076325.1 Rhodococcus sp. 66b
CGGTGAACTGCGTCAGTTGCATGATCTGAACCTACATAATTCGCATCTGAGATGACTATTTATGTGAGGGGGATCTCGAGGGGTCCCAACCAGGGCGAACGGTACGTTCGGCGCCTCCAGTGCGCTGAACGTGCCGTTCGCTCAGAGTCGGGCGGCCGAACCCCCGGCAACGACGCCGAGAAAGTGGGGTGCTCGCCAACCTCGCGCCGCAAAGTCGCGGCTCACCGACGCGATGACCTCCGCATGACTTCCTTCCGGAACCAATGCGATGGCCGAACCTCCGAATCCGCCGCCGGTCATCCGCGCACCGATCGCGCCGCCGCGTCGTGCTGCGGCAACGGCGACGTCGAGTTCTTCACACGAGACCTCGAAGTCGTCGCGCAACGACGCGTGGGAGTTGTCAAACAGCTCGCCGACGTCGCTGAATCTGTTGCTGCGCAGAAGCTCTGCGGTCTTCCGTGTCCGTTCGATCTCGGTCACAACGTGCCGTGCCCGCGCCCGGAGGATCGGGTCTCGCACTGTCTCGGCTTGGTCCGCAGAAGCCTCTCGCAAGCTGCCGACGCCGATAGCTGCTGCTGCATCGACGCATTGAGAGCGTCGCAACCCGTACTGTCCGTCTGCGAGCGAGTGTTTGACCCGAGTGTCGATGACGATCAGTTCGTACCCCGCACCGTGGAGTTCGAAAGGGATGGGTTCGGTGGATCCGTCCAGGCAGTCCAACAGGAGCGCAGTCGAGGGTCGGGCAAAGAGGGCAATGTTTTGATCCATCCCACCGGTCGGTGCGCCGACGCCGTCGTTCTCCGCCTGGATGCACACCTGTACCAGTTCATCGCGGGTGAATGGTGAATCGTGAAGTTCATTGACGGCCAACGCAACCGAACAGGTGAGGGCAGCGGAACTCGACAGCCCGGCCCCGACCGGTACCGACGAGTCGACTGCCAGATCGATTCCTCCGAGCGGGAGGCCTCGGCGCGCAAGAGACCACAGAACGGCTGTGGGGTAGGCGGCCCATCCTGCTGCTATGTCGCCGATGGGCCCGGTGTATGTCTCGTCGGATTGCCGACTGTGCACGCGGACGTCCCCGTCGGTGCGCAGTGCGACGGCAACCAGCGTTCGCTGCTCGAGAGCGACCGGTAGGCACAATCCACCGTTGTAGTCCGTGTGTTCACCGATCAGGTTGACTCGACCGGGTGCCGCCCAGGCTCCGGTTGCCGGATAGCCATAGGCGTCGCGAAACTGTTGGAGCATAGATGGTTTCGAGACGGTATCCACTATTTCAACTCCCGTAGGCGGGCCGCGACTGCCTCGGGAATGGTGTCGTTCACCCAGGCGCCCATGGCGGACTCGGACCCGGCGAGGTATTTGAGCTTGCCTGGTGCGCGCAAGATCGAGAACAGCTGAAGATGCAGTCGACCCAGAGGTCGGTCGATGCGGACGGGAGCTTGGTGCCAGGCCGCGATGTACGGTACCCGATCGACGCCCGGATAGAAGCGATCGATACGGCGCAGGAGATCTTGGTAAACGACCGCAAGCTCTTCGCGCTCTTGGTCGTTCAACGAGGGAAGGTCCGGGACGTCTCGGTGCGGTGCCAGGTGAATCTCGATGGGCCATCGTGCGGCGGTCGGGACGTAGGCGCTCCAGTGGTCGCCGTCGTAGATCAACCGGGTCCCGTCCTCGCGCTCGAACGCCAGAACATCGGCGAGCAGTGAGCGACCGGTGCGCTCGAAGTGTTTGTCCGCCTGCGTCAACATCGATCGGGTGCGTGACGTGACATACGGGTATGCGTAGATCTGTCCGTGTGGATGGGTGAGTGTCACCCCGATTTCTTCGCCGCGGTTCTCGAAGCAGAACACCTGTTCCACAACCGGATCCGCCGACAACTCTTCGGTCCGAGAAATCCATGCACCCACAATCGTACGCATGCGTTCGAGTGGAAGCTCGGCGACGGACGCCGTGTGATCGCTCGAGAAACACATCACTTCGCAGTGGCCGACAGCTGGGCGATCGCCCACACCGTCTCCGGGACCGTCAATGGCTTCCTCGGGCGCCGCGGCAAAGCTCGGAAACCGATTCTCGAACACCGCGACGTCGTAGTCTCCGTCGGGTATCTCTGTGGGCGTGCGTGTTTCGTTGGTCGGGCACAATGGACATTCGGCGGCGGAGGGGAGATGTGTCCGTGTCATGCGATGCGAAGCCATGGTGATCCACTCCCCGGTGAGAACGTCGAACCTCATCCGAGACGAGTGGTCGAGAGCCGGCAATTCGCGGGAATCTCGCGCAGAGTGGGCGCGGGTACGGCCGGCATCGTCGAAGTAGAAGATCTGACGCCCGTCGGCGAGGGTGCGACGGGTCGGATCCTGCTTGGGTGTCATGCGTCGACTTCCCATTCCAGAACACCCTTGCTGACAACGGGTTTCCACACTCCGATCGTGGATCCTGTTTCCAGCGCTGCGGCATGGGCGCCCAACATGACCGAGATGGACGCCCAGATCGGACCGCCGTTGTCAGTGGCGTCCGACGCATACTCGGTCACACAATGATGGAGTGCGCCGTTTCGTGTGTCCACGAAGTAGTGGTACTCGTCCAGTCCGGCAAAGGGAAGGAACGAGGGGATGAACATGGTTGCGGCAGTGCCTGCGTCGCGTTGATCGTGTCGATCCATCTCGTCCTCGGCGTAGAGGTCCGGATTCTCGTAGATCGTCTCGTCCCACGTTTCGAGCAGAGTGAGACGAACTTCGGTTGCGACGTCGATGGGGTAGAAGAACTTGTCGGGAAGCACGCTGCCGAGAAAGAGCCCGGTCCGGTCGTCGTGGGTCAGGCTGCCGTTGTGCACCCGATACAGCTCGCGAAGTTCCTGGGGCCACGTGACGCCGGTCGACGCTTCGAATTCCTCGATAACGGCGTCACCGAGCCCTGGCTGAAACGCTGCAGCCGTCACCGGTGCGTGTGTACGGCACCACGCTTCGATTCGGCTCCATTCGTTTGCAACGCTCATGGGCTTTACGATACGTCCGAGTCAGGACCCGTGAATCAGGTACTGCAGTGTGTCCACGAGCTTTCGGTCCGAAGCCTCGGACTTTCGGCCGGTGATTCCCGATCGGAGAATTGCGGAACCCTCGAGCAGGCTCACGATGGTCTGCGCTGCCGCGCCCAGGTCCGCCGCATCCAGATCCGGTTGTGCACACGCAACAGCGCGCTCTACGTGTGCGATGTACTGCGCGTAGAAGTCTCGAACCACGACCGCCACTTCTTGGTCCGCTGCCGCAATCGCCCATACTTCGACGTACAGACGCACTGTGGCCTGGTCGTCCTGTTCTCCGAGCAGGACTCCGATGAAGTGTTCGGATTCCTCACGGGAAAGACTCTGATCCGTATCCGTGACGACGGCAAGGCGATCCAGTGAGCGGGTCAATGCCCGTGACATGACTGCGCGGATGAGATCTGCACGGGTGGGGTAGTAGTGCTGCAGGTGCCCCACCCGCACTCCGGCTGCGGCTGCGAAATCGCGCATCGCCGAGTTGGCATTGCCCTGCGTGGCGAGGACCTGTTCTGCTGCGTCGAGAAGTGCTTCCGCGCGGGCGGCGCCCTTGGAGGGGGTCATGCCCGCAATACTGCCACCCCGAAGCTCTCCAACTCGGAGACGGTGCGGCGCGGGTTCGGAAGCGACTCGGGGAAAGTGACTCCAGGCTGGGCATCGTCCGCCAAGGCTTGTCTGACGGCAAGCGCGCCGCCCACCGCGGTGAGGTGAGCTTGGCCCTGCGGGTCGACGATTGTTGCGCTTGTCGTGCCGCTCGGGCCGGTGACGTCGATGCGTACTTGCGCGCTCCCGCCCTTGCCAGGCGAGTACAGGAGTCCGCGTCGTAGCGGTGTGAAGCGGTCGCCGCGACCCCAACGGAACAGACCTACCTTCTTGGCGGCGAGCAGCGCAGTTGTGGATGCATGCGAACTGAAACCTATTCGAGTGCTGGCAGTTTCGGCGCCCAGGGTCATGGGGAACGTGAATTGTTCCGGAGTGTCGATTCTTCCGACCTTGGTGCGCGATCCGGGGAAGTCGACCCAGCGTGTATCCGTCAACGGGCTGACGGTGATCGGGTTTCCTTGCTGCATCACCTCGAAATCCTGGCCGAGACGATCAATGAAGTCGACGGAGTCGAGCCCGGCAATGTCGTTGACGTCGTAGCGAATCGAGACGTCGATCGTGCTCGCGCCACCTAGTTCCTCGGCCAGCGCTGCGGCGACGATATTGGTGACTCCGCCCATCCATCCAGACGACAGGTACACCGGTGCGCTCGGCGACTTCTGACCCGCCAGAGTGGCGGCGCGAGCGACGCGGGTTGTCCAGCGGGTGATGTCCACGTAGGGAATTCCGGCCTCGACGGCGGCGGACAGGACACGATCGTGGGGATCGTTGACCGTCGACACGACCGCGCGTACGGACGCGTCGAAGGGCGTCGGGTCGAGGAGGTCCCAGCGGCGAACGGAAGCGCCGTGACGGCTGGCCAGTTCGTTGCCGCGCTCGGGGGTGCGTCCGGTGAGGAGTAGTGGGAAGTCGGGGGCGAGCAAGGCGGTCAGGGCGCTGCCCACGGTTCCGTATCCGCCTGCCACGAGGATCGGGCCGTCGGCTGAATACTGCAATGAATCGGTCATGCACTCAACTCTAGGTCAAATGACCTAAAACGTCGAATGGGGTCTTTCCAGTGCTCAGTCCCGGTGTCGCACGATGTTGACGACGTTGCCGTCGGGCGCCCGGACGAGGAATCGGCGAACACCCCACTCTTCGGTCGTAATGGGGTGCACGATTTCGTAGCCGAGTCTTCGGGCCTCTTCGTAGGCGCCGTCGACGTCGTCCGTGTGGACGGAGATGACCGAGTCCTCGGCTGCAGTGGCGTCGTGCGTGACGAGTTGTACGTTCGCGCCGGTGTCGGGAGAGGTGTAGCGAGCGACCCACCCCATGTTGAACTCTTCGGTGCTCAGGCCGAGATAGTCGGAGTAGAAATTCTTGGCGGCTCCGACATCGGCGACTTTGAGATTGGCGGTGATCCGTCGTGCACGCATGTGGTTCTCCTACCCTCGGCAACAGATGTGCTCGATGATCGTCCGAAAGCGGAGTCATGTCGACTGTGCCGTCCGAAGATGCGGGCTAACTGGCTGATTCGATCTGTCACTGCGGATCGAACGAGCCCACGGTGCCCCACCGCGAGA
Organism: Rhodococcus sp. 66b; assembly: GCF_002076325.1. Taxonomy (NCBI): domain Bacteria; kingdom Bacillati; phylum Actinomycetota; class Actinomycetes; order Mycobacteriales; family Nocardiaceae; genus Rhodococcus; species Rhodococcus sp. 66b. The sequence continues at coordinate 5,203 of NZ_MUZB01000006.1, forward strand.
AGGGAAGGACGATCAATTGAACCTTGCCGATGACATTGTCGATCGGCACCGTTCCGCTCAGTTCGTCCTTGATATGGAATCGTGAGTCTTTGGAGTTGCCGCGATTGTCACCCATCACCCACAGGTTCCCGTCCGGAACGGTAATCGGACCGAAATATATTCCCTGACAGGGGATACCGTTACCTGAGATGCGATTGTCGATGTACGGCTCGGTCAGCGGCTTGTCGTTCACTCGAAGCCCCTCTTCCTCGGACAGGCACTGCACGGTTTGCCCACCGACCGCGACTACCCGCTTCACGAGATCGTTCTCGTCCGGCGGGACCAAACCGACCATGGATCCGAGTCCTTGAAGTGCCCGGACCACCGAGTTGTCCGATCGAATGGATTGATACTCGTCGTTCCAGGATTCGGGTCCCTTGAACACGACCACATCCCCAGGCTGTGGATCCCCGAATCTATAGCTGATTCTGTCGACGAAAATCTTGTCTCCCGCGCAGCCGGTGCATCCGTGAAGCGTCGGTTCCATGGACTCCGACGGGATCAGAAATATGCGTCCGACGAAGTTCTGGATGACAACACTCAGGACAAGTGCGACGACAACGAGGATGAGAATCTCACGCCACAGTGGACGTTTTCTCGGGTGATCAGCCGTCGTCGATTCAGTCGAGTCTTCGTGGGCGTCGGATTCCGTCACATTCCCGACAATAGATGGCGCAACCAGTCGGCGGCCCGATACCGACGTTCTCGATTCGAGGGTCTACTTTGTCGGCCGATTTGCTTCAGAATCGGATCACATCACCCACACGGATCTGGTCGGGATCGGCGATCCACGCATTCATGACCCAAACATCCTGCCAACGAATACCTTTCGCAGCAGCAAGGTTGAACAACGTATCGCCCTCGGAGACTGTCACCGTGTCGCCCGCTGAACCTACCGACGATCGAGCCGAGGTTGTCGAATCAGGGGTGGTGCCGCCCCAACCTAGGTAAGCGCCGCATACCGGCCACGCGCCGATGCCTTGAGCTGAGAGGGTTGCTTCCGCGGCCGCGACTTGATCGGCTGTCGACGCCAAGTCGGCGCGAGTCGGTGCACCTGCCGGTTTGTATGCATCCCACGTCGACTGCGTGAATTGAAGTCCGCCGTAGAAGCCGTTGCCGGTGTTGATGTTCCAGTCGCCGGAACTCTCGCACATGGCCACCTGCGACCAGTCGTGCGCACTGGCTACGCCGGTGTTGACGATTGCGCCGCCAATTGTCAGAACGCCTGCTCCGGCGGCTATCGTGACGAATCGTTTGGTGTGAGAACGTTTGTTTTTCCGGTGGTTTCCCATGATATTTTCCTTGATCGGTCTGACGGGACAGCGATCTCGGCTCGGCGTGCGGCTCGAGTGTTCTGCTGCATATCGCGGTAGACGAAATCGTCAGTGCTGAAATGTGATTGAGGTGGACAGACTGTGAAGGTCTCGTCTCCAGATTGCAGTTCGGAGGCGTGACTAGATTCGCGGTCTCACACGCTTGCCGACAACGGCTCAATTACCCGGTTACATACCTGTTTTGTGGACCGACACAAAACGTCGGTGTACTCGGTGCTGAGCGGAAACAGGTAGTTGAACAGGCCATTCGACCCATGTGCAGACGAGCACCGATTGGCATGCTGAAACAACACCGAAACAGGATCTCTTCGAGATTCAAGCTTGCGGCACGCCGGCGCCTCCTGTTGATCGATTGGCGCACCCTTATGAGGGAGATGTGTCGCGCCCCGGGCCGCTGTCTGCGCCCCGGGATGAGCCCTCCTGCGGAATCCAGAGAATCGGATACCGCAGGAGGGCATTCTCTCGACCTTCGATTGACCGCACGAAAACCGGACGTTTGGGGGACAATGATCTGGGGCGATCACCTGGGGCGAGAAGTCGAGGAGATGTACATGTCCGAGGCCAAATCCGAAAGCACCGAGTCTCTCGCTGGAACGACACCGCCGGCAAAGACACCGCCGGCAAAGACTCCGCCGACGGAGTCACCGAAACAATCCGTGCTGCGGCGGTACTACCCGGCTGCGGTGCCCGTCATCCTCGGCTTGATCATCTATTTCATGCCGGTTCCGGACGGTGTGGACCCCAAGGGCATGCACATGCTCGGAATCTTCGTCGGCACCATCGTGGCGTTGATTTTGCAACCACTGCCGACGGGTTCGGTGGCGCTGGTGGGCCTGTCGATCGCCATGATCACCCAGACGGAGACGCCGACAGAAGCGTTGTCCGGCTTCAGTAACACCACGATCTGGCTGATCGTCGCGTCGTTCTTCATCGCCGAGGGCTTTCTGGTCACGGGGCTCGGCAAACGGGTTGCACTCATGTTCGTGACCAAACTCGGCAAGTCGAGCCTCGGATTGTCGTACGGAATGGCGTTGACGGACTTGATACTTGCTCCGGCGACACCGTCGAACACCGCCCGCGCCGGTGGCGTCGTCTATCCGATCATCGTCTCACTGAGCAAGTTGGAGGACTCCAATCCCGAGCCCGAGGACTCTCGCAAGAAGCTCGGAGCATATCTGCTGCTCACGTCGCTGCAAGTCAACGTCGTGACCTCCGCGATGTTCATCACCGCCATGGCGGGTAACCCCGTCGCCGTCGATGCGGCTGCCAAGATCGGCATCGACATCTCGTGGGGCAAATGGGCGCTGGCAGCATCGGTTCCGGGAATTGCGAGTCTCATCGCGATCCCGTGGGTGATGTCGAAGATCTTCCCGCCCACGATGTTGAAGACTCCGAAAGCGCCTGAGCAAGCCAGGGAGGAACTGCGCAAGGCAGGTCCGATCAGCCGCAACGAGAAGATCATGGCCGCCACCTTCGTTCTGCTGCTGGTGCTCTGGTGCCTGGGCTCGCAGCTCAACGTCAATGCCACTACAACAGCATTTGTCGGAATCGGCATCCTGTTGGTGACCAAGGTGCTGACGTGGAACAACCTGGTCCACGACACCGGGGCGTGGCAGACGCTCGTGTTCTTTGCCGTTCTGGTCGGTATGGCAAGCCATCTCGAAGAACTCGGCGTGATCTCGTGGATCGGAACCCAGGTCTCCTCGAGTGTCGACGGTTTGCCGTGGATCTGGGCTTTTGCGATCCTGACCTTGGTGTACTTCTACGCGCACTATCTGTTTGCGTCGAACACCGCGCAGATCGTCGCGATGTACGCGGTGTTTCTCGGCGCGGCGGTGGCAACCGGTGCACCGCCGCTGTTCTCAGCCCTGGTATTCGGCTTCATCGGCAGCCTGTTCGGCGGTATCTCGCACTACGCGTCCGGTCCGGCCGGAGTGATTTACGGTTCCGGATACATCAAGACCTCGGAATGGTTCCGAATCGGTTTCGTGATGAGCGTCGTGATCATCCTGATCTGGACGATCATCGGCGGCGCGTGGATGAAGCTGATCGGCGCCTGGTGACGATCAGTTGTCCTTGCGCCGCAATCCGAATCGCATCGATTCCTTGTTGACAGCGGCAATCGCGGTCAGCGGTATCTCCGCGGGACACACCTCTGCACATTCACCGTAGGTCGAGCACGGCCCGAAATCGGCCTCCATCTGGTGCGACATCGCTCGGGCCCGCTTGCCACGTTCGTTGCGGCCCTGCGTGACGAGGGACAGGTGGGTCAGTTTGGACCCGGTGAAGAGGTGCGCGGCACCGTTGGGGCAGGCTGCCACGCAAGCGCCGCAGCCGATGCACGCGGCGAAGTCCAGTGCAGCTTCGGCACTTTGATGCGAGAGTGGCTGACTGTCCGCGTCCGGTGCAGTTCCCGCATTGACCGATACATAGCCACCGGCTTCGAGGACCCGGTCGAGAGCCGAACGATCGACCACGAGGTCGCGGACCACCGGAAAAGCGGCGGAGCGGAACGGTTCCAGTTTGATTCGGTCACCGTCGGAGAAGCTACGCAGGTGCTGACGGCACGTGGGAGTGTTCGCAACCGGCCCATGGGGAACGTCGTCGACCGTGATGCCGCAGGACCCACAGATCCCTTCTCGGCAGTCGGAATCGAAGGCGATGGGTTCGTTACCGCTCTCCACGAGTTGGTCGTTGAGTCGGTCGAGAAGTTCCAGCAGTGACATCTCCACTGTCGCGTCGTTTACTTGGTAGGTGTCGAATGCACCGGACGACTCCGGTCCGGATTGGCGCCACACGTCCACGGTGATTTTCATACGTAGTTCCTCGTCTGCAGTGGAACAGCGGTGAAGGACAACGGCTCGTCGTGTCGAATGTGTCTGCCGTCCTTGGCGGTTTCCCACGCGGAGACGAAGCACCAGTCTTGATCGTTTCGCTGTGCTTCGCCGTCGGGAGTTTGATGTTCGGCCCGAAAGTGCGCTCCACAGGACTCGTCACGATCGAGAGCATCGACGCACATCAGTTCGGCGAGTTCGAGGAAATCGGCTACCCTGCCGGCCCTTTCCAGCTCCTGGTTGAACTGGTTTCCGCTGCCGGCGACTCGTAGGTTCGACCAGAAATCGCCTCGTAATGCTCGGATTTCGGAGATGGCCTTGGTCAAGCCTTCGGCCGTTCGGGTGACACCGCAACCCGCATAGAGGATCTCGCCCAGTTGTCGATGAAACCTGTCGGGGCCGTGTGTTCCGCCGACCGAGAGCAGCAGGTCCACCCGACCGCTCACGTCACTGAGCGTTGCCGTCACAGCGGGATCGGAAAGTTCGAGAGGTGCTGATCCGAGCAGCGGCGCAAGATAATTCGGAATCGCGTACGGGAGGGTGAACCAGCCGTCGACGCAGGCCGAGAGCAACGAATTGGCGCCGAGGCGGTTGGCCCCGTGGTATCCCCACCCTGCCTCACCACCGACGAACAAGCCGGGGATGGAAGTCATCTGGTCGTAGTCGTTCCACAGTCCTCCCATGGTGAAGTGGGCTCCGGGGGCGATGCGCATCGGCACCGTATAGGGGTCTTCGCTGGTGGCGTCGCGATACATCGAGAACAGATTTCCGTATCTCTCCTCGATGGTCTTGCGGCCGAGCCGTGCCAATGCGTCGCGGAAATCAAGGTACACACTGTTTTTCAGAGGGCCGACGCCGTGACCGGAGTCGATTTGCTCGCGGGCGGCCCGTGAAGAGACGTCGCGGGGAGAGAGGTTCCCGAACGCCGGATATTTGCGCTCGAGGTAGTAGTCGCGCTCATTTTCGGGAATGTCGCCTGGTTCGCGATCGTCTCCGGGCTTGGCCGGTACCCAGATCCGGCCGTCGTTGCGTAGTGATTCGCTCATCAGAATGGTTTTCGACTGCCACTCGGAGTTGACGGGAAGTGCCGTCGGATGGAATTGGATGAACGAGGGTGAGGCAATCAGCGCGCCGCGTCGGTGCGCTCGCCATGCGGCGGTGGCGTTGGAGTTCTTCGCAAGTGTGGACTTGTGGAACACGGTGCCGTACCCACCGGAGGCCAGTGCGACGGCATGGCCTGTGGTGGCGCCGATCTCACCGGTCACGAGATCGCGTGTGACTATCCCTTGTGCTCGGCCGTCCGAAACGATGAGATCGAGCATCTCGGTTCGGGTGTGGAGGTTGACCGTTCCGGCTGCGATCTGACGTTGCAGTGCCTGCGACGACGCTATCTGCAACTGCTGGCCTGTCTGCCCGCGCGTGTAGTACGTGCGCGACACCTGTACGCCGCCGAAGGATCGGGTAGCGAGAGTGCCGCCGTACTCACGGGCGAACGGTGCTCCGATGGCATTCATGTGATCGATGACGCGTACGGATTCCTCTGCGAGTCGGAAGCAGTCGGCCTCGCGGCCGCGGAAATCGCCGCCCTTGACGGTGTCCTTCACGAAGCGGGCGAGACTGTCGTTGTCCACCTTTCGGGCACGAGCGGCGTTGATGCCGCCCTGCGCGGCGACGCTGTGTGCACGGCGCGGTGCATCGTGGAAGGTGAAGGATTCGACGTGGTAGCCCAGTTCACCAAGTGAGGCGGCGCAGGCCGCGCCGGCGAGTCCGGTACCGACGACGATGACCGTGAACTTGCGCCGGTTGAGCGGGCTGACGAGCTTGTAGTCGAGTTTGCGAGTGGGCCAGGCTGTCTCCGGATCGCCGGCCGGGACCTTACCGTCCACCGGCGTCCCGATGCTGCGCAGATCGTCGAGTTCGAAGCTGTTCACTTATGACGCTCCTGTCTTCGAGATGACGCCGGTCATCACCGCGATGGGGATCGACATGTTTCCGACCATCACGACGAGCGCAAAGATTCCGGAGAGTGCAACGGCAATCTGGCGCAGCCGTTGGCCGGTCACGCCGAGATCGTTGACCGCACTCCAGAGTCCGTGCGCGAGATGCATTGCCAGCAGAGCCATCGCGACGATGTAGAACGACGCCACCAGTGGACGCTCGAAGCTGGCGATCAGGTTGTCGTATGCGTAACTCTGCGTGCGCGTGGCTGCTTCGTACTCGGCGCTGCCGATGGGTCGGGTTCCGGTCGTGAGGTCGAGTATGTGGAAGATGACGAACAGCAGCAGCACTGCTCCGGTGACGGGCATTGTGCGCGCGGTAAAGGACTTGATTCCCAAGCCTTTACGTCGAAACTTCCCTCGAGCTCGGCGGCCACGGACGGTGAGCAACCAGGCGCACCAGACGTGTGCGACCAATGACGCGAGCAGGACGATGCGAAGAATCCACAGAAGTCCCTCGTATGGCAGGAAGGGTTCGAACACTGTGCGTAGCCAGTGTGCGTAGTCGTCGAAGTGATCGGCCCCGGTGTAGACCTTCAGGTTTCCGATCATGTGGACGAGCACGAAAGCGGCGAAGATCAGTCCCGTCACGGCCATCAGAATTTTGCACGTGATATTGGACGGCCGCGGTCGAGCGCGAGGTGAATCGCCGGTAGCTCGCGATACACGGGTCGGAGCACTCACAGACAAACCTCCCACGCCAGACTTGCCGGACAGGTGCCGTCAGCCTAAGCCCGATCGAGGTTTTCGGCCAACGGATCGGTGCCCGACTTGTCTGTTAATGCAGGTGAATGGGAGTGTAGGGGTGCTCATTACCCGAAAGTAAGGAACCTGTGAACGATGTTTGACTCGACGTGGCGACGGTGGTCATGGCGCGCCGGAACGGCATCGGCCCTGGCAGTGGCCTTGTTTGCGGTGGGGTCGCCGGCTGGTGCGCAGGAGACCGTCGACCTGGCCGACGTGTTCAACCCGTTGGTCGTGAAGGCACTTCAAGGCGCTGATATCTCTACCGAATTGACGCCACTCGGACTCTCGTCCGACGATCCGTGGTTCGACGAGCCCGAAATCGAGCCCGGCACCGCCCCCGGAACTCTTCTCAAAGCGCGTCAGGTCAGTGTTCAGGTCTACCAGGTCCGCCCGGACGTGGTCTCGGCTCACCAACTCATGTACACAACCACTGATCACTTCGGTCGCCAGGTGATCAGTACCGGAATTCTGATGATCCCCGAGGACGGAACTGCGCCAGGCGATCGCAAGATCATCGGATATGCCGAAGCGAACGACAGCCTGGGGGCGAACTGCGCACCAAGTCACCAGTGGACCGGCGGCAATCAGAGCGACCCGGCGATGTTCTCGGCTCTCGGCCCGGTGGCCCAGATGTTCGGTCACGGCTGGGCAGTGATGATGAGCGACGTCGGCAACGACGGCGACACTGCTCCCCATCCGTTCTCGATCGGACAGTTCTCGGGCAAGGCAACGCTCGACGGCGTTCGGGCAGCACTCGCGCTTCCGGAGGCCGGTCTCGAATCAGACACCCCTGTCGGCATCTACGGTGTCGCCGGCGGCGGTGTCGCAGCGGGCTTTGCCGCAGAACAGGCGCATGACTACGCGCCGGAACTGAACGTACAGGCCAGCGCCATCCAGGCGATGATGATCGACCCGGCAACATTCGAGGAGACGGCGGCCGGTGGGATCGGTTCCGGCTTCGTCTTCTCGAGCATTCTCGGATTCGACGCGGGCTACCCCGACGTTCGGCTCGACGATCATCTCACTCCGATCGGTCACAACGTCGCCGCAGCATTCCGCGCGTCCTGCCAGGCGCTCTACCTCGGACTCCCGTTCGTTCCCTTCGACGTCCTGCTCACCAACCCGGCACCCCGAACGATCCCGGCACTGGCCGCGGCGTACGCGGACAACACGTTGGGAAAGCAGGCGCCGGCTTCGAAGCTTCTGATTTCTTCCTGTGAGGACGACTTCCTCGTTCCCTTCAGTGAGGCAGAGCAATTGGCGCAGACATATCGAGCAGACGGCGGCGACGTGGACCTGCTCCCGTCGCAGTGCGGGCCGCTCGATTACGTGACCAACCTGTACAAGACGGTGACCGATCAGCTGGGTATGCAGGACATCGCCTGGCTGGCGAAGACGTTCGACGAGGCCGAAGGGAAATGAGTATGCGGAAGTCTTTGACACGCAGGGATTTCGCGCGCACAGTTCTCGTCGCTTCGGCAGGCATCGGCGGTGCGGTCGTACTGGGAGGCCGGGCGTCTGCGGGTACTGGTGAACTCGACAGGTACCTCGACCTGGAAGCGGTGAACGCAAACGCCGAAGCCGCAGGGGGTCTGCATCCTTCACTGCCGTCGGATTCCGCGACGCTGCGGAGTTTGGTCGATACCGCCCGAGCATCGGGAGTGGCTCCGCACCGCTATCAGACACTGCTCAAGCAGTACTGGCTCGCAGTCGGGACGGAGTCGGCAGGTATCGATCTCGCTTCGTGGACTCCCTTCGACGGTGTGCACGCGAATCTCGGAAACCTCACCAACACTTTCCAGTTCTACGAGCGACTGCAGCTCGAGCATCAAGAACTGCAGTGGGCAGGCATGGGCGGAATGGTCGGGCCCGCTTTTGCCGGTGGACTCCTCGACTTGGACTACGGGCGGGTTGTGCTGGAAGTCCAAGCGATCAGCGAAGCGATGGCACTGGTGTGGCGAGAGATCGACCGCATCGGGTCGCCGGTCGCAACGTCGATGGGAGCACCCGAGGACGTTGCGGCGCTTCTCCAGGTCGGCCACGACATCCGCCCCGAGGACGTGATGTGGTTCCAGGGGAAAGTGATTGCGATGAGCAAACACATCTTCTCGGATCTGATTCCCATGCACATGGCGTGGGTTCACGACGGTGTCGACGGCATCGCCGAACTCGATCGGGCAGGGCTGCTCGACGAGAACGCCCGTATCGCGTGGGACAACATTGCCTCGGGGACACCGGAGTCGGTCTTCGACGGCAATGTGCGTCTGCTGCGCCGTGAGCAGTACCAGTCGGTGGGTGATCAGTGGGACGAGGCGAAGACCTACCGCGGCAGCGTCGGACGCTCGTTGACCTACCTGACCACCTTCGCCGCATCACCGTCCATGCCTGGCGTCGTACCGCCGCGTGAGTCGAACCCGCTCTCGTTCGCGGTGGGCAATGCCGTTGTGCAAACACCGCTTCCGGACTTCAACTGGGCGGACCGGGACGGTCGTTGGACCTACATCAACGGTCAGCTGCTCCCGGTCTACAACAACCTGATGAACAATCAACCGGAACTGTGGCGAGCGACGCTGGCAGCGCCCGTCTCCGTTCGGATAACCGAGCAGAGAATGATCGCTCGCTTGCCGGACATGTTGCGGTCCATGCTGGCAACTCTGGCGATCACGGTCAACTGAACTCGGCGGTGGCGGGGCCTCGGGGCTCCGCCACCGCCGTGAACTCCTGGGTCAGGCCTGGCTCAGCTCCGCTTGCATACGCGCGGCGTCCTTGCCGACAGTGCGAGTGGCCAGGTGGATGAATACCGCAGTGAGCGCCAACATGATCGGCACGAGATACATGGCCGAGTTCAACCCGTCGCCGGCGTACTGAGCCAACTTCCCGGTACCGGCATCGGCAAGCGCGCGCTTGGCGAACCAGTCCGAAATCGCGCCCACGGCAACTGGTCCCGAGAATCCGCCGAGAAGATACATGGCAGCGAAGAACAACGCCGTCGCAGTGCCTCGGAGCCTGGGAACCACGACGTCGTGAATGGCAGGGTAGACGCTGATGTAGAAGCCGTAGGCCAACAACCACCCGGCCGAGAACAAGAGCGTGAACATCACGACGTTCCCGCCGTGCTGCAACAGTGCCAGTGCCGTCAAAGGTGCTGCCAATGCCGAGGTTCCGACACCGATCATCAACCGTGCGCGCGGTGAGCGTGCGCTGGCCTTGTCAGCGTAGCGAGCGCCGAGAAGCAATCCGATCAGGCCCGTGATTCCGACGATGATGCCGGTGACCGATGCCGCAGTAGTCAGTTTCAGGTGGTACTGGCGCATCAGAAGCGGGACGACAAACGAATTCACTGCGTAGGCGGCGAAGTTGAACGTCAGTCCGGCAAGGATGAGCCAACGAAGCGTGGGAATTGCGAGCAGACGACGGATCGGACGGGTGATCGGTGCCTGTGAAACAGCGGCTGCGCGGGCCTCCGGACTTTCGGAACCTCCACGAACCGGATCTGCCATGCGGTAGAGCACGACTGCCAGCAGGACACCGGGAATCGCCGCGAGGAAGAACGGTGCACGCCAGCTGTCGAATGCCTCGGCGATCTTGCCGACGGTGAAGTAGGCGAGCATGAGGCCAATCGGCAAGCCGAGCATGAAGACACCAAGTGCGCGTGAGCGTCGTTCCGCCGGGTAGATATCACCGATCATCGAGTTGGCTGCAGGTGTGAAGGTCGCTTCGCCCACGCCGACGCCTAGACGCGCGAGGATGAACAGCACATAGCTGCCGGCGGCACCGGTTGCTGCCGTCAGTCCGCTCCACACCAGGAGTCCGATCCCGATGATCTTGGGACGGTTCTTCGTGTCGGCCAACCGGCCCAGAGGCAGCCCTGCGACTGCGTAGACGAGGGTGAATGCAGAGGTGATCAATCCCAATTGCAAGTCGCTGAGCGAAAACTCGTTCTTGATCGGCTCGGCAACGACCGAGGGGATCGCCCGGTCGAAGAAGTTGAGCATGTTTGCGAGAAACAGTGCGACGAGTGTGCCGCCGAGAAGTTTGTCGCGTGTTCCGACAGGGGCGCCGTCGATGGACGGCAGCGGCGGAGCGTCTCGTTGAATTGACATGATTGTTCCACCCTTTTCGCGAGTGCTGAATGAATTGTGTTGGGGGAGAGGCTCAGGACAGAGCGTCGGCGATGGTTTTGCCGATCGCCTGCATCCCGGCCGCAGTGGGATGCAGTGGAACCGCCGGCTGGGTAGGGACGATTCCGGTGTAGTAAGCAGTGGCAGGGTCAGTGCAGATGTCATGCCCGGCAGTGGCTTCGGTGATGTCGATGTACTCGACGCCGTGACGGGCCGCCGTTGCTGCCATGACCGTGTTGCCGTAGTCGATCACACTCTGGAGATAGTCGGCGTCGCGCGGCCAGAACGGCTGGGTGCCGGGGCACCCGTCGGCGGCGATGTATGTTCCGTATCCGATCACGACGATGCGCGCCGAGGGCGCCCGGTCGCGAACCGATTCGAGCATGGAACTCCAACCTGCGGAGGCATTTTCGACCAACTGTCGCTGTTGGTCGACGCCGCCTGCGGTGAACTTGTCACGGCAGGACGTTCCGGTGGGTTCGGGGAGAGGATTTACGCAGCTCAGAACTGTCGGGAACAACGAGATGTCGTTGGCGCCGATTGTGATGGTGACGAGGTCGGTATCGGGCCCCAATGCTGTTTCCTGCGGCGGTACTTGACCGGAGAACGTCGATTGTGCGGTGTCCGTGACGTTGGCGGATCGCGCCGACGAGCAGGTCACATCCGTGAGGTGAGCGTCGAGTCTTTGCGCCACCACGGAAGGGTAGTTGTCGAGTGATCGTAGGCAGCCCGGCGCCGATGAATCTTGTTCGGCGACCAGCGGGCCGGCCGCCGCGGAATCGCCGAGAGCGACGTATTGGATGGGGCTGGCATGCGTTTCGGCATGTGACACACCGGTCCCGAGTGCCGCGATCGAACCGGCAGCCACGACGCCTGCCAGAATGGCTGCGCTGTGCGTTTTCCACGTCACTCGAGGCTCCTATTTGGTCGAAGGTGGGACTTCCAGGTACGCCGCTGATTGTGAATTCGAGAGTGGCGTGGGTTACATAGTGATAGGAAAAAGGCAGGTCGGCCTTGTGGTGGCAATTCAATTCTGTGGAGGGTTTTGTGTCAGGAAACAAAGATCTGCCGCTCGAACCGATAGTGGTTGGCGGCAGATCTCTAGCCGACCGATTGGCGCAACGCACCCATCCGCTGGTCAATGCGACGGTCGATCTGGTCCACCGCGACGTCACCTTCTACCGGTTGCTTCCGGACGAGGCGTTGCGTAACGACGTGACGACCATCGTGAGGCGAAATTTGGAACTGTTCATTTCGATGCTCCGGACGGGCGCAGATCTGGCGCCCGAAACGCTCGCCGACATCAGTGAGTCGGCCCGGCAGCGAGCCCAGGAATTGGTCCCGCTCGGCGAGGTGTTGCGGGCGTATCACCTGGGTGCAGGGCTGTGGTGGGAGACGATCAGCGAATGGGCGGTTCCGGAAGACGGAGTTGCGCTGGCTCGCACCGGACGACTCTTGAATGCTTACACCGCGGCCTCCACGTCCGCGGTTCTTGCCGGCTACGGTTCCGACCACGCCACTCAGACGGACGAGGATTCGGCGCGAAGGTCCCTGTTCGTAGCACTTTCGACGGGTGTCGACGTGGATCGGGTCTCCGACGAGGTGGGGATCAGGTTGGCGCGCCTGTACTGGGTGGTGGCGCTGCACGTCGAGCGGAATGACGACGAGTCCTCGACCGAGGTGGACACTGCCGTCGCCGAGCGGAGGAAGGTGCGCCACCTGCAACGAGAGCTCGATCAGGTGGGGCGTGACAAAGCCCTCGGGGTGCTCGGGAGCAGCGGCGGAGCCGTACTGATTCCCATTGTGGAATCGGAACCCGCAGAGGGAAACTGGGCGTCGAGTCCGCAGTATTTGTCATTGTGTCGACGTTTGGGTGATCTCGAGAAGGTCATCGGTGCATCGACGGTTGCCGCTGTACACGTCGCGGCGCCCACGGCAATTCCAGCGGCGGTCACGCAGGCGCGCGAGGTGCTGAACGTTGCCCGAAAGTACGGACGCACCAGTGGGGTCGTCCGTCTCGAGGATCTTGCAGTGGAGTATCAACTGACCCGCTTCAGTGCTGCGCTGCCGATACTCGCAGATGTGTTGTTGCCGTTGGAGTCCGATAGCGCGGTACTCGAGACGCTCGAATCTTTCATCGACTCCGGATTCGATCGAGCCGCCACCGCCCGGCAGCTACACGTACATCCGAACACAGTGGTGTACCGCCTGCGAAAGGCGAGTTCCCTGACGGGACTTGACCTGTCGTCTCCGAAGGATCTTGTGCAAGTCACCATGGCGCTGGGAGCGCGTCGCGCAATCGGTATGGAGGCGGACTCTTCCCAAACGTGATGCGTCTGTGGTTCTCGGTGAACGAGCCGGAGGGCTGGCGATCGGGTGGGGAGACATGGCCAGGCGCCGTATGTCGGGCTACCCACACACGGTTCGGGTGGTCCGCCCGTCGAGACCCGGCAGAGCTTGTCGGTTTCGCGAACCCTGAATTGATCTTCGACACCTCGGCCGGGACGGAGCGGGCGAGAACACCTGGATGCAACATCGTGATCTGTGACAACGAATTGTTGCCGTTCCGCGTTGTCAACCTTCTCGGTGACTCTGCTGCTCAGATAGATAATGCGGCGGGCGCGTCGATACGAGATGCTGGTAGATGACGGTTTCGAACCCGAATTGTTGCCCAATATTTATGTTTAGTCTGTGTGACGGTCAGTGAACAGTAAATTTGAGTCAAATGATGCAACCGTGGCGAAATGTTCGCTACCGTGTGCTGGACAACCGACAATCTGGGGGTTCGGCTACATGGCAAATGTTCGCAGGTCTGTGACGAAGGGATTGATCGCTGCTTCGGTGATCGCCGCAGCTGGCGTGGGCCTTTCGCCGGCGACAGCGAGCGCCGACATCACACCGACCACGGTCGTCAACGGTATCTTGTCGACTGTCGGCGGCTGCCAGACGCCGGTGCGGTCTCTCATCCTTGCGTGCACGAGTGCTGAGACGCTGACGCGCCAGTCGCCCGTGCTGCTCGACCTCAACCCGGTGGGTACCAACATCGTCGTCTTGGGCGCCGGCCTCTTCGACGACGGCACGATGCGTCCGATGCTGGTCGACCGACTTCAGGCGGCGCTGCAGCTGGCTCGTCAGTACCCGCAGTCTCCGATCATCACGAGCGGTGGGGCCCCGAAGGCCGGAGTGACGGAAGCCAGGGCGATGCGCGAGTGGCTCGTCGCCAACGGCGTCGACCCGGGCCGGATCACCGAAGAAGGAACGTCGTGGTCCACGGTGGAGAACGCGCTCAACTCTGCGCGGATTCTCGCCGATCGAGGAGCAACGGGCGTGGTTGTGGTTTCGAGCGCCAATCACGTGGAACGCGCGATGGTGGACTTCCGGGTTGCAGTTCTCGGCCGGATCCCGGTCGCAGGCGTGATCGCTGCGACCTGACGCACCCAGCTGCCCATACAGTTCCGCGTACCGCCGGAATCACCCGGACGGTACGCGGAACTGTTTGTGGGTGCTACTTGCGTCGTTGAAACTCGTCGTCACCTTCGGTCAGAAGCGCAAGTTCGGCATCGACGGCGTCGGAATCGATCTCACCGGGAACGGCGATCTTCGCCAGGAGTTGCTCGTCACCACTTTCCGTCCGAAGCGCCTTCTCCCTGATGAAGGCGATCGCGATCAGACTCAACAGAGCCAGGATTCCGGCGATGAGGAAGACCCGTGCGGTGGCATCGCCGTACGCAGCGCGGACCACATCCTGGATCGCTTCGGGTAGTTCGTTGAGGTTCGACAGCCCTGCGCCGGATCCTCCGGACGCACTCAGATCGACCCCGATTGCGCTGAGTCCCTTGGTCGTAAGATCTGCAACGTGAGTGGAGAGCACTGCGCCGAGGACGGACACGCCTGCCGCGCCGCCGAGTGAGCGGAAGAACGAGACCGTCGAACTTGCGGTGCCGAGATCGCTAGGCGCGACGGTGTTCTGAACTGCGAGAACAAGATTCTGCATCACCATGCCCATCCCGGCGCCGAGCACGAAGAGGAACAGTCCGACCCAGAACATCGGCGTCGCGTGATCGATGGTCGAGAGGAGGAAGAAGCCTGCCGACATTGCGACGGCACCGGCGATCAGGAAGCCCTTCCAGCGCCCGAACTTCGTGATCATTGCCCCGGACAGGCCGGCGGAGAGCATGGAACCGATCACCATGGGCAGTGTCAAAAGACCTGCGGCAGTAGGAGAGTAGCCGCGGGCAATCTGGAAGTACTGACCCAAGAACACTGCTCCGCCGAACATTGCGACGCCGACGGCAATGCTTGCCAGTGTTGCCAGCGTGGTAGTCCGATCTCGGAAGAGGCGGAGCGGAATGATGGGTTCCTTGACCTTGCTTTCCACCCACAGCGCTGCGGCGAGCAGCACGACGCCGAGTCCGACGAGGAAGAACGACATCGCAGAAGCCCACTCGAAGTTCTTACCTGCCAAAGTGACCCAGATCAAAAGAGTGCTGACACCGGCGGCAATGAGGGTTGCACCGACGTAGTCGATGCTGACGTCCTTCTTGACGATCGGGAGGTTCAACGTACGCTGCACGACGATCAATGCGATGACTGCCAGCGGCACGCCGACGAAGAACGTCCAGCGCCAGCCGAGCCAACTGGTGTCCACGATCAGGCCGCCGATCAGTGGGCCGGCGACTGTCGCGACGGACATGACGGCTGCGATCGGTCCCTGGTATCGGCCACGCTCACGCGGGCTGAACATCGCCGCGATCACGATGATCACGAGGGCTTGCAAGCCGCCGAGGCCCAGTCCCTGAACAGCGCGGAAACCGATCAGCATGCCGACCGATTGCGACATGCCCGCAAGGATCGAGCCGATCGTGAACAGCGTGATGGACAGCTGGACCAACAGCTTCTTACTCACCAGATCCGAGAACTTGCCCCAGATGGGAGTTGTTGCGGTGGAAGCCAACAGCGTTGCCGTCACGACCCAGGTGTACTGATCCTGGGTGCCGTGTAGTTCGGTGATGATGGTGGGGAGTGCATTCGAGACGATCGTCGACGACAGGAATGCGACGAACATGCCGAGTAGGAGCCCGACAAGTGCCTCGATCTTCTGCTTGTGGGTCATCGGCGCATCGGTCGATGACTGAGATGGTGGAACGTCGGTAGACGTGAAAGAACTCATGAATGTCCTTGCATCGGAGAATGATTCGATCTGATCGTGCAGCGTCGGTCAGTGCGCCGCGTGGGACTCTGGGCAGGTCGAGCGTCGTAGTCGATCGAGTGCACATGCGACGTCGACGGCGTCCTCTTCGGTCCATCCGTCGAGATGGTCGATGAGTCGCTGCGCCTGGGCGCGGCGATGGAAGACCAGGGTCTGGACGCCGAGTGGAGTCAAGGACAGGAGCGATGCCCGTCCGTCGTCCGGGTCCGGTCGCCGCTGAATGTATCCACAAGATTCGGCGTGTGTGATCTGTCTGCTCAGCGTCGAGACTGTCACTCTCAACTTTTCCGCCAGATCCGTCGATCTCGTGGAATCTGCGGCCGACAACTGCGAGAGGAGGGCGCCCAGTGGGTCCGGCAACATGCCGGGGGACAGTTGGCGTGAGCCGGTCGACGAAACCTCGCGGTGGCGCCGGACTAGGGCGCGAAGGTTGTCGAGGATTGCCTCGGCACTGTCGTGAGTGAGCACGGCCACCCCCTCGAATAGTTGATATTTGCAACTATAGATCAAGTTGGTTGCACTGCACAACTACTTTGTTGTCAGTCCTCGGAACTGCCCAGTCGGTGCAGCAAGGCCGTCAGCGTGGTGATGTCGTCAGTTTCCCATTTTGCGAGTCGGGCGCGCCAACGATCGATCTGATGATTGCGGATCGTCGTGAGCTTCGTCCGAGCCTCAGGGGTCAGGGTCACCAGCTTCGCGCGAGCGTCGTCGGGGTCGGGGATCCGTTCCACCAGGCCGAGCCGAGCTGCGGCATCAATTTGCCTGGTCAGGGTGGACTTCTCGATATCGAGCGTGGAGATCAGGTCGGACATCCGCACGGCATCGGAACGGTTCAGGATGACAAGAACCGGGTAGAGCGCCGGATCGAGTTTGGGATGAATTGCACGCGCATAGGTGCGCGCCTGGGCGCGTCCTCGTTGCCACATGTCGGCAAGTTCCATCTCCAGGCCCGTGATCGGATCTGAAACCACTGTCGTTCCCCTTTGGTGCGATTCGTTCGGTCTTCATCAAACCAGAAGGGGGCCGGAGTGATTTGGGTGAAGTCACGCTGAGCGAAAGGTACGTTCGGCGTACTGAAGGCGCTGAACGTACCTTTCGCTCGGAAAGTGGGTGGGTCAAGCCACCGCATACGCCCGCACGCACGTCTTCAGGTCGCGGGTGAGATCGGCCGCTGTACTGGTCGGAGAACCGAATTTCACGACGGACCCGTCGCTCCCGTGGAACAGCAGCGTCGGAAACGAAGTGGCGCCGAGCCTGCGTGCCCGGACGAAATCGGCGCGGGCGGCGTCCTTCGAATCTGCGGTGAACAGGGAAGACACTGCGGCAGATGGGTCGAGCCCGAGCGATTTCGCTATGGCGCGGTAGGTCTCGGGATCGGAGAGGCTGCGACCGTCTCGGTAGAACGCGGTCTGCATGGCCTCCGCGATGTCGAGTGCGCGAGTCGGATCTTGTGTGCGAAGCGCGGCGAGTCCGATCGCAGCATCCGTCGAATCCATGACGAACCGCCCGTCAGACACCAGTTGTGAATATCCGTCACCGAAAGCGGCGCCGGTCTGGGCTGCGATGGTGGCGTTGGCTGATTTCAGGTACGGAGCCGAAGACATGGGTGCGACGCGTTCACCGGTGAACAGCCCGCCGCTGACCACGGATAAGTTGATGGAATCGGCATTTTGACGGACGAACTCCGTCAACGCAGGGCCGAAGCCGAAACACCACCCGCAATAGGCGTCGAAGACGTAGGTGAGTTGCGTCGTGCCTGCTGTTTTCGAGCCTGTCGATTGCACTGTTGATTCCTATCCGAGCGCGAACTGATTGATACTCTGACGGTATGTCGCATTCGGGTATTCGGTCACGGTGAAGATGAGTCCCGAACTAGTGAAAAACAGACAAGTACCCGTCCGGGACGTCGGGTACGCGTCTTCGGTGGCTGACGCGACCGAGATCGAAGTACTCAGCCTGGACACCATTCGCATCAACGGGGGTAGTGCAGAGTTCGTCGGCCCCCAACGCCCGCAGTTTCACTTACTCGCGCTGGTGACCGAGGGTTCGGCGCTACACACCATCGACTTCGTCAACTACGCGGTGAGCCCGGGGACCGTGTTCTGGGTCAGACCGGGGCAGGTGCAACAGTGGGGGCGAATCGAGGATTTCGAGGCGATGGTTGTTCTGTTCACACCCTCGTCGCTCGATGCCGTCAGCCAGCAGTTGTTGGACGGGAACGCTCACAGTCGGCAGGCAGCGTGGCAGTTGTCCGGCGAGAACCTCGAGACCATCAGCACGGGTATGAAACACCTGAACTTGAATTACGGTTGTCCGGATACTTCTGCGCCGGTCGTTCGCGCGGCCATTCTGCGGCACACGTTGACAGCAATTCTGTTGAAACTGACCCACCTCGGTGGACAGGAACAGAGTTCCGTGCTGGCACACAATGACGTGTTCGAAAGGTTTCATGCCGTTGTCGAACGTGACTTCGCCACGGTCCGTTCGGTTTCGGAGTACGCCAACAAGATCGGGTATTCCGAGAAGACTGTATTGCGAGCTACCCGAGCTGCTGCCGGAATGACGGCAAAGCAGTACATCGATCAGCGTGTGGTGCTCGAAGCGAAACGTCTGCTGTCTTTCGGCACGGACACGGTCACCCAGGTGGCGTCGAAGCTGGGGTTCGACGATTCTGCGAACTTCACAAAATTCTTCGCCACCCGGGTGGGTGTTTCTCCGCTGACCTTCCGTCAGGACGTCAGAGCGCGCTGAACGCCGCCCATCGTGCGTCGGCGCTTTCGAGGGTTCCGATGCTGTTCTGCCCCTTGCCATGTGCGATGCCGTCCAGATCCTGGATGATCCAGTAGATGGCAAAAGGATGGCTGCCGAACCAGAGATCACCGCTGACGTCCAGAGCGTGCGCCGGGTCGGGTGTCAGGTTGTCGAACAGTGGAGTGTTTCGCACGATGGATGCGTCGTACTGCTGCCCGGAAAGTACGGCGACGGTCTGCGCCGCATGCTCGGGTAGGAGTTCAGGTGAGACGGGCGAAATCGTGCCGGTGTCTTGATTGTTGGTCGCGTTGACTTCCGATGCCGGCCTGGTGAATCCGGCCTCGGTGACCAGTGTGGAGATGGGAGTGGTCGGTGGCACGGTGAACAGGTTTCCGCTGTAGCCGAGAAGGATCGCAAGGCTCTGGCCGGCAGCCGCGGACTTGACGTCTTCGAGGCCGGATTCCAGCTTTCCGATCATGGCGGTTGCTTCGCTGCCTCGATCGAGCTGTGCCCCAGCTTGTTCGAGCACGTCACGCCACGGCGCCGAGTACGGGAGGACCAAGGTTGGCGCCACGGAATTGATCTGCGCGAACAGGCTCGGTAGTGGACCGGCATTGCTCATCAGGATCTCATCGGGTTCGACGGACGCGATCTCTTCGACTGCGGGGTTGGCGAAGAAAGTCGGCTTGTCGAGAACTTCGACGCCCTGCTCGCGCAGAATCGACTTGGCGACGTCCGATCGCAGGGTGCTGTAGACGACGGTGGGCTTCACGCCGAGTGCGAGTGCACTCAGCCCCGCGTACTCGTCGAGCGCGAGAATGCGCTGCGGTGAGGCCGGAACTTCGACGGTGCCGAGTTCGTGTGTGACGGAGCGAGTTGCAGAAGCGGTTTCGGACTCGGCGGAGCTGCTGCACGCGCTTGCGCCGGCAACGGTGAGGAGAAGCGCCGAGACGATGCCGAATGCGGTTCGGGTGGTGAACATCTGAGGTCAACGATCCATTCGTGGGAAGAAGAAGGACAGGAGGGTGCCGGCCAGTAGTAGGCCGGAGCAGACGAAGAGGGCTTGGGAGTATCCGGAAACCAGTGCTTCGGTCGGTGCGCTGTCCGAACGCGCCGTCGAGGAAGCGGCGACGCTCACGAGAACGGCTAGTCCGAGTGAACCGCCGATCTGACGCGATGTGCTCAGTAGCCCTGATGCCATGCCGACTTCTTCGGGGGGAGCGTCGGCGGTGGCGACGTTACTGAGCGGCATGAACGACAGACCGATGCCGATGCTTGCCAGAAGCGAAGGCACCAGGATGACGGCCCAGAAGGGACTGTCGAGGTTCATGGTCGAAAACATGAAAGTCCCGATTGCGGCGACTGCTGTTCCGACTACGAGCAGCGGTCGAACTCCGTAGCGCGGAAGGAGTTTGGTGGACGCTAGGATGCCGATCACCAGGCCGAAGCAGAAAGGCAGGAAAGCCAGACCGGTGGTGGTCGGTGAATAGCCCAGCCCGCGTTGCAGGAAGAGTGAGACGAAGAAGAACGCGCTGAACTGGGCCGCACACACCAGGCACATGATGGCGTTGGCCAGTCCGATTCGGGGTCGAAGCAGGGTGGACAGTCGTACCAGTGGTGTGGCGCAGCGGCTTTCGACTACGACAAAGGCAGTCAGCAGGACGACCGTGAGTGCGAATCCACCCACCACGTAACCCGAAGTCCAGGAATGTGATTCCGTGGCGATCACTGTGCCGACTAGGGCGGTGATTCCGGCCGTCGCCAAGATGGCTCCGGGGAGATCGAGGGAGCCACCTCTGGCGGCTTGGCCGGCCGGCAGGCCACGGGCACCTGCGACCGCGGCGATCAGGGCCACCGGTGCGCCGGCGAACATCACCCATCGCCAACTGAGCCCTTCGGTCAAAATGCCGCTCAGGACGACACCGAGTGCGCCGCCCAGTGCTGACGACATTGCGCCGATGCCGAATGCCTTGGCTCTGGCGCGTCCGGTGGGAAAGGCCTGACTGAGGGCGGCGAGCCCGGCCGGCGCGATCAGTGCAGCGCCGACGCCTTGAAGCGCCCGAGCTCCGACAAGCATTTCGGCGGACACGGAGAAGGTGCCGACGATGCTGACGAGGGCGAACAGCAGAAGCCCGGAAACCAGAACTCGACGAGTGCCCATCACGTCGCACAGACGACCGCCGAGAAGCAGCAGTCCACCGAAGGCGAGGGCGTACGCGTTGACGACCCAGGACAACCCGGCGTCGGAAAAGTTCAGCGATTCCTGGATGTCTGGCAGCGCGACGTTGATGACCGACATGTCGAAGGCCACCAGGAACTGCGCTGCCGCGGCGGCTGTGAGGACCAAAGCCGGTGCGGCTACCGCTCGAGTTGTTGTTGTCATTGCAGGTACCTAATTTGTATACGCGTTCTCATAAGTAGTTAGGTTTACCTTGCTGACGACTGAGATGCAAGGGGTTCCCCGGGCGAGGGCGTCGTAGCAGGGGCGCGCACAATCGACGGATGGCCGAAAAGATGGAACCGAGATCACCGCGGCTCGGACGTCCCCCGACGATCACGTCGGAGCAGATATTCGACGAGGCGAAACGGCAACTTCAGTCCGGCGGCGCCGACGCGTTGAGCATGCGAGCGTTGGCGAAGTCGCTCGGCACCACGCCGATGGCGCTGTACCGGCACGTGGGCGACAAGGAACAGCTGATCAGCGCGGTTCTCGATGTGTACTCACAAGATCTCGGCGCGCTGGTCCTGCCGCAGGATCAGGTCGAACGGCTTCGCATGATCTTCACCGCGATCTTCGAAACGCTGGCATCGGAGCGCTGGATCATCGAGTTGCTTCAGCGAGGTGGGCGCGGCGGGAGCGGCGCTGTGGTCTTGGTCGATCGGGCAATGGCCGCGTGTGTCGAACTCGGGATGTCGCCGCGCCGCGCACTGTTGGTCTATCGAGCGCTGTGGAACTACACACTCGGTGCACTGCTCAACATCTACGACACCACCACACGACCGGAAGGCAGTGTGTCACCTCTCGCGGTCAAGATCCGAGAAATCGGTCCCGAGAAACTGCCGGTACTCAGTGAGGTGCTCGAGGACTGGCCGGGAGGGACGACGACTGAGAGTTACCTGGAAGGTCTCGAGGTCTTGATCAGTGGATACACAAATTCCGACTGAGAGTGTTTACAACAGCCCGTGCCTCGGTGGGATTGTCCCCGACAGCGTCCAGCGGCCGATGTGTTGGACCTTCCACCTCGTCGGATCGTGCAGAGTATGCGTGCGTGCGTCACGCCAGAATCGCGAGAGGTTCGCTGATTCGCCCGCGCTTCTCGTGCCACCGATCTCGAACAGCGTGCTCGTGGCCGCCAATGACGCCCTGGCACCGACCACTTTGGCAGTTGCAGCGTCGATGGATGCTCGGGCCGTGGAGTCCTCGGTGGGATTACGACGCGCCACGTCGATCGATCGCGCCGCTTCCGCCAAGAGGGATCTGGCAGCGCGAACCTCGATTGCCGCTTCGCCGGCGAGTTGAACGAGCAGTGGATCCTCCACCGCTGTATCGACTTTCGCCTCGAAGAAGGGCCGCGCCTTTGCTGCGAGTTTCACGGATTCACGCAATGCGGCCGACGCTATGCCCGTGTCGATCGCGGCGTGCAGAATCTGGGCCTGTGCCCCGTAGGTGGTCGGGTGAGTGAACAACGATGTGAAGGGTACGACGTTGAACCGCGGCACCGACACGGATTCGAGTGTCACGGTTCCGCTCGCAGTTGTCTTCTGCCCCATGCCGTCCCAGTCGTCGACGATCGACAGTCCGGGAGTATTCCGGGGTAGGTAGACCGCGGATTTCACCTGTGCGCCGGTCTCGGTGAACTGATCCGCATTGGCGGCACGCACCACGATCCAATCTGCGAAAAGCGCTCCTGTGCAATAGAATTTTCGACCTTCGAGCACAAAGTCTTCCCCGTCGGGTGTCAGAGTCGTGCCGTCGATGTCGATGGTCTTGTTGCCGCGCTCGCTCTGGGCGTTGGCGAACTGCTTACCCGACAACGCCTCGGCGTAGAAGAACTGCTTCTGCTCGTTAGACCCCTGGTACCGGAGCGCTTCCAGGAAAGTGAAGTGGCTGTGCGGAATCTGCGCGATGCTGGGATCGCCCTCGGCGAGTAGGCGGAAGACCTCGGCCAACGTCTCGGTGCTCGCGTCGATGCCACCGAACTCCTTCGGCACCGAGAGCCCAGCAGACCGGACTGCGCCAGGGTGCGAACCTCGTCGTGGGGAAGGAGGCGCTGCGCATCGCGGACGCCGGCACCTGCCGCGAACTCGTCGGACAGCTGTGACGCTACCGAGAGCGCCTCGTCTTCACTGGTGATGCGGTGCGCGATCTCCTGAATGTCCACAGCAGTCATGCTGCCACCGTTTCACAGTCGCAGCACCCACCCAACACTTACAACCTGTGTGATCGCTACCCTGGAAACCCCCGGGAACTGCATGTTTGCTGGATTTCATGTCTACTGAACGTATCGCCGACGAGATCAAGTTCGCCTACTGGGTGCCCAATGTCAGTGGTGGTCTGGTCACCTCCGACATCGAGCAGCGGACCAGCTGGGACTACGAGTACAACAAGAAGTTGGCGCAGACCGCCGAGAACAACGGCTTCGAGTACGCCCTGAGTCAGGTTCGTTACGAGGCGAGCTACGGGGCCGAGTTCCAGCACGAATCCACGAGTTTCAGCCTTGCGCTGCTCCTGGCCACCGAGAAGCTCAAGGTCATCGCCGCCGTGCATCCCGGACTCTGGCAGCCGGCAGTGTTGGCGAAACTGGGCGCTACCGCTGACCACCTGTCGAACGGTCGATTCGCCGTCAACGTCGTCAGTGGTTGGTTCAAGGACGAGTTCACTCATCTGGGCGAGCCGTGGCTCGAGCACGACGAGCGCTATCGGCGTAGCGCCGAGTTCCTTCAGGTTCTTCGGAAGATCTGGACCGAGGACGACGTCGATTTCCGCGGCGACTTCTACCGCATTCACGACTTCACGTTAAAGCCTAAGCCTCTGAACACTCCGGAGCGACCCAATCCCGAACTGTTCCAAGGTGGTAACTCGGCGGCAGCCCGTGTGAACGCCGGTCGCTATTCGGATTGGTACTTCAGTAACGGCAAGGACTACGACGGCGTCACCGAACAGTTGGTCGACGTCCGCCGTGTTGCTCGCGAGAACGATCGTGAGGTCAAGTTCGGGCTCAACGGGTTCATCATCGCCCGCGACACCGAGGCCGAAGCAAAAGACACGCTGCGAGAAATTATCGCCAAGGCGAACCGTCCCGCAGTCGAGGGTTTCAAGAATGCAGTCCAACAGGCCGGCGCGTCGACCTCGTCCAAGGACGGGATGTGGGCAGATTCGACGTTCGAGGACTTGGTTCAGTACAACGACGGCTTCCGCTCACAACTGATCGGCACACCGGAACAGATCGCCCATCGGATCGTCGAATATCGCCGTCGCGGTGTTGATCTGATTCTCGGCGGATTCCTGCACTTCCAGGAAGAGATCGAGTACTTCGGGGCCAAGGTGCTCCCGCTGGTTCGTGAACTCGAAGCAGCCGCTAGTGACGAGCAGGTGCTCGTCACCGCCGGCTGATCGCCTGGCCTCTCAGGACTTTGCGTGGCGCTTCGCCAGCATCCAACGAGAGATCTTCATGTCCCGAGCTTTTCGCTCGATGGTCAGCAGGTCCAACGGAGCGCTGAATTTCTGAACGGCCAGTGATTTCACACTGCTGAACTCACGCAGCCCATCGGCTCCGTGGATACGCCCGAACCCGGAATCGCCGACCCCGCCGAACGGCAGGGCGGCGATTCCGGCGAATCCGAGAACCGAATTAACCGTGACGACACCGCATTCGAGCTTCTCGGCAATCGCTCGACCCTTCGACGAACTCTTGGTGAACACCGAGGCGCCCAAGCCGTACTTCGACGCATTGGCACGCTCGATCCCCTCGTTCATGTCGGCGACCTTGTTCACCACGACGCTCGGGCCGAATGTTTCCTCGGTGATCGCCGTGGAATCCTCCGGAACATCCGTCAGGATGATCGGATCGATGAACGGACCGTTGAACGAATCAAGTCCGCCGAGTACAGCTTTCGCGCCGCGACTGAGAGCGTCTTCGATCTGGCCTCGGACTATCGCAGTCTGCTTTCCCAGCGTCATCGGCCCGTAGGTCGAGCTGTCGGTGGCGCCGGCGTGGGCGTCCCGAAGCGCGGCGGTGAGCTTGGACAGGAAGGCGTCGTACACGGGCGCTGCGACGTAGATTCGT
This sequence comes from Rhodococcus sp. 66b, assembly GCF_002076325.1. Classification (NCBI taxonomy): domain Bacteria; kingdom Bacillati; phylum Actinomycetota; class Actinomycetes; order Mycobacteriales; family Nocardiaceae; genus Rhodococcus; species Rhodococcus sp. 66b. The sequence goes on from NZ_MUZB01000006.1 coordinate 30,522, forward strand.
TCGACGCCGGCGCAGGTTTGTCCGCCGTTGCCCACTGCCCCGAATGCGGCGAAGCTCACGGCCGCATCGAGATTGGCGTCGGAGTCCACCAGCATGGCGTCCTTGCCGCCGCATTCGGCGACCAGGGGAGTGAGGGTGTCCGCGCAGGCGGCCATCACGCGCTTTGCGGTAGCCGTCGAGCCGGTGAATGCGATCTTGTCGACACCGGACGAACACAGAAGTGCACCGGTTTTTCCGTCACCGGTAATGGTCTGCAGGACAGGGTGTCCGGGTGCGGCGATGTTCCACAGCCGGGCCAATTCGACGCCGACGCCTGGTGAGAGTTCGCTCGGTTTGAAGACGACGGCGTTGCCGGCGGCCAATGCGTAGCCGATCGACCCCATCGGTGTGTACAGCGGATAGTTCCAGGGGCCGATCACACCGACGACGCCCATCGGCCGGTAGCCGACGGATGCAGACTGGTTGGCGCTGATCAGTCCTGCACCGACGCGTCTGCGGCGCAACACTTTCTGTGCGTTGCGTGCCGCCCAGTCGAGATGTTCGACGGCCAGCATGACTTCGAGAAGGGCGTCGTCGCTGGGTTTTCCGGTCTCGGCGGAAATGATCGCCGCCATCGATTCGGCGTGAGTGGCGATCGCGGCGCGGAAATTACCGAGCACCTTCCGGCGGCCTTGGAATCCGAGTTGATCCCACCACTTCGACGCCGTGCGTGCTGAGGCGACCGCTTTCTCGATCTCTTGCTGATCTGCAATGGGGTGCTGCGCGACCACGGAATCGTTGCGAGGGTCGAGGCTCGCGAAGGTGTGATCGTCCGATTTCGGATCTGTCGACGTGGACGTGCTCTGGCGGCCGAGCTGTTCTGTCATGTTCTTCAGATCCTCCACATGTCGGTGCATCACATATATGTGATGTGATTTACTGTGCTGGTAGTCACAGTATGCGTCGGACCGAGCTCCGACAAGCCTCCAGCCTCATCTCACTCGGGAGTTTTCGATGTACATGGATTTCACGCAGGAGCAGTCTGATTTCGCCAAGTCGGTAGCGTCGTTCTGCAAGAAGGAAAGTGGTACCCGTGAGCAGCGAGACCTGCTGACCGATCATGGCGCCCATAACCACAACCAGGCGTTCTACGAGAAGATGGCGGAATTGGGTTGGCTCGGGCTGACTGTCCCGGAGGAATACGGCGGATCTGCCGGAAGTACGGTCGACCTGTGCATCTTCCTGGAGGAAGCAGCCAAGGGCATGGCGCCGATCGGTGGACTGGGCCCGACCGTCATCACCGGGGCTGCATACGAGAAGTTCGGCAGTCCAGCCCAGAAGGAGGCAGTGCTCGGCGGGATCGTCCGTGGCGCGTCGCAGTCGATCTCGATGTCCGAACCCGAAGCAGGCTCCGACGTGGGAAATTTGAGTTGCCGCGCCGAGAAGGTCGACGGTGGGTGGCTGATCAACGGCCAGAAGACGTGGTGTTCCAACGCGCACTTCGCCGAGAACATCCTTCTGGTGGCTCGCACATCCCGAGGTGAAGGCAAGCATGAGGGCCTGACGATGTTCCATGTCCCGGCCGACATCTCCGGATTGAAGATCAGTGGAATCGACACCATGGGCGGCAAGGAGGTCAACGATCTCTACTTCACCGACACATTCCTGCCCGAGGACGCGGTGGTTGGGGAAGTCGGCAACGGCTGGCGTCAACTCATGGCCGGACTCAACATCGAACGCCTCATCCTCGCGGCGATGATGCTCGGGACCGCGCAGCGCGCTTTCGACGACACCCTCGAATTCGTCACCACGCGTAAGCAGTTCGGCCGTCCGGTCGGATCGTTTCAGGCGCTTCGCCACCGGATCGCGGATCTCGCCACGGAGATCGAATGCGGCCGTCTGCTGGTCTACAGCGTTGCCCGAATGGTCGACGCCAACCCGACCAAGATGTTCCCGCGGGAAGCGTCGATGGCCAAGCTGAAGCTGACCGAGACCGCCAAGAAGGTCGCGCTCGAGGGGATGCAGATGATGGGTGGGTACGGTTACGCGACTGAGTTCGACATGGAGCACCATGTGCGAAAGACTCTTGTGTCCTCCATTTATGGTGGTACCAACGAGATTCAGCGAGACATCATCGGCAAAACGTACGGACTGTGAGGATCGGTTGTGGCAACGTCTGCACGCACTCGGAGGGCGACATCTGAGCTGAGGAGACGGCCACAGTTGTCGGAGGACGTGGCTAACCACGTTCGTAACCTGATCATGTCCGGCGCTGTGCGTCCGGGCGAGTTCGTCAGATTGGACGAAACCGCAGCCGACCTCGGTGTCAGCGTGACGCCGGTGCGAGAAGCCCTCGTCGCATTGCGCGGCGAGGGAATGGTCGAGTTGGTTCCGCATCGCGGCTATCTCGTCTCGCCCCTCAGTCGCCAAGACATCGAAGACATCTTCTGGTTGCAGGGGCAGATCGCAGTCAAGCTGGCTTTGCGGGCGATGGACACCATCACAGCTGATCAACTGGTGGAACTCACGGAACTCAACGCCGATTTGCGAGCGGCGGTGGACGCCTCGGATGCAGCTGCGATCGAGCAGTGCGAATTCGAATTCCACCGCTTGATCAATCGCGCTGCGGGTGGTGCGAAGCTGGCATGGTTCCTGTTCGGCGCGATTCGGTACACCCCTGCTCGTCTCTACGCGACGGATCCAGGCTGGGGTGAGCTTGCGGTATCGAGCCACGACGCTTTGATCGAGGCGTTCGAGAAGCACGATCGAGAACAGGTGGACGCGCAGATGAGTCTGCAGTTCTCCGACGGCGCTGCTCGACTTCTCGCTCACCTCGACAACATCGGGATCTGGGACTGAATCAGGAGCTCAAGACGGAGGTAGGGCGGGAGCGAGCAGGATCGCTGCACATTCGGCGACCAGTTCTTCTTCCGTCACGTCGATGTATCCGTCCAGCCATGCACTGAGGGTCTGCGCCAGGCCGCCGACCAGGAAGGTTGCCGTCAGCGTCAAGTGGCCGCTGTCGTTCAATCGGTAGAAGGTCTTGGCGTTGGCGGCCAGGAGACCGATGAATATCGTCGTCGACACTCGTCGTTTCTCGGCCAGGACCGGGCTCGTCAGGGCGCTGGAGAACAGTAGACGTCCGCGACGGGGATCCTGCGCGATCGTGCGGACGATGTTCGCGATTCCGGCGAGCGCCTTGCCTCGTTCGGTCTCGGCGGCATCCACCGCGGCCTGGGTTGAAACGGCGATGTCCGTGATGACGGTGTCGTAGACGGCCGACATCAGAGCATCACGATCGGTGAAGCTCTCGTAGAAGTACCTCGCCGCGACACCGGCCTTCTTGCACACTCCGCGGACCGTCAGCTCGGGCTCGGCGGAGCCCATGAGTTCCAGCCCGGCCTCGATCAGCGTCTCTCGTCGTTGGGCTACGCGGAGCGCGCCGTCGACGCCACCGTACGAACGCGGTTGGTCATTCATGAAGACCATCTTTGCATCCCGAGATTGCTTGACATCTCGGCATTTCGGCGTTTCACTCATCTGAGAACATGCGTTCGCAGATATCGACTCGAAGGGGTTCTGCCATGACGGTGAGTAGGGATTCGATGGACGGGCGCGAGGAAGCGGTGACGGGCGGCATCGGAGCGGTCGGCGTCCAGGCGGTCGACATCGACGCCGAGGTCGAAAAGGCGATGTCCGGGCTCGGACTGTTGGCCGCAGGCGCCAACGTCATCATGCAGTTGGCGCGCCCGGCGGTGGGGTACGGCGTGTATGAGAGCAAGGTCGAGACGGGTCGGTTGGATCGACATCCGGTGAAGCGAACCCGGACGACGCTGACGTATCTCGCAGTCGCGAGCCTGGCGACGGACGAAGAAAAGAAGCTGTACCGACGCGCAGTCAACGGCTCTCACAAGCACGTTCGCTCCGATGAGAACAGCGCGGTCGAATACAACGCGTTCGATCCCGAACTGCAGTTGTGGGTAGCCGCCTGCCTGTACCGAGGCTTCGAGGACGTCTACAAAATCTTGTACGGGGATCTCGATCCGCTCACCCAGGATGCGTTCTATCAGCGAAGCGCCACGTTCGGTACAACCCTTCAGATGCGACGCGACATGTGGCCGGCGGACCGGGATGCGTTCGAGGTCTACTGGAACGAGAACCTCGGCAAGGTGGCGATCGACGAGACGATTCGTGAGCATCTCTACGGGATCGCGTCGGCGACCTTCACGCCGAAGCTGTTGCATCCCGTGGTCGGTCCGCTCAACCGATTTGTCACCACCGGGTTCCTGCCCCAGGCCTTTCGTGAGGAAATGCGGCTCCCGTGGTCAGCGCGTCAGCAGCGCAACTTCGACCGATCCATGCGGGTCGCCGCGCTGGTCAATCGGTTCAGCCCGAAGATTCTGCGGATGTTCCCCTACAACTTCTATCTCTGGGATCTGCGTCGGCGCATCGCCAAGGGAATCCCGTTGGTCTGAGCCGACTCTGACACTTGAAGTGATTGACACCACAGGTAAATCGGACACATACTCAACACAGTTGAAGTTGACGTCAAGTTTTAACTTTCCTGTGGAGGCTGTCAGTGGCGAACATCGAAGGCGTATGTGACCAGCGATTCTCTGGCTTGAAGGAGGCGCTGGCACGCAATCTCGATTCCGGCGAGGACGTCGGGGCAGCGATCGCACTGACGATCGACGGCGAATCCGTCGTCGACATGTGGGGCGGTTGGGTCGACGTCGAGCACACTGCTCCTTGGGCCCGCGACACAGTCACCAACGTCTGGTCCTGCAGCAAGACCGTGACCGCACTGGCCGCGCTCATGCTCGTCGACCGCGGGTTGCTGGATCTCGATGCCCCGGTCGCGCAGTACTGGCCCGAGTTCGCAGCAGCGGGTAAGGACCGTATTCAGGTCCGGCAACTGTTGTCGCACACATCAGGCGTTTCGGGGTGGGATCAACCGTTCACCTTGGAGAACATTTGCGACGACGCGTACGCCACAGCCCGGTTGGCGACGCAGGCTCCGTGGTGGGAGCCGGGTACCGCATCCGGATATCACGCCCTCAACTACGGCCACCTGATCGGCGAGGTCGTCAGGCGCATCGACGGTCGAACCCTCGGCCGCTTCATCGACGAGGAAATAGCCGGTCCGCTCGATGCTGATTTCCGCCTGGGCTTGCCGAAGTCCGAATACGGGCGAGTCTCGAATGTGATTGCGCCACCGCCGTTGCCGATCGACATCGCGGCACTCGGGATGGACAACATCATGGTGAAGACCTTCACCGCGCCGCCGGCCGACGCGACAGGTTCGTGGACCGACGGGTGGCGAGCCGCCGAGATCGGTGCGGCCAACGGTCATTCGAATGCGAGGGCGCTCGCAAGGATCCAATCGGTGATTGCGTGCGGTGGCAAGGTCGGTGACGTTCGCCTGCTGTCGGAGGAAACGATCGACAAGATCTTCGAGGAGCAGTCGTACGGGGTCGACCTCGTCCTCGGTGTGCCGGTCCGCTTCGGCGTCGGATTCGGATTGCCGACGCCGGAGTCCGTCCCGTTCATTCCGGAGGGGCGAATCTGCTTCTGGGGAGGTTGGGGTGGCTCGCAGATCATCATCGACACCGAGAAGCGCATGACCTTCTCGTACGTGATGAACAAGATGGGGCCGGGCCTGCTCGGTTCCGAGAGATCGGCGCAGTACGTATCGGCTGCCTACGACGCACTGAGCTGATCGATGTGACTGCGTTTGATCGAGATGACAGGGAGGGCGAAGCGCTACTCAAATCCTTGCTGAGTAGTAGCCGAGGGGGCTGGGTATAGGCCCGATTGCTAATCCCGCGGAACGGTTGGTTTGTCTGCTGCAGCTGACTATGCTGCCGGATATGCCAGTGTGCTCCGGGGGGAAATCAGCTTGTCCGCTACGTCGAAGTGTGCCCGAAAGTTGCAGACCTGCATCGGCTGACCGGCGATGAAGGGTTTCGTCGAAGTTGTCATGCGCTGGTGGCAGTTGCCGGACCAGTTCCATAGTTTCAGCAGGTACCTCGAAGACCGCGGGTTCTTGACTTCCTGCCGGGCGCTGGTCGGCGGAACGGCACTCTGGATGGGGTTGGTGTTGCTGTCGGCGCGATTCAGTGACGTCGGTCCGCAAGGTACGTTCTGGCGAGCGGTCAATCTCATGGTCATAGTCCTGTGCGTCGGCGCGGCCCTGATCTGGTGGTTGTTTCCGCCGACGCCGCTGTGGTCGTACACCTTTGTCGTGGGTTCCGACGTTGCGATTGCGGCGGCCGCCGCAACCGACTCGGAACCGATGGGACGGCTCATCGCGTGCGTCGTGTTTGCGTCGATCGGCGGCTATATTGCGTTCTTCCACAATCCGAAACTCCAAGTCGGTCACTTGGTCTTCGCCTCGATTGTCACGGTGCTTTCGGGGTGGACTTTGTTGTTCGGACCAGCAGCGGACGTCGGCTTGGGGTTGGCGAAAATCGCGGTCGTGATGGCCACCATCATTGTGATTCCCGTGGTGTCCCAAATGGTTCTGGCAGTTCTGGGATCCGACGCCACTACTTCCGACATCGACCCGTTGACCGGTCTGCTCAACCGTCGCGGACTTTCGCGTCGTGTGAAGGATCTGATGGGGCCTCCGGTGACCGAGGCCGACGCGGTTCTCGTAGTGGTGATCGATCTCGACCGATTCAAGACGATCAACGACGTTTACGGCCACGACGTGGGGGACAGCACGATCCTGCGAACGGCGCTGCGTATTCGCCTGTGGACAACCAAAGCTGCACTGACCGCCCGCGTGGGCGGTGACGAGTTCGTCGTGGTCGAGCGGGTGCCGGTCAGCGTGATAGCGAGGCTGGAAGGACAGATCCGCTCGGCAATGGACGGGGCGACCGATGATCCACCGACGAGCGCGAGCATCGGAATGGCGGTCCGCACCGCGCCCCGGCATCCGGGTGAGTCCGTCGACGAAGTCTTTGCCGAACTCTTCCGCGTCGCGGACACGGTGATGTACGAAGCGAAGCGCGAAGGTGGCAACCAGGTTCGGGCGAGCCTGGTCTGATGTGAGAGCTCAGTCGGCGAAGCTCAGGCCGCGTTCGGCGAGTGCTTCACGCAGAATCCTCAGAGCCTTCGGTCCCATCCCGTGCAGAGCGCCGAGTTCCTTCTCGGACACGGACGTCAATTGCGCGAGATGGGTGTAGCCCGCTCCGATCAGCGCGCGCTGTGCGGGAGCTCCCGTTTTCGGGAAGTCGGTTTCCACTGTGCCCGGATCCGGTTCTGTCACTGGCCAACTCCTCCGTGTGGGTTTTCCACAGTTTAGCGAGCGTCGTGAACGATTTCGGGGCTGTCGATTTTGTCGGGCGTTCGCGGAAGCGCGCGAGCTGCCACGGCAATGCCGATGATCGCGATAGCGGCGAAGGTGAGGAGAAGCAATTGCGCAGAACGAAGCGTCGACGGTTCGCCTATGTTCACCAGCGCTCCGGCCAGGGCTGCGCCGAAGGCATTGGCGATCAGCTGAACGGTGTTGATGGCAGCGGAGGCACGCGCACCTTCTCCGGGATCGGTGACCGCGGTCATCGCACCGACTGCAAGATGGGGCCAGGCGATGCCGATTCCGACGCCGGCGACCAGCAGTCCGATCACCCACGCGACCATCGCACCGGCGCCGGCGTGCTCCGTGAGAAATGCTGCCATGATGCCCAACCCGATCGCGACGAGGATCGGACCGCTGACAACGATTCGTCGCACGATACGAGGGGTAGTCGCCGAGGCGCTCGGGATTTCGCCGAGAGTCCAGCCGAGAGCGAGTGCGGCCCCGAGGAATCCGGCCGCGAGCGGTGCCAGTCCGGCAAGTCGTTGGCCGAAGAGTGGAATGAACGTCTCGACGGTCGACGCAACAGCGAGGACGACGATGGTCAGGTACACCCATTTGAGCGACGACGCGTTGAACGTCGATGGCGGTAGTACGCCGTGGCGCGAGCGACGGTCAGCGGCGACAAAGGCGATCAGTAGCAGCACAGCGACGAGAACCATTGCTGCGGTCACTGCGAGGTTGGACAGAATTCCGGCAACGCTGACCAGCAAGGCTGCCGCAGTCAGCAATGCCAGGGAGAGGACCGGCACCGGGCTACTGGTCGTGCTGCCCGGTTCATGTGCCGGTAGCGCGCTGGGGACGAGAGCTGCGACTGCGATCGTCGCGACAACCAGAACGCCGAAAGCCCATCGCCAGGCTCCGAATTGAGCAAAGACGCCGCCGATTGCAGGGCCGGCGAAGGTGCCGACTCCCCACATTGCCGAAACCAGCGCGGCCCCGCGGGTCCACAGATGTCTGGGGAGCGCGGCATTGATGACGGCGTAACCGAGACCAGCCAGCAGGCCACCTCCCGAACCCTGGATCGTGCGGCCGACCAACAGCAATTCCATGGTCGGGCTGACCGCACAGACGACGGTGCCGAGCGCGAAGATCGCGAGGCCGATCAGGTAGGCCCCGCGCGGTCCCCTGGCGGCGAGGACGTTGGTGACCAACATCGAGGAGATGACGGAAGCGATGAGGAAGACCGTCGCGGTCCAGGCGTAGTACTGCTGACCGCCGATGTCGTCGATGGCAGTCGGAAGCAGGCTGGTCGTCAGGTAGACGTTGGTCGCGTACAGCGCGACGCCGCCTGCGAGGACGGTAGCGGTGCCGAGGTATCGACCGCTCAGGAGCTGCCGCCAGGTTCCGGCGGGAGCATCGGTGGGGGAGTGCATGTTGTCGAAGGTAGAATCTCAAGTGCGCTTCAGGTCAATGTCGCGCAGCCATTGGGAGGCAGAATGATCCGTAAGAGTGACGAACTTCTCTCGATCGGTGAGGTATCGGCGCGCACCGGCGTCGCCGTGTCGGCGGTGCGCTACTACGAAACACTCGGTCTGGTTCCTGCGGAGCGGACGGCAGGAAATATGAGGAAGTTCCCGCGCCACTCGATCCGGCGGGTGTCGCTGATCCAGTTGGCAGTCAGGTTCGGGATACCTCTGGCCGAAGTCGCCGAAGTATTCGGGTCGTTGCCGCAGGGGCGAACGCCGACGAAGAAGGACTGGCGCAAGATTTCGACGGAGTGGAATCAGCGCCTCGAGGATCGCAAGCAGGCCATCAGCCGGATGCAGGACGAACTGACGGGCTGTATCGGCTGTGGGTGTCTGTCACTCAAGACATGCAACCTGCTCAACCCTGGAGACGAACTGGGCCGGGAGGGGCCCGGCGCCAGACGTCTCTGAAACTACTGTCGGTCAAACTCTTTCGCGTGGCCGCGACTGAGCATTCCACCGACCACCACGACGCTCGATCTCGATGGGATGCGAGAAGCACTCGCTGATGTTCTGGGTGGTGATCACATTCTCGGCGAGGCCGCTGGCGGTCACGACGCCGTCCTTGATCAGGAGAGCATGTGTGGTGGTGCTCGGAATCTCTTCGATGTGATGCGTCACGAGGATGCTGGCAAGTGACGGGTTCTGATTGCGGAGATCGTCCAGAGCCGTCAAGAGCTGTTCGCGCGCAGCAAGATCGAGCCCGGTCGCCGGTTCGTCGAGCAGGAGCAGGCGTGGTTCCACCATGAGTGCACGGGCGATCAGGGCTCGCCCTCGTTCGCCCTGGGACAAGTTGGGCCACAGTGCGTCCGAACGCGGACTCATCCCGAGTAGATCGATCAGTGCGTCGGCATGAGCCTCTTGCTCCGGCGTCGGTGACCACCGCGGCATTACCTCGGTGGTGTTGGTGAGGCCGGTGATCACGACGTTGCGGACGGTGATCGGAATTCCGATCGTGTGGCGCGGGTTCACGTGCCCGATGTCCATCCGCAGTTCCCTCATGTCGACTCGGCCCAGCTTGTGCCCGAGGACGTAGACGGAACCGCGAGTCGGGTGGGCGGTTGCTCCGAGAAGGCTCAGGAGGGTGCTCTTGCCTGCACCGTTCGCGCCGAGGAGTACCCAGTGTTGCCCGGGTTCGATCGAAATGTTGATGTCTTTCAACAAGTATCGGCCGTCGCGGACGAGATCCACGTGTTCGGTCGACAGAACTGTGCCATTGGGGTGTTGCACGAGAACTAACCTCTCTTAGGCGTCGAGCACACGCAACCGCCGTAAGACGGTGTCGATATTTGCTCGGGTTGCCGCTACCGCGGCTTCTGGGTCGGCGTCTTGAAGGGCCTCGACCAACTGATCATGGGCATGTGAGGTGTCGGGGACGCCGGCTTCGTGGGCCATCATCTCGACGAGGGATTCACGAAGGAGTGGACGCACCGACGTGAACAGCGAGAGCAGAACCGCGTTTCCGGACAACCGAACGACTTCGGTGTGGAAGTCGAGGTCGACGTCGACGAACTTCTCGACGTCACCCTCGAAATGACTGTGTCGCATGGTCAGTCGCCGCCGCAGGCCGTCGAGGTCCTCGGGTTGTACCCGCTCCGCGGCCAGTCTGGCGGCCTCGATCTCGAGTGCGCGACGGACTTCGAAGACCTCGAGGATCCTCGAGCGTCGAAGTAGTTTGGTGAATTCGTCGACGTGCTCGAGTTCGGACGCGGCAGCCACGAAGGTGCCGACGCCGTGTCTGACTTCGAGTAGTCCGTCGCGAGCGAGGAGGCGGATTGCCTCGCGAATCGAGGAACGCCCGACACCGAGTTCGACGGCGAGGGCCGCCTCGCTCGGTATGCGCTCGGACGGCGCCCACGTTCCTTGCCTGATTCGCTCGCGAAGCAACTGTTCGAGTTGCGGCACCAGCGGACCACTGCGAAGTGTGAATCCTGTGTGGTCGTCGGACACGGCTTGCCTCTCGTGGGGGTACCGACAGCGTAACAACTCATCAGACGTCTGAGGACTCGGGTGGGCCGTGTGTCGGAGCAGTGCTCACGCAGTCGATACCGTCAGTTACGGGTGACGCCGAGGAGCAGTGCGATCAGGTCGAGGGCCGTCTCGATCTCCGCCTTTTCCCGCCCGAGTAGAGGGGCGTAGAGGTGTACGTCGCAGATGCGAACGAGAGCTTCGCCCAGCACTTGCGGCGAGAGCGTGATCGTCAGTTGGCCGGCGTCGACCTGGGACTGCAAGATTTCGGCGGTGATGGAGGCGGAGATCGATTCGATGGAGCCGGGCATCATCGCGAGTTTGATGAACACCATTGGTTCGCGTTTGGTCAGCGCTCGCAGTTCGGTCGACGATTCCACCGACCGCATGACGCGTCCGAAGACGTCGAGGATGTACTCCGGACCTTGCCCCGACGCCTGTGACATCGCCTTCCGGTATGTCCGTTCGGTGGCCTCGGCCAGCACTGTTCCGAGCAGTTCGTCGCGATTGCCGACCCAGCGGTAGAGCGTCGCGCGGCCTACTCCGAGACGTTCGGCGAGCAGTGACATGTCGAGTGGTTCCTCCGCGAGGTACATGCTCGCGGCGGTGTCGATCGCGCGTCGGCGTTCGAGGTCGGTAGGCATCGGGACATTCTCTCCGGTTGTCCGGTACTGCACAATTTCGGCGGTCGAACAGAGGTGGGCTTCGGGTGGGTCGAACCTATTGACGAACCAAGCGACGTGAGACACACTAGCTCATTGTCTCATGTTAGTGATGGCGATCACAGTCAGGGGTTCGATCGATGAGTTCAGTACAATCCGTTCGTGGGCCGGTGGACACAGCCGATCTGGGAAAGGTGTTGATGCACGAGCATGTCTTCGTTCTGGGGGAGGAGATGCGTCAGAACTATCCCGACTACCCGGAGCCTTGGGACGAGGAGGCTCGAGTAGCCGATGCGGTGACCAAGCTGTCCGAACTGAAGTCGCGAGGGATCAGCACGATCGTCGATCCCACGGTCATCGGACTCGGTCGCTACATCCCGCGTATTGCGCGGATCAACGAGCAGGTCGATCTCAACATCATCGTCGCCACCGGCGTCTACACGTACAACGACATTCCGTTCCAATTCCATTACACCGGTCCAGGTTTGCTGTTCGACGTGCGCGAGCCGATGGTTGATCTATTTGTGAAGGACATCAAGGACGGCATTGCCGGCACAGACATCCGCGCGTCGTTCCTCAAGTGCGCCATCGAAGAACCTGGTCTGACTCCCGGTGTCGAGCGTGTGATGCGAGCGGTCGGTCGGGCGCAGGTCGAAACCGGGGTACCGATCACGGTTCACACGAACCCGCACACGGAATCGGGCCTCGTTGCGCAGAAGGTTCTGGCCGAGGAAGGTGCAGATCTGAGCAAGGTCGTCATCGGGCACTCGGGTGATTCGACCGACCTGGACTACCTGTGTGCACTTGCCGATGCGGGTTCGCTACTCGGGATGGACCGTTTCGGTCTCGATGTTCTGCTGCCGTTCGAGGAGCGGGTGAACACTGTCGTGGAACTGGCCCGCCGTGGCTATGCCGAGAAAATGGTTCTGGCACATGATGCCTCGTGCTTCATCGACTGGTTCTCGAGTGAGGCCAAGGCAGCCGCAGTGCCGAACTGGAATTTCACCCACATCAGCGATCAGGTCATTCCCGCGCTGCTCGAGCGCGGCGTCACCGAGGATCAGATCAACACCATGCTGGTGGATAATCCGCGTCGGTACTTCGAGAGCTGAGTTATGACCAACGTGTACGAGAGCAAGCCGTGGCTCGCCAACTACGACGCCGACACTCCGCCGAACGTGGACATCGAGCATGCCAACGCCCTCGCGATGTTCCGTGCGTCGCTGGAGCGCGATCGCACCGCCCCGATCATCAGGTACTTCGACAGGACCGTCAGCTTTGCCGAGCTCGACGAGATGTCGGATGCGCTTGCCGTAGCCCTCGCCGTGGACGGAATCGGGTTCGGCGACAGAGTTTCCTTTGTCCTGCAGAATGTTCCGCAGTTCGTCATCGCGACGGTCGCAGTCTGGAAACTCGGCGCTGTCGTCGTTCCGGTCAATCCGATGTACCGGGACCGTGAGCTGTCCACCGTACTCGCGGACAGCGGCGCGGTAGCAGTCATCTGTCTCGAGTCCTCGGCCGAGACCGTGGCGACTGCGTCCGAGGGCACCGAAGTGCGACGGGTCATCACCACGTCGGAACGGGATTTTCAGTCGCGCGACGATGAACGGATCTTCGGTTCGGCGTCCAGGATTCGTCATGATGGATTTCCGGACCTATTGGAACTGATCGAGGCTCATCGAGGACAGAAGCCCGAGAAGGTCGATCTGTCCCCGGAAGACCTTGCCTACCTTCCTTATACGTCGGGGACGACCGGCCCGCCGAAGGGGTCGATGAACACGCACGCAAATGTCGTGTTCGCAGCGCAGATCTATCGGGACTGGTTGGGGCTGCGCCCCGGCGGCGCGATGTTCGCGGTGGCGCCACTGTTCCATATCACCGGGTTGATCGGGCACGTCGCGGCTCCACTCCTGGCCGGCGCGCCCACGATTCTGACCTGCCGATTCCATCCCATCGTTGCAGCGGAGTCGATTTCGGAGCATCGGGCTACCGCGATCATCGGAGCGATCACGGTATTCATCGCGTGGACGGACAGCGCCGCAGTCTCGAAGGAATCGTTGAGCTCTCTCGAGTCGGTGTATTCAGGTGGCGCGCCGATCCCGCACGCGGCGTTGGAAGCGTTCCGGGCGAAGTTCGGTCACTACATTCACAACGGCTACGGGCTGACCGAGACGAACAGTCCGGCGAACGTGGTGCCGAATTCGCGTGAAGCGCCGGTAGATCCGGCGTCGGGGGCCGTTGCTGTCGGCGTTCCGGTATCGAATACGTACGCCGAGGTGGTGGACGAGAACGACAGGCCGGTACAGATCGGGGAGTACGGCGAGATCGTGGTCTCCGGTCCCCAGGTTGCACTCGGATACTGGAACAAGCCGGACGAGACCGCACATGCGATGCCGGACGGGCGTTTTCACACCGGCGACATCGGATTCATGGACGGCGACGGTTGGTTTTACATCGTCGACCGGATGAAGGATCAGATAAATGCCTCGGGCTTCAAAGTGTGGCCACGCGAAGTGGAAGATGTTCTCTACGAACACCCTGCCGTACGAGAGGCTGCCGTCGTCGGTGTCATGGATCCGTATCGCGGCGAAACCGTGAAGGCCTTCGTGTCCTTCAAGGACGGTGCCGAGGCGACCACCGAGGATCTGGTCGAGTTCTGCAAGGAAAGGCTTGCAGCATACAAGTATCCACGCATCGTCGAGGTCATGAATGACCTGCCGAAAACAGTGAGCGGCAAGATTCTTCGTCGTGAACTGCGGGTACCGAACTAGATCTGCCTGACAAACGAATTGCCGGCCGCCGACAAGGTGAGCCGGCCATTCGTCGTGGTGATCAGCAAGCATCGATAGGGGATTTAGTCCCTTATGCGGCAATGCATTTCAGTGATTGACATCACTCTTTTTGTATCGCAGACTGATCGCAACGCCACAGAGTTGAAGTTGGTGTCAGTTTCTACTTCTGGCCCGGTTTCACTTCTCAACTCCCGGCGCGACGAGCGTCCGACCCATCGAGGAGTAACCCATGACGAGATCGGCAGTGGATTCGAGCACGCAGGCAGGGGGCCTGTCCGATCAGGAACGGAAGAAGAAGAAAGCGCACCGCAAACTTCTCGGCGCGGGACTGCTCGGCAGTTCCATCGAGTGGTACGACTTCTTCTTGTACGGAACGGCTGCGGCACTGGTCTTTCCGCATGTGTTCTTCCCCGATTCATCCGCACTGATGGGCACATTGCTCTCGTTCAGTACGTTCTGGGCCGGCTTCGTTGCCCGCCCCATCGGCGGTTTGGTCGCCGGACACTTCGGCGACAAGTACGGACGCAAGCCCGCCGTCGTCACCTGCCTGTTGCTGATGGCTGTCGCGACGTTCCTGATCGGCGCGATTCCGAGTGCGTCGGCAATCGGCGTCGTCGCTCCGATTCTTCTGGTGACACTGCGATTCATCCAAGGTCTCGCCTGCGGTGGCCAGTGGGGCGGAATCGTCCTTCTCCTCACCGAATCCGCGAGTCCCAAGAAGCGTGGATTCTCAGGCACTTTCGGTCAGATGGGTGTCTCGTTCGGTGTAGTGCTGGGCAACCTGGTCTTCCTCGTCGCGACCGCGACCATTTCCAACGAAGCATTCCTGAGCTGGGGTTGGCGGGTTCCGTTCTTCGCCAGCGCGCTGCTCTTCCCCGTGGTTCTGTACATCCAGACGAAGGTCGAGGACACGCCGGAATTCCTCGAGTTGCAGGAAGACGCCAAGAAGAACCAAAAGGATGTCGTCGTTCAGGCTCCACTGGCGCAGGCGCTCAAGGATCACTGGCGCAAGATCCTGCTTGGCTGCGGACTTCTGGCCGCCACCAATGCACTGTTCTACATCAGCATTGCCGGCGTACTCAGCTACGGCACAACCGAACTGGGGTTGAAGCGGAACTCACTGCTCATCATCTCGCTCCTGAGCGCGTTGCTGACAGTCGGCGTGGTGCTGTGGTCCGGGAAGATGTCCGACAAGATCGGTCGTCGTCCGATGATCCTGATCGGCGCCGCAGCGATCGTGGTCTGGGCATTCCCGTACTTCTGGTTGATCAACACCAAGTCCCTGCCGCTGTTCTTCATCGCAGTCACGGTCGGCAGCGTGTTCCAGTCGATGACCTACGGGCCTATCGCGGCATACATGGGTGAACTGTTCGCACCCAACGTGCGCTACTCGGCAGCATCGTTGGCCTACCAGTTGGCTGCGATCACGGTCAGCGGTGGCACTCCGTTCATCATGACAGCACTTATCGCGAAGACCGGAACCACGACATGGGTTGCCGTGTTCGTAGCACTCATGGGCTTGGTGACCTTCTTCAGCGCTTGGGTGCTGAAAGAGACCAACCCGAAGGAAGTTCGGGACGATCCGAACGCAATTCCGGGCGCGCATCTCTACGGCAGGTAATACCTTCGGTCTCGAACAGACGCCCGCTATCGGTCACCGGTAGCGGGCGTCTGACGTATAACTGGAGCATGGCTGCAGCACGCACAGGCTCCGAAGATGCTTCGTCGACAGTGTCACGGGAACTCCCCTCCACTCAGCGTGGTTTGCGTACGCGTCGAGCGTTGATCGATGCGGCTCGCACCGTCTTCGAACGGACCGGTTATCTGGACTCGCGTCTGATCGACATCACGGTGGAGGCGCAGTGCTCGGCCGGTACGTTCTACACCTACTTCGCAAGCAAGGAGGAGATCTTCGCGGCTGTGATGGAGCTGGCGCGCGAAGACATGATGCATCCGGGCATGCCGCACACTCCGAAAGGAGCGGATCCCGCTGAGGTCATCGCGGCGAGCAACCGCGCGTACCTCGAGGCGTACCGACGGAACGCGAAGCTGATGGGATTGCTCGAGCAGGTCGCAAGTATCGATCCGGAGTTCCGGGTTCTCCGCCTCGAGCGTGCTGACGCGTTTGTTCGACGCAACGCGCGCAGTATCGAGAAGCTGCAGAAAGCCGGTCTGGCGGACGCGAACCTGGATCCGCTACTGACGTCTCGGGCACTCTCCGGGATGATCAGTCGACTTGCGTTCGGGTACTTCGTATCCCGCGGCGGCAAGGACGGCGCCGCCGGAGTGACCTTCGATGGTCTGCTCGATACGGTCAACCGGTTGTGGATCAACACTTTACAATTCTCGCTGCGCCAAAACTGATGTTGACGCCGGGTTCATGTTTGGTGTCTGATGGAGCAATGACACCTACGCGTACGGCAGTGCTCGTCGATTTCGGTGGAGTTCTCACCTCCAGTGTTCTTCAGGCCTTCGAAGATTTCGGGGCCTCGCTTGGGGGAGACCCACGACTTCCGTTGACCCTGCTCTCCCGCGACGACGTCTCGAAGAGGCTGCTCTCCGATCACGAATCCGGAAAGATCGACCAGGAGGCCTTCGAGGCCGGATTCGGAGAACGTCTACGAGCGCACGGCGCAGTCGTCGACAGTGCTGGATTGGTCGACCGTATGCAAGCCGGGCTGATTCGAGACGAGGAGATGGTGCGTCTGCTCGCAGACGTGCGGGCGGCGGGACACCCTGTTGCGCTCGTGTCCAATGCTTTCGGGCGTGATTGTTATGCGGGATTTGTCCTCGAGGACCTGGCCGACGAAGTGGTGATCTCCTCGGAAGTCGGGATTCGTAAGCCCTCTCGTCAGATCTATACCATCGCGTGTGAGCGACTGGGCGTCGCGCCCGAAGACGCGGTGATGATCGACGATCTGCAACAGAATCTCGACGGTGCGGCACGATTGGGGATCGCCGGCATTCTCCACACCGACGCAGAAAGCACTCGCAGACAATTGGCATCGACGTTCGGACTACTGCCCACGCAGTGAAACTGTAGGTTTCTCGGTAACACTCGAACACTGCCGGAACACTTTTGGAGGAACGAATGATTGCTGTCATCGCGGATATCACCGTCAAGGACGGAAGCGGCGAGCAGTTCGAAGCCGTAATCGCCGAACTTGCGGAGAAGGTGCGCACGGAGGAGCCCGGAACGGTTCTGTATCAACTGATCCGATCGAAAACGGATGCGAATTCCTACAAGTTCATGGAGTTGTATCAGGACGGTGCTGCCATCAAGGCTCACGGAACGTCCGAGCATTTCCAGGCTGCAGGAAAGGCGATGGCACCCTTCCTCGCCGGCGCCCCGCAGATCGAGTACTTCGACGCTCTCTGAGCGCATGGACGGGGCTCTGTGAGTGAGTGAACAGGCGAGCCCCGGCGAAATCTCGCCGGGGCTCACCTGTGTTTTCAGTTCTGCTTCTGGGCGAGGAGTTCGGTTCGGTCGATCGATCGCTTGAGGATCTTTCCCGTCGAACCCTTCGGGAGTGCGTCGATGAACTGGACGACTCGGGGAATCTTGTAGGCGGAGAGACGTTCCCGAGCCCACGAAGTGACGGCGTCTGCTTCGAGGTCGGAGCCTGGACGCACGGCCACCACTGCGGCAACTTCCTCCCCGTAGTAGTCGTCGGGTATGCCGATCACTGCGGCTTCGATGATGTCGGGGTGCTGGTAGAGCACCTCTTCGACCTCGCCCGGATAGACGTTGTATCCACCACGGATGATGAGGTCCTTCACTCGGTCGACGATGCGAAGGTCCCCGTCGGGATCGGTCTCACCGAGGTCTCCGGTGCGGAACCATCCGTCGTCGGAAAGAACGGCGGCGGTGTCTTCAGGGCGCTTCCAGTAACCCTTCATGACCGTCGGTCCTTTGATGAACACCTCGCCCACTGTGCCTGCCTCGCAGACATTTCCGTCGTGATCACGCACCTCGACCTCGGTGCGCGGTACGGCGCGGCCGGTGTATCCGATCTTTGCGACGCGGTCGATGCTGTTGAAAGTCCCGAACGCGCTCGTCTCGGTGAGGCCGTAGCCCTCGAGGATCGTGCAGTTGAACCGTGCTTCGAAGGCGCGAGCGACTTCACCGGGAAGTGATGCGCCACCGGAGATTGCGATCCTGAGTTGTTCGAAGTCGGAGCTGTCCACATCGGCGGCGGCGTGCAGCATGGCATTCCACATGGTGGGGACACCGGCCATGATGGTGAGCTTGTCCCGGCGGACCAGGTCGAGCATGGCAGCGGGGTCGAACCGGGCGAGCAGGGACAGTGATCCGCCGCCGGTGAAGGTTGCCATCATGACCGAACCCTGGCCGAAGATATGGAAGAGCGGCAGTCCGGTTCCGGTGCGGTCCGAAGGGTTTCCGCGGCTGCTCTCGGCGCCGATCTCACCGGCGGACAACAAATTCCCGACGGTCAGCTGAGCGCCCTTCGGGCGTCCGGTGGTGCCGGAGGTGTAGAGAATCGCCGTTGTGTCTGCTGCGTCACGGTCGACCACAGTTGCGGGTGCATGATCGGCCTGCGCCGATTCTTCGGTGAGTGTCCACACCGGGACACCGCGCGCACTCCCTGCATCCTGGACTGCGGGACCGAGCTGATGCCACGCGATGGCCAGGGAAATCTCCGCGTCGTCCAGAACGTACTCGACTTCGGGTTGCGCCGACATCGTGTTGATCGGTACCACGACACAACCTGCGGCCTGAATTCCCATGTACGCCACGACGAATTCCGCTACCGACGGTGCCGCTAGGAGAACCCGATCGCCTACGCTCAACCCGGCATCGCGAATGCGGCCGGCGAACGCCAGGGACGCGTCGTGGAGCTGCCGGTAAGTCCAGTGTTCATCCGTGCCGCGGATCGCAGTGCTGTTTCGAATTGCGATGTTGTCCGGAGTGACTTCCGCGTGACGGGTCACCGGGTCGAGAACGCTAACCATGGTTCTGCCTTTCGGGAGGAATCGACCGATTGTGTGTCCTGGGTCTCACCAGAGCGTACACTTGAATCCGGCGTCAACATCGAGTCTGCTGGGATTGTCCCGAAATGATGTTGGCTCGGAAGGATGGGGAGCGCACCGTGCTCGATGACGAATCGCGAATTGCCGCCCTGCCAGTGGCTCCGCCTGCGCTGCTCCGAGATCGGCCGACCACCGAGCGGGGAACCCGCACGCGCGCAGCGCTGATTGCCGCTGCCCGCGCGGTATTCGAGCGTAGTGGCTATCTCGATGCCCGTCTGATCGACATCGCCAAAGAAGCCGGCTGCGCGACGGGATCGTTCTACACCTACTTCGCGAACAAGGAAGAGGTCTTCGCCGCCGTCCTCGAGGTCGCGCGAGACGACATGATGCACCCGGGCATGGGACGCGTGGCGGGCGCAGACGATCCGTACGCCGTGCTCGAGGCAAGTAATCGAGCGTATCTGGCTGCGTATCAACGCAATGCGAAATTGATGGGGCTGATGGAGCAGGTTGCTCACATCGACCCGGAGTTCCGGAAGTTCCGCAGCGAGCGTGCCAATGCGTTCATACGCCGTAATGCCCGCGGGATTGCAGATCTGCAGAGTCGTGGTATCGCGGACACGACGCTGGATCCAATGACAGCGTCAATTGCTCTGTCCGGCATGGTGAGTCGGCTCGCCTACAGTCTGTTCACCCTCCATGAGGGTGAGGTGGACGGGCGTTCGCCGGAGTTCGATCAGATTGTCGCCACGGTGACAGACCTGTGGGCTAACGCGCTGAAATTCCCTGACCGATCCTGAAGCGGCAGGTCGCCCCGGCCGTATCGACGTTCGAGCGGCCGGGACGTGCCGAGTCTTGTTTCAGCTTTTCTCTGTTCAGCTTTTCTCTGTTCAGCTTTTCTCGACGACGCGAGCGACGGATTCGGCCACGACGACTGGCTTGTCGGAACCTTCGCGCTCAACCACCTGGCTCATCTTCACCTGGATTCCGCCGGGCAACTGCTCCGCGGACACAACGGTTGCACGCATGCGGACCCGGGATCCCACGGGAACGGGAGCGGGGAAGCGAACCTTGTCGTAGCCGTAATTGAGGCTGTGCGCGAAGCCGTCGAAGTGGATGAGTTGGTAGGAGAACTGTGGGCCCAGCGAGAGGCTGAAGAGTCCGTGCGCGATCGTGCTGCCGAGCGGGCTCGATGCGGCTCGTTCCGGGTCGACGTGAATCCACTGATGATCGTTTGTGGCTTCGGCGAACGCGTTGATGCGCTCCTGGGTGATGTCGTACCACTCCGTCGGGCCAAGTTCCTGGCCGATGAGCTTCTCGAGCTCGGCGAAGGTGGACGGGCGGACGGGCAATTGGTTTTCAGTCATCGTTGATCCCTTTACTCGCAGTTCAGGAGGACGGAACGGGCCGTTCGGGTGACCGTCGCGATTCGACGGTTGAAACTGACGCCGGATTCAACTATACATGAGGGGAGACGTGGATCACTGTCAGCGCGTAGGTATGACGCAAGCGAGAGGAATCGCTCATGAAGGTTGCCCAGAAGGTAGCAATTGTCACCGGTGGCGGCGGGGGGATCGGCGGTGCGTTGGCGCAGCGACTGGCCGCAGAGGGCGCTCGCGTCGTAGTAGCCGACCTCGACGGGGCGGCAGCTTCGGCAGTGGCAGAGGCGATCAACATGGAGCATCCCGGCGCAGCAGTGTCTGCGGGTGGCGACGTCTCCGACGAGACGGTCATTGCGGGCCTCATCGCGCAGGCGGAAAAGGAATTCGGCCCGGTCGACCTCTACTTCGCCAATGCCGGCGTCACCGGAGGCATGGGCCTCGACATCAGTGAGGACGTCTGGGACACGACGATCGACGTCAACGTTCGCGCCCACATTCGTGCCGCCAGGCTCCTCGTCCCTGGTTGGACCGAGCGCGGGGAAGGCTACTTCATCAGCACTGCCTCTGCTGCCGGCTTGCTCAGTCAGGTCGGGTCCGCCGCGTACTCGGTGACCAAACATGCCGCGGTCGCGTTTGCCGAGTGGCTCTCGATCACCTACGGAGATCAGGGCGTTCGCGTCAGTTGCCTGTGTCCGATGGGTGTCAACACCAAGCTTCTCTACGAAGGCGAGAACTCCGGCGATCCGGTCGGCAAGGCCGCAACCGGGGCCGTGCTTGCGGCAGGTAATGTTCTCGAGCCTGCTGAATGCGCCGAAATCGTTCTTGCCGCAGTAGATGCCGAGGAATTCCTCATCCTTCCGCACAAGAACGTTCTGGACATGTACCGGCAGAAGGGCGCCGACTACGACCGTTGGCTGCGCGGGATGCGCCGGTATCAGGCGTCGCTGCTCGCGGGAACGCGATGACCGAGGAACTCGTCCTCTCCGAGCAGAGAGGAGCGGTGCTGGTCCTGACATTCAATCGGCCCCGCGTTCTCAACGCGTGGACCAACGAGCTCGAAGATCAGTACTACGACCTTTTGGCCGCAGCAGACGATGATCCCAGTGTCCGAGCAATTGTTGTCACCGGCTCCGGTCGAGGATTCTGCTCGGGGGCTGACCTCGGCAATTTGAAGAACGTCGGCGACGTCTCCGAAAGTGATCTTGTCCGACCACGGGACCGTGATTTCCCGACCACCGTTCGCAAGCCGCTGATCGCTGTCGTCAACGGCGTTGCCGCAGGGCTCGGAATGGTCGAGGCTCTGTACTGTGACGTTCGTTTCGGTTCGAGCGCAACGCGATTCACTACCGCCTTCGCGCGTCGAGGCCTGATTGCGGAGTACGGCATCTCCTGGATGTTGCCCCGCTTGGTCGGTCACAGCCGAGCAGTCGATCTTCTGCTTTCCAGCCGGATGGTGGATGCCGACGAGGCGTACCGTATCGGTTTGATCGACCACCTGGTCAGCGGCGGTGACGTTCTGGATGCGGCGATTGCTTACGCCGAGGACATCGCGGCCAACTGCTCGCCGACGTCCCTCTCCGTCATCAAGTCTCAGATGAGTGCCGACGCGCACTCGACCTTCACCGATTCCGCCAGGCGTGCGGAATCGCTGATGCTGAACGCATTTCACGGCCCGGATGTCGTCGAGGGCGTCAACAGCCATCTCGAACATCGAGCCCCCAATTTTCCTTCCCTCTCTGTCAGGAGTTCACATGTCAGTGTTTGAGTTCTCGGATCGCACCAAGAAGTACCAGGCCGAACTGCTCGATTTCATGGACAAGCACGTTTACCCGGCCGAAGCGGTCTACGAAGAGCAGATGCGTGAGTCCGGTAACCCGCACTTCCAGCCGCCGATCATCGACGACTTGAAGAAGGAAGCCAAGGCGCGCGGGCTGTGGAACCTCTTTCACCCGCATCCCGAATGGGGCCCCGGGCTGACCAACCTGGAATACGCACCGCTTGCGGAGATCATGGGCCGCAGCCACCTGGCTTCCGAAGCCACCAACTGCGCCGCTCCGGACACGGGAAACATGGAGGTGCTCACGCTCTTCGGCACCGACGAGCACAAGGAGAAGTACCTCAAGCCGCTTCTCGAAGGCGAAATCCGTTCTGCTTTCGCGATGACCGAGCCCGAGGTTGCCAGTTCCGACGCCACCAACATCCAGCTTCGTATGGACCGTGACGGCGACGAGTACGTACTGAACGGCCGTAAGTGGTTCGCTTCCAACGCTTTGCACCAGAACTGCAAGGTTCTGATCGTCATGGGCAAGACCGACTTCAATGCCGCCACCCACCGTCAGCAGTCGATGATGGTCGTTCCGATCGATGCTCCCGGCGTCACGATCCTGCGCAACCTGCCGGTCTTCGGCTACCAGGACCGCGAAGGACACGGCGAGATCACTTTCGAGGACGTGCGCGTCCCGGCCAAGGACATTCTCGCCGGCGAGGGCGAAGGATTCGCGATCAGCCAGGCCCGCCTCGGCCCCGGCCGCATCCACCACTGCATGCGTGCAATCGGAATGGCCGAGCGCGCACTGGAACTGATGTGCAAGCGCGCATCCACCCGCATCACCTTCGGAAAGCCCGTCAGTGACAACGCGAATATCCAGGACTGGATCGCCGAGGCTCGTATCGACATCGAGATGGTTCGACTCCTCACGCTCAAGGCCGCTCACATGATGGACACGGTGGGCAACAAGGAAGCGCGCACCGAGATCGCAGCCATCAAGGTTGCAGCGCCGAACATCGCGCTCAAGATCATCGACCGCGCCATCCAGGTTCACGGCGGCGGCGGCGTCACGGACGACTTCCCGCTCGCGATGGCTTACGCCCACATGCGCACCCTTCGCCTGGCTGACGGCCCGGACGAGGTGCACAAGCGCGCCATCGCCAAGCAGGAACTGCGCAAGTACCGCGAAGTCAAGGCGAACTGACATGGCAGGACTGGATCTCACCGGTAAGACGGCAATCGTCACAGGCGCATCGCGGGGCATCGGCCTCGCGACCGTGCAGGCGATTGCGGCGGCGGGCGGAAACGTCGTACTGACCTCGCGCTCACAGGAATCCGCAGATGCGGCTGCCGCGCAGGTGAACGGCAACGCGATCGGCGTCGGCGCTCACGCGACGGACGAGGATGCTGCACGCAAGTGCGTCGAGCAGACGATCGAGCGTTTCGGCAGTCTCGACATCTTGGTGAACAACGCGGGCACCAACCCGTCGTTCGGGCCGATCATCAACCAGGATCACTCGCGCTTCGCCAAGACCTTCGACGTCAACGTGTGGGCTCCAGTCCTGTGGACCGGCCTGGCAGCGCGGGCCTGGATGGGCGAGCACGGTGGTTCCGTGGTCAACACCGCCTCGATCGGCGGCATGGCGTTCGAGGCCGGGATCGGTACGTACAACGCGTCGAAGGCTGCTCTGATCCACATCACCAAGCAATTGGCGCTCGAGTTGTCACCGAAGATTCGTGTCAACGCCGTTGCTCCGGGAGTGGTGAGAACCAAACTCGCCGAAGCTCTGTGGAAAGAACATGAGGAAGCGGTGTCCGCGTCGACCGCTCTCGGACGCATCGGTGAACCCGAGGACGTGGCCGCTGCCATCGCCTTCCTGGTTTCGGATGCAGCCCAGTGGATCACCGGCGAGATCATGACCATCGACGGTGGCCAGTTGTTGGGTGACGCACTCCCGTTCCGGCAGGGAGCGTCCGTCGGTGGCTAGCGTCGGAGTAGTGGGACTCGATACCGAAGCGGTCACCGGGTGGATAGCAGGCCTGGGGATCGACTTCACCGGGCCGTTGTCCTTCGATCGAATCGGTCTGGGGCAGTCGAATCTCACGTACCTGGTTCGCGATCAAGACGGCAATCGCTGGGTGCTACGACGCCCACCGCTGGGGCACCTGCTGGCCTCGGCTCACGACGTGGCGCGCGAAGCTCGAATCCTGAGCGCTCTCGAATCCACCGACGTGCCTTCGCCGCGAGTATTCGGGTTGACCGAGGATCCAGCCGTCACCGAAGTTCCGCTGCTCCTCATGGAATTCGTGGACGGCGAAGTGGTGGACCGAATGCCTCTTGCTGAGGCGTTGTCGGAAGATCGTCGCCGGGCAATCGGAATCTCGCTCGCTCAGACGCTGGCGAAGATACACGCCGTCGACCTCGGGAAGGCCGGTCTCGACGACCTGGCAAGCCACAAGCCTTACGCTGCACGGCAGCTGAAGCGCTGGGGCGGACAGTGGGAACAGTCGAAGACGCGGGAATGTCCTGACCTGGACGATCTCACCCGACGTCTCATTGCAGCTCAGCCGGCTCACACCGAAACCACGTTGGTGCACGGCGACTTTCACCTACGCAACGTGATCACCTCCGCTGAGAACGGCGAAGTTGTCGCGGCCCTCGACTGGGAACTCTGCACACTCGGTGATCCGTTGGCCGATGTCGGAAGCTTGTTGGCGTACTGGCCGGCGGCAGGGGAGGACACTGGTGGCGATTTCCCGGCGTCAGCGCTCCCGGGATTCCCTTCGCGAGAGGAGATCTCCCGGATCTATCTCGAGGCCACCGGACGGGATCCGGCTGCGCTGAAGTTCTGGCACACCTTGGGGCTGTGGAAGATCGCCGTGATCGCCGAGGGCGTGATGCGTCGCGCCCGCGACGAACCGCAGAATGCCGCCGAGAGCGGAACTCCCACCGTGGAACGTATTGACGCCTTGGTAGCCAAAGCCAGGGAAATTGCAGATCAGGCCGGGATCTGACGAGATCGTCCGGTGTCCGTCGAATCACGAAATTATGGAGGGCCAGTGAGCCAGGAACGTAGAACCGCAATTGTCACGGGTGCAGCACGCGGAATCGGTGCGGCAGTGGCCAAGCGACTGTCGGAAGACGGCTTTGCCGTTGCCGTGCTGGACCTCGACGAAGCAGCGTGTGCCGGAACCGTCGACGCGATCAAGGCCGCAGGCGGCCAAGCACTGGCCGTGGGCGCTGACGTCTCCGACGAGGCTTCGGTTGCTGCAGCGGTGGATCGTGTGGCCGCAGAACTCGGTGCACCTACCGTGCTGATCAACAATGCCGGCATCACTCGCGACAACCTTCTGTTCAAGATGAGCGTCGCCGAGTGGGATTCGGTGATGAACGTCCATCTGCGCGGAGCGTTCCTCATGTCGCGTGCGGTGCAGAAGTACATGGTGGAAGCGAAGTTCGGCCGCATCGTGAACCTCTCGAGCACGTCGGCTCTCGGCAACCGCGGACAGGTCAACTACTCCGCAGCCAAGGCCGGCATGCAGGGATTCACCAAGACATTGGCCTTCGAATTGGGCAAGTTCGGCGTCACCGCCAACGCCATTGCCCCCGGATTCATCGAAACCGAGATGACCGCCGCAACGGCAGAGCGCATGGGAGTCGGCTTCGAGGACTTCAAGACCGCTGCCGCTTCGCAGATTCCGGTCAACCGCGTCGGTCAGCCCGAGGACATCGCGCACACCGCGTCGTTCTTCGTCAGTGAAGGCGCGGGCTTCGTTTCCGGTCAGGTCGTCTACGTCGCCGGTGGACCGAAGGACTGACCGTCCGCTCACCGCTCGAACCGAAGGAATGGGCATGGCTTTCGACGAAGAGGCAGTATCGCGTGATCTCACCGAAAAGGTGAACACGCTTCTCGCGGAGAACGATCCGAACAGTGTGTCGGTATCGGATTTCCTCGGCGCACGATTCGACGCCGGACTGGCGTGGGTTCATTTCCCCGAAGGTCATGGGGGACTCGGTGTACCGCAGAGCTTTCAGCGTCAGGTGAACGCTCAGCTGGAGGCCGCCGGCGCACCCGGCCCGGCCACCGGCAAGAACGGGATCGGACTCGGCATGGCGGCACCGACCATCGCCGCCTTCGGTACCGAGGAGCAGAAGCAGAAGTTCCTGCGCCCGTTGTGGACTGCGGAGACGGTCTACTGCCAGCTGTTCAGTGAACCGGGCGCAGGGTCGGACCTCGCGGCCGTCGCTACCCGCGCCGTCCGCGACGGCGACGACTGGATAGTCAACGGGCAGAAGGTATGGACGTCGGGCGCGCAGAATGCGCAGCTGGCGATTCTCGTGGCCAGGACCGATCCGTCACGTTCCAAGCATGCGGGTCTGAGCTACTTCATCTGCGACATGACCGACCCGGGCGTCGATGTCCGGCCGCTGCGTCAGATCACCGGCGAGGCCGAATTCAACGAGGTATTCCTCACGGACGTCCGGATTCCGGACGCCAATCGCCTCGGAGCCGAAGGCCAGGGGTGGAAGGTTGCGACCACCACCCTGAACAACGAGCGTGTTGCCATCGGTTCGGGCGCACCGCGTGAGGGAGGCATGATCGGAAAGGTCGCTCAGGCCTGGCGTGACGAGCCCGAGCTGCGTAATCCGGCAATGCACGACGAGTTGATGCGGCTCTGGACCGAATCCGAAGTTGCGCGTCTGACCGGTGAGCGACTGCGCCAGCAGCTCGCCGCCGGCCAGCCCGGCCCCGAAGGCTCGGGAATGAAGCTCGCGTTTGCCGGTTTGGCCCAGCAGATTTCGGGTTTCGACCTCGAGCTGCACGGCGAAGCCGGTCTGCGCTACGACGACTGGACGCTGCGTCGACCGGATTCCGTCGACTTCACCGGGCGTGAACCCGGATACCGGTACCTGCGAGCCAAGGGCAATTCGATCGAGGGCGGAACGTCGGAGATCCTGCGCAACGTCATCGCAGAACGCGTACTCGGGTTGCCGCCCGAGCATCGCGTCGACAAGGACATCGCCTGGAAGGACCTACCCCGATGAGCGCCGATCTGCTGTACTCCGAGACCGAACAAGATCTGCGAGCCAGCGTCAGACGACTGCTGAGCGAGCGGGCCGGCGCCGACACCGTGGTCACGGCGTACGACGACGTATCCGCCGACTTCACCGGGCTGTGGAAGTCGCTGGCGTCGGAACTCGGTATGGCGGGACTGCTGGTACCCGAGGAACTGGGCGGGGCAGGTGCGTCGACGCGTGAGGCGGCGGTCGTGATGGAGGAGATCGGACGTGCGGTCGCTCCCGTTCCGTTCTTCACCAGCGCGGTGCTGGCGACGACGGCGTTGCTGAAGGCCGGCGAGACCGAGGTGCTCGGTCAATTGGCAGCGGGGGATTCGACGGCTGCTCTGGTCGTCCCGTTGTCCACTGCACCAGGAACTTTCACACCTACTGTCAAGGTAACGGCGAGTGGACTCGTCGGCAGCGTCACGACGGTTGCCGGCGTCGCCGAGTCCGATGTTCTTGTTGTTCCGGTTGCCGGTGAGAGCGGCCTGGAGCTGCACACCGTTCGGATCGCCGACGCTACCGTCACGCCGGTTCTGTCCCTGGACATGACGCGCCGATTGGCGGACGTCGAGTTCTCGGGGTCGTCGTCGGTGCGGGTCGACAGCGGCAATGCGGCGCAAGCGGTCGAGGAAGCGTTGCTCTGCGGAAGCGCACTTCTGGCGTCCGAACAGTTCGCTGTAGCTCAGTGGTGCCTCGAAACGACTCTCGCGTATGTGAAGGAGCGCAAGCAGTTCGGCCGGGCGATCGGTTCGTACCAGGCGATCAAGCACCGCCTCGCCGATCTCTGGCTCGAAGTCAGCTCTTCGGGAGCGGCAGCACGATATGCGGCGGACACCTACGCGCGCGGCGACGCCGATGCGGCGATCGCAGCGACGGTGGCCCAGGCATTCTGCAGCGGCGTCGCGGTTCATGCTGCGGAGGAATGCGTCCAACTCCATGGTGGTATCGGAATGACGTGGGAGTATCCGGCGCACCTGTACCTCAAACGGGCGAAGAGCGATCAGCTGTCGCTGGGAACCGCGTATCAGCATCGGGCACGCCTCGCCGAGTTGGTCGACCTCCCGATCTCGTCCTGAAACTCACCCACTATCTGTCTGGAGAATTGCTGTGAAGGCTTGGCGCGTCAACGAACTCGGTCAACCCCGCGATGTACTCGCGTTGGAGGAGACCGCGGATCCCACCCCGAATGCGACGGAGATGTTGGTCAAGGTGATGGCGGCTCCGGCCAACTTCCCCGACGTCCTCATGTGCCGGGGTGAGTACCAGATCAAGCCGCCACTGCCCTTCACACCCGGTGTCGAACTGTGTGGTGAAGTGGTCTCGGTCGGTGAATCGGTGACCAAGTTCGCAGTGGGGGACCGGGTGATCGGTAATCCGAGTCTGCCGTCCGGCGGATTCGCCGAGTACTCGGTACTGGATCAGAACAACACGTTCCCGGCGCCGTCGGCTCTCGACGACGCGGAAGCATCCGCTCTGAGCATCGGCTATCAGACAGCGTGGTTCGCTCTGCATCGCCGCACCCAACTGCTCGAGGGTGAGACGTTGTTGGTCCACGCTGCTGCGGGTGGTGTCGGTAGTGCGGCAGTGCAACTCGGCAAGGCGGCAGGCGCCAAGGTCATCGGCGTCGTCGGCGGCCCGGACAAGGCCGAGTACGCGCGCAAGCTCGGCGCAGACCTCGTCGTAGACCGTCACAGTGAAGACTTCGTGGCAGCGGTCAAGGAGTTCACTGGCGGCAAGGGCGCCGACGTGGTCTTCGATCCGGTCGGCGGCGACGCCTACGCGAAGTCCACCAAGTGCATCGCCTTCGAGGGACGGATCGTCATCATCGGCTTCGCTGGTGGCACGATCCCGCAGCCGGCACTCAATCACGCTCTCATCAAGAACTATTCGATCATCGGACTGCACTGGGGGCTGTACAAGGCCTACAACCAGCAGGCCATCGACGACTGCCACGTCGAGCTCACCAGGCTCGCCGATGCCGGCTTGGTCAAACCACTGATCAGTGAGCGGTTGTCGTTGACGGACGTTGCCGACGGTATCGGTCGCCTCGGCGACGGCACCACTGTCGGTCGCGTCGTGTTCCAGCCCTGATTCTTTGCTGTGCGCCTTTATTAACCCCCGGCGGTTAATAAAGGCGCACAGCACTTCGTGTTCGACGAAAGGTTTCCCCGATGAGGCAAGCTGTCATCGTTTCCACCGCCCGTACCCCGATCGGTAAGGCGTACCGCGGCGCGTTCAACAACACTCAGGCTCAAGAGCTTGCTGCACATGCCATTTCGAATGCAGTTCAGCGCGCGGGCCTCGAGGGCGGCGAGGTTGAGGACGTCATCCTCGGCGCTGCGCTGCAGCAGGGATCTTCCGGCGGCAACGTCGCACGGCAAGCGGTGCTGCGGGCCGGGCTTCCGGACTCGGTTTCCGGAATGACGATCGATCGTCAGTGCTCGTCCGGGCTCATGGCCATCGCGACCGCAGCAAAGCAGATCGTGGACGACGGAATGCAGATCGCGGTCGGCGGCGGAGTCGAATCGATCTCGTTGGTCCAGAACGATCACATGAACAACTTCCGCGCGGCTGATCCGTGGCTGAAGGAAAACAAGCCGTCGATTTACATGCCGATGCTGCACACGGCCGAGATCGTCGCCGAGCGCTACGGAGTGACCCGCGAGCAGCAGGACGAGTTCGCGCTCGTCTCGCAGCAGCGGACCGCAGCAGCTCAGAACGCAGGTCGGTTCGATCTCGAGATCGTCCCGCTGCCCTCGATCAAGCAAGTGCAGGACAAAGAGACGGGTGAGATCCGCAGCGAGTCCGTGACGCTGACCCGGGACGAAGGCAACCGCGCTTCCACCACATTGGAAGGGCTGTCGAGTTTGCGACCGGTTCTGGCCGACGGGACTGTCAGTGCGCATTCCTCCATCACTGCGGGCAACTCGTCTCAGCTCTCGGACGGTGCCTCCGCTTCGGTGCTAATGGAGGCAGGCGAGGCGGAACGCCGCGGGTTGGCTCCTCTCGGTATCTACCGTGGGATGGCTGTCGCGGGTTGTGCTCCCGACGAGATGGGCATCGGACCGGTGTTCGCGATTCCGCGTCTGCTGGATCTTCACGGACTGAAGGTCGACGACATCGATCTCTGGGAACTCAACGAGGCCTTCGCCTCTCAGGCCCTGTACTGCCGCGACAAGCTCGGGATCGATCCCGAGAAGTACAACGTCGACGGCGGCGGTATCTCCGTCGGCCATCCGTACGGAATGACGGGTGCTCGTCTGGTCGGCCATGCTCTTCTGGAAGGAAAACGGCGCGGAGC
This sequence comes from Rhodococcus sp. 66b, assembly GCF_002076325.1. Lineage (NCBI taxonomy): Bacteria > Bacillati > Actinomycetota > Actinomycetes > Mycobacteriales > Nocardiaceae > Rhodococcus > Rhodococcus sp. 66b. Next base: position 61,260 of record NZ_MUZB01000006.1, read on the forward strand.
CAAGCTCGTGGTGGTGACCATGTGCATCGGCGGCGGCATGGGTGCTGCCGGGCTTTTCGAGGTCGCATGAGCTTGATCGAGGGACTGTTCGACGTCAGTGGCAAGACCGTTGTGGTCACCGGTGGATCACGCGGCATCGGATACATGATCGCTCGTGGATTTGTCGAAGGCGGAGCGACGGTCGTCATTTCGGCCCGAAAAGCCGAAGCCTGTGACGAAGCCGCGCGAAAGCTTTCGGAGTTCGGCACCTGCATCTCGCATCCGGCCGATCTGTCCACGGACGAGGGGATCGAGAGCCTCGCTGCGAAGGTCGCCGAGATTTCGCCGACGCTCGACGTACTGGTCAACAACGCCGGTGCCACGTGGGGAGCTCCCGTCGACGATTTTCCGGCTGCCGGCTTCGACAAGATTTTCGACATCAATGTCAAGGCAATCTTCCTCTTGACGCAGAAGCTGTTGCCGCAGTTGCGTTCTGCAGCCACTGCGGAAGATCCCGCGCGCGTGATCAATATCGGATCGATCGACGGACTCGTGGTGTCGGGTTCGGAGAACTTCTCGTACGGAGCCAGTAAGGCTGCGGTGCACATGTTGACGCGCAAGCTCGCGGCAACGCTTGCGGGGGAACAGATCACGGTCAATGCCATTGCGCCGGGCCCGTTCCCGTCGAAGATGATGGCATTCCTCCTCGAGGACGAGCAAAGTGCAAAGGCTGTGGCGGACTCGGTCCCGTTGGGCAGGGTCGGAACTCCCCAGGATGCTGCAGGTCTTGCCATTTTCCTGGCTTCACGTGCCGGGGCTTATCTGACCGGCGCGGTGATTCCACTCGACGGCGGTGCGAGCGGAGCGCGCTGACCTACTGACTGATCTTCTCTGTCCGAAAAGGCCTGAAAGTCTGAACTACTATGACTTTCAGGCCTTTTCGCGTCTTTGTCTGATTGGGTTATCTGTGACTGCAGTTGCTAGATTGTCCGAGGTTCGGGGGGAACGACGACGACAACACCAACAATCCCGGCCATGGGGGAGTCATGTTTCGCGCGGGGAGATCGTTGGGGGTGTTCGGGGTAGTTGCTGCTCTGGCAGCTGCTGCCGTCACGGCGGTGGCTTCGCCGGCGATGGCTGCGCCGGGATGCGTCGGAGTCAGTGGCGTCGGTAGTAGTGGAGGTCCGGCCAATGCGGCGCCGTGGCTCAACGGCAACACCGGAGGGTTGCCAGGTCTGTCCGGTCGTACTACCGCGATCGAAAAGATCACCGGCACATACAGTCCCAACAAGACGGTTGATCGCTTCAATGTCCTGGGAACCGACCTGGGCATCATGTGGGACAACGGTGCGGGGCAGATTCTGACCGCTTTCGGCGATACCACCGGGCTCAGTCGTAACCCCACCTGCGACGGTTTGGTGGGCGAGTGGCGAAGTAATGTGCTCTTCCGCAGCTCGGATCGGGTACTCGCCGACGGGATGCGCATCGACAGCGCGCCGAAGGACGGTACCGGTCAGGCGCGTGAGATCATCTCCGGTCTGAAGATTCCGGGCGTCGAGGCTTCCAGTATCCCCACGAGCGGCATAGCAGTGAACGGTGTGCAGTATCTGAGCTACATGTCGGTGCGCAACTGGGGCGAGGCCGGGCAGTGGAGTACAAACTACTCACAGATTGCCACCTCCTCGGACAACGGCGAGACGTGGACCATGCGTCCGGAGACGCTGCGCCCCAATATCGGTGGGGTTCTTCCCGCGGGTGTCGCCCCCGTCGCCGGTAGCGAGAACTTTCAGATGAGCTCGATGGTGAAGGACGGCGGGTTGGTCTACAACTACGGAACCCCCGCGGGACGATCCGGCGAGGTTCGACTTTCTCGCGTGCCCGAGGGGGCGATCCTCGATCTTTCCGCCTACGAGTACTGGAACGGAAACGGCTGGATCCGTGCCGATCCCGCTGCGGCCGTACCCGTCATGGACGGCCGCATCGGGGAGATCTCCGTTCAGTACAACGAGTTCCTCGGCAAGTTCGTGGCGATGTACGCCGACGCGTTCAGTTCGATCGTGATGCGAACCGCTCCCAGTCCGGTCGGTCCGTGGACGGCACCGGAAACATTGGTCAATCTGGTCGAGGTTCCCGGTATCTACGCTGCATACATCCACCCGTGGTCCAGTGGTTCGGATCTGTACTTCCTTGCCACCACGTGGGCCGACTACAACGTCATGTTGATGCGTACGACGCTCGTTCGCTGATCCGGCTCACGCTTGCGTTTGCTGGAGGTACACGATCTCCTCGGTGATCGGCGCGTCGTCATCGGCGTCGGTCGGCGGTTCTTGTCGGCGGCGCCACCAGATGGTGAACAGGACGGCTCCGATCACCAAGGCAGCCAGAGCGATTACCGCCACCCAGAATCTCGGGCCGTAGTATCCGACAAGGACCATGCGCATGGCGTTGCGCGCCCACGTGAGTGGCATCAGGGCGTGCAGCCACTGCAGAACCGTCGGCATCTGTTCGATGGGGTACACCGCGCCGAAGGCGAAGATCTGAATCATCAAGGCGCCCAAAGCGATGAAGGTTCCGTTGACGGCTCCGAACACAACGGTGAAGAGCCTGCCCGAGCTGACCGCGGCGGCACCCACCAGGATCATCACTGCGATCATCGCCAGAACACTAGGTGGTTCGACGTTTGCCACGGTCAGTGACACCACCGACAACACGAGCGCCGCGACCAAGGTGACCAGGGCGGGAATGCGGTAGCGGCGCAGCCCCTCACGCACCACGCTGGTGTGCGAGTTCAGTGAACGTCCGCGTCGTGGACGGACGACGAACCACGTGAGAATTCCGCACAGGAACAGTGCCACCGAGATTACGGCAGGGACGGCTCCCGGTCCGAAACCGGCTGCGGGATAGTTGTTCCGCGCGTCGACGGCAACCGGGGACGAGAGCAGATTGGCTGTGGTGGCGCGTTCGTCGTCCGAGAACTGCGGCACCTGGGCGGCGCCGTCGGACAAACCGGTGGCGAGTTCTGCGCTGCCCGCGTCGAGCTCGCCGACGCCGGCCGATAGCTGCCCGAGACCGTCACGGAGCGCAATACTTCCGGTGTCCAACTGCCCGAGGCCGGTGGAGAGTTCCAGTGCGCCGGTAGAGAGTTGGCCTGCGCCGTCGGACAGTTGGCCTAGTCCCGTGTTGAGTTCACCTGCACCGGCCGCCGCGGCAAGAAGCCCGCCACGGTAGTCGCTGCTCGGATCGGTGAGTTGGCGCGAGATCTCCCGCGCACCGTCGCGAAGCTGGCCGAGCTGACCGATCACGTCGTCGTCCGACGGTTGTGCAGTCAGGGAAGCCCGCAGTCCATCCAGGGCTTCGACGAGTCCGGCGGAGACCGGATCAGCCGAGTTTCGAAGCATCGACGTGAGGGCGTCGATCTGACCGACGACGGCGTCCGAGGACCCCGCGAGGTCGAGTACCGGGGTGGTGACCATGTCGACCACTTCGCTGATCTGAAGGGCTCCTGCGCCGAGTTCGTCGGTTCCCCCGACCAACTGGTTGAGTCCGCTGCTCAGCTCGCCCGAGCCTGCAGCAGCTTCGTTCGCTCCAGCAGCCAGCTCGCCGGCTCCGGCGGCCAGCTCCTTGCCGCCTTGATTCGCTTCACCCATGCCGGTGGCGAGTTCCTTGCTTCCGGCGTAGAGCTCGTTGGTTCCGGCGAGTGCTTCGGAGGATCCGTCGGAGAGTTGTTGCGCGCCAGCGGCTGCTTCACCGAATCCTGTTCCGAGTTCACCCAACCCGACCAGCACCTGGTCGATGGACTGCTCGCCGATCGACTCGGAGACCGCCGAGCGCACCTGAGCGATGATGCTTTCACCGACCGGGCCGGCGACCAGACTGTTGTAATCGTTGTACAAGACGTCGAGTTCGGCCTTGCGGCCCGAACCCGATGCGGCACTGGCCACGTCTGCGCTGAAAGTCTTGGGAATGACGACCGAGAAGTAGTAGGTGCCGTCGTTGACGCCGTCGGCGGCTTCCTGTTCCGAGACGACCTTCCATGCAACGTCTCCGCTCTCGACGAGCGCGGCAACAACTTCATCGCCGGCTTGCAGACGTGTTCCGTCGAGTTCTGTGCCGGCATCGGCGTTGACGATGGCGACGGGCAAGCGGTTGACCGTGTCGCCCGGATCCCACAGTGCCCACATGTAGAACGCCGCAATCGACAGCGGTGCGATGACGAGGACAGCGAGAACTGTCCGGATGATGTGCGTGCGTCGCGTCGTGGCCGCGTTGTCGACTACGGGTTGTGGCGCCATGTGGAGCTCTCTTCTCGTGGACCGAAGCAGGTGTGGCACGAAAGGAAGCCACCAAAACTGCTGGACATACGTCCAGCTCGGTCACGATACAAAGCAAACGGCCATCTTGTGACCGTTTTCGAAGAATTGGGCGTTATCGGCCGCCGTGCTCTGCCTCGATCTTTGCCCACTCCCACCCTCGGAAGTTGGCCAGACGAAGCTCCTCTGCTTCGTCGAAGGTGTACCACTCGGTGCTCGGCGCATCAGGGAGAGTGCCGCGCAAGTATTCGCCCAGGTAGTGAAGTGGGCCTTCCCAGCCGGTTCCGACGCCGTAGCAGCCGGTGTCAGGGTCGTTGCGGAAGACATCGGCGACGGAGGCGTGCTCCAACTCGAGCCAGGTGGCGTCGGGGCCGTCTGCAGTCAGCCTGATCTCGACCTGATCGCTGTATCCGCGATCGCCGGGCGGTGTCCACTGCAGTCGCAGCAGGCGTGGGGCGTCGCAGGCCAGGATCTCGCCACTTGCCTGGCCTTCGAAGGCGTACGAGCCGCCCACCTGGAAGTCTCCGCTCACCGGAAGGAAGAAACGGTTGATGCGGTCAGGGGTCGTGATGGCGTCCCAGACGTCGTCGACCGACGCGTTGTAGCGGCGCTTGAGTACGGCAGTTCGAGCCGCACCTTCTGCGATGTCGCGGTTGCCCATGCTCCGCTCCACCGCGGTGAGGCTGGTGTCCTGGTTCGCGATCTCGGTCATTGTGAGTCTCCTTCGTCGGAAGAATTCGATTGTGAAGATCTGCTCCGCTCGGAGCCGCGTCGTTTCCCTCGTGCGAGTTCTGTGGCCAATGCGTCGAGAGGACCGCTCCAGAACTGCCGGAATCCGTCGAGCCAATGGTCCACTTCTTGCAATGGCGCGGGCTCGACGGCATAGAGACGCCTGGTGCCTTCGCTGCGGACTGTGGCGAATCCGTTTTCTCGGAGCACTCGCAGGTGCCCGGACGCGGTCGGTTGCGAGATTCCGAACTCCGCTGCCACGACTTCGGCGATCTGACCCGCCGAGCGCTCGCCGCTGGACAGGATCTCCATGATTCTTCGCCGAACTGGGTCTCCGAGAACGTCGAACGCATGCACCAGTCATTTATATCGGCAATGGCCAATATAGGCAAGCGCCGAAACTTGTATTCGGGCGTCGGTCAGTCCGAGAGCGCGAACTCGTCGGCGTCGAAGAGTTCACCGATCAGCCCGCCGAGATGGCGTCGATGTTCGGCCGACAGTGTCGCTGCCGCCTCGGCATCGTGGTCTGCGCACAGCTCGATCAGCTTGTTGTGATGGTCGACGGAGTCCTGGCTGCCGAGAAGGCTCGAGAACTTGCGGTAGTAGATGCGGTGAATTTGTGGGTGAACCTGGTGAATCAGCTTCTTCAACAGCGGATTTGCCGCAGCGTCGATGATGACGCTGTGTAGGCGATCGTCCGCGGTCAGCGCTCGGCCTATGTCGTTTCGCTTGACGGCAGCGGCGAAGTCTTTGTTGGCGGAGCGCATCGCCCCGATCATCTCGTCGGTGAGGTTCGGTACAGCGGTGACGACGGCCAGTTGGTCGAGAGCTTCGATGACTGCGAGTGTTGCCTCGACGTCGCCGCGGTCGAGGGTGGTGATGCGCGTGTACGCACCGGGCTTCGCTTCCACGAGTCCGGTGTCGACCAGCCTTGCGAGCGCTTCGCGGACCGGAGTTCTGCTCAATCCCAGATACTCGGCGAGTTCGCTGTCCTTGATCTTCGAGCCCGGCGCCAGTTCACCGGTGACGATCGCTTCGCGAATGCGTTCGAGAGCGATGTCGCTCATTCGTGCTCGCTCAACCGGTTTACCGCCACGCAACATACTGGATATCGTACTCTGCACGTTGCTTGTCGCAGGTCAGCCCAGGTCGGCCAACGACGCGTGTTTCCGGGCATCCGCAACGCGTAGGAGCAGCGCGCGGGCGAGAATTGTTGCCGGATCGATGATCTGACAGGTTGTGGCGTCGGCGGGCAGTCCGAGCGGAATCTCGGTGCATCCGGCCACGACGACCTGCGCGCCCGATTCGACGAGAAGATCGGCGGCCCTGACGAGTTTGTCGGTGGTCTCGTCTCCGACGTTGCCACTCTTGATTGCTCGGATCGCCGGCATCACCAGTTCGTCCTGGATCGCAGGTCCTGGCACCAGGACGTCAATCGAGTATTCCGACAGCCATTGTTGATACAACCCGGTGCGAACCGTCCCCGTGGTGGCCAACAGTCCGACGGATGTGACGGCGGGTGAGAGCGTCCGGATGTGCCGAGCAACTTCGTCGATCATGTGGACGACGGGAAGTCCCAGTTGGGATGAGATGGCGGGCAGGAAGGCGTGGGCGGTATTGCATGGGATGGCGAGCGTCGTTGCGCCCGACTCTCGGAGGACGCGCGCACCTCGGAGCAGCCAGGGGGTGGGGTCCGGGCCGTCCTCGGTGAGTGCCAATGTCCGGTCGGGAACCGTGGGATCGGCCCAGATGACAACTTTGGGGTGCTCCTGATCCGTCGAACCTGGCGTCAGGGCAACGAGTTTGGAGTAGAAGTCCGCAGTAGCGGCCGGCCCCATGCCTCCGAGTATTCCGATGACGGGTTCGCTCATGCCCGCCGGAGAGTTGGCGCTCTGCCGTATTCGTTGCACCTTCATGTTGCAATCCAACCTTTCGCATCCAATATATTGGATACTGGTAATGTTGACTACAGTGAAGGAGGTTGAAGGTAGTTGTCAAGTAGGGCGCGGCGTTCCCGGAATTGCGAAGTTCGAGATCTCGCTCGATCAACAGGGGTTGGGTTCGCCGATCTTGACGGCTGAGAGCACGGCTTCGATTTCCCCGAAAGGGCTTCCGGCAGAAGGTGTCTGATCGACAACAATCCAGTTGGAATCGACCAGTTGGCGTCGACCCGCGCCAGTTGCGTCAGCACTTCTGGAGAAGAAGACTCCGGCCGATTGAATGGTGTCCTGCGCGTCTTGAAGATTCATACACACGACATTGGGCATGATCGCAGGAGTTGCAGCGGGCGTCACTTCTGCGGTGACTGGGGTGGTGGCCAGTGGAGTATTCGTCGGACCGGCCACCGAGGTGGTAAATGGAGCCTTAGTCGTCGTGGGTTGAGTTGTCGAGGTTGCAGTGGTGGTCGCGGTGGATGTTGATTCGGCCTCGCTGTCGGTGCTTGTCCCTGAGCATGCGGCAAGAGACGCCAAGGCGAATGCGCTGAGTCCGATGCGAACGGCAGTTGAGGACGGGCGAATCGATGTCGAAAAGAGTTGTGGTGCGCGCACAGACGTTCCTTGTCGGTAAAGGGGCGATGAAAAGGGGAGATTCGAGTCAGAGCACATCCGACGCCGTCGATGTGCCTTATGTCGAATAGAACCATAGGCTTTCGGCACCGGATTCGAGAGGAATTGCCTAATGCATTTTCTGGAACTACGACACGCGCAGTGTGAACCCCCAGCGGCGTATTCGCCTGTCCTGGAGAGCTACGGAGATGTGCAGACCGTTCTTCTGGGAACCGACCCGCTTCCCGCCCATCGACGGTTCGACGCCGTGATCGTGATGGGCGGGCCGATGGGCGTCGGCGATCAGGGCGAGGTCGAGTGGTTGGCATCCGAGATCGAATACATTCGCGATCTGGTCGAGAACGATGTCCCGGTGTGGGGAGTGTGTCTGGGTTCGCAGTTGCTCGCCGCGGCGCTGGGTGCTCGCGTCTACACGGGCGCTGTGCCCGAAGTCGGAGTTGAGGAGATCACCTTGACTGTCGAGGGCCGGCAAGATCCCGTGTGGGGAGATCTGCCCTCCACATTTCCTGCAATGCAATGGCATTCGGATACCTTCGACATTCCGAACGGCGCGGTGCGGCTCGCTGGTTCTGCCAAGTATCCGAATCAACTCTTCCGATACAAGCAGAGTTACGCCGTTCAGTTTCACCTCGAAGCGTCCTCCGAGGTGGCGCGCGAATGGATGGAACTGGCCGAGTACCGCGACTCGCTGCATGCTTCGCTGGGAGCGGACGGTCCGCGCGTCTTCATGCAGCAGTTGGGTGCTGCCGAGTCTCAGGGGCTCGAGATTGCCGCAGCGGTGATGGAGAAGTGGTTGAAATCGATCTCTCTTGAATAAGGCCGTTTTGTCCTGATTGACCGATTTACCTGTTACCTTGTGTTGTCGTGGGTGGATGAACCGATCCGGTCGAGCAAGACACCTCGTAGAGTCCGGATCTCCCCCGCGAAAGGGGAGCGATGCGCCGGATACGGAAGATATCGACAGCTGCAGTGACGTGTGTACTCGCGTCGACCGCGGTCTTGGGGGCGACCCAGGCTCATGCATCCCCGTGGGATTGCAACGTCACCGGCAGCTTGGATCAATCAGGTGGGCCGACCAATCCGATTCCCTGGCTCAACGGAACGGACGGGAAACTTCCGGAACTGCAGGGCCGCACCTCGGCGGTCGAGTACATCACCGGCGCGCTCAGCCCCAACCAAACCGTCGAGCGTTTCAATGTTCTCGGCACGGATCTCGGCATCATGTGGGACAACGGCGCAGGTCAGGTCCTGACAGCCTTCGGTGACACTGTCGGAATCGGATCTGACCCCCTGTGCTCCGGGGTGGTCGGTGACTGGCGCAGCAACGTCCTGTTCCGTAGCTCGGACGGAAATCTGTCCGACGGCATGAACATCGACTCCTCACCGACCGACCGGCCGAATCACTCACGCGAGATCATCGGAAGTCTGAAAGTCACCGGCGTCGAAACCAGCAGCATTCCGACGACGGGTATCTCGGTTGGCGGCGTTCAGTACGTCAACTACATGTCGATTCGTTCGTGGGGAGGGTCGGGCGAGTGGGTCACCAACTTCTCGCAGATCGCGTCCTCGCACGACAACGGTGAGACCTGGCAGGTCGAACCGGCCTCGTCCCGGCCCAATCTGCCGTTGACGGGTAACGACAACTTCCAGATGGGTTCCTTCGTCAAAGACGGTGGTTACGTCTACAACTTCGGTACCCCCGCGGGACGTTTCGGCGAGGGGCGCCTCTCGCGGGTCAAGGAAGCCTCCATCGCGGACGTCGCGGCGTACGAATACTGGGACGGAAAAGCATGGGTCCCCAACAATCCCGCTGCCGCTGCAGTAGTTCTCGACGGGGATGTCAGCGAACTGTCGGTGCAGTACAACGACTATCTCGGCAAGTTCGTCGCGATGTACTCCAACGAGTGGGGAGCGCTGGTGCTGCGGACGGCGTCGGACCTGACCGGCCCGTGGAGTGCGCCCGACGTAGTGATCGGCACCGACGAGGTTCCGGGACTCTACGGCGCGTACATGCACCCCTGGTCACAGGGGCAGGACCTCTACTTTCTCGCCACCACCTGGTCCGACTACAACGTGATGCTCATGAAGACCACGCTGCACCAGTGAACCGGATGGTTATCGTTGAACGGTGAGCACCACCGACAATGCGCTACTGATCACCGCCCTTCGAGACGTGTTGGTGGGACCACTACCCGAAATCGGCCGACGATTTTCGACGTTGATCGCGGACATGGCGCCGCACACTTCCCTGGTGATCTTCACCCGTGAATGCACCGGTAGGCCGCGCAAGGTCGCCGGGGATCCAGCCGTCGTCGATCGTGTGACCATCGCCGAACTCGACCGTATCCGTACGGATCTCACTGTCGGACAGATCTTTCGGGGAAAATGCGCTGTCGCCGGCCGGGACCGTGAAGTGCTTGCGATGCTTGATCGAACCGATACGCTTCTCGTTTTGACACCGCACCCCGTACCGGTGAAGACAGCATCCCTCGAATTGATCCAGGCACTGTTCGCAGTGACTGCAACCGGAATTCAGCTCCAGGTCCGGAACGCGAGCCCGGCATATCTCGCCGAGTCACGGGCAGCGTCGTCGGAGCGTGCACGCACCGTGGCGGAGATGACGGAGGTGCATGCGGCCACCCTCGAGACGATGCTGGCGACGCTGCGCTCGGCGGATCTCGACGACACACGTGCGCGAACCTCGGCCAGGGAGACTGCGGCCTCGGCTCTGATCGGCCTGCGTTCAGCCGTCGACGTGCACCGCGAATTGGCCGAAGAGTCGACCACCACGGCTTTTGCGCGGATGCGTGGGGAATTGCGTTCGCTGCTCAAGCATCGGGAAATCGCGTTGGAGTTGGTGGAGCCACCCGTCGACGGGCGTGGGTTACCCGGTGAAGTGGCGCACGGCGCGCGCGCGGTCGTCCGCGGCGCGGTCTTGGCGTTGTCGGATCAGCAGATGCTCTCGCGTATCCGGGTGGCCTGGACGCTCGACGCGGCTTCACTCTCGATCGACATTCGCGACGACGGCGGTGGTGAAGCCGACGTGGTTGACGTGGAACGCCAATTACGTTCGAGGGTAGAGACTTTGGGTGGAACCGTCGAATCCGAGTCGACGCCCGGGTGGGGGAACCGGATCAGCGCAACCATCCCGCTCGACGCCCCCGTCGCCCTACCGAACCGCGACGTCCTCACCGAACTGGCTCCGCGGGAGTTCGAGGTACTCGAGCATCTGGTGGCCGGACGGCGCAACAAGGCGATCTCGGAGCGCCTCGGCGTCAGCGAGAGCACAGTCAAGTTTCATGTTGCCGGGGTCCTGCGGAAATTGGGCGTCGAGAGTCGGGGTGCGGCGGCCGCCGCGGGCGCGGAGGCCGGCGTGAAGCCTGCACCCTAGTCCTTTCGGGCAGGTCGGTCAGTCAGTTCGACCAGGGTTGCGGGCACCTGCTTCGGGCTAACCTTTGAACGAGTGCACATATCGCAATGTGAAAACACGGCGCCATGTGACGACACGTCCTCAATCGCACGAAGCCAGGAGCAAAGCCATGCCACAGCAGGTACGCGGCGTCATCGCCCGATCCAAGGGTGCCCCCGTCGAAATCGTCCCCATCACGATTCCCGATCCCGGTGCCAACGAGGTAGTGGTCGCCATTGCAGCGTGCGGTGTGTGCCACACCGACCTGACCTACCGCGACGGCGGAATCAACGACGAGTACCCGTTCCTGCTCGGGCACGAGGCGTCGGGCATCGTCGAGAGCGTCGGCCCCGGTGTCACTCACGTCGAGGTGGGCGACTTCGTCGTCCTCAACTGGCGTGCCGTGTGCGGGCAGTGTCGTGCGTGTAAGCGTGGCCGCCCGCAGTACTGCTTCGACACGTTCAACGCCGAGCAGAAGATGACGCTCGAAGACGGCACCGAACTGACGCCGGCACTCGGCATCGGCGCATTCGCAGACAAGACGCTGGTTCACGAAGGCCAGTGCACCAAGGTCGACGCCTCGGCCGATCCGGCTGTCGTCGGACTGCTCGGTTGCGGTGTCATGGCCGGCATGGGTGCCGCGATGAACACCGGCAACGTCGGACGCGGTGATTCAGTGGCCGTGATCGGGTGTGGCGGCGTCGGCGACGCAGCGATCATGGGTTCACGCCTGGCCGGTGCCAATACCATCATCGCCATCGACCGGGATCCGCGAAAGCTGGAGTGGGCCACGGAACTTGGTGCCACACACACGATCAATGCCACCGAGGTCGACGACGTCGTCGAGGCAGTCCAGGAGCTGACCGGAGGTTTCGGTGCCGACGTGGTTGTCGACGCAGTCGGTCGCCCGGAGACCTGGAAGCAGGCGTTCTACGCCCGCGACCTCGCGGGAACTGTAGTGCTGGTGGGTGTTCCGACGCCGGACATGAAGCTGGAAATGCCGCTGGTGGACTTCTTCTCACGCGGCGGAGCCCTCAAGTCGTCGTGGTACGGCGATTGCCTGCCCGAGCGTGACTTCCCCGTTCTGGTCGACCTGTACCAGCAGGGGCGTCTGCCGCTCGAGAAGTTCGTCAGTGAGCGCATCAAGCTCGACGAGGTGGAGAAGGCATTCGAGACGATGCACCGCGGCGAGGTCCTCCGTTCGGTGGTGGTCCTGTGACATTGCGAGTCGATCGTGTCGTCACCTCGGGCACGTTCAGCCTCGACGGCGGAACGTGGGACGTCGACAACAACATCTGGCTGATCGGTGACGACAACGAAGTGGTGATCGTCGACGCAGCTCACACCGCGCAGCCGATCATCGACGCTGTCGGCGGACGCAAGGTGATCGGAATCGTCTGCACCCACGGTCACAACGATCACGTCACCGTTGCGCCGGAGCTGGCCGAGAAGCTCGACGCTCCGATCTACCTGAACCCGGCCGACGATGTCCTCTGGGAGATGACTCACCCCGGGGTGAAGCATCTGAGCTTGGAAGATGATCAGCGTATTGCTGTGGCGGGCACGGATATTCTGGCCATCCACACACCCGGCCATTCGCCGGGGTCGACGTGCCTCTACCTGCCGGAGGCCGGCGAACTGTTCAGCGGCGACACCTTGTTCTCCGGTGGTCCCGGTGCTACCGGGCGGTCGTACTCCGACTTCCCGACCATCATCGGGTCCATTCGCGACAAGCTGTTCGCGCTCCCCGCCGAGACCAAGGTTCACACCGGTCACGGCGACGGCACGACGATCGGTACCGAGGCGCCGCATCTCGAAGAATGGATCCGCGCCGGATCCTGATGTGATCAGAAGTGAAGTGGGGACGCCGGTACCGGCGTCCCCACTTTTGTCACAACGCTGATGCCCAACCGGCGGTGTCGTTCTCACCCGGGATTGCCATCAGGCCGTGCCACAGTTCGAGGATCTCGAACCATTCTGTCTCGGATCGGCTGAGGGGACGTACAGATTCGTAGCCGGCGCGCAGGCTCTGCCGTACCGCGATCGGTGTCGGTCGCCAATCGGTGAACAGGGTGCCCAGATAGACGCTTGCCTTGGCCAGGTCGCTCACCCGGTGGTCGATCACCACGTCGTCGAAGTCGAGTACTCCGGTGGTCCGAGAGTTTCGAGTCAAGATGTTGGCTGCGCGGAAGTCGTTGTGTACCAGTTGAGTTTGGTCATCGAGCTCGGACGCACGCGCCAGGAGGCCCACGAGCCTACGCGTTGCCTCAGACGCGAACCCGCGGTCGAAATTCTCGAGCCAACCACCGATGCGCTCCTTCAACCCGGTGCTGCGCGACGAGAAAACCGATCCGTCGACATGGGTGGCGCCGAGCGTTCGGTGTATTTCTGCCAGACATGCTCCTGCCGAACGGACCGCCGCGTGGTCCTGTACGTTCAACCAATCTCCCGCCAACTCCGGCAGTACGGTGAATGACACTGCGCACGAAGGAACTTCCAGTGTTTCCCGGACCAGCAGTGTTTCCCGGACCAGCAGTGTTTCCCGGTCCAGCAGTATTTCCCGGTCCAATCCGTTCAGGGATGTGATCGGCGACGGAACGGGCACGCCCTGCGCGGCGAGTGCGCTCAGCAGGCGCGTCGACGCCTCCAGGTTCGCGAAGCGCTCTGTGGCGCGCGACCACTTCACCACCAGCCCACCTCGGTCGCTCGCAACCCACACAATCGCGTTCTGGTCACTGATCGCCATTCGCGAGCACTCGAGGGCCGTCAATCCCCAAGTCTGCTCGAGTACCGCCGAGACCCAATGGGTGGCTGCGCCAAAGCTGTTGAATCCGAATCGCTCCTCCAGAGCGGCTTCCGGCTCCACCGACTCCCAGAGCATGGACAACCCGAGTGGCAACATGCTGTCCGACTCTAGTGCGGTGGAGGATATCTGAGTAACGTGTCGTGCTTTGCCATTCCTGGCTAACGAATAAGTTTGGGGTTCGACGAAAGAGCCTGGCAGATCATACTTTAACACTAGTTTGGCTGGCACTTTCGAATGATCTTTTGTGACTGTAGTCGGTCTGCCTCAAAAAAACTGATATCTGTTCTAGTGCGGCTCTGCGGTGACGAACGGAAAGTGGAATCAGGTTTTGACGAAGTCTTGATTCCATGAAGCCTGTGAACTTCGGGCGTCGTGGTGCGGTGCAATCGACACAGGCTCATGTTGCTGCGAGCTGAGAATCTGACACGGCGAATGGCGCGTGTCGCGGAACGAGAGGTAGGAGCGCACGATGTCAGCTGACCTTCTGGCTGCACTGAGGACCCTGATTACCGGGGTGGCACCCATTCTTGGGGGCTCAATAGACATTTTGAACACGATGTCTACCAACGACTATTCGAACGAAGGGTGAGCGGTATGGAATCCGTCGCAGAGGCGACGTCATCGTTGGGCGAGACAGTTGCCCAGATGCTGCCGACATTGTTTTTCATGTTGATTCAACGTCCACTCGAACTTTCGATGGGCTTCTGAGGGGAAGGTAAGGCATGTCGCTTCAGCCAATTATGAGTGATTCTTTGGGGCTTGCTGCAATGGTGTGGCCTGCTCTCTCTGAATACCTCACCGCATTTCTGATCTCTCTATCCTGAGAAGGAGTACAAAGATGTCGTCAGACTACTGGGCAGGGATGGTCAATCTCATGTCGAGTTTCGTTGGGGTTGTATTGTTCGGCCTCAGCACTGCTTCCGCCGAAGGTGCGGGCTGGTCCAGCGCAGAGTCGCTCAGCGCCGGCAGGTGACGCCACTTGATTGGTGGACGAATTCACCAATCTCGTAGCTCGAAAGATGTTTCGGCACAAGTGTTTTCTGAAGTTGATTGATGAGGTGGGCGCACGTGGTGCGCCCACCTCTCTTCGTGCAATCGAACACTGGTGATTGTGCCGAGGAAGTGTTGCATGAGCGTCTTCGCTATCTGACTGCCTGTGTGGCTGGCGGGACCACATCCTGCGCCCTAGTGGCAACGAAGGATCTCGAAAAGTGATGTTGTGCAACATTTTTGAGAATGTCTAAATCGCCGACAAGCGTAACAAAAAGTGCATATAGTGTATGTAGCACGACGGTTAGTTCAGTTCACGGCCGGAGCGTCGAACTGCCGAGTGCCCAAGACGGGGAAACTCAGATCATCGCCACAGCTGCATGAACCATGTGTCTTCCCTGCGCTCTGAATGGCGTGCAAACAGGAGGTTTCCGAGTCGCACAGTGGACAGAAGATTCGAATAGCGATTCGTTCGCGTTTCATCTACGAAAGGTGTTCACAGTCATGGGATTTAAGAGAGTCGGAATTGGTGCGGGTGTTCTTGCGTCCGCCGCTGCCCTCGCGTTCGCAGGAACCGCTTCTGCCGCTCCCGCGGTCGAGGCCGTACCTACCGCTGATTACCAGCTGTGTGGCAATGTTTACAGCGGTGCGGGGTTGGAGTACAACGCCGCACCACCGGCGGCCGCACAAGGTGTCTCCGGGGTCGTAATCTCCGGCGTGATTAGCACGGCACCCTCCACGACGTATACCGCGACCACCGATTCAGCGGGGCGTTACTGTATCCAGGCTCCGAATACGATGAAGGCTGATGTACTGGGCGGAGCCACGGTCAAGCTCACTGCCGGCACCCCGCCGTCACCGTTCACCACCATCACCAACAATCCGTGGAAGAGTGCAGCAGTTTTCGGGACTACGAACATCGGAACGATCATTTTTGCAGCGCATCAGTACGGATCGCTCAGTTCCAACTCGGCGTACCACTTTAATTTCGTTGCCTCGTAGATAATCCGTCGACTGATTTGACCGAGCGACATCTTGAGTCCGCACGTGAGGTCTGACTGTCGGCTGACGAGGTAGTTCAAGGATGGGGTGGGTGCAATCCAATGCACCCACCCCGTTTCACTTGTGCTCACATGATCGAACGGCAGCCAGACGACTGGTGCGATCGATCGACGATGATTGCTGTGCCCTGCGGTTCAGTCACCCTGCCGCAGTTCGCTGAAGATCAAGTTGGTCTGGGTATTGGCGATGGCCGGATCGTTGAGGTGCGCGCTGACGAAATCGCGAAGCCGAGTGGGAGATTCACACGAGACGTGCACCAGGAGATCACGGTCCCCACTCATCAGGAACACTCGCTGAACGGAATCCAGTCCGCTCAGGTGCTCGGCAATTTCCGTCATCCGGCTCCTGGCGTGGGAGTGAATCAGAATCGACACCATCGCCGAGATCTCGAGGCCGAGTAGCTCGAGGTCTATGTCTGCGTGAAACCCCTTGATGACGCCCGATTCGCGTAGCGCACGCATCCGCGCCAGAGCGGTCGACGGCGCTATCCCGACCTTCTCGGCGAGTGCATTGTTGGGGATGCGTGCATCCCGGACGAGTTCGCGGAGAATCGCCGTATCGACGTCGTCGAGCCGAACATGATTCGGCCGAGCCGCGGCTGCCGCCCGTTCGATCGCATTAATCATCCGATTTCTCCCTGCCGTTGCGAAAATATTCAGCAACTATTGACCGCGCCCGTCGATGATTCTAGCTTTTGCCAAACACATCGAATTATCAAACGGTCGAGATCGACACAGTCGACTGTTGCGACGAAGGGGTCCGGATGGTTCCGAGGATCGGCCGACACACGGGCGATTCGGGGGCGCGGTTGATCGACATCAGCCCGCCGATCTCCGAATCGACGCCCGTGTGGCCAGGCGATACCGCCTTCACCCGCGCTGTTACGTCAGACCTCGGCGACAGTGACGCCGTCACGATCAACCGAATCACCACCACTCCTCATATCGGTGCTCACGCCGATGCGCCGGCGCACACCCGCATCGGCGGTGCGCCCATCGGTTCTGTTCCCCTCGAGCCCTATCTCGGCGAAGCACTGGTGGTCGACATGACGGGCGTCGACGGTGCCGCATGCATCAGGCCCGTCGAAGAGACGGTGGAGCGACTCGGCGGCCATCTGCCGCAGCGGCTGATTCTGAGGACTTACCCGAAGTACCCGCGCGAGTGGGACAACGACTTCGCCGGCGTTTCTCCGGAGCTGACCCACTGGTTCGCCGACCGCGGTGGAGTTCTGATCGGAATCGACGGCGCCTCGTTCGATCCGATGGACAGCAAGACCATGGACGGGCACCACGCGGCAAGCGATCGTGGCGTCGCGATCCTCGAAGGACTGTGCCTCGACGAGGTCGACGAAGGCTACTACGAGTTGATCGCACTGCCGCTGAAGTTCCTCGACCTCGATGCCAGCCCGGTACGCGCCGTGCTCCGGACTCTGCCTTCATCACTTTCAACGCCGACACATGCAGGAGAAGAATCGTCATGACATCGACAACCACCCTTTCGTTGGATGACTGCGTCAAGGCCGACGCAGTGGATCCCCTGAGGGAGTTCCGCCGCGAGTTCGCGATTCCGGAGGGCGTTCTCTACTTCGACGGAAACTCGCTCGGCGCGCGTCCCATTGCCGCACAGGAATGCGCCGCGAGAGTAATCGGCGACGAGTGGGGCAACGGCTTGGTTCGCAGTTGGAACGAGGCTGGATGGTTCGACCTCCCGGTCCGCCTCGGTGACAAACTCGCCCCGTTGCTGGGAGCAGGTGAAGGCGAAGTGGTAGTGACGGATTCGACGTCGATCAACCTGTTCAAGGCATTGGCCTCCGCACTGTCCATCGCGGCTGCTCAGGATCCCAGCCGGAAGGTGATCGTCTCCGAGCGCGACAATTTCCCCACTGACCTCTACATTGCGGAGGGCATCATCTCGCTGCTCGATCAGGGATACGAACTACGCCTGATCGACCAACCGGGCGACCTCACCGAAGCAGTAGGACCAGACACCGCCGTAGTGATGTTGTCGCACGTCAACTACCGCACCGGAAACCTGTATGCGATGACGGAAGTCACTGCAGCAGTGCAGGAACGTGGCGCCCTCATGATCTGGGATCTCGCACACTCGGCCGGCGCCGTCACTGTCGATCTGAGCGGCGCCGACGCCGACTTCGCGGTCGGGTGTACGTACAAGTACCTCAATGGTGGTCCAGGTTCACCTGCATTCATCTGGGTCAACCGTCGCCATCAGAACACCGGAATCCAGCCGCTGTCCGGGTGGTGGGGGCACGCGCGACCGTTCGCGATGGAGTCGGCCTACGAACCGGGCGCAGGAATACGACGGTTTCTGAGTGGTACTCAACCAATCACGTCGTTGTCACTCGTCGAGTGTGGTCTCGACGTCATGCTCAAAGCTGACATGGCCGACATCCGCAGCAAGTCGCTCGCGCTGGCCGATCTCTTCATCAACCTCGTCGAGGAGCGTTGCGCTGCCTACGGTTTGGAGTTGATCACGCCGCGCGCGCACGAGCGTCGTGGCTCGCACGTGAGTTTTGTTCATCCCGAGGGCTATTCCATCATGAAGGCTCTCATCGCGCGGGGCGTCATCGGCGACTACCGCGAACCAGGAGTGCTGAGGTTCGGTATCACTCCGCTCTATCTCGGATACGCCGACGTGTGGAACGCCGTCGACGTGTTGCGAGACATCCTCGAGAACAAGTCCTGGGATCGCCCCGAATTCCGCGAGCGCGACGCAGTCACCTGATTCTTCCAAGTTTCCGCGGACCGGGAGGTACCGCCTTTCGCAAGGAGCTTTCATGAGTGATTTCAAAAACATTCAGCAGCGAGAATCAGGTCTCAAACGCGAACTCGGCCCCAAGCAGATGAGCATGATCGCGCTCGGCGGTGCAATCGGCACCGGACTCTTCCTCGGCAGTAAGTTCGCCATCGGATTTGCCGGCCCGAGCGTCATCATCAGTTACGCGATCGGCGGGTTGATCGCCCTGCTGCTGATGGGTGCCCTCGCCGAAATGACCGTCGCACATGCGACATCAGGTTCGTTCGGTGCGTACGCAGAGTTCTACGTCGGACCGTTGATCGGCTTCCTCGTTCGCTATCTCTACTGGTCTTGCATCGTCCTCGCGGTCGGTACCGAGGTCACCGCGATCGGTGAATACATGCAGTTCTGGTTCGCCGACGTACCGTCGTGGCTGTGGATCGTGTTGTTCTCCGGAGTGCTGATCGGCGTGAACATGTTCAACGTCAAGGCCTTCGGAACGATGGAGTACTGGTTCTCGACGATCAAGGTCTTCGCGATCGTGGCATTCATCGTGATGGCAGCGTACGTCGTGTTCGGTAGCGGGAACCCGGACTATGGATTCCACAACTACACGGCCGGTGGCGGATTCTTTCCGAATGGTTTGTCCGGCATGTGGTTTGCCGTGATCGTATCGATCTTCAGCTACTTGAGCATCGAGATGATCGCCATTGCGGCCGGTGAGGCGGAAAACCCCGCGGTGGCGGTGAAGAAGGCGTTCCGTGTGACGATCGTCCGGCTGTTCGTCTTCTACATCGCAACCCTTGCTTTGATTCTGGCAATTGCTCCGATGGACAAGATCTTGAGCGGCGGAAGCCCTTTCGTCACGGTAATGCAGGTCGTGAAGATTCCGGGCGCAGACAGTGTGCTGAACTTCGTGGTGATCATTGCCGCGCTGTCCGCGATGAACAGTCAGTTGTACGTGTCTTCGCGAATGATGTTCTCGCTCTCGCGTGCTGGTGACGCGCCGGCCATTCTCGGCAAGGTCAGGGCCAACGGCTCGCCGGTCAACGCCTTGCTGCTGTCGACGTCGGGCATCGCCGTCGCGACCATCGTCTACGTTCTCTTTCCCGAGCAGGCATTCACGTTGATGATCTCGTTGTCGATGTTCGGAGCGATGGCGACGTGGCTGCTGATCTTCGTGACGCACTGGTTCTTTCGCAAGCGGATGAAGGAGGACGGAACCAAACTTTCCTTCACGATTCCGTTCTTTCCGGTGGGAACAATCCTCGGCGGAGTCCTCATGGTCGCGATTCTGATCACCACGCTGTGGGTCGACGATTTCAAGATGACGCTGGTGTTCGGAGTTCCGTTTGTTCTTGCCGTGATCGGCATCTACTACTTCACCCGATCACGTCGGGCGCAGAGTCGAGCGGTAACGGCTGAACAGGTTCAGGACGAGATCACCGGCACGGTGGTCAAGCGGGTTCCCTGACTCGCATTGGCAATCAAAGGGTTTCGGCGAAGAACTCCATAGTGCGGGTCCAGGCGAGGGCAGCAGAATCCGGGGCGTAGTGGCTGGTCGAAGTGTCGTTGTTGAACGCGTGGCCGGCGTCGGCATAGCGGTACACCCGGGCGAGATCGGACGCGGTTGCGCGCAATTGCTCGACGCTCTCCGGCGGGATACTCGGATCGAGGTCGCCGTAGTGACCGAGCCACGGGACCTGCAGTTGCGCTGCAAGTTCGGTGCCTGCCGCGATTCCGTCCCATCGGGCCTCGGCGACACCGCCGCCGTAGTACGTGACAGCGGAATCGACGAGGGGTACCGCGGCACACCACAGTGACGCGGTGCCGCCCATGCAGAATCCGAGGGAGCCGACTTTGTCTGCTCCCTCGGATCGGCTGTAGTCGACGGCGGCACGTACGTCGTGGCCGATGCTTGTGCTGTCGAGTGCCATGAGCGCATCCTTCGCGGACGGGAAGTCGGTGAAGGAGGTCTGTGCGCCGCGGTGGTAGAGATGCGGGGCGACGGCAAGGTAGCCGGCGTCGGCGAGGCGTTCGAGGATGCTCTCGATGTGTTGGTTCACGCCCCACGCTTCTTGGAGAACTACTACCGCATGTCTCGGTTCACTCGGCGAATCCGGTCGGCTGACGGTCAGCGGTACGTCACGTGTGGTCGTCGTGAAAGTTCCCATGTCCCGACTGTATGCGAGTACGGACTGTATTCGAGTACGGACTGTGGGTGCACGGTCGAACTAGACTCGTCGAATGTTCAGTTCCGACGTTCCGCCGATCAGCCTGGGCAGTTGGCCGACGCCCGTCGAACCTTTGGCGCGTTGCGCGAAGGCACTCGGATTGGGGCCGGAAGACCTGTGGATCAAACGTGACGATGTCACCGGACTAGGCGGTGGCGGCAACAAGATCCGAAAGCTGCAGTACACCTGCGCTCAGGCTTTGGCCGTCGGCGCGACGACTTTGATCACTACCGGTGCACCGCAAAGCAATCACGCTCGGTTGACTGCATCCGCAGCAGCCCGTTCGGGATTGCGTTGTGTGCTGGTGCTCGGTGGTGCCGAGCCGGAATCCGCGCAGGGAAATCTCGTTCTGGATGCACTCGCGGGCGCTGAGATCGTCTGGGCCGGTGGGGACAGGGCATCCGCGGTCGACGCCGCGGTGCAGGCCGTCGCTGACTCGGGCGGAGTTCCTTTTGTCATTCCCTTCGGTGGTACCAGCGCGGTGGCCGCGCAGGGTTACGTCGACTGCGCACGCGAGATAGAGCAGCAACTCCCCGGAGTGGAACGCGTCGTGGTTGCACTCGGATCGGGCGGAACGATGGCTGGACTTGTCGCGCATCTGGGCGTCGACAGAGTTGTCGGCGTCGATGTCGGGGCTGTTGCCGATCCAGTGTCGACCCTCGCTGGGTTATTGGACGAGATGCCTGGTCCGATCGTGCGAGCCGCGGATCTTCAGATCCTGCGAAACCAAGTTGGACAAGGATATTCGACGCTCACGGAAGCATCAGCCGGCGCGATCCGATGTTTGGCTCGTACGGAGGGCATCTTCCTCGACCCGACGTACACCGGCCGAGCCTTTGCGGGATTGATCCAACTCGTGAAGGACAAAGCCATCACGGCGGGATCAAAAACGGTCTTCCTGCACACCGGGGGGTTACCTGGCCTGTTCGGACATCCCGAACTGTCGACGCTGCGGTGAGCGAGCAGATCGACTACCCGCTCAGCAGCCCGCTCGACGAGCTGTCCGAGTGGCAACGCGTCGTGCGACCGCTGCGCGTCAGTGCCGACGGGTATCTGCGTTTGGCGACCAATCGGCTGTCAGTCGACTCCGACTACACGTGGGAGATGCACCGCCACAGCGATCACGAATTGCTGTGGGCGATCGACGGTGTTCTCGAGGTCCGTACTCCGGAGACTGTGTACACGGTGCCGAGTGGGGTCAGTCTATGGATCCCGTCCTATGTTCCCCACGAGGTGACGGCGCGTAGCGGCACAGAATTGTCGTGCACGTGGTTGGTGGCATCCGATGTGACCGGGTTGGATCGTGTGGTGGCCTTGTCCACCCCTCCGCTGCTCGAACAAGTACTCGATCACCTCACCCGAGACGACTTGACCGACGCGGCTCGTCGACGAGCCGAGGCGTTTGCCATCGACCTCGTCGAACCCGTACCGCGACTGATTTTCGATGTGCCGCTGCCGACGACGCCGTGGCTTCGGCAGATCGCAGATCAGTTGGTTGCCAGCCCGGCCGACACCCGATCGGTCGAGGAGTGGGCCACCGACGCGAAGGTCAGTACGAGGACTCTCACACGAAGGTTTCCGGCCGAAACCGGCTTGACCTTCTCGGAATGGCGTATGCGACTGCGGGCTCATCATGCGATGCAACTTCTGGCACTCGGTCGAAGCATCTCGTTTGTATCGAGGAAGACGGGTTTCCGTTCCGAAAGCGCGTTCGGTGCGGCTTTTCGTCGGACGATGGGTGTGACCCCGGGGGAGTTCGCAAGCCTGATCGATCATCCGCGCGCGCCAATGACCGATTGGCTACAGGACTAGTCCGAACAGCGACTCAAAGCGCCTCGATCGGACTTGTGTCGTGCCACAGAATGAACTTAGGGTTGGCTAAACAATCACCTCTGTAGGAGTTCTGCGTGCGCGCAATTCGATCATTTTCTTTCGGTTCCAGAGTCATCGCAGCGGCGGCAGTTGCCGTTGTCGGTGCGATGGCGGTGACTGGCTGTTCCTCGTCATCGGCCGACTCCGAGCCGACGGACGTCCGGACGGTTGCCTCGGCATACGGGGACATCGAGGTTCCTGCCTCGCCGGAGCGCGTCGTCGCCGCGTCGTACGACACTCCTTGGCAGCTCATGTCCCTCGGAGTGAAACCGGCTGCTGTGCAGGACTACGGCAAGTGGATCAGTGAATTCACGCCCGAGCAGCAGGCCTTCGTCGACGGGCTCCCGACCATCGGGCCGTACGGGGAAATGAACTTCGAAGCGATCGCTGCGGCAGATCCCGACATCATCGTCGGCGACGCCGACGAAGTGGACCAAGCGGCGTTCGACCGTCTGTCTGGCATTGCGCCCACTGTCATCGTCAAGGGCGAGAGTCGAGGTGACTGGAAGACGATCACCACGGAGATCGCCGAGGCGATCGGCAAGACGGACGTGCTCGAGTCGACGCGCACTGCTTACGAAGAGAATCTCGAACTTGTTCGTGGCGAGTACGCGGACGTGATCGCGAACAACAAGTGGATTCACATTTCGCTCGGAGACGCACCCGGCGCTTTCTCGGTTCAGCAGCCCACTGGTGCGATCGGCAATTTGGTCGTCAACGAACTCGGATTGGCGTACGGGCCCGGTGTTCCGACCAATTACACCGATGCCGGATACGAGTCCTACCCGATGGAGCAGCTGGCCGACATCATGAACGGTGTGACGGTCGTGCTGTATCCCCTGAATGCGGACGGATCGACCAATGCGGCGGTTCAAGCGGTCCTCGACGACAACTTCTTCACGAGGCTGCCGGCGGCGCAGGCTGGACACGTCTTCGGATTGCAGTCGAGTGTCACAGATTTCGTGACCGCGAACGGTTGGCTGAACGAAGTGAAAACGAAGGTGTTTGCAACGCTCTGACGCTTGCTCACCTTTTGACTGCGCGCCCGCAACTGACCAGTTGAGGGCGCGCAGTCTTTTTGGTTGCCGCTCCGGGTGAGAACCCTGTCCTCTGCTTATGATTTCTGTCACGGCTGGTTACCGTTACTTCGTTGAACCGGACCAGGGCTGGTCTTGCCAGACCCTTGACGTTTCGAGGCGCGGCAAAAGGTTGATGCGGTGTCCATTGCCGCAGATCGATGGGGTATTTTGTCCGAATCAGCTGTCGGGGTGAACAGTGGCTACTCGGGGGAGAGCGCGTGCCGGACATGTGTCCCGGTCGGGTTTCCAGTAGGGCGTCGTGCGTTCACGGCCACATCCGTCAGCGCGCGAGTCGTGGTTTGCTGAGCGTGAACGGTGCGTGGGGCGAATCGTTCGAGGGGACGAAAGGCGAGATCGGCGAATGACAGCGACTTCCGACGCACGGCATACCGAATCGAAGGCTGTCCAGAACACCGACTCGCCGTCTGGCGAAAACCCGCGCTGGCGCGACCGCAAAAGGTACCTGTGGCCGCTCGGATTGCTGATTCCACTCAGCCCGTTCATCTCCTGGTTTCTCGTCGACAACCTTCGTCTCGGATTGTTCTGGGCGACCGGCGCGTGGCTCCTGGTCATCGTCATCCCGATCATCGACATGTTGGCTGGTGAAGACGGCGAAAGTCCGCCGGACGATGCGATCCCACGACTGCAGAAGGACCGCTACTACCGCTGGTGCACTTACGCGTTCCTCCCCTTGCAATACGCCGGTCTGGTCTTCGCCTGCTGGTGCTGGATCAACGCTCCGATGGGAATCGCGGAGAAGATCGCGATGTCGTTCACGGTGGGTGTCGTCGCCGGCGTCGGTATCAACGCGGCCCACGAGCTCGGCCACAAGAGCGAGAAGAGCGAACAGTGGCTCGCGAAAGTGGCGCTTGCGCAATCTCTCTACGGGCACTTCTACGTGGAACACAATTTCGGCCACCATGTGCGTGTAGCTACTCCGCAGGACCCGGCCAGCTCACGGTTCGGTGAGAGCTTCTGGAGGTTCTTGCCACGAAGTGTGTTCGGCGGGCTGCGTTCGGCATGGCGCATCGAGAGCGCGCGACTCCAGAGGAAAGGCAAACGAACCTGGAGCTTCGAGAACAATATTCTCAACGCTTGGGCGATGAGTGTTGTCCTCTTCGCGACGCTGATCGGTATCTTCGGTTGGGAGGTCGCGCCCTGGCTCCTGCTGCAGGCAGTTGCCGGATTCACCTTCCTCGAAGCGGCGAACTACCTCGAGCATTACGGTCTGCTGCGTGGCAAGCGTGCTGACGGCTCGTACGTTCGCTGCAGCCCCGCTGACAGTTGGAACAGCGATCACGTCGTGAGCAATCTGTTTCTCTACCAACTGCAGCGGCACAGCGATCACCACGCCAACCCGAAGCTGCGGTACCAAAGTCTGCGTAGCGCGGCCGAAGCGCCGCAACTTCCGGCCGGCTACGCAGTGATGATCGTGATCGCGTGGATTCCACCACTGTGGCGCCGGGTGATGGATCAGAGATTGTTGGACTACTACGACGGCGACACAGAACGAATCAACGTCGGCTGATCACGTAGCCGTCCGCTGAACTGTTCGGAGTTGTCGTCTCAGCGACCGTCATCCCACACGGTGTTACCGCTTGCGGTCGTCGAAGGGTAGTCCTGGACCGCGTCCCAGTGTTCGACAATTTTGCCGTTCTCGTCGAATCGGAAGATGTCCATCGAGCCGCTGCCGGCCGTTCCCTCACCGGACGAAGCGAAGGTCTGAACAAAGACGAAGTCGCCCTCGGCTACCGTCCGTGGAAACTTGGTGGCCTTGTCTCCGGTAACGGGTTCGATCCCGGCCAGTGCGGTGACAAATGCGTCCTTGCCGTCAGCGAACGAGGGGTTGTGCTGGGTGTAGGTCGGACCGACCAGCTGGTCGGCAGCCTCGGCGGCTTTGCCTTCGTTGAAGGCGAGCTGCAGGAACGTCAACGCGTTGGCCGTGTTGCGCTCCAAGACTTCTGACGACTTGGACGGCGACGAGGTGGGTCCGTCGAACATCGTGTTCGGATTTGCGGACGTTTCCGGCACGTCTTGAATGGCATCCCAGTGTTCGACGATCTTGCCGTTGTCGACGCGGAAGATGTCGAACACGGCCTGGCCGCGGTCGCCAGGTGCAGACGTGGTGTGAGACTGGAGGGCAACCAGATCGCCCTCGGCGAAAACACGAGTGATCTCGGCGTGCAATCCGGGTGTGGCCTCGACGTAACCGCCTATGCCGCTGACAAATCCGGCTGCCCCATCGGCGGCGGTGGGGTTGTGTTGGATGTAGACGTCGCCAATGTACCGGTCGGCGGCCTGCTGAACCTGACGGCCGTTGAACGCCAGTTCGTAGAAGTCCGTGACGACGGTCTTGTTGGATTCGAGTTGATCGCCCTGTTCGGCAACAACGCTCGTGGACGTCGCAGAGCTGCTGGGCGTTGCGGATTCCGCGTCGTTGGAGCACGCGGTGAGCAGGAGAGCGGCGGCAGCGGGAACAGTGATCCAGGCTGCGCGCCTACGAAGGTTGCTCATGTTCAGTGTGCGACGGTGAAACGCTGGCGACGGTGGGCCGGAGTCTCGATCTCGTCGACAAAAGCGTGGGCGTAGTCTTCGCCCGCGATGGCGGAGTTACCCTCGGCGTCCGTCAGGAGAATGTCGCCACCCAACTGGAACGATCCCTTCGGGGCGACGCCGGCATGGGCACCGAATGCTGCGGCCGGGCTCACGTAGAACCAGTCGACATTGCTGTCAGTTGCGCGGAGCGCGTCGAGGACGTCGGCGTGAGCGAGCGCCTCACCCTTGTATGCGTCCGGGAAATCGGGGGTGTCGACGACGCGCGGCCCACCCTCGGCGACCAACAGGCTGCCGGCGCCACCGACTACGGCAATGCGAGCACCGTTGCGTGCGGCGGCATCGGCGAGGGGAGTGACGGCGTCGAGCAGGCGCTTGCCGTCGATCTCGCGAGCGGGGATGGCAAGGACAACGACGTCGTTGTCTGCCGTGATCTGCTCCACGATCGTGTTGTCGTGAACCGAACCCTGCACGACATTCGTGTCGGTTCCGGACTGCGCGCTGCGAGCGACGACGGTTACCTCGTGGCCGCGTGAAGCGGCTTCCTTCGCGATTGCACTTCCTGCAAAACCGTTTCCACCGAATACTGCGATCTTCGACATGGCGTGTGCCTTTCCTTGCTGTCGTCGTTGTGCTTGTAGTAGTAAATTTATTCACCTGGAAGGTCGATGTCTCGGTCAGATGCAGGCAGTAATTGGTGAAAAACAGACATCTTGATGACGATGGGCCGACTGCTTCGGGTCGAAGTTGCGAACCGTAGGGTTGGTACATGACTCTCACCGCCGACAACAACGCAGGTCCAGTGGCAATCGAGCGCTCGGACGTCGAAGCTGCGCGGACTCGTATCGCAGGACTGGCGCGGCGTACTCCCATCTTTCGAACTGCGGTGCCGACACCACACGGTGAGGTGCCGGTTCTGCTCAAGCTCGAGTACCTCCAACACGGCGGCTCCTTCAAGGTGCGCGGCAGTCTCAATGCCGTGGAACGAGCGGTCGCCGACGGCACCATGCCTGACGCAGGCGTGGTGATCGCGTCCGGCGGCAACGCTGCGATCGGCGCTGCGTGGGCCGCGCGGCGCCGAGGGCTCACCTGCACAGTGGTGGTGCCGGAGACAGCGCCCGAAGCAAAGGTGAAGGCACTTGGGGAGCTGGGTGCAACCGTTCACAAGGTCGGCGACCGGTATGCACTCGCCGCTGCCGCTGCGGCGGACATCGCACGCTCGAGCGGTGCGCTCGAACTGCACGCCTACGACCTGCCCGACATCGTCAGCGGAGCCGGGACCATTGCTCTCGAGATCGAGGACGACGCATCCGGACCGATCACGTATTGCGTTGCAGTCGGCGGCGGCGGGTTGGTCTCTGGAATCGTCGCGGCGGCTCGTCCCGAAGATCAAGTGGTAGCCGTCGAGCCGACCGGGGCTGCCACCTTGCACACCTCGCTCGATGCGGGGCGTCCGATCGATATCGAAGTGAATAGTATCGCCGGGGACTCATTGGGGGCCACACGGATTGGCGCCATCGCCTGGGAGACGCTGCATGAGAGTTCGGTTAACAGCGTTGTGGTCGACGATGATTCGATCCGGCAGGCGCGGGCGTTCCTGTGGCGGGAGTTCCGGATCCTGGTGGAGTTGGGAACCGCGGCAGCAATGGTTCCGGTTCTGAACGGAACGGTGACGCCGCCGTCCGACGGTGAATTGTGCGTCGTTTTGTGCGGCGCCAACACGCATCCGACCGACCTGTAATTTTCGCGTATTTCTTTGCCTGCGTGTGAGAAAGTCCCAGGTGGGTACCTCTCGCAGTATGAGTACCAGCAGCATTATCTGGATAATTGTTGCCGTGGTCGTGGTGATAGCGATCGTGGCCGCACTCCTGTGGGTGGCGCGAAACAGGCGCGACGAGCGTCGTCACATCGAGGCAGAACAGATCCGCGAAGACGTCGCAGACAAGTCGCTGCAAGTAGGCGAGCGCGAGGCGCGGGCAGAAGAGACAGCAGCCAAAGCGCGCATGGTGCAGGCAGAGGCCGACGCCAAAGCGGCGGAAGCGTCTGCGCTGCAACATCATGCAGCGCAACATCGGAAAGAGGCGACGAGCTCTCGCGAGGAACTGAACCAGCAACGAGATCATGCAGACACGATCGACCCCAAGGTTCCAAACCCCGAAGAACCGCGGTCGACGCCGGATCAGAACCCTCGAAACCCTTGATCTCGAAACACTTGATGCAGGCGTTCGAGGGAAGCGTCTGCCCGTATATGGTTCGACGATCATGATGAACAAAGAATCGTCACCGCAGGACCAGAAAAGTGTCACGTCCACGGCGGCTGACGTCGCACAGAACAATGTCTTCGAGCGCTTTGCCCGCGCAGGATTTGTCGTCAGCGGCGTGGTTCATCTGCTGATCGGATATATCGCGATCCGCCTTGCTCTCGGTGGATCCGGGTCTGCGGACCAATCGGGTGCGATGGCCGAGTTGGCAGGAAAACCAGGGGGTGTCTTCGCTCTGTGGGTCGGCGTCGTGGCCTTCCTTGCCATGGCGTTGTGGAGATTGGCCGAAGCTGCGTTGGGGAGCTCGTCGTCGCCGTCCTCGGACGACAAGAAGAAGGAGTTCTTCAACCGTGCAAAGGCTCTGGGCATTTCGCTCGTCTATTTCGGTTTTGCTTTCACTGCATTCGGATTCGCCCGCGGAAGCGGGAAGTCCAGCAGCGGTCAGAGTGCGGGAATCACGGCGCGTTTGATGGAGAACACGCTGGGGACTATCGCATTGGTGATCGGTGGGATCGCGATCATCGCTGTTGGTGTTTACCACGTGTACAAGGGCGCGAGCCAGAACTTCCTGGATGATTTGAAAGGCACACCCAGCAACTTCGTGCGCCGACTCGGAACCGTCGGGTACGTCGCCAAGGGCTTGGCCATCGCTGCTGTCGGCGTTCTGGTTCTTCTCGCGGTCAACAGTTCCGAACCCGGCAAGTCCTCCGGACTCGACGGAGCGTTCAAGACGCTGGGTGCGCAGCCGTACGGAGTGGCCCTGCTGATCCTTGCCGGATTGGGCATCATCACCTACGGGCTCTACTGCTTCGTGATGGCACGCTCGACGAAGATGTAGCGCCCCTGGGTAAGTGGGTCTATCCGAATGACCCGGTCTGGAAACCGGCGTCGCTGCCCGACGAACTTCCCGTCGAGCTACCGAATATCGGTCGTCTCGGAACCAGATCATGCATCAGGTTCACTGCTGCAGGGTCGATCATCGCCGCATTTCCACCGTTCGCCAGAATCGTGATCGACCAGCCGCTGTCGGGAACCAACAGGGTGATGCAGTTGGATCCCGAGCTGTCTCCGTTCTTCTTGGCGAACGATTGTGGGAAGTTCGGCGTCGGGGGTTGGAGCTGCCACGCCATTCCCATTCCGAATGCAGGATTCTCCGGAGCTTGCGTGTCGATCTGCTCGAGCATCGAGGTCAGGACCGGTTTGAGCGGGTTGTTGCCATAGCCGAGAGTTGTTGCGGCCCAGATCGACATGTCCTCGGCGGTGCTGACGAGGCCACCCCCGCCTGCGATCGCACCCGTGTTGTTCCACAGAGGGGCTCTTGTGCCGTCGAGGTAGTACGGAAGGGCCAGGTCGGTTGCTTTGGTCTCGATCACGGTACCCATCATCCCGAGCGGGTCGGTGATTTCGCGGGCGACTGCTGCCGCGAAAGGCGGCTTCTCCTGTCCCGGAATGATCTTGTCTGCCATGAGTGTGCCGAGCAGTCCGAACCCGAAGTCCGAGTACAGCCAGTGGCTACCGGGGGCGAACTCCAAGGCCCCGGGAGCCCGGAGTCCTTCCCAGAGCATGTCTCTCGTGTACTTCGCTTTTTCGTCCGTGCACGATTGTGTGGGATCGGCACACCCTGCCGAAAGATTGGGTGGGTCGTCGCTCAGACCGGAACGGTGGGTGACCAGTTGGCGAAGCGTGATCTCCTCGCCACCGCTGCCTTTTGGCAGCGGGTTGCCGTCCGAATACTTGCTCGCCAGGTCGTCCAATCCGACTTCTCCCCGAGCGATCAGTTTCGCCAGTAGTGCAGCGGTGAAGGTCTTGGTCTCCGAGGCGATCTCGAATTGCGTTCGTGGAGTGACTCTCACGCCGTTTTCGACGTCGGCCTGGCCGTAGTGGTACGTAGTGGTGACACTCGCTTTGCGGTTCTTCTCATCCGGTTTGACGATGGCGAAGGCAAGACCGGGGACTCCGCTGTTCAGCAGTGTCTCTGCGACGCGCTGTACCGCTTGGGCTTCCGCAGGATCGCCGACCCGCGAACCTGGATTGGGTGCCGTGGGGCCGGCGGCGCTGGCGGTCGAGGAGGTCGCGAGGGTTATGACGGCGGTTGCCGCCAGCCCTGCAACGCTGATGAACTGTCGTCGTGACGTCCGGGCGGACCCTCGATCCTGGTTTTCCATTGTTTGCACATTACAACCAAAGTCGACTGGTTTGACTGTTTTGTCGGAATTGCCAAGGTGTGGTCCTTAGACGATGGTTTTGCTAAATCACGCCGCCGTTGACGTAGATGACCTGGCCGTTGACCCAGCGAGCTGGGCCGGCGAGAAACGCGACGGCCTCCGCGATGTCCACCGGTGTGCCGAGGCGTTCCAGGGGAGCCAGCTTGGACAGGTTCTCCACTGTAGCTTCGTCTTTCCCGTCCAAGAACAGATCGGTGGCCGTGGGGCCTGGGGCTACGGCGTTGACCGTGATATCGCGTCCCCGTAGCTCTTTCGCGAGAACCAGAGTGATCGCGTCGACAGCACCTTTGGTGGCGGCGTACGCGGCATAAGTCGGAAACGCCAGCTTCTTCACGGAGGTGGAGAAATTGATGATCGCACCACCTCGCCGGACACGTCTGGCTGCCTGCTGGTCGACCACGAAGGTCCCTCGGACGTTGGTCCGATGCATCCGATCGAAATCGTCGAAGTTCAGTTCTGCGACGGTGGAGAGAATCATGATTCCGGCTGCATGGACGACGACGTCGATGCCCCCGAACTCCTCCTCGACCGTATCGAACAGGGCCGCGACTTCACCTTCGTCGGCGACGTCGGCATGCACCGCGATGGCGCGACCGCCCGCTGCGACGATAGTGTCAACTGTTTCCTGGGCGCGTTGAAGGTTTCCTGAATAATGCACGGCGACAGTCATTCCGTCGGCGGCGAGCTTCTCGGCAGTCGCTCGCCCGATGCCGCCGGAAGCTCCGGTGACGATGGCGACGCGGGTGGTCGTGGTGGTGTCAGTCATGATGTAACTCCTGAACTGGTTTGGGTGCATCGGACAGCTTGCGGAGCCACTCCCGTAGTAGGCCGACTTCGTTGGTGGAGAGGGAAGTTGAATCTGCGGCGGCGAGTTGAGCGTCGAGAGTGGATGCAACTCTGTTGAGGGAGGCGTCCGGGTGGGCGCCGGATTCGTCGATGATGGACGCGAAGATTCCGTCGCGAACTCGCTGTGACAGCGTCGGATCGGGGTACTGTTCCGGCCTTACGACGAGCATCAGAGCGACACCCGCATTGGCGGACATCACCATCTGTGTAGCCACGTCGACCGATACGGTCAGAACGCCTGCCGCAGCGCATCGTTCGAGAACGGATCGAAGTAGCGCCTGGGCTTGCAAGGCGGTGTCGGCACTCTGGGCGGAAGGTGAGTGCATCAGTCGGTAATGAGCGGGATGTGCGAGCGCGAAGGCTGTATGTGCATCCCAGCCGGCCCGTAGATCGACGACGGGGTCATCGGAAGGTGTCGCAGCGCGTTTGCCTTCGAGGTATTCGGAGAATCCTGCCTCGACGACGGCTGCGAGCAGTCCGTCCTTGTCGCCGAACTGACGGTAGAGCGCGGGGGCGCCGACGCCGGCCATCTCGCACACGGCACGGGTGGAGATGTCACCGTTGGGGGAGGTGTTGAGCAACTCGGTTGCTGCGGCCAGAATCTTTGCCCTCGAACTCATGAAAACAACGCTAACATAAATGTGTAATCGTTGCTATCGCCGGTTTGGTCGTGCGAACGAACTACAGACACAGGCACCAGAACTTGATCAGATGAGTGAGCCGGTCCGGCCACGGTTCTGTGTGGAGTGACGGCTAGAGCCGTTCTGTTGTCGCACTCTGAACGAAGGAATCCTGGTGATCGACTCGGAAACTACTGTTGCGCCGAATAATTCGCATTCCGGTTATCTGGGGTGGATTCTGCGGGTCATCAGTGTCGTGGCGTGTGTTGCGGTTGCAACGGTCGTTGCCTCGCTGACGCTCGGGCCGCCATTCGCACGGGCCTGGGCACAGTGGGTT
The DNA here is from genome assembly GCF_002076325.1 of Rhodococcus sp. 66b. Classification (NCBI taxonomy): domain Bacteria; kingdom Bacillati; phylum Actinomycetota; class Actinomycetes; order Mycobacteriales; family Nocardiaceae; genus Rhodococcus; species Rhodococcus sp. 66b. The sequence goes on from NZ_MUZB01000006.1 coordinate 93,893, forward strand.
GCTCGTCATCTAGGTGGGGACTTCGAGACGGGAGTCGTTGTCGGATTTGTGACTGGGCTTTTAGGCATTGCTGTGACTTTGTTTGCAGCGCTGATGAGTTCCTTGGCGTGGCGGCGCCGAGGTGGCCCGGCATTGTCGCTTGGTATCGGTGCTATTGCCTTGCTTGCCGTTCTTCCTGGCGCAGTGAATTTGAGTATCGCGGTCGGTGCAGCAGGATCCGGGGTAAGGGCGGCGGGGAGGATCCTCGACGTCGACGGGCCGGCGTTTCGTGGAGCCTGGGTAGCCGGATCAGTGGCGGGACTGTCGCTGTATATGGTCGGGGCGCTGCTGTTAGGGAGGAGCCTTCGTTCGGCATTCGGGCCTGTCAGGCAGGTGGTGTCGCCGCCGCCAGGGGTGGTCGGCGGTACGAATGCCTTGGCCATCGTCGCACTGGTACTTGGAATCTTCGGTGGGGTTCTTGCTATTCCCGTGGGCCATGTGTCGCTGAACCAGATTCGCCGTTCCGGCGAAAGTGGGCGCGGATTGGCAGTGGCCGGCCTCGTTCTCGGCTATCTGTCGCTGGTCGTCATCGTAGGTGTCGTACTAGTGGCTGTGCCCGCGGCCTTTCGATAATTTGGGTCGCGCGTCAGAGTTGGGTGGGCTGGAGTGGCTCGATGTCGTAGGCGCGGGGTCCGAACAGGCTCGCCGTCCGGGTGCGAATGGACGGAAGTGCTTCGTAGAGGCTCCCGCCGAGGCGGTGGAGGGAGTTGAACGATCGCGATTCCCAAACCGGAAACTCTCCGTCGGTGTCGCGTGATGCTGTGTCCCACAGGAGGGCGTCACCGTTTTCGCTCCATCCGAAAACCTGCAGCGAGTCGGGGAGTGACCAATCGCCGTCGGGTTCGATCATCCAATCGAACTCGTCATCCTGTCCTTCTGTGTAGACCGAATGAAGATGAGCGGTGAGGTTGCGGGCGCGCCCTTGCCAGCCGTCGGCAAATCCGGGAAGGACGGGCGGATAGATGAGCCAGAGTCCGAAGGTCCGCGCCCACCCTGCGTGCCGGATGAATGCGCGATATGAATCGGGGAAGCCCTGCCGGTCGGGAAATCGAAAAGAATCCAAAAAGGTGAAATCTATGTGTTGAAGCGTCGGTTGGCCTTTTACCGTCAGCGCGTTGGGTCCCGTGGCAAACACGTCATCAACACTAGCAATGCGAGTCCGTGGGGGATCTCGGGCGGGAGGTCTTGGCTGGTTGTTCCCCGAGTTCGTCGGATCAAATACCTTCAATGACCCGCAAGATTCACCACCAATCGAATCACCAACTCGCCGTCCACCTCTCGGGTCCGTTTCTCGCAGATCACATTCATCAATGCGGTGCCCTCATCGATGCCGAGTTGGTGTGTGAGTAGCGTGTCGATCGTGTCGTCGGCGCTCGTCAATGCAGCTGCAGCGGAGGCGAGTTGGTGGTTCGTGACTCCTCTGTTGCCCGTCAAGGCAACGCGCAGAGAGCCCCTGGTGAACGTCGTGATCGCGGGTGGTGTCGGTCCACCCGTGTTGGCTTGTCGCACCCCGGCGATGTCCACCCCGGGTAACAAATCGGACGTGGCCTTGGCCGGCACTCCACCAATCGGATGCACGGAGACAACTCGATCGCCGAGGCGTTCCAGAGCGGTGTCGATCGACGCTACTGTGCCGGCGCGGTGAGTCGCGACCAGCACGGCGACCGAGCCTGTGGTTTCGCGTACCCAGTTCTCGGTAGCGAGCGAGTTGACCACGGATGGAAAGTGATTTGTCGTCCACTCCATGCCGAGTTCGGTGCGGTGGACCATTACTACTCGGACGGTTGGGAAGAGAACGGAGGGTGCGAGGGCCGCAGCCAGATTTCCGATGAGACCGTCGCCGAAAATGAGCAGCGTCCCCGGTGACTCACGGGAGAGGCAGGAGAGCGCGTACCTGACGACGGCGTACGGTTCGACGAGAGTAGCGCGTGCGCTGGAAAGTTCCAGTGGCAACGGCGTGACCAACCCTCCACTCACCGCGGGCACGCCGATGATGACGCGTTGTTGAAACAACCCCTCGACGTTGTGGCCGAGAAGAAACGATGAATCATGCGGATGCGTCGGGTTGACCACGACTCGATCACCTACCTCGAAGCCGGTGACGCCGTCGCCCACTTCGACGACGCGGGTAGCGCCTTCGTGGCCGACGATGGGCGAGGGGTCGTCCCTGTCTCCGCGCACAATCTGAATGTCAGTCCCGCACAGGCTGACTTTCTCGGGGGCGACGAGAAGTTCGCCGGGTCCGGGAGTTGGAGTCGGCCGCTTTTCGACGCTCGACCGACTGCCCCTTCTCACGATTGCGCGATGGGTGAGTTGCGTTGTCATGAATCCTCTTTCACAGCTTGCTTACGCGGAGGCGACCGGCGGCAATATCGTCGGCACCGGACAGGGTGTCGATGTCGTGAGGACGGCACAGGTATATCGTCTTACGGATTCTCTCGGGAGTCAGTGACGTGTCCGCGTACGATCGCACCGAGGCGAGTTGGGAACAAAGTTCCCTCTCGTACATCTCGGACAGACCTTCGGCGAGCCCGCCACCGATCCCGATGCGATCCAGTCGTGGATCGAGGGCGATCATCGTTCTGACCAGCTCGGCGATCGGCTCGACGACCACGCTCAACAGAAGTGATGCACCAGGGGCGCCTGACTCGAGTGCTGGACCGAACGAATCTCTGTCATAGGGCAATTCGAGAGCCGAGGCGACAGCAGCCAACGCCGAGCCGGACGAGATCGCCGCGACATGTCCGATGCCTCCACATGCGCAGGGCAACTGTCGCACTGTATCCGGCCCCGACGTCACTGCACGAAGGTGGCCGACCTCACCTTGCAACCCCAATGCGTCCACTGGAATCACTCCCTCTCTTGCATCAGCTATCCGCAGTGCGATCCCGCTGCTGATGGTGAGGTAGGCGATGCGCCGATCGGTGGGACGTGTAAACCCACGAGCGAATGACGCCAACCCTGCCGTCACGTCGTTCACGAGTGTCCATCGAACGTCCGGGCGGTGGGATTCGAGGAGGCGCAGCAACGGAATCTCACCGGCAGGAGTGCCGCCCCACAATGGGCCGGATCCATGGGCGACGCCCTTCTGTTCGTCGAGCGCGGCCCCGCACGCCATGTTCACTGCGGCACCCGGCGGTAGATATCGATCCAGTGTCTCGATCAGCTCGCGCAGGAGTTGATCGGGAGTGGCAGACGGTTGTCGGAGCACGCTGGGCGATGGCAGCCGTTCGGTTCGCTCACCGCTGCGGATGCGTAGCCACGTACCTCCCAGATCGACCGATACGGTATCCGTCATAGTTCCGGTACCACGTCGATTACGAGCTCCGATCTCTCTCGGGAGAGTCGTAGTGAAGTAAAATTATTCACTCTCAAAAGGTTTCGTCCGGGCTCGGCTCCGATTGCAACGCATGATGCGCCGGAATCGGCCGCAGCAGCCATGCCGGCCGAGGAGTCTTCGAATACGGTGCAGGAGTCGGCGGAAACCTTCAAGCGCGCCGCCGCTGCAAGAAAGCCCTCGGGATCTGGCTTGCCGGCGCGCACGTCCTCAGCGCATACCGACGCGTGTGGAAGCGGGAGGCCCGCTTCAGTGAGCCTTCGCACCATCATCGATCGAGGGGCCGACGTGACAATCGCCCATTGCTCCCGGGGCACAGACGCCAGAAAGTCCTTGGCGCCGGCGATGGCGCGAACTGGATGCGAGTTCTGCTCTTCGCTTTGCCTGATCCAGTTCAGTTCGGATTCGACGTTTGCTCGATTACCGAGAACCCGAACGATGATGTCGGAAGCGATGCGGCCTGGAAGTGCCTGCGCTACCACCGCCCGATCAACGCCGTGCCGGTCCGCGAATTCGAACCAGACAGCCTCGATCGACGCCTGCGAATCGACGAGGGTTCCGTCCATGTCGAACAGCAGTGCCGAGGTCGAAATGGATTGTCGAATCAAGCTGGGCCGCAGAGTCATAAGACGGCCACCCGACTCATTCCCAAACTTTCGCCGGCAATGCGAATCAGATCGAGATCGTGGTCGGTTGAGCGGCGCAGTCGCTGGTCGCCAGGATCGGTATCGAGCACAATCGTCTGTGCACCGATCTCAGACAGAAAATCGATGTCGGCACGTATCTGGTTGATGGTTCCGTACCCGAGTGGACGGTCTGGTGATTCGACAGATCTTTCGGTGGGGAGAAAGTAGATGCGGGGGACGAACTCACGCCCGGGGGCGAGTGAAGCGACTCCAGCGATGCATAGGCCCCGGGTAGGGTGCAATGGGTGCCATGCAGTGCCTAATCTGTTGGTTCGGTCGATCGCAGCGGGTCCGTTGCCGCCGATCCACAACGGAGGGTGTGGTTGCTGCAGCGGTAGAGGTCCGTTGTGCACGCGATGTGTTCCGGCCGAGCCCGGTGCGTCGTATGTCTCCGACGTCCACGCTGCGATCAGGGTTTCGAGAGTGGTATCCGTCAGTCGGCCTCGACGTGTGAACGGAACGCCGAGGACGTCGAAAGCCTGTGCAGTCCAGCCGACCCCGATGCCCACGATCAACCGTCCGCCGCTGAGTCGATCAATCGTCGCGGTCGCGTGGGCGAGGTGGGCCGGGTGTCGGTGACTGCCGATCAGCACGCCGCTGCCCAGGCGAATCGACTCGGTACCCGCTGCGAGCCAGGACAGCGTGGCCAGGCACTCGTAAAACGGAGCGGGAGAGCGGCGATTCGCGTCGTCGGTCAACACCACGTGATCCGAGAGTAGGACATTGTCGAATCCGGCAGCTTCCGCTGTCCGGGCCCACGCGAGAATCCCCTCGGGGTCGATCTGCGGCCCGAAGTTGGGGAGATTGATTCCGTACTTCACAGCGAACTCGGAATCAGTCGCGCGGCGCCCCCGTGGCGGAACGTCAGGAAGTTTCCCCCGTTGGCGGTCAAAGGGCGAGGGGCCTCCTGCCGGCCGATGTGGTGCTCGAACAACTCGATGTTCAAGTCGCCGACGGATACCATCGCCATCCGGGACGTTCCTTCGACGTCGAGATCGAACTGTGCCGTCATGAACCCGCGATCCGCTGCGATGTCGGTGCGGAGCACCTCGGTTCCCGAATGGGCGGTCACCAGACGCGCTATCGCGGCGTCGAGGTCCGGGACGCTGTAGCCCGTGTGATCCAAACCGCGGCAGGTCGGGAGAAGGGCTGACGCGATGTCCTCTCGTCTGTGGTGGAGTCGGGCCTGGGTCTCGTGGAAGTATCCCGGCTCCTCGGGCCACTGCTGAAGTTCGAAGAGATCGCCCCACGGCGACCGGAAGTACACCCACTTGTTGCCCGCAATCGGACCCTCGGGTACCTCGATCACGTCGCCGAGGACTGTCACGTCGCTTCGCGAATCAAGGTAGCTCACAGCGAGTTCGATATCGCCGACAGTGAAACAGAGATGGTTGGTACCGATGTCGACCAACCGCGGTGGGGGTTGATGGGGCCAATCCGCTGATACGAAATCCACGACCCCCGACAATCCGATCGGTACGGAGACACGTCCGGGGTATCTTACGACGCGGTTCGCACCCAGGAGTGAAGCGAAGAAGTTGGCGGCGGCGTCCGCATCGGGAACGGTGACACCGACTGTGGACAAGGCATCTTCGACATTCGCGGTCACGGTCATGGGATCAGCAGTACCTTTCCTCGGGTTCCGCCCGCGGCCAGCAGAGCGTGGGCTTGGGGTGCTTCGTCGAACCGGAATGTTCGGGCGACAGGGACGGTGACCGAACCGGTCGATACCAGTTCGGCGAATGATTCGAGGCCCGAGCCGTCCTCGTCGACATAGCTTTTCGCCGGTGTGATTCCACGTTGCGGTGCGGGTTGCTCGTTGTCGTCGATGGAGATGAAGGCGCCGTCGTCTCGCACACTGTCGACGGATTCGGCAATACCCGCCGTGTCGACGATGGCGTCGTACTCCTTCTGCGGCAGGTCGACGGGACTCGCTATGACCCGGCTGAGGCTGAGGGCCAAGAGTTCGTCAGTGTCGCTCTCGCGAGCGAGGGCTTCGACGCGGTGTCCCCGCGAGATCAGCAGCGCCGACGCTATTCGGCCCACCGCGCCGGCAGCACCGGTCACCAACACCGTGGATTCTGGTGCAAGGTCGAGTTTCTCGAGGCATTGCACAGCGGTGAGCGCTGCGAGTGGGATCGCAGCAGCGTGCTCGAGGGTGACGTTCGACGGAGCGGGTGCGAACAAGGACTGGTCGGCGGTGACGCGTTCGGCATAGGTTCCGTAGCCGTGTGCCGGTTGCGCGATCATTCCGATGACGCGGTCTCCTGGCGTGAAGCGTGTTACCGCGGATCCGACTGCGATAACAGTTCCGGAGACGTCCCATCCCAATACGGCTGGGAAGTGCAACTCGATGGGCAAGAACCCCGAACGGGTCTTCAGATCGACAGGGTTGACGGCAGCGGCTGCAACGGAAACAGTGACGTCTCCGGGGCCGGATGTCGGCTCGTCAACCTCGGTGAGAGTGAGAACGCTTGGGTCGCCGGTGGCTTCGATTGCGATGGCTTTCATGCGATTCCTTTCATGAGACCTTGCGTTGGAGAATGATCGACGGCGTAGCGGGCATTCGCTTCGGCTGCAGTCAGAACCAGTCCGCCGTCGACGGTAACGGTGGTCCCCGTGAGATAGCTCGAACCGGACCCGGCGAGGAACGCCGCGGCTGCTGCGACCTCGTGCACACCGGCCGGACGCCCCAACGGGATAGCGGGGCGATCGATGTCCGCATACGAGGATTCGTCATCGATGCCGTTCATCGCGGTGGCGGTTTCTCCCGGTGCGACGGAATTGACGCGCACTCCGTGGGGCGCGAATTCGAGGGCGAGGACACGACTCGACGCCGCCAATGCGGCCTTGCTGGCGCAGTAGATTGCACCGCCGGTGATGGGGACCGTGTCATGGATCGATGTGATGTTGACGATCGATCCTGCGATACCTCGCGCGATCATCCGGCGCCCCACCGACGAGGCCAACGCAAGTGGGGTGATCGAATTGACGGCCATGACCTCGCGCATTCGATCGATGGCGAGTGCATCTGCGGGTGATCGATCGTTGATTCCGGCATTGTTTACCAGGCAGTGGATCTCACCCAGTTCATCTGTGCATCTCAGAACGGCGTCGACTGTCGATTCGGCATTGCGCAGGTCCAGTTGCAGGGGAACGACGTCGATGCGGAACTGCGCATTTAGTTCGCTCACCAACCGTGCGATGCGATCGAGACCATTGCCGTATCCGAGGACGAGGTTGTGACCCTCTTTCGCAAGCGCGAGCGCGATTGCCCGGCCGATACCACTACTCGCTCCGGTTATCACTGTGTATTCGAGCTCACTCAACAGAGATCACCACCTTCGGCCGTGTCCTGTGGCCTTCGAGACGATCGAATGCGGACTGTGCTTCGGTCAGAGGAACCACACTGTCGATCAATGCGGTCAATGCCGGGCGAATCAGCGGGAACAGTTCCGCGGCTCGGCGGTAGTGATCTACCCCGTGACGTACTCCGATGATCGAAATGCCGGCCAGCGCAACCGCTCCGGGATCGATCGATTCCGTGTGCGCCGCGACGCCTACGAGGATGCACTTGCCTCCCGGACGGAGAACGCCTACGGCGGTACCCAGCGCACCGGCGCCGCCAGACGCCTCCACGACCACGTCGTACTGCCCGGTCAGGTGTGTGGCATCGGTGAAACTGTGTGTGACGGTGCCGGAGTCGAGGTGTTCGATCGACCGGGGTTCGAGAACGTCGACGGTGATCGGGTATCGACTCAGCATGGCGATGGACAAGCTGCCGATCGTGCCCGCGCCGACGACGAGAACCCGATCACCCGGCGACACCGAAGCAGCGTCGAGCGCCTCGAGCACCGTCACGAGCGGCTCGATGAGAACGTGCTCCGGTTCGACTGTGACGCGACCGAGTGAAACGACCGTGCGCCGCGGCATGCGGAGGAATTCGGCTGCGGCACCAGGATGTTCGTATAGCCCGACCTCACGCAGATCGGAGCATTGGTTGCGTCGTCCGGCCCCGCAGGCCGAACACGCCTGGCAGAAAATCATCGTGCTCCCGGTGACTACGTCACCCGCCGACAGATCGTGAATATTCGGGCCGGTCTGCTCTACGGTGCCCACCCATTCGTGCCCGAAGTGATGCGGAAACGACGTAAGGCCATCAGTGAGGTATGACGACGTGCCGTGCAACAACTCCAGATCCGTACCGCACAGACCGACATAGGCAACCTTGACGACGACATCGTCAGGCCCGCAGTTGGGACGGTCGATCGTCACGATCGACACGGAACGGGGAGCGTCGATCATCGCAGCTCTCATGGCTTTCACGTCACGCTCCGAGCAGTGCGCCGACTGACGAACAGCAGCAGTACTGCGCCCGCCGCGAGGACTGCCCCGATAGCAGGCAGGACTGCAACGCTGTTGCCGCCGGACAGAGCGATCGAGCCGATCCACGCGCCGGCAGCATTCGCAAGTTGGAATCCTGCAATGTTGACCGTGGCAGCAAGGTGCGGGGCTTCGCTTGCAGCACCGATGAGTTTCGAGGCGAGCGGCGGAATAATGGAAAAACCGGTAGCACCGAGTACGAACATCCAGGCGAAGGCAAACCAAGACGTTCCGCCGAAGACGAAGAGAGCGAGAAGTGCCAACGCGAGCGCGGTCAACGCGATGTACAGCGTTTTGTCCAGGTCCTTGTCTGCGTAGTAACCACCGAGTTGATTGCCGACAACAGACCCGACGCCGAATACGAACAACACCACCGTCACCGTCGACACCGAGATGCCGGCATGCTCGGTGAGATACGGCGAGATGTAGGTGAACACCACGAAAAGCGCTGCCTGACTGAGAGCGGTCAGCCCGATCGCCCACAGAACTGGGCCCCGGGTGAACACCCGTAGCTCTGAGCTGACGTTGCCGGTCTGGTGCGAGGGAGCGGCGTTGCGCGTCGAGGCGATCAGCGCAGCGGTGACCAGCAGTTGGAAAACGGCGATGATCGCAAAAGACCAGCGCCAACCCAGTTGTGTACCGATGAGAGTTCCCAAGGGGACGCCGAGGACCGTCGCCAGGTTCAGTCCGAGGGTGACGCGGGCGATCACACGCCCTTGGAATTCAGGCGCCACCAACGACGTCGCCAGCACCAGGCACAGAGCGAAGAACGTCGCGTGTGGCAGAGCAGTGATGATCCGAAATATCACCATGGTTGCGAAGTTCGGTGCCAGCGCAGTTCCGATGTTGCCGATGACGAAGAGAGCCATCAGAGCCGCGATGAGAGGTGTCCGCGGCACCCTGGTGGTAGCGATCGTCAGTAGAGGGCCACCGATGACCACTGTGACGGCATAGATGGTGACGAGCAGTCCGGCTGTGGAGGTGCTGACCCCGAGGTCGGTGGAGATGTCCGGAAGTACGCCGGCCACAAGGTATTCGACAGTGCCGACGCCGAACACTGCCAGGAGCATCCAGATTATTGCGGCATTCGCGTTGGTAGAGCGAGCCGTTGTCGTCAATTCGTGCGGAGTTTCGACCACCATGGCCTATCCCTTCTCGTATCCGGTGTATTCGACGACTGCGCATCCCCATGTGAACCCGACGCCGATGCCGGTGAGCATGATCCGGTCTCCGGGGTGCAGGGCCTTGCTGCGGCGGAGCAGGTCGAGGCCCAGTAGTGGGTCGGCAGCACCGGTGTGGCCGATGGTTCTGCCGAGTTCGACCAAGGTCTGCTCGGCGCGGATCTTCAGCGGCTCGAAACATTGTTTGCGGAGTAGGACGTTGCCGAAATTCGGTACGATCCAGGTGGCGATGTCACCGTGATGAGTGGCGGCATCACCCAAAGCTGTTTCAGCGCATCGAGACAGAGCGGCCGCGTTGCGTGACCAGAACTCGTCGATGGAGTGAGTCTCGGTGAAGCCCCCCACCCGTGCTCGGAGATCGATCGGGTCGGCGGTGCCGTAGACAGGCATGCTTGTGCGCTCGTGCCCGCGGTGCATCTGCTCGAGGTGTGCATCAGTGACTACGGAAGTCGAAAGAATACGAAAGGGACCCGGATCCGGGCCGATGACAGCAGCGGCCGCGCCGTCTCCGTAGGCGAGACCGCTGTCGGAATTCCACCGGTCGAACAGGGGGAGACGCCAAGCGTCGGATGCAGTTACCAGGCCTTTGCCGTGTCCGTCGAACCAGCGGCCGATCAGTTCGATTCCGACGATTGCTCCGGCGCAGGCTGTTCGGATCTCGATCGGCAGGCAGTCGTCGATGCCAAGTTCGTTCTGAATGTAGGCGCCGCAGTTCCACGCCTCCAGGCCGTTGTGCAGAACCACTGCATGCACGAGTAGGTCGATTTCGTTGCTGCTGATTCCGCTGTCGGCCAACGCAGCTCTGCCTGCGAAGACTGCCATCTCCGGCGCGGATTCGCCGATATCAGGGTCCGACACTGCAACCGAAGTCTGTCCGGTCTTCTGCTGTTCGACGGGATCGAACCGTCCTTCGGTCACCATGTCGGAGGCTTGTTCCCGCCTGTCCGGTAGGTATGAGCCGAAGCCTTCGATGTAGAGGCCGCCCCACCTCATGACGCGACCTTCGTCACCGACGTCTCACGGACGCGTAGCTCGTCGCTCTTCCTGTTCAAAAGGGCGGAGGCAGAGTTGATTCCGTCGATCGTGACATCATTGACGAAGTGGTGTCCACCGATCCCGACCGGCAAAGGCAGCCGTTGCCGCCCGTCCCGATGACGCACTGTGTCGGCCAATGCGGCGCCGAGGACGCCCGGTGTGGACAAGACGTCGTTCCAGGTGGGAAGGCCGAGGCGCCTCATTACAGTCAGGGCGCGATCAAGTTCAGCTTCACTGATACTTCCCCGCAAATAACCCAGTGCAGACGTCAATGCCATGTCGACAGCTACGGCTTCACCGTGCAGAAGTTCCGGTAGTGCTTCCATCTCGAGCGTGGGCGAGAATGTGTGGCCGTAGTCGACGCAGCGTTCGAGGCAGGATTCCCACAGATTGGGCTGCAGTTCCTCGAGCATCAGGTGGATCGACTCGGCGATGACTTGTGTTGCTGCTGTGTCGAGTTCGTCGGAAGAGCCCTGAAACCTGTCATCGATCAATCGTTCCCCGAAGATTTCCAGCAGTTCGAAGAGGTCGAGGGATTTGATCAAGGCCATCTTGAGTATCTCGGCAAGGCCGTTGGACAAGTGTCGGTTGTCGAGGGTACGCAGGAATGCTCGGTCGACAAAAGTTGCCAGGGCCGGTGCATACGTCCCCAGTCGATTCTTGCCCATGCCGTAGTTGACTCCGGTCTTGACGCCGACCCCGGCGTCGACGAGGCCGATCAGTGTGGTGGGGACCCGGATGTACGGCGTTCCGCGGCGGTAGACGCTCGCGGCGAAACCGACAATGTCGAGTAGAACACCCCCGCCGATCGCGATTACCGGCTCCCCGCGTCGGTCGATGCCGAATCCGTTCATCGCGTCGACCACCCGCACCGCAGAACCCCACTCTTTGACCGTCTCGTCGGCTCGCATCGGTACGAAGGATGCTCGTATTCCGTGGTGTTCGAAGTAGCCTCGAATTCTATCCCCGTGAATTCGGTCGACGTTCGCGTCGATGATGATCAAGCGTCGGTCTCCGCGGTGTAGCGACGCTGCGCTGCACCCGTCGAGTAGTCGAGTGCTGTCCTTGGCGAACAGATTTCGTGCGGCAATCACGTGATACTCGACCTGTTTGACCGCTTCGACCTTCCATGTCGAATCGGTGGCCGCGCTGTGGCTGAGACCCAGTTTGAATGAAGCGGCACTACGCATGTCGATCCCCCTAGACGGTGTGAAAGAGCGTTCGCGAGCTGTGTCAGCAGTACGGCGGTACTTCAGTGAACGAAATGAACTTTCGAGGAGAACAGTAGGACATTCGCATAGTGATCGCTACAAGAGTAGAATAGATCACATTTGGATCGGTAGATGCTGCGGAATTGGGAGGTTGCATGGCCGGGGTGCCGGGACAAGGGCGGAAGTTCGACGTAGACGCGGCCTTGGACAAGGCGATGTATGCCTTCTGGGAGCACGGCTACGAGGGGACATCCGTTGCCATGTTGACTGCTGCGATGCAGATAAATCCACCGAGTCTCTACAGTGCTTTCGGCGGCAAGGAAGGAGTGTTCTTTGCCGCCGTCGATCACTACAACGCGACTCGCGGCGACTTCATGGACCGGGCGTTCGCCGAAGAGCGCGAGGCATCCGAATTGATTCGCCGCCTCTTGAACGACGCGGCGTCCCATTACACCGACGAGTCTTGTCCGGGTGGTTGTCTGATCATCAGCGCGGCGGTCAGCGTGACCGACGCCAACAGTCACATAGCAAACCGATTGCGCGACATGCGAAATGCCAACGTGGTGTTGCTGTCGCAGAGGATCGCAGCCGATATCGCCAACGGACTCATGCCCGCTGACTGCGATCCCGAGGACCTTGCCGAGTTCATCGGTGTAGTCATCCAAGGCATGTCTCAGCGCGCCCGAGACGGTGCAACACAGAGGCAATTGGAACTCGTAGCGAACAGGTCTTTCGACTCGCTGAACTTCTCGAAAGACCTCATCGGCTGAACAGATTTCAGTTGACGGTCGGGGGTCGAGCTGGATTGGGCGATGGAGAGCATCGAGGTCGGTCCTAGTGACCTTCTATCCCAATGTAATTCGTCACTGACCGTGATGGCTGTCGGTTCGTTGGAGGAAGGGGCGGGGCCAGGCGCCGAGTGCGAGAACGGCGAGGATCGTCTGGGCCAATCCAGTGGTGAAGAAGATGCCTTGCAGCGGCGACCAGACGAGGATCATGGCGATTTCGACGAAGATCCAGATCATCATCGTCAGGCCGGCGGCGGCGTGCAGGCCCCATGCCAGGCGGAACCTGTTGTGCTGAGCGAAGAGCGCGGCGGCTTGGATGCCTCCGACGACAACGCCGAGGAGGATTCCGGGCCAGAAATATGAAGGGAAGACGGTTCCCTCGATCCATTCAGGAGGCAGGCCCATCCCGCCGCCGATCGTCAGGCCCGCCATTCCTACGAGCGCAGAGAGCAGGTTGAGCCACGCGATGGCGGACAGACCGATCCGGAGACCCCGTGGAGGGAGCGATGTGGACGTCATGCCTGACAACGATAGAGAGGGTCAGTCGAGCCCGTCCATGTTCCTGCGCGTTGCCGCGCTGGCAGCGTCGGCATCACCCGCGACGATTGCTTCCACCAGATCTCGGTGGGCAGCGGCTTCGTCGTCGATGGATTGGGGGTTTCGTGCCGTGACGTCGGTGATCACGTCCAGGGCCGAGTTGCGGAGCGTTTCGATGAATGAATCGAACACCATCGACAACACGCTGTTGTGCGCAGCATTCACCACGGCGCGATGTAGTTCCATGTCAGCGTCGACAAATTCTGTTGGTGTCGAAGCATTTTCACGGGCTTCGAGTGCCACCCGTAACAGGTTGACGTCGGCGGAAGTTCGACGCATGGCAGCCAGACGGCCCGCTTCCACCTCCAGGAGTCTGCGCACTTCGTAGACTTCGCGGCGGTCCGAGCGTTTGAGTTCTCGCTCGAGTTCTGTGACCGGAGTCGAGGACATGACGTAGGTGCCGGATCCTTGATGAGAGTAGAGCTGTCCCGACGCGATCAGTGCACGCACGGCTTCCCTGCCGGTCGAACGCCCGACTCCGAGGAGCGTGCTCAGATCCTGCTCGTTCGGGATTTTCGTCCCGACCGGCCACTCGCCGTCGCCGATGAGGCGCGCAAGTTCGTCTGCGGCTTTCTGTACCAGTGACTGCTGCTTGACCTGGCGCACTGCCATGTGTCTGCTCCTGACTGACTCGGTGAACCGCCGTGGAGCGGCCCACCGAGTGACACTTCATGTCCTCCGATGAATCTTCAGACTACGGTGCAGTCTGTCGGGTTATCGAAGGGCGATGACGTCCAGTTCGCGCTCCGTCTCGTCTTCCGGGTCGAGGCGTCGATCGCGCAAGGTGAATGCGATGACGGCTCCGACCAACAGCACTGCAGTTGTCGCCCCGATCGCCATGCGCGGTCCGAAGTGATCTGCCAGGTAACCGAACAGCGGAGAGGCGATGCCTCCCACTGACATTGCGAGTCCGAGGGTCACCCCACTTGCCGTGCCTGGGCGGTTCGGTAGGTAGTCCTGCGCCAACGTCACCTGTGGCGCGAAGGGCAAGAACATCGCGAATCCGAGACACACGATTCCAAGTTCGGCAATTGCCACGTTCGGAGCCGCGGCGAGCAATGCCAGTGAAGGTACCGCAAGCAGGTAACCGAGTCGGATGGATGCACGTCGACCTCGACGGTCCGCGAGGACTCCGCCCAGTAGCGTGCCGGCCGCTCCCGCCAAGGTGAAGGAGGACAACACGATTGCTGCACTCGAGGATGATCCGTTCAGTCCGTTGAGTACGTACGGTGAGACCAACGACAGCGTGGTCACATATGGAATTGACCAACACACCGTTACCAGCACGAGTCGGGTGAACGAGCGCCAATCATCTGACACGGGACCGTTCGCTGCTAGCTGCGAACTCAACGACTGGGCTGATTCGGCGTCCGTGCCCGTGCCGGCCGATCGTGATTGGGCGACGATCCACCAAATAGCCGCTACCACTGCAGGAACTGCGAGCAGGTAGCCGCCGGACAATCCGAGCGAGCCGACCACGAGCGTGACGAACGGTGGCGCCAGTGAGGCTCCCAACGTGCCGCCCACGGAGAACACGCTCATGGCCTTCTGCGAGTGACCTCCAGCTGCGCGTGCCAAATTTGTGGCGGGCGGATGGTATGCGGCAATGCCGATGCCGGCCAAAGCAATTGCCAGCCAAGTAACGATGTAGGTGGTGCTCATCGCGGCCACGACAATTCCCGTTGCGGCCGTCACAAAACCTGTGGGTACCAGCCAATTCCGGCTCTTTCGATCGACCAGCATGCCGAATGCGGGTTGCACGACACTGGATAGTCCGGTCGCGGCGAGCGTGATTCCGGCAACCGCGGAGTAGGAATATCCGCGTTCCAGCATCATGAACGGCAACAGTGCAGGTACAGCCCCCTGGTACAGATCGTTCACGACGTGTGTGCCGGTGAGAAACGCAACTTGCCCCTTCTTCATCTCCTTGGGCATCCCTTCGTTCAGGTCTTCAAGTCCTCAGGTCCTCTGAGGACTTGAAACCTACATGAACCCACGGACGCACGGTTGTGTTGGAGACCTGGATCTCATTCACAACGACTGCCTAACTCGCAGCAGTCGCGGCATTGCGGGCGGCGAGTTGTGCGAAAGCGTGGGTCAGTTCTGCCGGGCCGACGACATCGATGTCGGTGTCGAATCGGTTGAAGGAGGCTGCCAGCGCCGCCCAGGACCATGATCCGGCTTCGAGGCTGCACTGGTCGGGGCCAAGATCTTCGACGGCGCCGTCCTCGACAAAGGGAAGAACATAACTGGCTGGTCGATGGAGAACGACCTTGCCGTGGCACGGCCATTTGTTGATATGTTCCGATCCCTTGAAGCGCGCGGCCACGTATTCGCTCACGTCACCGCCGGGGATCCCCTTCGGTGTGAACCGCGGGCCGTTCGGGGTGCGTGGAGTGATGCGATCGGCGCGGAAGATTCGCCAGTCGTCTCGCTCGAGATCCCACGCGACGAGGTACCAGCGACGCTTGGAGGTCACCAGATGATGTGGCTCCACGCGGCGTGGGGGTGTTATTTCGATGTTGTCAGTTGAGCGGCCGTTCGAGTAGTCGAAGCGGAGCACCTCGCGAGCGCGCACCGCTGCGGAAATCGCTACGAGCACCTCAGGGGACACCGAGTCTGCGTCGCTGGAATCGGTCGAAATCGTGGTGAACGTGAGTGTGTCGAGGCGATGGCGCAGACGCGACGGCATCACTTGCCGCAAGGTGGTCAGCGCACGCACTGCGTCCTCTTCGATGCCGACGCCGGTCAGCGTCGCCGCCTGCAGAGCGACTGCCAAGGCGATGACCTGATCGTCGTCGAACAGCAGGGGTGGTAGCTCGCTGCCGGCGTCGAGTCGGTATCCGCCGTCCGGGCCCATGGTCGCCGCAATGCTGTAACCCATCTCCCGGAGCCGGTCGATGTCGCGGCGGACCGTGCGGTGGCTGATGTCGAGCCGCTCGGCGAGTAGAGCGCCCGGCCAGTCGCGCCTCGTCTGCAAGAGGGACAGCAGATTCAAGAGCCGAGTGGTGGTCGCCATGTCGTGAGACTACGACGAGTCTAGGACGAAAACAGTCCTATACGGCTGTGAGAGTCGACGTTGTCAGGGAAAACCCGGGCGACGTTCGTACTAGGAGCAGACATGAGCATCAAGACAACGACCCACCTCAACTTCCGCGGAGACGCCCGCGCGGCTCTGGAGTTCTACCAGTCCGTCTTCGGTGGCCAGGTCACGATCGCAACCTACGGCGACTTCGGAATGCCCAAGGATGTGCCTGGCGCTGAGAACATTGTGTTCGGCCAAGTCGAAACCGCGGACGGCTTCAGCGTGATGGCGTACGACATCCCCGGACAGTCGGGCGGCTCGACCGCCAATGCCGGCACGACGCACCGCGAGAACGGCACCACGATCACCGACCAACCGTTCTTCGTCTCGGTTCGCGGTGAATCGCTCGAAGAGGTGCAGGGTTACTGGGCCAAACTCTCTGTCGGTGGATCCATCATCGAGGGTCTTGCCGCGGCGGCGTGGAGCCCCGGATTCGGCATGCTCACCGATGCGTTCGGGGTGACGTGGATCCTCGACGTCGCTGCCGGCGAAAACCCGGCCTGATCATTCAGACGACAAAGCCGCTGGCACCGAAAGGTGTCCAGCGGCTCCAGCGCGTCGGTGCCCGTCTTGCGCCTCTCGGCAAGTGGCCACTCGAAGTGGCAATTCTGGGATGGTACCCGGGGCAAAGAACCGAACACCGACACCATCTACAACGAACCTCCATACGGAGTTATTCCATGCTGACTTGTGCCGCGGTCAATTGTGGTCCTGCTCATCGCTCAGCTCCGGCAGAGCTGGGCGACAACAGCTCCGATTGTCCGAGGTGCGCGTCGTAGCACCTCAAGGACTGCCTAAGTGTCGAGATTCCCTGGTCAGTAGGCGAAGCACGAGAACGGCTCAGGCCCTCATCTCGGTGTGAGATGGGGGCCTGAGGTGAGGATCTGAATCAGCCGGTGACACCGGTCAATTCGTTGGGGGCGTGATCGAGGGTGGTCTCGGTCAGGATGCTGCCGTCCTCGAGGTCGACGGCGATCAGCTTCTTCGACGTGGGATCGGTGACGTACGCGGTGTGGTCTTCCACGAAGAGTGCCGGCCTGGGCTCTTGCCACTTGGTGGGCTCGGTCCATGCGTCGATGACGGCGATCTTCTTGGTGACGACGCCGGTGTTCGGGTCGATGACGTGGATGGCGCCGTCGGTGCCGAGCACCAGTGCCTCTCCGTGCGGTCCGCGGCCGAGTGAGCGGAAGGTGTAGCTGGTGCCGAGGTCGACGAGCTTGAGATCGGACGTCGTCGTGTTGGTCAGCGAGACCCGTTGCGGACGTTCGAGTTCGGCGTCCTTGTCAGTCTTGTAGTCACCCAGGACGATGTCCGACTCCTCCGAGCCTGCTTGATTTCCGATGCGGCCGTATGCATCCGGACTCTGGACCTTGGTGATCGCTCCGTTCTTGTACACGAGCAACCCGTCCTGGCAGCCCAGCACGATGGCTTCGCCGGCAGCGACTGCTTCGCCGTGGACACCGGGGCACTGTTCGTTGCGCAGGATTTCCTTGCGGTCGGCATCGAGGATGGCAATGCCGTTGCGGGACTCCGAATTTCCGATGGTCGTCAACAGGCTGCCGTCGGCAAGTGCGACCGCAACGCCGTGATGGGGTTCTGGCGTGGTGTACGTCTCGACGCGAGGTTGGCGTTTTGCCAACTGCGCCGGATCGAAGATCTCGACGAGTCCCGAGCCGTCGTTGAAGAGGACAGTCTTTCCGGCATGGCGTACAACGTGTCCGGGTTCGTTGGCTGCGAACTCGACCTCGGACATCGCGGGATCGGCTGTGTAGTAGTGGGAATGGTCGCCGTGGGCCGAGGACCACGTGCCGGTATCGAGCACCTTGAACGCCTCACCCGACGAGATCATGACGTGGCGACCGTCGCCGGCCGGGTTGAGTCGCGTGAAGCCGTTGATCTTGGTCTCGCCGACCACGTCGAGCGAAGTTGCATCCAACACCAGGATGCCGCCGTCGTAGGAGACTGCGAGACGCGGTGTTGCCGAGGCTTGTTCGGTGGGTGCGGACGCGGTTGTCGTGGTGGTCTCCGACGGGGCCGAGTCCTTGTTGTCGGACGAGCAGCCCGTGACGAGGGCGAGTGAGAGGCCAACTGATGTGGCAAGGGTGAGGCGCCGCGACATGCGGGTGTTGAGGTGCATGGGTATAGATCTACTGCTTAATGTAAATGATTGTCAAAGTCGAGTATGCGAATGTTCGCATGCCAGGGCAGTCGTCACGGGATCAGGAATGTACTGGAGATCGCCTGGCGTGCGCCGAATATCCGGTGCTGGTGCGTTCACTTTGGGTATAGCGCTAGTTCAACTAGGCATTAGTGCACCGATGTCGGCAGGAACATGCTGTAGATCACATCGGTCGATCGAAAGCTGGAGAGCAATGGCGCAGTTCATGTTGATTCATGGCGCAGGACACGGAGCCTGGTGCTGGGACTATGTGGTCGAGGCGCTGGAGAGACGTGGGCACACGGCTCTGGCTACCGATCAACCGGGCTTGGGTCGAGACACGACGAAAGCTGAAGAAATAACTTGGGAATCAACGCTTTCCAAGCTGTCGGCTGAGCTGGTTCAACTGCCTGGGGACGTGATACTTGTCTGCCACTCGATGGGCGGAACACTGACGGCACAACTGACAGAAATGCATCCGACGCGTGTTGCTGCTGCCGTCTACCTGGCCGCGACCCTGCCTGGGGACGGGGAATCCTGCCTTAGTAGTTCGCAAGAGGACAGTAGCGCTGCGCGGTTGTTCTTCGCCTGCGATGAACTCGGGATCGACCCTGAGGTTGCCTTGAATTTGTACCCGATGCTCTTGTTCGGGGACTGCGCCGACGAGGTGGCGCGAGAATCGATGTCAAACCTTCGCCCGCAACCGATGAGTGTTTTCAGTGGTTCGGTGTCGCTGACGCCGGAACGGGAAGGGTCTGTGCCTCGCTACTACATTGAAACCCTTCGCGATCTTGTCATCACTCCTGCACATCAACGTGAGATGGTCTCCCGGCGCTCCTGTGAGAGGGTATTTACTTTGACGACGGGGCATTCCCCCATGCTCGCGGCACCTGCGGACGTTGCCGATATCCTCGACCAAATCGCCCAAAGTCTGCCGAGTTCAACGCGTTCGTGAGATCGCGACCCGGTCGGGGTAGTCACCACGCTCGAGGATTCGCGAGGCGATGACCCCGAACACGAGTCCCCAGAAAGCGCCTCCGATATTGAGTAGTTCGACGTCGGAGATCGTCACGAGAAACGCGATCAAGGCCCCGAAGGCGAATTTCCCGCCGAATGCGGTCACGAAGGCTCCCTGTAAGGCCTTGAGCATGGCCAGGCCACCCAGAGTGACGATGAATGCCATCGGAGTTCCCAACATCATCGCGACGAAAGTCGGGGCGAACAGTCCGAAGACGACGGCGAGTAGGCCGCAGAAGATTCCGGCGGTGTATTGGCGTGCCCGCTCTCCCGACGCTGTGAGCAACGCGTTCGTCGGCCCGGTCAGGCACGTCGACACGCACCCCACCGCCGCGTTCACGAGAGAGAACACACCGCAGGCAACCGTTGCTGTCCCGATCGGCGGTTGATGACCGGCTGCTCGGAGGACTGCGATTCCTTGGCCGTTCTGCACGACGACGACTGTGATCGCCAGCGGTACAACCAGTTCGATCATCGCTTGCCAAGACCAGGTTGGCGTGGTCAGCATCGGATGCGCCAGCCACCCATGCGCGTCGCCGACGGAGTTGAATCTTCCGGTCGCGAGTATCACGACCACGCCGACGATCAAAGCGCCGAGAACGGGCGGAACGAATCTTCCCACCTTGGCGAACACGCTCAGAGCGACGAAGGCGGCGATCATCGGCAGGGCGATCACCGCGTCGTGAGCGGGCGCTTCGACCAAATCGGTTCCGAAATGAAGGAAAACACCCGCCACCATTGCCATTACGATGGGCATGGGTAATGCGGCCATGATTGGTGTGACCCACCCGGTCAATCCCAACAACAAGATCAAGGCGCCGGTCGCGAAGAACGCTCCGAGCACTTGCTCCCACGGCAGATGCTCCAACGACGCTCCGACGACAACGGTTCCAGGAATCGTCCAGAAGAAGGCCAGCGGCTGCCGGTACAACCAGGAAGCCGTGATGGTCAAAATGCCGTTGACGAAGAAGGCACCGAAAAGCCAAGAGGCCAATTGAGCTTGGCTCAGTCCACCCGCCAACCCCGCGGCGAGAATGACTGCTACCGGCCCGGTCGCCGAGAAGACGATGCCGATGATTCCGTTGGCAATGGACGTTCCGCCGAAGTCGTGCACGACGCGCTTCGGGCTGTAGAGCGGTTGGGGGAGTGGCTCGGTGACGACGCGAACGGGCGCGGTCGTCGAAGTGTCCGACATGTTCTCAGTTCTCCTGATGTGGATCCGAAAGCCCCCGGTCGCGGAACAAAGCTGCGAGTTCGCTCCGTGATCGCAGTCCGAGCTTCGCGTACGCGCGCGTGAGGTGATATTGAATGGTCTTGACGGAGAGAAACAATTCGCCGGCAGCTTCCTTGTTGGACTTGCCCGCCGCGACAAGGTCGGCGACGGCTCGCTCTTGCGGAGTCAGGTCGGTGATTCCCTTCTCCGTCCGCGAGAGGTTCAACCCGCCCGCGCGGAGTTCGCGCTCGCAGCGCTCGACGTAAGTAGCGGCGCCCAACGAGTGATATAGCTCGCGGGCGGCCCGGAGGACGACGTCTGCCTCTGCGCGTTTTCCCGCCCGGCGGAGAGTTTGGCCGTACGCAAAATTGATTCGGGCTCGGTCGTAGGGGAGTGGCAGCGTCTCGATGCCGAGTAGTGCAGCATCGAAACTTATTCTTGCCGAGTCGAGTTCGCCCCGTGCGCCGTGGATCCGGCCGCGAACGTAGCCGAGACGTGCCGCAGCTGAGCGGTGCTCACGATGTCGTGCCGTCTGCTCGTGTGGTTGCAGAAAGGCGTCGGCATCATCGGCTCTCCCGACCATGACCAGTGCATTGGCGTAGAGATCGACCCACGGCCAGAACCCTGGCTCGTCTAGCCATTGTTGCGCCTTGCTCGCGGTGAGCGGAGCCAGCGCCACCAGGACTTCGGCGTAGTCGGCGGCGGCCTCGGCAACCTGCGCTCTGGCGAGAAGTGCAGGAACGTACATGATTTCGTAGGCGTGGACGCCGGCGTACGCGCGTCGCACGTGGTCACGGGCCAGTTCCCAGTTGCCGCGCAGAGCGTGGATCTGTGCTCCCGACCAGTGGACCAACGGCCGGATCATCTCGATCTCGAACCGATCCACCTCGGCCCCGGCGCCCTCGACGGTCGAGAGCGCTTCGTCCCAGGCGCCGAGCGCGAATTGAGTGCGGGCGAGCCAGGCCTGTGCCCACAGCGAGATTCTTGCCGAACCACTGGAAAACTCTGTGGACACCGCACTTTCGAGGTCACGTCTGGCAGACTCCGGGTGATCCAAAGCAAGCTCGAGCCATCCGCGTCCCATCTGGAAACGCTGTGCTTGTGCTCCGGGGCGGACGCGATCGGACAGTTCGTCGTATGCCGCGAGCGCATTCTCGGTTCTTCCGGTAGCGCCGAGCCCGAGACCCTTGATCGCTTCGGACTCCACTGCTGCGGGATCCGAAGGGCCCACCAATTCGACTGCGCGGTCAACCCACTCGACGAGGGCTGTGCCATCGAGCCGAGCCAGAGAATGAAGGACCATTCGTTGGGCGATCATCGCAGCGGTGCCTGGCTCACGGTCCACGCTGCAGCTGTCCCACGCTCTGGTCAGAAGATCGGCGGCCTCGGTCGGTCGCCCTCGGTGAATGGCGAGGTAGCCGAGGACGGCGTCGCGGAGAGGCCCGCGCGAAATACTCTCGATCTCCGGCACGAAGACCATGGCGCGGGGGATGTCACCCGATCCGGTCAGCGCGTCGACTCCGCGGAGCAGACGGTCCTCGTGTTCGGTTCTGGCAGTGGTGAGACGGCTTGCCGTGACCATGGCGTCGGCGACTTCCGACCACGCGCCGTCGGATGCTCGTAGTGATGCGTACGCAACGAGTTCGGCGGCGAGGTCCTCGTCGTGGGTGGTGCTGGCGGCGGCAAGGTGGAAAAGCCGCTCACCTTCTCCCCAAGCGATCTCGGCTGCGCGAGTGTGCAGCAGATGCAAGTGCGCGGGCCCCAACGCCCCGCGCACTGCGGCCGCGACCATCGTGCTGCTCAGTGACACTTCGGTGCTGCCGCGCTGCTCGTGGACGGAGAGGAGACCGCTGGCAAAGGCGCTGTCCAAGGCGCCGACCACGTCGTCGATTTCGGCTAGCTGAGCAAGATGCGACAACGTCGTGCTGCGCCCGAGAACTGTTGCGGCTTCGATCAACGTTCGTGCTCCCGCCGAACACGCAGCGAGGGCGGCGGCGATCGCCACCGCACGATGACGAGGGACGGGCAAGGTTCGGTGCCACTGGGTCCAATAGGCCGGTGGCAGCTCGTCGAGGAGCGAGACGATGTCGAGTGTGTTGCCCGCGGTGAAATCCTGAAGTTGAAGCGCGACGCCGGAACTGAGGTCGATTCCGCTTCGCATGCGCGCGATGTCGATGATGACGGCTGTGTCGAGGGGGCTGATGTGCAAACGCGTCGACCAGTGCAGGTCGAGAATCTTCCTGACATCCTCGCGCAGGAACGGGGTTTCCTCGGCGACGAGGACGAACAACAGTGGGGCCGTTCGGCCTCGATGAAGGGCGGAGGTGATTGCCTGAAGCGAGCTGACATCGCTGTGATGGGCATCATCGACGACGATCAGGGTCGGGTGCTCCGCTGCGTCGACGATCTCGTGTGCAACGGCTAACGGCTCCGAAATGGATACCGGACGTTCGAGTAGTTGTTCGATCACCCCGAAGGCATTGTTCGATTCCCACTCCAACCCACGAGCGCGGCGGAGCGTATGAGCGGAGGAGATTTCGGCGAACCGGTCGACGAGAGTGGACTTACCGCTACCGGCATCGCCCTCGACCAGCACGAGAGTCGGCACTCCTGTCTCTGCCGCGGCCAGGGCTCGGCCGAGAACGGCGAGCTCGCGTTCTCGGCCGAGCAACAGGTCACGAAGTGTCACCCGACTACCGTAACGCCGGGCTCACCGCGGGTTTCCTTTTCGGCACGGACTTCATCGGGTCGAAGTACGGTGGTGCCCAGTTCGGGTGCTTGCTTCGGCACGAAGAAGGTGACGATGGCGCCCAGCACCGCGATGCCTGCGAAGACATAGAATGCCGATTCGGAACTGATTCCGGCGCTGATCAAACTTCCTCCGATCAGTGGCCCGAATATCCCGCCCAGACGCCCGAATCCGGCGCACCACGCAACACCTGCGGCCCGAGCGGCCGTCGAATAGTAATTGGACACGAATCCGTAGATCAGAACCTGAGTACCGATGGTTCCGACACCCGCGATGGCAACGGAGGCGAGGAGTACGGGAAGCGGAAACCCGAATGTGAACAGGAGCAGGGCGAGTGCGGCCAGGCCGAAGGTGGTTGCGACAACCCGCTGCGGACCGGTGACGTCTGCGATCTTGGAGGCGAGAAGTCCACCGATGATGGCACCGCCGTTGAGTACCAACAGGAACGAGAGCGAACCCTTCGCGTTGTATCCCGCGTTTTCCATGATCTTGGGCAGCCAGGTGTTGAGTCCGTAGGTCAGGAGTAGGCCGGCGAAGCTCATGAGGCCGAGAAGCGCGGTGCCCCAGACATATTGTCTGCTCGCCAACGCTCGGAAGCCGACTTTCTCGGCTACGGCACCGTTGGGTCGATCTGTACCGACAGGCAATGGAATTCCAGTTTTCGAGGAAATGGCGCGAGCTTCCTCGACACGTCCGCGAGCAATCAGCCACGCGGGAGACTCGGGCAGTTTGAACCAGGCGAGTGGGAACAGGAACACCAATGGCAGCGCGCCGATGAGGAACAGTCCGCGCCATCCGATGGAATCGCGGAGAACGATTGCCAGGACGGAAGCCATGACGCCACCGGCCGGGACACCGCTGTAGACGATGGCGTTGAACAGATTGCGGCGTCCCGGCGGCGCGAACTCGGCAATCATGGCTCCGGCGGTGGCGACAAGCCCACCGACACCGATGCCGGTGAAGAACCGCAGCAGACCGAAGGTGGTGATGCTGGTGGCGAACGCTGCCAATGCCATTCCGACCGAGAACCAGATGATGTTGACCAGCATCATCTTTCGGCGACCGAAGTGATCGCCGATCGCTCCACACGTCAGTGCGCCGACCATCACTCCGACGAGTGCATACGAACCCAAAGCGCCGGCCTGAGATGCGGTCAAGGTGCCGATATGGCTGGGGTCGTCCATGAGTACCGGCAGGATCGTGCCGTACACGACCAGGTCGTATCCGTCGAACAGAATGGCAATGGCGGCGATGGTGACCACCCACAACACTGACGAGCGATGGCGGGCACTGGCCCAGGAACCACGTTCGATCGAGGACATGGCGAATCTCCGTTCGAGAGATCAGGAATCGGGGGAGGCTGGATTCAGCCGAGGTCGCCACCGGCAACGGGAAGGACCGTTCCGGTGACATACGAAGCCTCTTCGGAGGCAAGGAAAGTGATGGCGGCAGCCTGTTCGTCCAGGGTGCCGTAACGCTTGAGCAGCGACGAGTCGACGGTCTGGTCGACGATCTGCTGGTGCCAGGCCTTCTCCTCGTCGGTCTCGGCGCCCGGCCCGCGTGCCACGACGCGTGGTGGCGCCTCGGTTCCGCCGGGAGCGGTTGCCACAACCCGTATTCCGTGTTGCGCGACCTCCATTGCCAAGGCCGCGGTGATCGCGCTGACCCCGCCCTTGGCCGCCGCGTACGGAACACGGTTGACGCCGCGGGTGGCGACCGAGGAGACATTGACGATGGTGCCGCTCGCCTGCTTGATCAGATGGGGCAGTACCGCTCGACACGTCCACAGCGTGGGGAACAGCGATCGTGTGACCTCGGCTTGTATCTGCTCCGGCGTGTAGTGCTCGTAGGGTTTGGCCCAGATGGTCCCGCCGACATTGTTGACCAGGACGTCGATGCGCCCGAAGTGCTCCAACGCGGAATCTATTGCGTGTTGGGCACCTTCGAACGTCTCGAGGTCCGCCGTCACCGAATGGGATCGTATCAACGGTATCGCGATATCGTGAACCAGTTCAGCTCGATCCACAAGCGCGACGGAACCGCCTTCTGCGGAAACTCTTTCGGCAACGCTGCGCCCGATCCCCTGAGCCGCTCCGGTGACGACCACGACCCGGTCGTCGAACCGGCCGGCGAAGAATCTCGTGCTCACGACGCCACACTTTCCCGAGCGTCAGTGATGGCGCGGTGCATCGTCGACTTGGCGTGTTCGCTGTGCCGGACGATCAGATCACGGGCCGTGGCGCGATCATTCTGCTCGAATGCACGCACGATTCGTGAGTGATCCTCCGCGACATGTTCGTCCACCCAATCGGCGGTGCGGAGCACTCGGTTCATCAGTTGTGTGACCTCGAGACGGTGGTATGCCTGCAGCAGCACTTCGTTTCCGGTGCAGCGAAAGAGGAAGTCGTGGAACAGGGCATTGGTTTCGGTGAATGCCGCTGCGTCCGTGAAATGATCGCGGTCGATGGAAGTGGCCGAGTTCTCCGCCAGAATGCGGTACTCCGTCAACTGTGCCGGAGTGAGGCGGCCGATGGTGAGTTCCATTGCTCCGAGTTCGAGCGCCATCCGAGCGTCGAACTGTGCGTCCGACTCCGTGACCGGCAGGTGTTCTTCACCGATCTCGTACGTGCCGGCTGTAGATTCTTCGGCCGAGGTGGCCGGTGAATCAGCCGGTGCTGCCGCGTTGTTGAACTTTTCGAAGTAGAAGTTAGTGGGTGTGATCGAGACGTCATTGAAGTGCAGACGTACGGCTTCGACCATCGGCGGCGGGCCGCACAGGTACACGTCTACGTTGCCGTCGTCGAGGTGATCGGGCTCGATCAAACCCGTGACATAGCCCTTGTTCGGTGCTGTGCTGTCGGGATCGGATACGCAGTAGTCGAAGGTGAACTGGGGTAAAGACTCCGCGTAGCCATGCAGTTTGTCGAGCTCGACGAGATCGGTGTCGGAGCTGACGCCGTAGACCAGATGAACTGGCCGAGTGGAGCGTTCGGCACGCATCTTCTCCAGTATGGAGAGCAGCGGGGCCAAGCCGGTTCCGCCGGCAAGCAGTAGGGCTCTCCGTTGACCTGACCGGAGGAAGAAGCTACCCATCGGTCCGGTCAATTCGAGAGTGTCGCCTACCTGCGCACGCTGACTGAGATACTCGGACATCAGACCACCCGGGGTGATCTTGACCAGGAACGACGCCGACTCGACCTCAGGGCCGGAGCTGAACGAGTACGACCGCGTCGCTTCGGTTCCGGGAACGAGGATGTTCACGTACTGACCGGGGAGGAAGACCAGATCTGCGCGGTTGTCGACTGCGACGGTGAAACCCACCGTGGAATCCGAATGGCGAATGATCTCGGTGATCGTGGACGTGTACGAACCGGCAGTGGTCTTGGCGACCGCCGACGTGGTGGGAATCTGCAGCACGAGATCTGATTCCGGCACCATCTGGCACGGAAGGCAGTATCCCCGCTCGGCTTCGTCATCCGTCAGGGCCTCCTCGATGTAGTCGCCGGCGTCGAAAGTGCCTGACTCACAGAGCGATTTGCAGGTGCCGCAAGCTCCGTCGCGGCAGTCGAGCGGAATGTTGATTCGTGCGCGGTACGACGCGTCCGCGACGGTCTCGTCGGTGTTGCATTCGACGAAGCGGGTGATGCCGTCTTCGAAACTCAGGGCTACTTGAAAGGTCGGCGCGGCTTGAATGCTCATGGAAACAGCTCGATTCGAAGGGAAGTCGTGTCAGAAGTGGTAGATGTCGACCACGTGATGGATGTAGTCGTTCTTGAGGACTACCTTCTTCTTCATGATCAACGGCTGCTCGCCCGAGAAGTCGATCGTGTAGTGCGAGGTGCCGAAGTAGGTGTCGACCGTGTTGTAGCGAAAGTACAGCGTGAACCAATTGAAGCGGACGTCGACGACGAAGCCGCGTTCTTCGATCACTTCCACGTTGGTGATGTTGTGACCGGTGCGGGGCTCGGGAAGGCTTGTCGCGCTGGAACGGTCAGTCCTGATTCGGAACACGCGATCCTCGATACCGCCGCGATTCGGGTAGTAGATCAGGGAGATCTCTGCGGCCGGGTCCGTGGTCAGCTCGCCGTCGTCCGCCCATGCGGGCATCCAGTACTCGGAATCGGGGTGGTAGCACTCGATCCACTTCTCGAACTCGCGATCGTCCAGATAGCGAGACTCACGGTAGAGAAACTGCTGCACTGTTTCGAGGGCGACGGCATTGGTGGTGGTGACAGTCATGGTGATCGTCCTCAGATGGTCCGGTTGGAAGCGGCTTGCTCGGCATCTACGGCCGCAAGCATGGCGTCGCGCCAGTACCCGTGCTGAATGGGATACAAGCCTTCGTCCTCGGTCTTGGCTCCGCTCGAGAGCACGCGATTCATGCCGAGATCCTTCGCGACGTCGTTCGGACCGGGAATCTGGTGTGTGACACCACGGCTGAGGTCGTTCCACGGGGCTCCGGCTGCCTGGTAGGTCTTCTGGCAGGAACGGAACTCTTCGAGATCGTCCGGGGTGGCCATACCGCTGGCATTGAAGAAGTCCTCGTACTGACGGATGCGGTTGCTGCGTGCTTCGGCGCTCTCTCCCTTGGGAGCGATGCAGTAGATGGTGACTTCGGTCTGGTCCACGGAGATCGGACGGAAGTGCCGGATCTGGCTGCTGAACTGATCCATGAGGTAGACGTTCGGGTACAGGCAGAGGTTCCTCGACGCACCGACCATGAATTCGGCCTTCTTGGAACCGAACTGAGCTTCCAGCTCCGCCTTGCGTTCGAACAGGGGACGGTCCTCGGGATTGCCCCACCACATCCAGAGCAGGAGGTGGCCGTAGTCGTAGGAGAAGTATCCACCGCCCTGCTTCCCCCAGGTACCGGCATCCATGGCTTTGGTCTCGTTCGACGATTCACCGGCGGTGCGGCGAGCGGTGGTAGCGGCGTAGTTCCAATGCGTCGAAGACACGTGGTAGCCGTCGGCACCGTTCTCGGTCTGCAGCTTCCAGTTGCCGTCGTAGGTGTAGGTGGAAGCACCGCGCAGAACTTCGAGTCCGTCAGGTGACTGATCGACGATCATGTCTATGACCTTCGTGGTGTCACCGAGGTGCTCTTCGAGCGGCAGCACGTCGGGGTTGAGGCTACCGAAGAGGAAGCCGCGATAGTTCTCGAACCGCGCCACCCTGGTCAGGTCGTGTGAGCCGTCCTTGTTGAACTGCTCCGGATAGCCGCCGGTGCGAGCGTCCTTGGCCTTGAGGAGTTTTCCGCTGTTGTTGAAGGTCCAGCCGTGGAACGGGCAGGTGAAGGTGGTTCGGTTGTCGGTCTTACGGCGACAGAGCATCGCACCGCGGTGGCTGCATGCGTTGATCAGCGCACCCAATTCGCCGTCCTTGTTGCGGGTGATCACGATGGGTTGACGGCCCATGTAGGTGGTGAAGTAGTCGCCGACGTTCGGGATCTGGCTCTCGTGCGCGAGGTAGATCCAATTGCCCTCGAAGATGTGCGTCATCTCGAGTTCGAACAGTTGCTCGTCAGTGAAGACGCTGCGCCGCACCTGGTAGCGGCCGGTCTCCGGGTCCTCGACGAGCGCGTCGTCGAGGACAGCGCGGATGTTCGCGAACTGGTCGGTGCCGCGGGCAGCATCCAACATATCCGTCATGGGTGTCCTCCAGATAAGAGTGGGCGCCTACCGAGAAAGCCGAGGGCTGTCGGACAAAATCGGTGGGACCCGCTTTCCGGACGGGGCTGCGTCCGGTACTGAATTCACCTTGACATCGTGTGTCTCGGGTCACACTAGGCAATTGCCTAGTCCTGACCAAGGGTGCAGTGTTCGTCGAATTCTGCTAGATGGGCCATGCCTGCTGAAGACGACGACAAGGGCGGACTCGACAGCGCGAGTCCGCCCTACCTGCCGAGGGGGGTTACCGGTTCTTGAAGAACGAGACGTCGTCGTTGCCGATGAGGTCAGGGACCGTCCAGCCGTCGAGGTCGTATTCACTCAGGCACTGCTCGGCCAGTCCCTTCATGGAACTTGCGTGTCCACGATTCTGGGCTGCGAACAGCAGTTCCGCCTTGACGTTTTCGTGGTTGCCGGAGTAGTTGCGCTCGTAGAGTTCGTGTCGGCCGCCGAACTCGGTGCCGATCGAATCCCACAGCGCCTTCATGACTTTCACCCGGTCGACGGCGGTGATGCCGTCCGAACCACGAACGTACTTGTCAAGGTACGGACGCACGTCCGGGCTCTTGAAGTCGAGTGAACTCGAGGGCAGGTAGATCAGGCCCGACGCCACGTCCTGTTCGATGATCTCCTTGATCCGCGGGTACCCCTGGATCATGAACATTCGATAGGTGAGGCCGTACTCGAGCTTCGGTATCACCGAATCGCCGACCCACTGTTCGGGATCGCGTGCCATCGATTCGGTCAACGACCAGAAGAGGTTTCGCCACCCGATCACCTCGCCGACACGGGTCTGAACTCCGCGGAAGCCGCCAGCGCCGGTGGCTTCGAGTGCTTTCATCAACAGTCCGGCGATGAAGTCGAGCTTTACGGCCAGGCGAGTGCAGCCCTGAAAGGTGAAGCGCGGCAGGAAACCCGATTGAGGGAAGAATGCGTTGATCCGGTCGACGTCGCCGTACATGAAGACGTTCTCCCATGGAACCAGCACCTTGTCGAAGACGAAGATGGTGTCGTTCTCGTCCATGCGGCTCGACAGCGGGTAATCGAACGGACTGCCCATCACCGCAGCATGTTCGGTGTACGAGGTGCGGCAGATCAGCTTCACACCCGGAGCGTCCATCGGTACCGTGCAGATCAAGGCGAACTGCTTCTTCTTGATCGGCAGACCGTAGTGAGCGATGAAGTTGTAGTTCGTGATCGCCGATCCGGTGGCGACCACCTTGGCTCCGCTGACGATCAAACCGGCGTCGGTTTCCTTCTCCACCTTCATGAAGACGTCGCCGACTTCGTCAGGTGGAAGTTGGCGATCCACCGGGGGATTGATGATCGCGTGGTTCCAGTACAGAACCTTCTCCTGCGATTCGCGGTACCAGCGCTCGGCGTTGTCCTGGAACGGTGCGTACAACTCCTTGTTGGCGTGGAGGGTTCCCAGGAAACTTGCCTTGTAGTCGGGGGAGCGGCCCATCCAGCCGTAGGTCATACGTGCCCACGTCGCGATGGCGTCGCGTTCCTTGAGCAGATCAGCCGACGACGTCGGAGTGCGGAAGAACGGCATGGTGACACCGCCGTTGCCCGTGTCCGTCGGAACGGTCAAGGCGTCTACGTGCTCGCCCGTGTGCAGAGCGTCGTACAGCCTTGCGGTCATGCGGATCGGATTCCGGAAGGCGGGGTGCGTCGTGACGTCCTTGACGCGATCACCGTGAAGCCAGATCTCGCGACCGTCCTGCAGGCTCGAGATGTACTCGTCGCCCGTCATCGGCCGGGTGGCGAAGTTCTTCGTGCGGTTGGCTTCGCTGTCGGCGGCCGGATTGACCTGTGGCGCTCCGGAATCTGCGGGGTCGACGCCGGTGGGAGGAATTTCGGTGGTCGTCATGGCAAAGCCTTTCAGATCGTTTGGGGTGCGGGCTGAAGATGAATCGGGGTGAAGGAAGTGGTGGCGTCGAACCATCCGCTGTGGGGGTCGTCCTGACTGCCGTTCCAGACTGTGGTCGACGAGGTGGCGCCTAGGTCGTGAAAAGTGCTTCGGTAGAACAGAAGCGGATCCTTGCCACTCGACTGCGCATCCACGATCTCACCGATGAAGATGATGTGGTCACCGCCGTCGTACTCCTTCCACGGGACGCACGAGATGGTTGCTGCGGCGCCGTCGAGCAGGGGGGCGGTCGGTCCGTCGATCCACTTCGGTTCGGTGCGCTGCGGTCGGCCGGCAAAATGCATGGCCGTGTCCACTTGGTCGGCGGCAAGGATGTTGACGGCAAACGGCGCGTTGCCGAGGTAGCCGCACGCCTTGGACTTTCGCGTCATCGTGATCTGGCACAGGCGTGGTTCCAGGGAGATTGCCGTGAATGCGGTGACGGTGGCTCCGTGTGGCTGACCGTCGGCGTTGGTGCAGGTGATGACGGTGACGCCGCTGGCGAATTGGCCGAAGATGCCTCGAAGCTGATTTTGTTCCATGACCGGACCTCCTTGTCGGATGGCTGGTGAGTGAGGGTGCCGCGAAGTGCGGGAGGCGGAGGTGCTGGACGACTCGCGCCGGGAGTGAAGACGAACGTACGGCGAGCGCGGCGTTCGGTCGATCCGTACAGCGCGGTGTCTATCCGGATTGCGCACCCGATCGAAGCCTGTATCCGTTTCCTCTTGGAAGTGACCGGGGACACAGTGTTCAATGATGTTCAGCGCTCATGCTCGGCAATGTGGCTGGTCACGGGTTTGGAAGGTGAAGAAGGACGATGGTCGACTCCAAGATCGGTACAGCTCCCCGCGACTGGGACGAGGCGTGTGATGCGGTTTCGGACGCCTATTTTCCGCACACGCTCACGCCGTTGTCACGGCACGCGGCCAGCGGAGTCGGGGTGTGCACCGCCGAGTTGGGACCGCTGAGGATCGCTCATATTCGATGGGGAGCAGACGTCGCGGTCGAATCCGAGCATCCCGGTGCCTACGGGGTGAACATCCCGCTCTCGGGCGAGCTCGAGTCGGTGTTCGCGGGCTCGCACGTGCTCTCGACGGAGGGCGTTGCGACGGTGTGTCCGCCCGACATCACCACAAGAATCACGCGGTGGAGCGCGGACTGCGAAATTGTCGGAGTCCGGATGGACCGTCAGTACCTCGACCGCGAGATGGAGAAGGTACTCGGCCGGCCCGGAATGCACTTGCCTGATCAGGTGGATCTTCGGGGAGACGACGGAGCCAGATGGCTGAAATTTGTTCGCTCACTGTCGGATCAGATCCTCGGCCCGGTCGGCGTGCTGCACAACGAACTGGTGGCAGCTCAGCTCTCCGGTGCCGTGGTCACGGCATTCGTCCTCGCTGCAATGCCCGAAAGTGAGGACGCGGTGCGACATGCCAGGCCACGCATCGTCAAGCGGGTGCTCGACGAGATGCACGACGACCCGGCGCGCGTGTGGACCGCAGCAGAGATGGCCGAGGTGGCGGGCGTCAGCGTACGGAGATTGCAGGAGGGATTTCGGCAGTACGTGGGCCGGAGTCCGTCGGAATGCCTGCTCGACATCCGCCTCGAGCGGGTCCACGCAGATCTGGTGGATGCCGACGACTCGACGACGGTCACCGATGTCGCTGTGAGATGGGGTTTTACGCACACCGGACGATTCGCGTCGTCTTTTCGGCGTAAGTACGGTGTGTTGCCTTCCGAAGTATTGAGAAGTTAGCTCCGGTATCCCATGTCCGCGCTGAGCTGATTCGCCTTCTCGACGAGGAACGGTGCGACGTCGGCGCGAAAGGCTTCCGGGGTTGTGCGTCCGGCCGAGGTAGAACACGCTGCCACACCGACGACGCTTCCGCCGGCGTCGCGGACGGGGGCGGCGAGGGAAATCAGGCCGTCTTCCAGTTCCTCGGACGTGAGTGCATAACCCTGCTCGCGCACCACTCGAAGTGCGGTGTGGAATGCGCCTTCGTCGGTGATCGTGGTGGGTGTGAGGGCGTCGAACGTGGAGTTCGCGATGACTTTGTCGACGATTTCGGTTGGCGCCCAAGCTAGCAGGGCGCGGCCCATGGAGGTCGCATATGCAGGCACTCTGGTACCGACGCTGACGTTGATGCTCATGATCCGGCGTACGGGTACTCGCGCGGCGTAGACCACGTCGACGCCGTCGAGGACCCCGAGCGACGCCGACTCGTGGGTGTGTTCTGCGATCTCCAGCAGGCGGGGGAGCGCCGCCTCGGTCAGGGCATGTGATGCCGAGAAGTGCTGGCCGATGCTTAGAACGCGCGGGGTGAGCGACCACCGACTGTTGTTGCCGGTGACGTATCCGAGTTTCTGCAGGGTGAGGAGGATACGCCGGACCGCGGGGCGGGAGAGGCCCGTTTCGGCGGCAAGATCTGCGAGCGACGGGTTGGGGTTCTTCTCGTCGAAGGCCATCAGCACAGCGAATCCACGCTCGATGCTCTGGATGTAATCGCGATCGTTCTCGCTCACGGAATGACCTTTCATCTGCGGGTATGCCTGATCAGTGCCCTCGAAGGTTGACAAACCTTGTGACTGGGCGCACAGTACAAGCGTACGCAGAGCGTAACAGATGTACGCACAGCGTACAACCAGACTTGGGAAGCCGACTCAGCCCAGCAGTACGGCACCCACCCGGTAACAGCCACATACGGCCCCGAGGAGGACCACATGACCACTTCCGAGAGCCCCACCGCAGTAGGTTCGGGCACGGCCGCCACCGACAAGTTCCTCCAGGAACGAGTCAGCGCGGACACCCCGCCCGAGCGCGTCTCGGCCATCGCCAAGGACGTGCTCGAGTCACTTGCCGGCGTCATCGACAAGCACGGCATCACCTACCCCGAGTACCGCGTACTCAAGCAGTGGCTCATCGACATCGGCCAGTTCGGCGAGTGGCCCCTGTGGCTGGACGTCTTCCTCGAGCACAACGTCGAGGAGGTTGCGTACCGCGGCCAGCACGGCACCAAGGGAAGCATCGAGGGCCCCTACTACGTCGCCGACGCCAAGACGTTGCCATCCAAGTGTGAACTTCCGATGCGTGACAACGAGGTTGGATCGAAGCTGGTCTTCGAGGGCCAGGTTCGCGATCTCGACGGCAACGGGTTGGATGGGGCCACCGTCGAGCTGTGGCATGCGGACGACGAGGGCTACTACTCCCATTTCGCGCCGCACATCCCCGACGGGAACCTCCGCGGAACGATCGTGACCGACGGAGCGGGACGGTTCGAGATCACCACGATTCAGCCTGCGCCGTACCAGATCCCGACCGACGGCCCCACCGGTTGGTTCATCGAGAAGGCCGGCTGGCACCCGTGGCGTCCGGCTCACCTGCACCTCATGGTGAAGGCACCCGGCAAGCGCACGATCACTACGCAGCTCTATTTCAAGGACGGTGAGTGGATCGAGAACGACGTGGCAACTGCCACGAAGCCCGAACTGATTCTCGATCCGAAGCCGGGTGCCGATGGAATCAACCGGGTCACGTACGACTTCGTGCTCGACCCGGCCTGATCCACAACTGTTCGAAAGAAAGTGATTTGATGACAGACCTGTCGATCGTCTCCATCGAGACGACCATCCTCGACGTTCCTTTGGTCCGCCCCCACAAGTTCGCCACCACGTCGATGACGGCGCAGCCGTTATTGCTGGTCGCGATTCGCACATCCGACGGTGTTATCGGATATGGCGAAGGTGTCGTTCCGGGCGGTCCGTGGTGGGGCGGCGAATCGGTGGAGACGATGCAGGTCATCATCGAGAAGTACATCGCGCCGGTGGTGGTCGGCAGGCGTGTGGATCAGATCACCGCGATCATGGCCGACATCGAAAAAGTTGTTGCCAATGCACGATTCGCGAAGGCCGCCGTCGACGTGGCGTTGCACGACGCCTGGGCTCGTAGCCTGGGAGTCCCCGTGCACACGCTCCTCGGCGGGGCTTTCCGCGAGAGTGTCGACGTCACGTGGGCACTGGGTGCTGCGCCGGCGGACGAGATCATCGAAGAAGCTCACGAAAAGCTCGAATCACGGCTCAATTTCAGCTTCAAACTCAAAATGGGAGCACTCGACCCGGCGGTCGACGTCGCGCGCATCGTCAGCATCGCGCAGGCGCTCGACGGCCACGCCGGCGTCCGCGTCGACGTCAACGCGCGGTGGGATCGCTTCACGGCGCTGCGGTACCTGCCACAACTCGCAGACGGTGGAGTCGAACTGATCGAACAGCCCACTCCGGCAGACCAAATCGAGGTCCTCGCCGAACTCAGCAGGCTACTACCGATTCCGATCATGGCCGACGAGAGTGTGCAGACCCCACACGACGCTCTCGAAATCGCCCGCCGGAGCGCCGCCGATGTCATCGCCCTCAAGACCACCAAGTGTGGTGGCCTCCAGCGCAGCCGCGACATCGTCGCAATTGCCAAGGCCGCCGGTATCGCGTGCCACGGTGCGACGTCCATCGAAGGCCCGATCGGCACCGCCGCTTCGTTGCACTTCGCGTGCGCCGAGCCTGGAATCAACTTCGGAACAGAGCTTTTCGGCCCGCTGCTCTTCAGCGAAGAGTTGCTTCAGGAACCCCTGAAGTATTCCGAGGGTCAGTTGCACCTCCCCGCCGGACCTGGACTGGGAGTCGAACTGAACATGGACGCCGTCAAGACCTGGACCAGGAACTAGAGGATAGAAGAACATGGCACTCTTTCACGTTCGAATGGACGTCGATATTCCGCGCGACCTGGATCCGGAAGTACGCGCCGATACCGTCGCAACGGAGAAGGCGTACTCGCAAGACCTTCAGCGACAGGGAAAGTGGGTGCATCTGTGGCGAATTGTGGGACAGTTCAGCAACATCAGCATCTTCGACGTCGAGTCGGCTGACGAACTCCATGAGATTCTCTGGAACCTCCCGCTGTTCCCGTACATGACCATCGAGGTCATGCCGTTGACGAAGCACGGATCTTCGATCAAGTAGAGCCTGCGCGGGCGGGCGGGTCAGCGTATTCCGTCGCGGCGCAATGCGACGGACACTGCGGCAGAGCGGGTTTCGACGCCGAGCTTGGCGTAGATGTGCCCAAGATGGGTTTTCACCGTCGCTTCGCTGATGAAGAGTGCCTTACCCAGCTCGCGGTTGGTCATCCCCTCGGCGAGCAGGCTGAGCAGTTCGGACTCACGGGCGGTGAGCGCTTCCTGCGGGCGCTGCATCTGCTGGACAAGACGAGAGGCCACAGTGGGAGAGAGAACGCTGCGCCCGGCTACCGCGCCGCGCACCGCGCCGAAGATCTCGTCGGGCGTTGAGTCCTTGAGTAGGTAGCCGATGGCACCGGCGTCGACGGCTCGCACGACGTCGGCGTCGGTGTCGTACGTCGTGAAAACCAGTACGGGAACATCGACACCGTCGCTTCGCAGGTGTTTGATCGCTTCTGCACCGTGCATGCCGGTGCCCATGTCCAGATCCATCATCACCAGATCCGGTGAGGCCGACGGTATCGCCGTGGCCGCCTCCTCGCCGGACGATGCTTCGCCGACTACTTCGACGTCCGGCTGAGTGTTCAGCAGCGCTCTCAGCCCGGCTCGCACGACCAGATGATCGTCGACGAGGAACACGCGAATGGTGGTGGTCACCGGATCCTCCGTTCGAGAGGGAACTGGGCCGCGACGACGGTGCCGTCTCCCGGTGCACTTTCCACGGTGAACGATCCGCCGAGCTGTGCGATGCGACTTCGCATCGCACGTAGGCCGTATCCACCGTACCGAGAATGGTCGGCGAGCTTTCCCGGATCGAAGCCGACGCCGTCGTCGAAGATGTCCACGGAGACGGAGTCGTCGAGATACGTGATCGTCACGCCCGCCGTTTCGGCGCGAGCGTGGCGGGCGATGTTGGAGGACGCGCTCGAGACCACTCGCACGATGGCATGAGCTACGTCCGAGGGCAAGATGACGGCTTCACCGACGGTGCGGATCCGAACGGTCGGGACGAACTGGCGGGCGGCGGCCACGACCAAGGCGTCGAAGTCGCCCGTACCGCCCTTGGCCGGTGCCAGATCGTGGACGAGGTCGCGACTCTGCATCAAGCTCGTTCGGATGTTCTCTGCTGCGGCATCGACATCGGCTCGAGACGGCGAACCCGTTGTATTCCAAGTTTGTTCGGCTGCCTCGAGTCGTAGAAGAGCGCTCGCCAGTCCCTGAGTAACGGTGTCGTGGATTTCGCGCGCGAGGCGCTCTCGCTCTGCGGCAACGCCGGCAGCACGTTCGGTATCTGCCAATGCAGATTGCGCTTCTGCTACCTGACGTAGAAGCCGAAGGCGTTCTCGGGCATCTCGTTCCATCTGCCCGTACGCTGCCGCGACCAGTGCCGCGGTGCACAGAGGTCCGAGCAGTGTCACCAATTCGGCACGACCGGTGACTCGGTAGAACGCGATTCCGGCGAGGACGCCCAGGATCCCGACGAGGGGGTAGGCGATCTTGCTCGGGTACAGACGAATACAGAGGAAGAGAACGGGGAACGCACACCACGCGAAACTCGGCGCAAGCCAGACCAGCGCTGCCCAGGTGCTCAGTACCGGCCACATCCACAGTCGTTGGCGAACCACATCTCGCGAAGACACCGTAGCCATGACGGCGTAGAGCAAGGCGAGGACCACGGCCAGGACGAGTACCACCCCGAACCGACCGCTGGTCCCGTGGACTGTGACGTACCGGACTCCTGACGTGGACAGCAGTACGAAGAACGACGCGTGGATCGCATATGCCAACGGGCCGCGCAGGCCGAGTTCGGCGTCGGCGTTCATGGCTCCGTTACTCATCCCTCGAATATTACGGAGGGTGCCAGGCCGTCGTATCAACCATTCGGATGATATCTGCACAACCAGACGGGGCACGGTTCGTCACCCGAGCGCCCGATGTGCGCACCCGCACTCGGACGCGACGCTGTAGTGGACGGTTTCGAACCATTCGACTGAAAGTGTGCCCGACATGAACCACCGCATTTACACACGACTTTCCCGTACGCTCGCTGTCGCCGTTCCGGTTGTCGCAATCCTTGCCAGCGCCGCGTGCTCGACCACCGACACACCGGTGGCGAACGCATCGAGCACGACGTCGATTTCTGCCACGCAGCAGCCTGCTGCGACCGGCGATTCGGCGATTGTCACTCAGAATCGACTCAGCGCCGACGCAGCAGTGAAGGCTGCTGGTGCGGCCCTGGCGAAATGCCGGGCGGACGGGCTCGGATTTGTCACCGTCTCCGTCGTCGACCGTGCGGGAAATGTCATCGCCATGGTGCGCGGCGACAACGCAGCCCAGCACACGGTGGAGGCCTCACGTGAGAAGGCTTACACCTCTGCAGCTTTCGGAGCCGACACCAGTGACCTCTCGCAGCGTACCAAAGGCGAGGGATCGACCATCGCCGACCTCCCCGGCACTCTCTTCCTTGCAGGTGGAGTCACTGTGAAGGCTGGATCCGCGTCGATCGCCGGCATCGGTGTCGGTGGTGCACCGGACGGAATGCAGGACCAAGCGTGTGCTGCAGCAGGTCGTGTTGCGATCGCTTCGTCACTCGGCTGAGTGAGCGCATTCAGCGTGCTTCGTGAATTGTGCTTTTCGCCACCTGGATTCGCTCGGCACGACAGTTGTCCGATTGTTGCGATGACCTCGACTTTGTAACACCGGAGCCCCCGGAAAGGGACAAACACGTCGACAGTGGAACCGACGATGCACTTACCGAAGCGAGTTTCTTGATGCGCAGTTTCGGGGAAAGACACAACCTTGCAGAGAATCAGATTCAGGTTGCCCGAACGCAATACACGGCGGGCGCGGGTGCTCGTAGCGGCGTTGTTGTCGATATTCCTCCTCGGCGGCATGTTCGGTCCGACCGCCGCGAGCGCTACTCCGGCGCACACGGCGCCATGGGGTGGTTACGACGAGTTGTGGGTCCCGTCTTCGATGGGAAACATCAAGGTTCAGGTGCAGTGGGCCGCGCGGGGCGGCAACGCCGCGTTGTACCTACTTGACGGTCTTCGCGCGCAAAACGACAGGAATGCTTGGAGTTTCGAAACCAACGCACTCGATCAGTACCGCAACGACAACATCACGTTGGTGATGCCGGTCGGCGGTGAGTCGAGTTTCTACACGGACTGGTACGCGCCGTCCAATTTCAATGCTCAGCCCATAACGTACAGGTGGGAAACATTTCTCACACGCGAGCTTCCGGACTTCCTTGCAGGGTATGGTGTTTCACCAACCAACAATGCGATCATCGGGTTGTCGATGGGCGGCAGTGCCGCGTTGAACCTGGCGGGGCATCATCGGGATCAGTTCAAGTTCGCGGGCTCGCTGTCCGGCTACATCAATATCTCGGGCCCGGGTATGCGTGAGGCGATCCGCGTAGCCATGTTCGACGCCGGCCGGTACAACGTCGATTCGATGTGGGGCCCGCCGTGGTCATCCGGGTGGCTTCGCAACGACCCGTTCGTCAACGCGGAATCGCTTCGCGGACTGTCGATGTACATTTCGTCGTCCAACGGCATCCCGGGACCGTACGATCATCCGTCTGCGCCGATCGATTACTTCCACACGGCGACGGGTATGGGGCTGGAGGCGCTCTCGTGGGTGCATGCGCGTGCATTCGAGATTCGTCTGAAATCCATGGGAATCCCAGCGACGTACAGCTTTCCGCCCGCCGGGATTCACTCCTGGCCGTATTGGTCTGCTGAATTGTGGATGGCCAGAGGACAAATTCTCGACACCATGAACGCCTGGTGACGCAGATGTGAGGATCTCTCCGGACTGGCGTATGCGTCAAGTCCGGAGAGAACTCGCTCAGAAGGTGATGATTCCGCGCAGGTTGCGACCGGCATGCATGTCGGCGAAACCGTCGTTGATCTGGTCGAGGCTGTACCGGTTGGTGATGAGTCCGTCGAGTTCGAGCTTGCCGCTGGTATAGAGATCGATCATCCAGGGAATGTCGGCAGTGGGATTGGATGCGCCGAACAAGGATCCTTGAATTCTCTTCTGGTACAAGGTGAGTTCCATCAGGCTCACGGGAATGCCGATGTCCGTCATCTTCCCGAGACCGGTGACGACGCAAGTTCCTGCTTTGCGGATTGACGAGAACGCCTGCGCGACATGTTCTCCGGTGGTGACGCCGACGGTGACGATGGCGGAATCCGCGCCCTGGCCGTTGGTGAACGAGCGCGCGATGTCCGTGGCTTCCTCCATGGTGGCCACGGCATGGGTCGCCCCCAATTTCAATGCACTGTCGCGCTTGAACGCAACCGGGTCCACCGCGATCACGTGGGCGGCGCCGGCATGCGAGGCGCCCTGTACCGCGTTGATTCCGATTCCGCCGACTCCCATGACGATGACGGTCTGCCCGGGGTACACCTGAGCGGAGTTGACCGCGGCGCCCCAACCGGTTCCGACGCCGCAGCCGAGCAGACACAAAGCGTCGAGCGGCAGGTGCTTGTCGACTTTCACGGCCGAGAGAGTGCTGACCGTGGTGTATTCACTGAAGGTGGACAGGCCGCAGGTTTGTGCGACTGGCTGACCGTCGAGAGACATTCTGTAACTAGAGGTTTCGCCGGGCCTGCTGCCGGTCATGATGGCAG
This sequence comes from Rhodococcus sp. 66b, assembly GCF_002076325.1. NCBI lineage: Bacteria > Bacillati > Actinomycetota > Actinomycetes > Mycobacteriales > Nocardiaceae > Rhodococcus > Rhodococcus sp. 66b. The sequence continues at coordinate 134,590 of NZ_MUZB01000006.1, forward strand.
CACCGTTGTCGCAGAGGTTCTGGATTCCGCTTGCACACCAACGGCAGCGGCCGCAGGCGGCGAGGAACGAGAACACGACATGATCGCCCTCGGACCATCCTTCGGTGTTCGGCCCGACCTCGACGACGATTCCGGCGCCTTCGTGTCCGCCGCAGATGGGATAGCGGCCGACTCCGTGGTCGCCGCTGGCGATGTGATCGTCCGAGTGGCACAGGCCGGAGGCGACCATCTTGACAGTGAGTTCGCCGCTGCGGGGTGAATCGAGTTCGAGGTCGACCACCTCGTATGTGCCTGGTGCTTGGCGAATGACGGCTCCACGAGTGCGCAAGTTGTCTCCTGAGGTGAGAGTTGTTCTTCGGCTACCTCAGTTGTCTACTCGAGAGTTCAGGACGGGCTCGAGGCCCATCTCACTGATCGGACGTTTCGTATTTTTCGGATTCGTCCGGGGTTCGTCCCAAGATGGCGAGTTGCAGTTCGGTGAGCAGTCGTGTGTCCGGCTCGTCCAACGAAATGCCCATGATCTGTTCAGCGCGCCGAATGCGGTAGCGCAGCGTGTTCGGATGTACTTTCAGAGACGAGGCGGCCTTCTTCACATCCCCGAAAGCTGTCAGGTAGGCCGTGAGCGTGAACTGCATGTCAGAGGTGTTCTTGTCGTCGTAGGAGACGAGTCTGTCGATACGAGGGTCTCGCAATCGCTCGTGATCGGCAACGAGGTCGAGTATCTCGCCCAGCAATACCGCGGTGCGTGACGCCGCGAGTGTGGTGACCTTCGAGGTTTCGTGATCATCGGTGGTATCGAGCACGCGGTCCACCTCTCGACGCGCCTCGGGTACGCCGTGCAACCGCGCGATCGGGACCGCGACTGCGGCGCGCACGCTGATGCCCGCACGGTCCTCGACTACTCGCACGGTGTCGTAAGCCCAGTCGCTGACAGCGACCTCGTGGTCGGCCTGAGGGAACAATACGTAGATCCGGTTGTCGATGATCGTCGTGACCGCGTCGCTGCGGAATGCGCTGGCGCGCAGGCGCAAGGCGTTGGTGATTCGATCGAGATTCGATCCGGGTGAGAGTGATGTCGCAAATCCGATGACCGCAGACGGTCCGTCGGTGTTGATGCCGAAAGAACCGGCCAGCGAGTGCATGTCGACCCCACCGGAGCGAACACCGAACAGCCTTTGCACTTGGGCATTCTCGCGGCTGGAGGCGTCCAAGGTACGCATGAGAATGCGTGCGGCGACCGCCGCTGCACCCCGCAATACCGCTTGGGCGTCGTGGGAAAGAGGTTCAGAGGTGCGCTGCACCCAGATGCTGCCGAGATTGTGTTGGTGTGCAACAGAACCCGTCGGCGCTGACAGGTCCGGGCGGGTGATGCTCACAGCCAGCCTCTGCGCGGCGCCGATGCTCGGCTCGGAGGGCAGACTGATGACCTCGTCCGATCGCCTGAGATGCTCGAACACGCCTATGCTCTCTATCCATTCGGTGTATTCGATCGGCCACTCCCGGCCGAGTATGGAGAGCTGACGGAGTTCGTCTTCGCCTTCGTGAGCAGAGGAATATGCGATGACATGGAGTGCCGTGTCGTCGATCGTCACGAGTCCGCCAGTCAATTCGGCGATCGTTTCCGAGAGCGCGAACAGATCCGAATCACCACCGGCCACAGCTCCTGCGACGGCCCGCGAACGGTACATGCTCTGTGTCAGAAGCCGTAGTACGAGCGAATAGACGTGCCCGGAACTAGCCTGCGGATGTACCGCGGCCACTGCGATCCCGATGTTACGTGCGGCGGTGAGAACCGTCGTCGCCTCGCGCGCATTCTTGACGAGCAGAAGCTTCGGGCGACGCCTCGCCGGCCTGCCTTCGAACTTTCGCAGCCACTGCGTCAACGTCGATTCGGGAACCCCTACGGGGAGGTAGATGTCGGAGATCGCACCACGGCTGTCGGTGCCGTCGATATCGGAGGACTCGACGAGGGCGATCGAACGGATTTCGACATCGAGTCCATCCGGGCTTTCCAGAAGTTCGATCACGGACTTGTCCGTGGAATGCATGAGGGCGCCGAGGGTGGTGCCGACACTCGGCCCGTTATTCCTCGGACCTGTCGACGCTTGCGGGAGGGCTACAGAAAGTGGCTGCACATTTGCTCCTCGGCCGGTGGGTCATTACAGGCTAACCCCGACAGACGAAATGCAGAATAAGGAAATAGGGGACAAATTTATTCGTCAGGCATGGTGATGCCGAGTTCCTGCACCTTTTCGGCGACTGCCTCTGGAAAAACGTTCTTGAACAGATAAAGGTCTTGTCCGATCACCCAACCAGGTGCCAACGCCGTCGCATATCGCTCGAAGTATCCGAGTTGTTTACCGAAAAGAACCAATTCCTCGGGACTCGCAACACCCCACTGCTTGCCCAATTGAATCAGTGCCATGATCAATTCACTGAGCTTGAGTTCACCGAGGTCACGGCCGAGAATCGGGGCCAGGGCCGTTGCGACCTGCATACCGAGCTGATCGTCGTCGACTTCGTAGTCAGTTGCATATCCCAAGGATCGAATTCCGCGGGCGACACGGGCGAAATCACCGTCGATGAGGGTGGCTCGGAACATGTCGGAAAGGATGGATCTCCAGGTCTCGGGAAGGACGCCGACGATGCCGAAGTCGAGCATCGCTATCCGGCCGTCGTCGAGGACCCACAAATTTCCCGCGTGGACATCTCCGTGGAACGGACCGTGAACGATGACCGATTCGAGCCAGACCTTCACTCCGCGTCGGATCAGCATGCGGGCTTCGTCGATGCCGTCCGGACCGGCGACGAACCGATCCAGTGGAACGCCGCGCATGCGTTCCATACAGATGACGCGGGGACCACAGTAGTCCCAGTACACCTCCGGTGTCGTGACTCCTTTGTTGTCACCGAATGTGCTGATGTTGTTCCGGAATGTGGTCTGCCGGTCGGCCTCGACCGCGCTGTTCAACTCCGTCATCGTTGCATTGTGCAGATCGCGAATGATGGCGGTGGCATTGGCAATTCGAAGGAACTCGACAAACTTCTCGAGGATGTTCGCACCCCAGTACGCCGCCCGCAGGTCGATCAGCATCCGCGCATAGATGTCCGGACGCTGGATCTTGATGACGGCTTCGCGGCCATCGTGCAGAACGCACGCGTGTACCTGCGCTACCGACGCGGCCGCGAGAGGTACGTCGTCGAATTTCGCGAACAGGTCGTCTACGGAGTATCCGAGGTCCTCGTGCACGACGCTTCTGGCCTGCTCGGCAGGAAATGACGGAACGTCGTCGAGGCAACGTAGGCATGCATTGGCGACGGGGGCCGGGAACAGGCCGGACGACGACGCGACCAGTTGACCGAGCTTGACGAAGGTGGGACCCAGCGCGATGAAGCCGTCGACCATCCCGTCAGAGGCAGCGTCAGCCCACGTGCGTCCACGCTTGCGGAAAGGCCGCACGATCAGTGCCAGCATGATCGACGTCGACAACACGACGGCGATGATCGCGGAACGCCACAACTGGGCGAGGCCGAAGCGTTCGAGGTCCGGCATGTGGACTTCGAGGGCAGTGGCGGGCACTCCTGACGAGTACGGCCCGACAGGTCGCGTTGGATCCAGCACAGCTCTCCCTCGTTCAACGAGCGCATCCAGCATTTTGCCGTGAGATCACTTACGCGACCCCTTCCGTTAGTCAGTATGCCAAGTCACACATAACTGCCGGAACCGCCTACGCGTTCAGCCTACGATCGGTGAATGCGTGAGCACTTGATCCCGATCGGCGAGGTTGCAAAATCGTTCGGAATTGCGGCTTCGACCTTGCGCTATTACGAGGACGAAGGACTGCTGTCCGCGCGGTCGCGAACTGGCGGCAAACGCTGGTACGGGCAGCGTGAGCTGCGCCGGCTGGCATTGATCCGGATGTACACCGAGACGGGAATGTCCTTGGAACAGGTGCGGTCCTTCATCGAAACCGACACCACGTCCGACCAGTTCTCGACGGTTCTCGCAGATCAAGTGTCGACACTCGAGGCGCAGATCGCCGCTGCTACGCGAGCGAAACTGATCCTCGAGCATCACCTGACGTGTCGGCAAGAGCGTCCGATGCAGTGCCCGTGGTTGCTCGAGCAGCTCGACATACGCGTCGAAGCGGCGCTTGACTTCAAGTTGACTTGAACCTCCATAGTTAGGGCGCACTTACCGCCCTATCCGGAGGTTGACCATGTCGGCACGACGATGGCTGCCGCTCATCGCCGCATGCATCGGAACTTTCCTGTTACTGACGTACGCCACCATCACGACAATCGCAGTGCCGGCCATCGCAGTCGGTTTGGACGGCAGTACGGGCGCGATGTCCTGGGTCGTCGACGCCTACACGCTGGCTCTTGCTGCGCTTCTGGTGGGCATGGGCGCACTCGGCGATGCGTGGGGACGTAAACGCCTCTACATCTGCGGACTGGTCGTGTTCCTGGTTGCAACGGCCGTGTGCGCGATTGCTCCGGACGTCACGGTTCTGGTCGTTGCTCGCGGCGCGCAAGGAATTGCCGGTGCGGCGATGTTCGCGACGCTCCTGCCTCTGCTCGGCGACGCATATTCGGGCCGCGATCGTCACGTCGCCTTTGCTGCGTGGGGCGCCGTCGCTGGATTGGCGGCGGGAATCGGGAACGTTGCAGGAGGGCTGCTGACGCAGTTCTTCGACTGGCGTGCGGTCTTCTATTTCGGAATCCCCGTGGCCGCAGTAGCGCTCGCAATGGCTGTGTTCTGTTTCGCCGACAGTGAGCGCGGCGACGACAACATCGACTGGGCCGGAATCGTTTTGTTCACCCTCGCTGCCGTTGCCGCGGTTCTCGGCGTGACGTGGGGCGGCGACATCGGGTGGGCTTCGTCGTCGACAGTTCTTGCCTTCCTGATCGCAATCGGTGCGCTGACGGCGTTTGTGTCCTGGCAGCGTCGAGGCAGCAGTCCGATGCTCGATCCGGCATTGTTCCGATCCCTGAAATTCGACGGCGTCCTCGTCGCTGCGTTCGGGTACTACCTCGCGGCCTACGGCCCGCTCGTAGTCCTTTCATTGTGGCTGCAGAACGGGCTGGAACTGTCGGCATCGGCGGCCGCACTCGTGCTCTCGATTCAACCGCTCGCTTTTGTCTTCGTGTCGGCGCTGTGTGGATCACGGCTTCAGCGAGTCGACCTTCGACTGTCGCTCGGATTCGGGACGGTTCTCTGCGGAATCGGTTGCGTGGCCATGCTGTACGTCCTCGCCGAGCCGGTCTGGCCCGCGCTGATCGCCGGGCTGATTCTGACCGGTGTCGGTTCCGCGATGGTGTCGCCGGTGCTGCCGGGTGCCGCGATGTCGGACGCCCCGGCAGAGCGCGCCGGGACGGCTTCGGCGACAGCCAACTCGTCGCGTCAATTCGGGCTTGCCGTCGGAATTGCGTTGTGCGGCTCGCTCTTCGTCGGTCCGGACGAGTTCGCCTTGCTGTGGCCGTTGGTCTTCTGTGCCGGCGTCGGAATGCTCACGGGTTTGGTGTCGATCCTTCTCTTTTCTCGTTCGTCAACTCCTGCAACAGTTCAACCAATCGCCGAAAGGGCACACACATGACCACGCTGTTCACTCCACGACCGCACCGGCGTCTCGAGATGGACTGGAATCGCCGCAGGTTCCTCGGCGCTGCAGCAGGATTGGCTGCTGCGCTGGCAGCGGCCGGTTGCTCGCGTTCGGACGCAGACGCCGGGGGCGAAGGCGATGCAGGCTGGTCCTTCACCGATGATCGCGGCAACCTGATCGAATTGGATTCACCGCCAAGGACATTTGTCACCTACACCGGTATTGCGGGTGCTCTCTGGGATTACGGACTGGTGCCTGTCGGTGTTTTCGGGGCGCTGACACGATCACCGGGATCAACGGACACCAGCATCTCCGGCAACTTGGATTTCTCGAAGACCGACATGGTCGGGCAGCTCTGGGGACAAGTGGAACTCGAGAAGATCGCTGCGCTGGAGCCGGACGTCGTCATCGTCCCTCAGTTGCGTGGTTCGGCACTACTAGACGAGGCGAACTTGGATGCGGTGAAAGGCTTGTCGACAGTACTGTTCGTGGAAACGGCAGCAGGAACCATCGACCGAACCGTACAAGAGATCGTGGAACTGGCCGTGGAACTCGGAGCGGACCAGGATATAAAGGCTCAGCGAAAAGACTACGACGCTGCGCGTGCGCGGATCTCCGAAGTTGCTTCTTCGCTGAATAATTCACAGGTTTTGTTCGCCTCCGCAGATCCGGACACGATCCGTGTCAGTCTTTCGGGATTCCCGATCCTCGCAGACCTGGCGGGATTGGGACTTGCCGTCGTCGATCCGGCCGAGGGATCGTCGGTCTACGTCGAGAAACTGGCTTGGGAGATGGCGGACCACTATCCGGCCGACATGATCTTCCTCGACGATCGCCCGTCCAGTTTGCAACTGGATACACTCGGCACCAATCCCGCGTGGTCCAACTTGCCCGCAGTAAGGGCGGGGAAGATCGGGACCTGGAATCCGGAACCCGTGCTCAGTTATGCCGGGATCGCCCGTACGTACAACAATCTGGCTGACCAGCTGCTGGCATTCTCACATTCCTGACCGCCGCGTCGTCTACGACGTATGGACCTCTTCACCGATCTGTCTGCTCGAGTTGATTCCCTCGATTGGCCTGCGCTGATCGAGGGAATCAACTCCAGTGGGTGTGCCCAGACGGCGCCGATACTCGACGAGTCGGAGTGCCGCGAAATTGCTTCCTGGTACTCGGACGTCGACCGGTTCCGGAGCACCACCGACATGGCTCGATACCGCTTCGGCCAGGGGGAGTACCGGTACTTCGGCGATCCCGTACCGGAGCCGATCACGGCTATGCGATCCGCCTTCTACCGACACCTGCTGCCCGTGGCGCGGGAGTGGGCGTTCAAGCTGGGCGAGGGTGCACCGTGGCCGGATTCATTCGAAGAATGGATCGATCAGTGTCACGACGCCGGTCAGAATCGCCCTACTCCGATCCTTCTGTCCTACGGACCTGGTGACTGGAATGCATTGCATCGGGACTTGTACGGAGAGTTGGTGTTTCCCTTGCAAGTCGTGATCGGGCTCGACAGACCTCGCATCGACCACGCCGGCGGCGAGTTCTTGCTCGTGGAACAGCGGCCGCGTGCCCAGTCGAAAGGGACGGTGACAGTTCTCGAGCAAGGTCACGCGTTGATCTTCACCACGCGGGATCGACCGGTGCAGAGTTCGCGGGGGTGGTCGAGAGCCCCTGTGCGACATGGTGTCAGTGTGGTGCACTCCGGCACGCGTCGAACATTGGGATTGGTGCTTCATGATGCCGAGTAAAACGTACACTCTCCGCGACGCTCGCAACAAACCCTACGAGAGTTCGACGCCCGGTGTGCTTGGTGGGCACCGGAAAACGAAGATCTACGGTCGACTCGACTGTCGAGGGGCTGCGCAGGCAATCGCGCGTGGTGGGTATGTCGCCAGTCGGGTGTTCTTCGCGGACGAGCCGACCGCGATTGCGGCCGGCTATCGCCCTTGTGCCGTCTGCATGCCCGAAGGTTACGCAGCCTGGAAGGCAGTTGCTACGCGCCGAAGCGGTCGCGGTACTCCTTCGGAATGAGCGGCTTGTCGCCGCGGACCTTCAGCTGCTGGACAGCCCAGGTATTGCCGTCCGGGTCGGCGAATCCGAAGAAGGTGCCCCCGTCGCGCTCGTCGAAGACGGTGACCTCACTGGCATCGACGCCGCGGTCGATGAGCTCTTGGCGAGCCGTTGCAGCGTCGGCCACGACCAACTGCAATCCCTTCAACGAACCAGGGGCCATCTCGGTTTGCGACGGCAGGTTGCCGATGACGATCGAGCAGCCCGAACCACGCGGAGTGAGCTGGGCGACCGTCATGTGTTCGTTGACGGTGTGGTGGTCGAGATCGAAACCGACCTTGTCACGGTAGAACTCGATGGAGCGGTCGAGGTCACTGACGGGAACGATGACTACTTCGAGGGTCCAGTCCATGAAACTGCCTTTCGCTGAAGAGGTTCGGGCAAACAGGTGGTCAGAGTTGCGCGACGATCTTGTCCAGGCGTTCGTAACCTTCGGTGACGCCGAGCTCCATATTGCTCTCGATCATTCCGTCTCGCGCTTCGAGGCTCGGATATACGGAATGGCCGGAGAGGCGGGTGCGTCCGTTGCCCAGGTCCTCGAACGTGATCGATTCGATGCTGACGACGTCGGGAAATCCCTCGTATTCGAAGGTTTGGATGGCAAAGTCGTTCTCGCGAACAACGTGAAATACACCGTTGAACCGGAACTCTTCGCCCTCGGGGTTGCGATGGACGTACTTGTATCGACCGCCGCTCACGAACTCGTATTCGTCGATTTCCATCTCGTATCCGTTGGGGCCGAGCCACTGCTTGACCAGTTCGGGATTCGAATGAGCTGCGAAGACGGCACTGACGGGTGCGTCGAATTCGCGGGTGATGTCGATGTACGGCACGCCCTCAGGAGCCGTGATGCTGACGGGATTGGTGGTAGCCATGGCTAAGTCTCCTTCTGTGTGGTGCTGAGTAGGTGATCGAGCTTGCGGAACTGTTGTTCGTGGATCAGTCGATAGCGGTCGATCCAGGCGGTCAAAGCCTCGAGAGTTGCGGCGTTGAGATGTACCGGCCGCCTCTGGGCTTCGCGGCTGCGAGTGACCAAACCCGCGGCTTCGAGTACCTGAATATGTTTGGAGACGGCCTGTTTCGTGATCTCGAATGGCTCGGCCAACTCGTTGACCGTGTGGGGGCCGGTGCTCAGGCGGGCGATGATCCGCCGTCGTACCGGGTCGGCAAGCGCCATGAACGCTTTGTCGAGGCGCTCGTCTGCCCCTGGATCCACGATCACTTGTCAATCATCTCCTTTATCAACCAATCTGTTGATTACGATACGAGCCTAGGCGGAGGGTGTCAATGCTTCGAAACCGATTAGCGTGGATTTCATGAACGCTCTGATTCCTCGGCCACGAATGGAAGTGGCGCCAGGGGCGATTCTCGTTCCGGATTGGCTCAGCATCGAACAACAGCGCACCTTGGTGGCCGAGTGCCGACGGTGGGCGACCGCGCCCGTGCCGATGCGCTCGGCCGTCGTCCCTGGTGGGCACAAGATGTCGGTGCAAACAGTCTGTCTCGGTTGGCACTGGCAGCCGTACAAATACACGCGCACCGCCGACGACGTGAACGGTGAACCGGTTGCCGCTGTGCCCGACTGGCTCGTTGGCCTCGGCCGTAGCGCAGTTGCCGCGGCCTATGATGATCCGACTGTGGGGGAGCGGTACACGCCGGACACTGCGCTGATCAATTTCTATGACGAGGGCGCTCGGATGGGTATGCATCAGGACAAGGACGAGCGCTGCGACGCTCCCGTCGTCTCACTGAGCGTCGGGCAGAGTTGTGTCTTTCGATTCGGGAATTCCGAGAACCGGAACAAGCCGTACACCGACGTCGAACTCCATTCGGGTGATCTCTTCGTCTTCGGTGGGGAGTCTCGGTTCGCGTATCACGGAGTGCCGAAAGTTATTGCGGGAAGTGCAATTCCCGACATTGGTCTGCCGTCCGGGCGGCTGAACATCACCCTGCGGGATACCGGAATGTCGTGACTGTCTCACCCCTGCTGTGCCACTGGTGCAGTCGGGTCGAAGTCTGCGCTCGAAGGTCCGTCCCCGACCATCTCGATCAACTCGGTCGACGGTGGAGTTGGCAGCGTGCGCCAGCGCTCTCGTTCGAGGTTGTGGGGTTGTGTCTCGTTCATGCCCTCATTGTCGACTTCCGGCTCCGATCCACCAGTCGGGGATGGGCCGGGTGCAAATCGGTAGGCCGTTGAGGTTGACCCGACCCGGAGGGCAACTGCGATCGATTCCTCACGGAATCTCATGCCTAGCAGACCCTCACGTGTGGGTCATTGCTGCGATTCCAGCGTCCATGCGGGCTGGTCGGTCACTTCCGGGCCGTCGTGCAGCACCCAAACACACGGCTCGGAGATGTAGGTGGCAGCATCGGTGAACCAGTATGTTTCGTCGGGTGCCCAGCCCGCGATGACGCTCGCCGTGTCGGCATCGACCTCGATCGCGATTCCTGCCGCCGCCAGGTATCCCGTCACGGTAAGGTGCACTCCCTCAAAACTTTCCGCGACCTGCACCCAGTCCGGGATGACCCACCTGCCTGATCGGTCGGTCGTCCGGTACCAATCGTGCCGCTTCTCCGCGGTGACCTCGAGTGGGAACCGTCTGCACAGATCCGACCAGGCTTGTGCGCTGTCGATCTCGTAGATGCGTGCGCCAGTCGGTGGCCGCAATGCTCGCACGACGACCCGTTCCCATCCCATGCTGTCTTCGACGAACCACAAGCCCGCCGGAGTCCCGTCGAACAGCGCCCTCGTCGAACCCTGAGTGGGTGGATTCGACCACCAATAACCTGACCAGTTCGCCGCGGGATCCACCGGGCGGTCACGTTCAGCTCTCGCTTCCGATTCCAGGGTGCTCGTGCGCCACTCGCTGAGGAGTTGTTGCGCAGCAGGCACTTCGTCTGTGTCCGGAGATTCCTCACCTCTGCTCATGATCGACCCTTGGTCGGATGAGGCGAGCGAGGTTGACCACCACCGCGCGCATTCGGAGCCGGCAATGTGCTCCGCGACGCGTCGAAGCTCATCTTGCATAACCTCGGTGGCGACGAGGACGTCTTCTCCGTCGGGTTCCTGCCAGTAGCGTGCCGCATCGACGGCTTCTGCGAGGGCGGAGCGTAGATCGACGGCGGTGACGTCGGGGAGCGAGATTTCCGAGAGGCTACGCGCCACATCCTCGGCGGTGACTATTGTCCGCCGGGCCTCTTCGGCGCCCGGGCCGAACAACACTCGGGAGGTGCCTTGCCTGACGTCGAGGTGATAAGCCGCCCGGTGAGCGCTGATGCGGAACATGCCGTCGCCTGGCTCGGGCCGCAGGGCGCGTTCGGCGTCGATCGCGTACGCGAGCAGCATCCGGCGCCCGCGCGGTCCCGACAGCAAAATATCCGCAGTGAGCATCTGTTCTCCCGTTTTCTGGTTCAGATGACGGTAGCCGAGGTCGGCGAGATGGAGAGGTTTCTCCCGTGATTTCAGAGTTCCTGGCCGTTTCGTCGCGCACGACGTAGATCGTCACACGCTGCATTCGGCGGCGAAGGTGGACGGAAGGGAACCCCCGGCTGCTGCCAGTCGCGTGAACGCGGCCATTGTTGGTGGGCGCGACCACTGCCGTCATTGTGCAGTCATTGTTTTCGTCCATCAGAGCTCGCACTGTTCGTCTGTAGTGACAGCGCAATAGGTCCTGCTCATTGCGCAGGATGATCCCGAATGAGAACTGAAAAGTTTGGGAGGCAGTTATTTTGGCGAGAGCAACCTTTGTGCCATCAGTACAGTCTCGACCGAAACCAGTGATCGAGACTGATCATGTCTATCTTGTGCATGTCGAGACCCAGCTGGGCGGCAACTTTCACTGCGTCGGCGCGGGGGATAGAGCTTTGGGGCAGAGTCCAATTGGTCTCGCGCGCATGATGCTCGAGAAGGTCGATGACTGTCCGCGGGACAGGTTCGTTGACGTGAAGTGTTGAGCCGTAGCGAAATTGCTGTTCTGTCGACAGTTTGTAGATAGATCGGGCGAGTAGGTTTACGTCGACTACTGACAGGATCGCGCTACCATTGTCGATGATCGAGTCGAGTCGAGAGACGATTCGCGTCAGTGTCGGCAGAAACCATCTGTCGCCGGGTCCGTACACGAGATGGGGCCGGACGACGAGGCCTCCGGCGTCGCGCACGAACTCCTCGGCGAGGGCGCGCGTGCGGCTGGCAGGTGAGAGGGGTTTGAGAGGTGCGCCGTTGACGGGCAGGTCTCGAAACGGGCCTGGCCCGTACACCGCGGCGGTGCTGACGTAGAGCAGCCGTTCGACGCCGACGGCGGCGGCGATCGACGCAACGTTTCGTATGCCGTGTTCGTTGACGTGAACGCACTGTTGTTCGTCGTCGCCCACGTACGACACGCAGCAGATGACGGTGGACGCCTGGCTCATAGCAACTCGTAGAGAGGCGCTTTCGTTGATGTCACCGATAGTGGCGGCAATTCCGTTGCGGCTGAGTTGTTTGGCTGCGCTGTCCGTGCGAACGAAACCGATTGCAGCGTCTCCGTTCCGGGAAACCAGCTGGTTCATCACTGCTGAGCCGATGAAACCAGTGGCCCCGAGTACCAGAGTCGTCACGGTGTGTCCGTGTCGAGGGCGTTGCTGCCGGGTCTTTCGACGTATCGTTGAGATTCATTCCGTCGGCAACGAGAGCTGGGTAGATCATGCAGGAGCGTGCGGTCCTCACGCGCCAGGCCGTCATTTTGGGTGCTGCGAAGAGCTTCGAGAAGTTCGGGTACTCCGCCAGTCTGGGCACGATCTTGCAACACGGGGGCGTGTCCAAGGGTGCGATGTATTTTCATTTCGCGTCGAAGGAGGAGCTTGCGCACGCGGTCATCGCAGCGCAGCACGGTATGGCGATGGAGGGTACCCGGCGGGTTGCTGCGCATTCCGACATCGCGGTCGAAACCCTGGTGCTCGTTTCGCAGGAGATGGCTCGGCAGCTTGTGACCGAGCCCATCGCGCGAGGTGGCATGCGGTTGACGATGGAGATCGGCAGTATTCAAGGTCCCATCGAACAGCCGTACCTCGATTGGATCGAGGCTATCAAGCAGGTGGCAACGCAAGCGGCCGAAGCCGGCGATATCGTCCCGGGCACCGATATCGACGCGTTGGCTCGATTTGTGGTGGGGTCGTTCACCGGAGTGCAGATTCTCTCGGAAATGCTTACGGGCAGAACCGATCTGTACGAGCGGTTGAGTCAGATGTGGAACTTGGTGCTGCCAACGATTGTCCGCGAGGACAAGTTGGCGCACGTCATGCAACTGGCGGCGCTTGCACCGAGAGAGTGGGAACCACCGAGCGTTTGACGTGGATGACGCGACGAGCAGAACGTGTTCGTTCCCTCTCATAGTTGGTCCGCAACTGTAAGTTCAAGTTCCGCGGTGGTTTCCAGATCTTGAGTGAACCGAACTCGGTGCACATGGCCTGACGCGTCAAGGAGGGTCGTTGACACCTCGCACGGCGTTTCCCATTCAGTGAACCTCGGAAAGACCGCCGAGAGTGAGGCGATCTTGGTTGCTGGGTTGCCGATGTGGAATCGGACCGCTTGTCGGGCGGCCTCGAAAAGAATCATTCCTGGGATGTGGTCGACGGGGTGGTCGAAAAGGGAGTGGTTGCGCGGATCGGGAGTGCAGAACATCGTGTGCCGAGCAGGATCAGTGCTGATGAGCACATCTCCATCGGTTAGGCGTCCGACTCGCTCCGATCCGACCACCGCGGTTCCGGAAGGAAGGATGCGCCGGCTCGGGCGGTGGTCTTCTCGTCCTTGCCGAATTCGACGGTATCCCTCGGGGCTGACTCCTCGCGCAACAGCTTTGCATCTGGCGACGTGCCGGTTGCCCTCTCTGAGGATCCCCGACACTTCGACCCCCGAGACCGCTCCGTCGCGATGAGTGAGGTTGTCCGCTGTCATCGAGAAACTCAACGGCTCCGCGACTGGTTGCACGTCGAGCGCATCCAACATCTCGAAGCTGAATGTTTCCATGAGGAACTTGTAGTGCAGTGGAATCTCGTATCGGGTGTGGCAGAGAAGCACCACTGCCTGTCGAAATGCTTCTGCCACCCCGAGTGGATCGTGTTGCTCGCTCGATACGTCGAATATCCGGTGCGAGAGCGGGAGTTGCACAGCAACCTGGTACGCCGAGTCCGATTCGATCCGGTAGTCCGTCAAGAAAACCTCGGCAACAGCATGTCTGTGGACGAGATGCCGCGGCACTGTGCGTGTGTATTCCATTGATTGAATGCACCTTTCGATGTTCGCTCGTGTCTTCGGTGTCGTGTAGGAACCAATTTTCGACGTCCGGACACGTCGTCGAATCGTCAAAATTGACGATCTTTGCGAAGGTCGAGTTCGATCAGGGGTAGCACCCATCTCAACGAGTGTGTCTGGGGCACTTCCTGCTAGAAGCGTCCGATCCGAAGTTCCAGTGGGTGTCTGCGTGCGTCGTGACCAGAGCGGCGGAGCATCGCGCATGCCTCCAGTTGGGAGTGCACCCCCAGTTTCTGCAGGATGCTTCGGACGTGGGCGCGAACCGTGGTCGGTGCGATGTGGGCGGTTCGAGCAATCGAGTCGACATTCGAACCGCCGTAGAGAAGACCCACGATCTCGAATTCGCGATCGGTGAGACTGCCGATTCGTGCGGATTCTTCGGTGCGCAACCGGATGCGTTGTACGAGCGAGGACTTCTCGTGTGCAGGTTGAGTGGAATTGGGGTTGAGTGCGGCCTGCAGCTCATCGAGCAGCGATGCGAACGGGAGTTGAGAGTTGAGCGCGGAGTGGGCGCCCGCAGCAAGCCCCCGAATCATGGAGCGGCCGCTACTGAGATCGCCGACCAGGACCGATCCCTCGAGTGTGGAAAGCTCCTTCTCGTGCCAATCGACGCCCCCGAGTGGTAGGAGAACAAGCGCTCTACCGTGATCGCTGGTGTGGTGCCTTAACAGGCTCATGTCTGCGGTTTGTGGCGCGGAATAGGCCCTGGTGCTGATTCCGGCAGCGATTGCATTGGCGAACCCTCGATCGCTATGAGTGGTGTACACCGTGACTGTGCTGGAGTGTGTCATAGCGACTACATCACCGGTGGAGGTCCAGTCCGCCCGTTTTCCTCGTTGCGAATCCAAAACCGTTGGTTTCAGCGTGGTTTCGTCAGCGGGCTCGTTATCGGAGTGACCTCTCCGCTGATGCGCACGAAGGGTGACAGCGATAGCGCAGTTGTCCGTCCGCCCATGGAGACTCGCGCGTCCGACACCTGATGGTGTGCCCGCGAATTATGCTAGGGCGCTGAATATTTGGGCGACGAGTATCCCGCGTAGACGAGCCATGGGACGTTCCGTCGACGATGTGAACGACTCTCCAATGGCTCGAGGCATTCAGGCGTCTCGATCGAGTTTCCGCGAGGCCGGTGCGTCCCGCTCTCAATGTTCTGTGCCCAGTCGGGTCGAGACATTGACTGTTACCGCCAGTTGCACATACCCTGTACATTGGCGCTGACCTTAGGGAACCCGGCCTGAACCGGCCGATCGTTCTCGGCCACTGCCGACGCCAGATGTAGCTTCGCGACGACCTACGAAACGAGTTTCCTCCATGACACAGCATGTCGACGTACTGATCATCGGCGCTGGCTTGTCCGGAATCGGCGCGGCTTGCCACCTCATTCGTGAGCAGACCGGAAGCACTTACGCGATCCTCGAGCGCCGCGAGAACATCGGTGGCACCTGGGACCTGTTCAAGTACCCGGGCATCCGTTCGGACTCCGACATGCTCACCTTCGGATTCGGTTTCCGTCCTTGGATCGGCACCAAAGTGCTCGCAGACGGCGCCAGTATCCGTGACTACGTCGAGGAAACCGCCAGGGAATACGGCGTCACCGACCACATCAACTTCGGCCGCAAGGTCGTGTCTATGGACTTCGACCGTACCGCCGCGCAGTGGTCCGTGACCGTCCTGGTCGAGTCGACGGGGGAGACCGAGACGTGGACCGCGAACGTCCTCGTCGGCGCCTGTGGTTACTACAACTACGACAAGGGCTACCGCCCCGCCTTCCCCGGTGAGGACGACTTCCGCGGTCAGATCGTGCACCCGCAGCACTGGCCGGAGGATCTCGATTACACCGGAAAGAAGGTAGTGGTCATCGGTTCCGGCGCCACCGCGATCACGCTGATCCCGTCGATGGCCCCCACCGCCGGTCACGTCACCATGCTGCAGCGCTCGCCCACGTGGATCCAGGCGCTTCCGTCCGAGGACCCTGTTGCCAAGGGTCTCAAGCTCGCACGCGTTCCCGACCAGATTGCTTACAAGATCGGTCGAGCCCGCAATATCGCACTGCAACGCGCCAGCTTTCAGCTTTCTCGCACCAACCCGAAGCTGGCCAAGAAGCTGTTCCTCGCCCAGATCCGCCTGCAGCTCGGCAAGAACGTGGACCTGCGTCACTTCACTCCCAGCTACAACCCGTGGGATCAGCGCCTGTGCGTGGTTCCCAACGGGGACCTGTTCAAGGTGCTCAAGAGCGGCAAGGCCGACATCGTCACCGACCGTATCGCCACGTTCACCGAGAAGGGCATCGTGACCGAGTCGGGCCGCGAAATCGAGGCCGACGTCATCGTCACGGCGACCGGCTTGAACGTACAGATTCTGGGCGGCGCGACCATGAGCATCGACGGCGAGCCGGTCAAGCTCAACGAGACTGTGGCCTACAAGAGCGTGCTCTACTCCGACATCCCGAACTTCCTGATGATCCTCGGCTACACCAACGCGTCGTGGACGCTCAAGGCTGACCTGGCCGCGTCCTATCTGTGTCGCGTGCTCAAGATCATGCGCGATCGCAGCTACACGACTTTCGAGGTTCACGCAGAACCCGAGGACTTCGCCGAAGAATCTCTCATGGGCGGAGCCCTGACCTCGGGCTACATCCAGCGCGGCGACGGAGAAATGCCGCGTCAGGGTGCCCGCGGCGCGTGGAAAGTGGTCAACAATTACTACCGCGACCGCAAGCTGATGCACGACGCCGAGATCGAAGACGGTGTGCTGCAGTTCAGCAAGGTCGACATTCCTGTCGAACCTGGTAACAAGGTCGCCAGCGCATAGTCGACTCCACCGGGGGTGAACCGGTCGCACCACTAGGGACGTCGGTGAATGGGCTGGTGATGTTGCGTCGACGTCCCCGAGCGCGTCACGGGGTTTGTGATCGGTGAGTTCGCTTCCGCGTTCGTCGGTTGTGCACAACCACGGGAAGAACATAGACAGCAACCATGATCACGGCAAGCAGTCCGAGGTAGAGATAGGGCCAGGTCCAGCCCGCTGCTCGAATGGCCAGCAACGATCCGCCCATGATCAAGGGCATCCCGGCCGCGGCGAGCAGGTCGACGTCACGGGGCGAGACGGGTGGGGTTCCGAGCAGAGGTACGCGGCTGCCCGAGTTTTCTCTGATCGTGCGCATCACTGACATGCAGTAGAGGGCGGCGCCGGCGATCGCGATCACCGCACCAAGTGCAACTTCGACGACGCCGGTTCTCGTGGACATCAATGCGTAGGCAAACACGCCCACCGTTGCCAAGGTGACCGGCGCCGACTTCCAGATCGGCGTCGACGCATAAGTGTCGGCGGGAACGCTCACCGAGCGCATCGGTTCGAGAGGCTCCATGAGCTCAGCGTGCCATGCGCCACTCGGGAAACAAACTGCCTGTGCCGTTTCTGGCAGGCTGCGGCTGCCTGGATTGGATGTCGGGACCCCTCACTACGATTCTCGTCGTGACCGATTACGACGATCTCGACATGTTCGGTGGCCTCGACGCCTCCTCCCTGCCGCTCCGCCAGCAGCAGATTCTGATGACCATCCGGGATCTCGTGGCTGCCAACGGGTGCACGCCGAGCACACGGCAGATCGGAGACGCGGTTGGTCTGCGCTCGACGTCGACGGTATCCAAGCACCTCAAGAGCCTCGAAGAAAAGGGCTTCCTCCGTAGGGGAGCGGCCATGGCTCGGCAGTTGGACGTGCGGCCGTTCCTCGTGGGAGCGAAGGAGCAATCGTCGTCGAATACGGTGACGGTTCCGGTCGTCGGTGACATCGCGGCCGGCGCGCCGATCCTCGCGGAGGAGCACGCCGACGAGGTGCTGGCGCTTCCTCGCGAGCTCGTGGGCTCCGGCACGGTGTTCGGACTTCGGGTGCGCGGTGAGTCGATGGTCGACGCAGCAATCTGCGATGGCGACGTCGTCGTGGTGCGGCGCCAGGACGAGGCCCACTCCGGCGAGATCGTCGCCGCGATGATCGACGGCGAGGCCACCGTGAAGGTGCTCCGACGCCGCGACGGTCACGTGTACCTCGAGCCTCGTAATCCCGCATACAGCGTCATCGACGGCGATCGCGCGGCCATCTTGGGCAAGGTTGTTTCGGTGATGCGACGTATCTGAGTGGTGTCCGGTCTCAGCGATGGTTGGCGCGGGGACCGTTGTATTCCTCATCGGTGACTTTGTCGCCCCATGTCGTTTCGGTGCTTCCGTCGCCGGGTCCTTCCCACAGCGCAAGGTGGGTCATGAAACGGTCGGGTGCCGCGCCGTGCCAGTGTTCCTCTCCTGCCGGGGTATAGATGGTCTCGCCCGGGTGAACTTCGACGATCTCGCCGCCGCGAGCTTGAACCAGCGCGGTCCCGGAGACGATGTGGAGGGTCTGCCCGAGGACATGGGAATGCCAGTCGGTTCGCGCACAAGGTGCAAAGCGAACCATGTTGGCGCGCATCCTCGACGGCTCCTGGCCGGCGTAGATGACGTCCCACCAGACGTCGCCGGTGAACCAGTCGCTGGGTGCTTTGCTGGTGGGCTGGGGCTTCAAGATTTCCATGAGGTCTCCTCGGAATCGAAAGGGGCGGTTCAGTTCTGCGTCAGCGGAACAAGTCGAATGGTGTTGGGTGCGGCGGCGCGGCCGGTGACGGAGCCGACGATCTGCGGGCCGTAGCGGTCGTACTTGGTGTGGTAGGCGGAGTCGATCGCCGAGTGCGCATCCGGTGCGGCGGACTCGAACGCCACGTCCCGCTCAATTCCTCCTGCGCGGATTCGGCCCCTTCCACTTGCCGTTGCTCGGACGAACCACGGGTTGTCGGTTCCGTATGCCGAGCGCACGTACAGTTGGTTGTCGGCACGGACGACCCAAATCGTGACGTACGGCCTTGCGGTGCCGTCGCGGCGGTACGAGGAGATCTGCAATTCCTCGGCACCACCGATCTTGGTCAGTTCAGCCTCGGTCCACGAGTGCGACATCTCGGCTTCCTTTCTCCTGTTCGAATTGCTTTGTGGTACTTCGCGTTCTCGTAGCCGGGAC
The DNA here is from genome assembly GCF_002076325.1 of Rhodococcus sp. 66b. Classification (NCBI taxonomy): domain Bacteria; kingdom Bacillati; phylum Actinomycetota; class Actinomycetes; order Mycobacteriales; family Nocardiaceae; genus Rhodococcus; species Rhodococcus sp. 66b. The sequence goes on from NZ_MUZB01000006.1 coordinate 153,593, forward strand.
GATCAGTGCGAGGACGACGACGAGACAAGTGGCGAGCAGGGCGGTGCCTGCAGTGAGAGCAGTTGATACGTGATCGGTGAGTGCCGTTGTAGCGTCGTCGGCAGAGGCTCCGGCGCCCGCGGAAACTGCGACGAGGATGCCGAGTCCGAGAGCACTGCCCAGTTGGTGTGCAGTGTTGACCAATCCTGATGCGGCACCGGCATCCTCGGCCTCTACCCCGGAGATACCGGCAGAAGTCAGCGGAGCGAAAGCCAACCCCTGCCCGGCGCCGATCAATATCATCGGAAGTGCTATCGCAGTGAGATACGTGCTGCCGGGATGGACCAGACTGAGCCACGCCATCCCGGCGAGGGTGACGGCAATGCCAATCGACAGAATTGCGGAATTTCCGAATCGCGGTGTCAGTCGCGGAATCAGCATCGCCACAGCAAAATTGACGATCGTCATCGGGAAGAAGGCGATGCCTGCTTGGAACGCGCTGAAGCCCATGACGCCTTGAAGTAGCTGAGTGGTGAAGTAGAAAAATCCGATCATGGCGCCCAGATAGAGCATTCGGGCGGCGTACGCGCCGGATCGCTCCCGGCTGCGGAACAACCTCAGTGGCATGATCGGCTGCTCCGCCCTCGCTTCGTTGAGGAAGAGCAGGACCAGTAGGATCGCCCCAGTCGCCAGTGTCGCAACAGTGATCGGTGAGGTCCACCCCGCTTCGGCCGAGTTGACGGTGCCGAAGACGAGTGCGGTCATGCCGAGTGTGGCGAGAACAGCGCCCGCCACATCGAAACGTCCGGAGTTGGGTTCGGTTTCCGGAATGAACCGGGGAGCGAGCGCGATCATCGCGATACCGATCGGAACGTTGATGAAAAAGCCTGCGCGCCAAGACACCCAGTCGGCAAGGGCGCCGCCGATCACGAGCCCGAGGCTGGCGCCTATTCCCGCAGCAGCGCCGTACCAGGCAACAGCGCGCGTTCGCTCCGGGCCGGGCGGGAAGCTGGCAGTCAGCAGTGACAGCGACGCCGGGGCCACCACTGCGGCTCCGACGCCTTGGAGAGCGCGCGCTGCGATGAGCCACCAACCGTTCGGCGCGACTCCGACGAGAAACGACGCAATCGCGAAAATCGCGAGACCGGAGACGAATACGCGACGACGGCCGAAGATATCCCCGAGACGAGCGCCCAGCAGGAGAATGCCGCCGAACACCAGGGTGTAGGCGTCCTGGACCCAGGACAGCCCGGTTGCCGAGTAACCCAAGCTGCTTTGGATGCTGGGTAGCCCGGTGAAGATGATCGAATTGTCTAGCAGGATCATGAAATAGCTGATCAGAATGATCGCCAGGATCGCGGTGGAATTGATGCGACCGGCAACGGGACGGTTGGCAGTGTGGGTCACGCGCTTCTTCTTCGCAAGTGGTGGACGTTCGCAAGTGGTGGATTACGGGCGGACGAGGACCTTCAACGATTCACGGGAGTCCATGGCTCGATAGCCTTCCGCTACGTCGTCGAGCCCGACGGTGTGGTCGAAGACCTTGCCCGGCTCGATCTTTCCGTCGAGCACATCCGGCATCAGCTCTTCGATGTACGCGCGCACCGGAGCCGGTCCACCGGTGAGCGTGATGTTGGGTCCGAAGAGCGTCCCGAATCCGATTGGAGCTTCTTCGTATTGGGGTACTCCGACTCGGCTGATGACGCCGCCCGGTCGGACAACTCCGAGTGACTGCTCGTAGGCAGGCATGTGACCTACCGCTTCGAGGACGACATGAGTGCCGTCGCCTCCGGTCAGTTCGCGGACTTTCTCGATGCCCTCGTCCCCACGTTCGGCAACTACATCGGTGGCTCCGAACTCGAGACCGAGATCCGTGCGGGTCTTGTGGCGCCCCATGAGGATGATGCGCTCGGCGCCGAGGCGTTTGGCGGAGAGCACTGCCATCAGCCCCACGGCTCCATCGCCGATGACCGTGACCGTCGTGCGTTGGTTGACGCCACCCTTGACCGCCGCGTGATAGCCGGTGCCGAAGACGTCGGAGAGCGTGAGCAGTGACGGCAGGAGTTCGGAGTCCTCACCGACCGGCGCCTTGACCAGGGTGCCGTCTGCCAACGGCACTCGGATGGCCTCCGCCTGCCCTCCTCCGATCCCGTTTCCGGCCCAGAATCCGCCGTGGCGGCAGGACGTCTGCAAGCCTTCGCGGCAGAAGTCGCACGTCCCGTCGGACCAGGCGAAGGGGGCGATGACGAAGTCGCTCTTCTTCAACGTGGACACCTCGCGACCGGTCTCTTCGACCACTCCGACAAATTCGTGGCCCATCGGGGAACCACCGGGTGTTGCCGGCATGTTGTGGTAAGGGTGCAGGTCAGAGCCGCAAACGCAGGCCCTGACGACCCGCACGATCGCGTCCGTCGGCTGCTGCAGTACCGGATCGGGCACGGTCTCGACCCGAACGTCTCCGGCGCCGTACATGATGGTTGCTCGCATGGTGTCCCCTCTTGCTTCTGGTGTCGCGTGCTTGGAAGTCGACGCTTCTGCGTGAACCGGTCGACTGCAATCAGTCAACGCGGCGCCTCGCGAGCGCGGGAGTGTCTGTTGTTCCAGGTAACGGCAGTACCTCCCTCGGTCTTCGCCGCTCGAGTAACGTGAACTGCATGGACAACCGAGCCGAGATCCGCGAATTCCTCAGCTCCCGTCGTGCTCGCATCACACCCGAGCAGGCAGGGCTCCCGGCTTACGGCGGAAACCGTCGCGTCAAGGGGTTGCGCCGTGAGGAAGTCGCTCTGCTCGCCGGTGTGAGCATCGACTACTACGTGCGCATGGAACGCGGAAATTTGGCGGGAGCGTCGGACTCGGTGCTCGAAAGTCTTTCCCGAGCACTGCAACTCGACGAAGCCGAAACTGCCCATTTGTACGACCTCGCGAAGGCCGCCAGTGCAGGCGCACCGAGTAGAAAGCGGCCCGCCCCCAAGGGCGTGAGCCCGGCGATTCAGCAGATACTCGACGCCATCACCGACGCGCCGGCGTGGGTACGCAATGCCAGGCACGACATGCTGGCGGCCAATCGCATGGCGCGCGCGTTGTATTCGCCAGTCTTGGCTGATCCGCGTAGGCCGGCGAACAACGCCCGCTTCGTGTACCTGGACCCGGCGTCGCAGGACTTCTTCGTAGATTGGGAGCGCGCGGCTGACGACATCGCCGCGATGCTCCGCTCGGAAGCGGGACGCAATCCCCATGACAAGGCGCTGACCGAGCTCATCGGTGAACTTGCCACTCGCAGTGAGGTATTCCGCACCCGGTGGGCGAAGCACAATGTGCGCTTTCATCGGACGGGATTCAAGAAGGTTCGTCACCCCGTAGTCGGCGACCTGGAGCTGAACTTCGAGGCGATGGAACTGCCGTCCAATCCCGGGCTGACGCTGCTGGTCTACACCGCGGCGCCGGGGACGCCCACGGCTGACGCACTCAAACTCTTGGCGAGTTGGGCGGCAACCCAGGATCAGTTGGATCCGGCGAACGACAGCGAAGCGGCGCTCTGAGTTCGGTCGGCAAGTAGACCTGTCGATCAGCTCAGATGCGTTACCGCCCAGGCCACCTGGTCTCCACCCCGTCGTTTGGCTCGATACATCGCGTTGTCGGCGTCGGCAAGTATCCGATCGATGGTTCCTGAAGCGTCCGGGATTGTCGAGGACAGCCACACGCTGGCTCCGACGCTCACGGAAATCGACTGCCGACCGGCGGGCCGCGATATCGAATTGTGAATGTCCACCACGGTTTGTTCGATGCGACGTGGCTCCACGGGCATGAGAATCACGAACTCGTCGCCGCCTGTCCGGGCAACCAGCCCGACCTCTCCGACCGCTGAGTTCAGACGCCGACCGACTGTCACCAGCATCCGATCACCTTCTGCGTGACCCAGTTTGTCGTTGACGCTCTTGAACGAATCGACATCGATCACCACCGCGAGGACAACGTGTCCTTGGAGTTCGCCGACACCGAACAGCTGTTGCCAGACGTTGTGCAGCCCACGTCGGTTCAGAGCAGCGGTGAGTGGATCGCGCCAAGAGTGTCGTGCATCGTCGGTCAAGTACAAGACGAGGAAATGCACGGTCATCGCGGCGGACGCGATAACACACCCGATGACGAATCCAGTGGACACCGACAGCGAAGAATCGGTATCCGGATCGGTTACAGCGCGAATTGTCAGTAGGGCAACGACGAACAGCGCGCCGACGATCTGTGCCGTGACTATTCGAGGGCTGTGGAATACCGACGAATAGTTCGCGACGACCACGAACAGAACGGCGCCGGTCAATGCCAGGAAGCTCGAATGGATTCCGGCGAGAAGTATCAAGGACAAGCAGATATTGGTGAGCGAAATGAAACGAACGGATTGGTGGTGGCTCGGCCAGGACCGTCCGAGTGACCAGCGAATCATGCAGTAGAGCGCGATCATGCATGCTGTGCCCGCCGCGAGCCGTTCAGGGAGGTCGGTTGCGCCACCCTTCACGAATTGAGCCAGTACGGCGAGTGCCACGAACACGGCGCACCAAAAGGTGACGACCACTCTGGCTGTCCCCAACATCGATCGAGCAGCCAGAAACCGAGGGAACCATTCACCGTCGTAGGCAAGAGACCACCAGCGACGCAACAGTCCAGTTGTTTGACGAATGTTCTGCCCCAACCCCGCAGCGCCACTGACTCCCATGAAACCCCCTCCGAGATCTTGCGAAAATTCCCGGAAGATTCTTCGTCAAGATTTGATCCCCGAACAAGGTACCCGATAGTTGAACGATGGATTGATGTCTCGTGAGGTGTGGGCCGCTCTAAGGTGCGATCGGTGTGGTCAGGATCTTTCTGAGTGCCGGAAGATCCAGGGTTGCAGCAAGATCTGCAATCGTGACTCCCGACAGCGATGCGCGCCAGGCTTTTTCGGCGTCGGCCATGACTTTGGCAATTCCGCAGGCGGAACGGCACTGCTCCGGTGGAGCGGCGAGGATTCCTTGCTGTCGAATCTCCGTGCACCGGAACGCAGGTTCGGTGCCGTCAACGGCCTGGACGACGTCGAGAACGGTGATTTTCTCGGGAGCCCGGGTGAGGACGTACCCACCGTCTCGGCCCTCGGTCGGATTGACCAGACCGGCGTGCGCGAGCGCTCGCAGATGCTTCGCCAGGTATGTCTTCGACACCCCGTGAAGTTCGGCGAGTCTGGCTGTGGGTACCGGCCCCTCGGCCTGGCTGAGAACCACACAGCAGTGGAGTGACCACTCCACGCCTCCGGAAAGCTTCATGGTTGAACTCTATCGACGCGGTGGAACGTGATGCGGGCCGGACGTCGCTCGAGTGGTCGACGTCAGGCCTTCTCGGCAAGCCACGCGTCGTACGTTGTCGGCGCAATCCATGCGTCGGCGCCGGGTGTCGGGGTGAGTGCCGAGTTGTCGAGTTTCGCGCCGAAGTACCCGGCCTCGGGATCGGAAATCACCGAGCGCTTGTCGCCGGTGACGACGAACAGACGCCGGACCAGTTCGTCGATACCCAGCGGTTCGGGCCCGGCGATCTCGACCGTGCCGTTACGCGGCGCACCGGTCACTACCTCGGCGACGTGAGAAACGACGTCCCGTGATGCGATGGGCTGCAGATGTGCCTGTGTTGCATGGACCGTGCCGTCGGTGGTTCCGGCGTCGGCGATTCCGGCGACGAACTCGAAGAACTGGGTCGATCGCACGATCGTATATGGGGTCGGGCCGGCTTTGACCAGGTCTTCCTGGGCGACTTTGGCTCGCATGTACCCGGAATCGGGCAGTCGATCGGCGCCGACGATGGACAGGATGACGTGGTGACCGACGCCCGCCTTCTCTTCTGCGGCGAGGATATGGCTGGTTCCGTCACGGAAGAAGGCCAAGACGTCTTCGTCCGACCACGACGGAGAATTGGTCAGATCCACGACGACGTCGGCACCATCGACTGCTTCGGCGATTCCTGCGCCGGTGGTGATGTCGATCCCGTCTGCGCGGCCGAGTGCCTTCACCTCGTGCCCGGCGTGAGCGAGCTTGGCGGCGACCTGGCTTCCGATCAGTCCGCTTCCGAAAATGACGATCTTCATGATTTTCTCCTTTACTCGGATAAGTCGTGTCCAAGTATACTCGGACACAACTTATCCAAGTCAAGGGTTGTCTGATCAGCCGAAGAGTTCGGCTGCCAGTGCTTCGTAGGTCGCGAGCGGATCACCCTCGGCGGGAAGTGCTTGGATCGCAACGTGATCGGCACCTGCCGCGACATGCTCCCGAAGTCGATCCGCGATGGACTTCGCGGTACCGCGCGCAACCAGAGCGTCGATGACGCGATCGTTTCCTTCGTTCGCCAACTCTTCGGGCGCAAAACCGAGGCGCTCGAGATTGCTCGTGTAGTTGCGCAGATACAGATACGGGTTGGCGACGGCGGGGCGACCGATTGCTCTGGCCTTCTCCGGATCGGTTTCCAGAACAACCTTGTGCTCGGGGGCAAGAATCTTCGAAGGACCGAGGATTTCACGAGCTTCGGCGGTGTGTTCGGGGATGGTCAGGTACGGATGCGCGCCGGCAGCGCGATCTGCGGACAGTTTCAACACCTTCGGTCCCAGTGCGGCGAGGACGCGCCGCGATTCCGGGACCTGGGCCTCGTCGAGTTCGTCGAGGTACGACACGAGCGAGGCGTACGGCTTGGTGTAGTCGCCGGTCGCCTCCGGATGTCCGACGCCTACGCCGAGCAGGAATCGCCCCGGATGCGCGGCTTCGAGTCGGTGATAGGACTCCGCCACCTCGGCCGCAGGTGAGGACCAGATGTTGACGATTCCGGTCGCCACGGTGATGTGCTCGGTCGCGTCGAGAAGTTTCTCGGCGATCCGTAGATCGGCGCGTGGTGAGCCGCCGATCCAGATGGTGCCGAAACCGAGTTTCTCGATCGCTGTTCCCAGTTCGGGCGGCAAACCAGCCGCTCCTCGCCAGATTCCGTAGGTGCCCAGGTCAGGTGTTTTCGTAGTCTCCGTCACAGCGGGTGCAACTCGGCTGCTGCCGGGATCTATTCCTTCCGTCGTCATTTGCCCGGCGCGCGGTAGTCGGTCGGTCGCTTGACTGCCTCGTCGATCTGCTCCGGCGTGAGCAGCGTGATCGACTCCGAGCGTGCTGCACCTGCCGCAGCCGTGCGAATGCTCAATGCGGCTGCCGCGACGTCGTCCGGCAGGTTGCCGATGACGAACATGTCGTGACCGCCCAGCGCGAAGTGGCAGGATTCGACTGTGCCACCGATGCTTTCGACCATTCGCGTTATCGCGTCGCGCCGCGCAGTGCCTCCCTCCTGCTGTAGGCCGGCGGCGCCGGAGGGTGAGTACGTCACTTGCCAGAGGTATTTCGGCATTTCCACTCCTTGCTCGGGATGGGTACTTCGATCGTGTACCCGTAGGGCGCTCGGTGGCAATGGGTAGGGGACAATCACGGCATGGTTGGAACTCCGGTGATCGTGACTATCGTGTCCGTGTGTGTAGGTTTTGTGATCTTCATGCTGGCTGCCAGTGGTGCACGCGGAAAGTGGGACCGTCGCCTCGTGATCGCGTTGTTCGTCGGTGCGGTGGTGTGCCTGACCGTCGTACCGGTATCCGTCGCGCTCAGTGCCGGAGTGTGAAACACGGAGTGTCAAAACGCTCGAGTGCCGCTTAGTCTGAATCGATGGCAGATATTCGGGTAGGTATCTCCGGGTGGACGTATCCCGCGTGGCGCGGAGATTTCTATCCGAAAGGTCTTGCTCACCGCAAAGAATTATCTTATGCCGCAGAGAGATTGACGTCGATCGAGATCAATGGCTCGTTCTATGCCCTGCAGAAGCCGGAAAGCTACACCAAATGGCGCAGTGAAACTCCCGAAGATTTTGTGTTCGCGATCAAGGGCGGCCGGTACATCACGCACATGAAACGACTGCTCGACGCCCGTGACGGACTCGCCAACTTCTTCGCCGCCGGAACACTCGCCCTCGGCCCCAAACTCGGACCGATCCTGTGGCAACTACCTCCGACGCTGCAGTTCGAACCGCAGCGGTTGACCGACTTCTTCGACGGTCTTCCCCGCACCACCCAGGCTGCAGCCGATCTGGCAGCACAGCACGACGACAAGCTCACCGAAGACCGAGTGTTCGCCCAGACCGAGAGGGATGTGCCGATTCGCTACGCGGTGGAAGCGCGGCACGCCAGCTTCGAGACCGACGAAGCCGTGGACCTGATGCGCGAGCACTCCATCGGTTTTGTCGTCGCAGACACCGCCGGCAGATATCCCCGCATCACCACTCCGACTACCGATTTTGTCTACGTGCGGATGCACGGGGACAAGGAACTGTATGCGAGTGGGTACACCGACGAAGCTCTGGACAAGTGGTCCAAGCGCTTTCGGGATTGGATGGACGAAGGCCTAGACGTGTACGTCTACTTCGACAACGACATGAAAGGCTTTGCGCCGCACAACGCAATGTCCTTGTTGGAGCGGCTGCGCTGACGGATCGCCTGGCCTGTCGGTGGGATGTGGAAGGCTTCCGCATGAACGCGAGGACCGAGGAGATACCACGATGACGCCAGACCAGCGGACGCCAGAACAGAGCTGGCCGACGCATTGGCCGAAGGTCGCCCGTGACATCGCCGATGCCACGGCCGACGCACTCGCCGCGGTGCGGGCGGCAAATCGTGACGGACTGCTCGTGGCTGTCGAGGAACTGCGCGGGCTCTCGTTCGAGCAGGTCAGCTCGGTTCACGCGGCGATCGTGCGCGAATTGCTCGAGGACACGCATCCGGACGGCTTGTCCAGCGAGGACGTGCAGGATGCTCTTACTGCCTGCGCCAAGTCCACAATCCTGTGGCTGCCGGATCTGGACGTGCAGGCGCTCGCTGCGGTCTACACCGGGGCGCTCGGGATTTCGGATCTGGAAGACGATTCGTTCCGCATCGGGCACGGCGCGTACCTGCGTTCGGCGGTTCTGGTCATCGGGAGTTTGTCGACCGGAGTGAAGAAAGCTCAGAGCGCGTACGTCATTCGTGCAATCGACGAAATCGCACGTGCTCAGACCATCGAGATGCCCTGAGCGTCAGCTCGTAAATCGAATTAGGCTGAGGTCATGTCCAAGATCGCCAGCGCAGATCGTGTTTCGTTTGCCGAACTCCTCGAGTTCATCAGGCCGCGCCATCGGGCCACGTTCGTCACGGTGAAGAAATCCGGCGAGTTGCAGATCTCTCCGGTGACGTGCGGGGTCGACGACGAGGGCCGGATCGTCATCTCCACGTACCCGGAACGGGCCAAGGCCGCGAACGTTCGCCGCACCCCGGCGGTGTCTCTGTGTATCCACTCCGACGAGTGGAACGGTCCGTACGTCCAGGTGAACGGAACCGCGGAGTTGATCGACCTCCCGGACTCGGTGGAACCGTTGGTCGACTACTACCGATCCATCGCCGGTGATCATCCCGACTGGGACGAGTACCGCGAAGCCATGCGCAAGCAGGGTAAGAGCCTGATCCGCGTCACCGTCGACTCCTGGGGTCCGATCGCAACAGGCGGGTTTCCGCCCGGACGCTGACGCTATCGAGCGGGTGGCGAGAGTTCGACTACGTGCGCATCTCTGGCGGCCAGCGGTTCTTTGCAGTGTGCGCACACAACTTGGGCGTGCAGGATCTCACCGCAACGATGCTCGACGACGGTAGGCGGCGGACCCGTCGTCGCAAAGGTATCTCCCCATTCCATGAGTGCCATCAGGATCGGGTAGAGCGCCTTCCCTGATTCGGTGGCGACGTATTCGTAGCGCGGTGGATGGTCTTCGTAGCGACGCTTCGTGAGGACGTCGGCCTCGACGAGGGTGCGCAGACGCGCGGCGAGGATGTCGCGGCTCGCACCCGTGCCCGCGGCGATCTCGTCGAACCGTCGTTGTCCGAGGACGATTTCTCGGAGCACCAACAGTGACCACTTCTCGCCGACGACCTCCAAGGCGTTGGCGATGGAGCAGTTGCGTCCTTTTGTCGCCGTCATCTCTGGGCCCCTGTTAGTTGGAGAAGTTAGTTGGGAATTCCAACTTAGCACTTGACGGTATGTATTCGAGGGCGGAAGGTAGGTCGAGAAATCCAACGGAGCAGATGAGGGGTCGTCATGACGGAATTGAATCTCGAGGCAGCAAGCGGATTTGTCAGCGCTGCCGGATTGCAACTGGACGAGGTGTCCGGCACGAAGGTCGTCGGGCACATCGATCTGTCCGAGGCGCATCACACTCCGTGGGGTGTAGTCCACGGCGGTGTCTACACGACCGCCGTCGAGTCGGCCGCGAGTATCGGAGCCAGCACTGCATTGGCGGATCGTGGCGAATTCGCCGTCGGCGTCCACAACGGAACGAATTTCCTGCGGGCGCGTACGGGTGGGCGCGTGGACGTCGTGGCTGTGCCGATTCAGCAGGGACGCGTTCAGCAGTTGTGGTCGGTGGTCATCACCGATCCGGAATCGGGCAAAGAGGTGGCGCGAGGTCAGGTGCGATTGCAGAACGTACCGCTGCCGAAGTAGGTCAGTCCCAGATTCCAGAGTCGATGTTGCGTGAGATTCGTTTGAGCAGTGCCGTCAACTGGGCGCGTTCGTCCTCGTCGAGTCCGGTCAGTACTTGACGGTCTCGCTCGACGCGTCGGGGAAACTCTGCCTCGACCAATGCGCGACCGGCATCGGTGAGTTGAAGCAGAACCACCCGTCCGTCGTGTTCGAAACGCTGACGCTCGACAAAGCCCAGCTTGGCCAGACGGTCTGCGTGTTTTGTGGTGGCGGCGCCGCTGACCATCGTGACGGCGGTGACTTCACTCGCTCGCAGGGGACGGTCACTGCGAGCGAGTGCACTCATCACGTCGAATTCGGCGCGAGAGACCCCGCTGGACGCCAGGGCGCGGTCGAGCTGGTGAAGAGACTGCGCGTTGATGCGGGCGATCCGGCCCATCACTTCGACGGGAGCGGTGTCGAACTCCGGGTAGGCGCGCTTCCATTCGCGACGGACTTTGTCGATGAAGTCGTCTTCGGATCTGTCAGTCGCACCCATGGCCCCATCTTAGCGACAGAATTCACATTACTTCACAAGTAATTTACTGGTGAAATAAATGTATGCTGAGTCGGTGACCCGAACCGAAACCGCAGCCAGGACGCCCAGCCGTCTCACTCATTCGAGTGAGGCCATTGCACATACGGTCTCCGGGGCGACGTGGCGAGCGGCTTTTCGCGTCGGATCCGCCGACGCGACAATCGCCCCCGCGATCAGGGTCGGGCTCGCCACCGCCGTAGTCCTCGTGGTCGGCGGACTGCTCGGGCATCGGGAGTTGGCCGGCTTCGCGGCCTTGGGCGCGCTGTGCGCCGCGTTCGGTAGGTACGAGCCGTATCCCCGGTTGGCGGGCAAGCTGGCGATGGTCGGTGCCGCATTGGTGGCTTCCATCGCTTTCGGCAGCGCAATGGGTGTTGTGGGCGTTCCGATGTGGTTGCAGATCGGCATCCTGTCGTTGCTGGCCGGTGCGTCGTACTGCTTCATGTCGGGCTTCCGGATCACCGGACCAGGGCCCGTCATCCTCGTCTTCGCGGCGACCGGTGCAGCCGGATATGCCTCCAGTGTCGATGATCTGGCGAGGCTGGTGACTGCCGGTGCGCTCGGAGTTGTGGTCGGTTGGGTGGCCGCGATGCTCCCAGCGCTCGTACTGCCGATGGGACCTGCCCGTCTGGCAGTTGCTCGTGCAGTCTCTGCGGTGGGACGTCTCGAACAGTCCGGCACAGGCGCAGTGGAACCGGCGCTCGGATCGATTGCCAACGCCCGCTTGGTCATTGCGTCGAGCGGTCGGATCAAGTCGACCGTCGATCACGGACGCGAACTGGTGGCAGTGCTCGACGAAGCAGAAGCGGCAGTACAGCAATGGCAGTTGCACGGCGACGCGACTTTGATCCGGAGTATTGCTCAGCACGAGAAGGAACTTCGGAAGCTCAAGCGCTCCAGCATGATCGAACACGACCTCGCGCCGGCGCCCACGCTTGCCGCCCCCGAGGGCTATTTTCTCGAAGGATTGCGCCGACTGTATTCGCGCCCGGTGCGGATGAATGCTCTCCGCATCGTGGCGGCCTCGGCTCTGGCCGGTTGGCTCGCGGCAGGAGCCGGGTTGGAGCATCCGCTGTGGGCGTCGATGGGTGCCATCGCCGCGATGCAGGGACTGAACTACAAGCAGACCGTCCAGCGCGGGATTCAGCGGTTGGTGGGAAATGTCGGCGGCGCCGTCGTGGCCGCTGGGCTCATCGCATTGACACTCGGCTACTGGCAAGCCGTTGCCGTGATCGTGATTCTGCAGACTGCTGCGGAGCTGCTCGTGATCAAGAACTACGCGCTGACGTCACTCGCCGTCACTCCGATGGCACTGCTTCTCATCGGTTTCAGTGCCCCGATCGGGACCGAAGCGGCAGTGGCTCGCGTCGCAGACACTCTCATCGGCGTGGTGATCGGTATCGTCGTCGCTGCTGTCACGATCAGTCGATCGGATCGCCACCACGTCACCGTGTAACCGGTACTGCTGTGTTTCCGGTACTGCTGTGTTTCCGGTACTGCGTAGGCTCCTGCAGGTGGAGGACAGCACGCCGATCGACGGCCGAAAACTGCGTTACCAGCATCGCCGTGCCGAATTGCTCGCGCAGGTAACCGCGTATGTCACGGCGAACGGCGTCGGTGAACTGTCCATGCGGCCGTTGGCCAAGGACCTGGGGATCAGCCATGCGACACTCATCCACCATTTCGGTTCGAAGGAACAACTACTCACTGAAGTAGTCGCAACCCTGCGAGACAGCTCTTCTCTCGACATCTCTTCCGGGACCGACATCGTCGAGATGTTGACGAGTTACTGGAATAGGCGCACATCAGCGGAATCGTTGCCGAGCTTTCGCTTGATGTTCGAGATCTACGGACAGGCGTTGTTGCATCCGGAGCGGTATCGCGAGTTTCTCGATCATGTGGTGGGGGACTGGTTGGGTGGTTTGACGGAAGCGGCGCTCGCGCATGGATGTCCGCCCGATCGCGCTGACCGCTACGCGACGATCGTGTTGGCGCAGATTCGGGGGTTGACGCTCGATCTCGTGACGACCGGTAATCGCGTCAGAATCGACGCGGCGTTTGCCGAATTCGCGGCCGCGATGGGCGCTCTGGTCAGCTCGTGGAAGGCGATCTGACGGTCCGATTGCCGTGACGCTTCAGGCGATCTGCTCGAACAGGGACACGATGATCCCTTCCGGCCCACGCACGTAGGCCATGCGCACGCTGTTCTCGTACTCGCCGATCCCGCCGATGAGCCCGTAACCATCCGCAGCCACCGCGTCGACCGCCGCCTGGAGATCGCCCACCTCGAAAGACACGTTGCGCAGACCGATCTCGTTGGCCATCGGAGCAGGCGATCCGGGTACGTGGTCGGGCCTGACGAAGGACGAGAGCTCGAGCCGTGACCCTTCGCCCGGAGGGCGCAGCATGGCGATTTCACACTTTGCTCCAGGGATACCGCAGACGGTTTCCACGAACTCGCCCTCCACGGATCCGGTGCCCTCCACCTCGAGACCCAGAACGACGAAGAACGCCGTCGCTGATTCGAGGTCCGCGACGGTGATGCCGATGTGGTCGAAACGCTGTACGTGTGCCATGGACACATCCTCCTACTGTTTCTTCGTGCCGGTTCGATACTGGGTCGGAGTCGGGGCCGGGATCTCGACATGTACGTGTCGCAAAGCTGCAAGATTTTGCTTGACCGATCGGTTAAACAAAATCTACGATAACGTCCAACGAGGTCGCCCACCGCACGAACCGGAGTCGTCAGACGTGAAATTCCAGTCGAAGTCGTTTGCCCGCATATCCATCGCAGCCCTCTGTGCTGCAACGATCGGCTCCGCCGTTGCTGCGCCCATCGCGTCCGCGCAGGCGCCGAGCGCGTCGCAAGCCACCGGCACTGTGGTGTCGAGTGAGCCGCTACCGAAGGATCTGTGGATTCCAGGTACCGCCGACGCCAAGCGATTCACGTACTGGACCATCGGTTCCAACGGCGGGCCCGCGCTGAGCAGTGGCGCGTACTACGTCCCGGCCGGCCCGGCACCGGAAGGTGGTTGGCCCGTCATCGCCTGGGCGCACGGCACCACCGGACTCGACGATTCCTGTGCCCCTTCGCTGGTCGGTCCCGGCCTGCCCGAACGTGACTACCCGTACCTGGGGCGCTGGCTCTCGGAGGGCTACGCCGTCGTCGCCACCGACTACGTCGGTCTGGGTACACCAGGGCTGATGCCGTACCTCGACGGAAAGGTGGAGGCGCACAGCGTAGTCGACTCGGTCAAGGCGGCCCGGGTCATCGACTCCTCCATCTCGAATCGTTGGGCAGTGGTCGGACAGTCGCAGGGCGGCGGTGCGGCCATCACGACGGCCCGCTACGCAACCGAGTACGGAGGGGATTCGCTCGACTACCGCGGTGGCGTGGGTACCGGAGTGCCGGCCAACATCGAGTTGACCCTCCTGCCTGCCGGTCCGGGCTTCCCTCCCATCGCCCTCGGCGGCGGGTTGACGTCGTACGCGCTCTACATCCTCGCGGGCTTGCGGGAAGCGCACCCCGAGATCGACTTGAATTCCTACCTGAACGACTTGGGAAGGGAAAAGGTCGACTCGGCCGAAAAGCTCTGCGCCGCAGACCTGGACGAGGCATCCAAGGATCTGGTCCTCGGTGACATCTTCTCCCGCCCGCTCAGTCAGATCCCGAACTTCCAGGGTCTGCTGAACGATTACATGGGTGTACCGACCAGTGGATACGACCGCCCTATCTTTATCGGCCAGGGCCTGCTTGACGTGGATGTCCCTGCACCGTCTGCACTTTCGCTGGTTGCAGCGTTGGTCGCCAACGGTGAACCGGTCACGTTCAAGACCTACAACACCGATCACAGCGGCGCTTTGGTCGAATCGCAGGCCGACACGATTCCGTTCGTCGCGAACCTGTTCCGCTAGGCATACCGAGAATCCAGATCATCCGCGGGGTCGCTGTCGCACAAGTGCGACAGCGACCCCGCGGTCATTTCTGTGACTCTTTGATTGCGTCCAGTCGCGCCTCTAGACCGTCGAGGACACGGTCGAGTGTGTAGCGATAGTGTTCTGCCCGTGTTGCTTCCGCAGCATCCGGTGGACCGGCAAATTTCCCGATCAGTGTCTCCATCGATGAACGGGGATCTGAGGGTCCGTCGTTGCTCAGGCGTTCCAGCATCGCGCTGTGATCGGGTGAAGGCTGTCCGCTGGGAATGCGCCTGGCGTCGTTCATGGCAATCAGTGTGGTTGTCGAAGTGAAGGCGACGGTGTAAGCCTGAGCGGCTTCTTCCCCGAACCCGGCGGCGGTCAGTGAAGCCAATCCGGCCTCCATGAGTTCCCGGCTGCGCTGGGTGGCAACTCCGTTCATCAGCAGCCACTGTGCCGCGCCTGGACACTCGATCAAGGCCTCTCGCATCTGCAAGAGCAGATGCGTCAGCCATTGACGCCAATCTTCTTGTGCGGATGGCACGTTCACGGCCGACACCGCACTGTCGACCACCGCAGCCGAGAGTGCGTCCCGATCTCCGACGAGTCGATAGACGACGGAGAACGACGTATCGAGTTCGCTGAGCAGCTGCCGCAGTGACCAGCCCTCGACTCCGTGCTCGCGACTGAGCCCGAGCGCCACGGTCAGCACGGCGTCCGCAGTGATCCCGGTGTTGTAACTCCGGCGGCGCTGTGATTTCGCGGCGGACTTCTTGTCAGGTGATGGCGCAGTCATGGTCCGACCGAGCTTAGCGGCGTCGGATCGGGTCGCGTAGTCGACGCAACCGATTGACGGATGAACTTAGGTGAGGTTTACTTGCCAAATCCGAGCAGTGCTCCGATTTGTATCGAACCCCCGATTTTTCGAAGCTGAAGGACATTATGAAGTTGAAAACGCGACCCGGTTACCTATCGAGGCTGGGAGCTTCGCTGCTGGTCAGTGTCGTTGCCCTGACTGCGGCCGCCTGTAGCTCGAGTGAGGCGGGACCGACGACGGAACCTGCCGAGGGAACGCGTGTTGTGTCCCACGAATTCGGTGAGACGTCGGTTCCAGGCGACCTCGGGCGAATTGTTTCCCTCGACGAATACGCCGCACTCGGTCTCCTTGCCGTCGGCATCACCCCTGACGTGGTCTTCACGTCGTGGGGATCGGAGATCGGCCAGGACATCTTGGCGTCAGCGGGTACCGAGGTGGTCACGGTGCCGCCGCTCGGTGCACCCCCGATCGAGCAGGTCCTCGCCCAGGATCCTGGACTGGTCATCTTCACGTCGATGGGCGATCGGAGCTACTACGACTCCCTCGCGTCGACCGTCCCCACAGTGCCGGTCCCGGCCGTCACAACTCCGTGGCGTGAGAATCTTGCCTTCTTCGGACGCGCTTTTGATCGTCAGTCGGTCGCCGACAAGTTGACTGTCGCTTTGGAAGGCAAGATCGCTGACGTCTCTGCTCGGTCCGGTGGTGAAGCGAACACCGTGTCGGTGTTGATGAGCAGTTCTGGAATCCTTGCCACCACCACCGAGCAGGCGCCGCCGTCGTTGCTGTTGGCGGAGAGCGGCTTCGGGCGTCCGGAATCCCAGCGAGCGAATGCCGCTGGAGGACTGCCGTATGCGCCCCTGTCCGACGAGGCGATCCCGGCGCAGGATGCTCGGATCGTAGCCGTGTTCGACGAGGGCGTGTACGAGTTCGGCAAGGTTGCCGGTGTTCCCGGGTTCTCGAGTCTTTCAGCGGTGCAGGAGAACCGAGTGGCCAAGGTCAACGGAGACATGTGGCTCGCCACTCATCCCTTCGCCACTTTCTGGATGATCGAGGACATGGATGCCATGGCTGCCGGCAATCTGACCGGCACCGGAACCGAAGCTGTTGCCGCGACGCGCTATCAGGAATTCACGGCGCTGACGGCATGAGTTCGAGTGCGTTGAGTCGGCGCCTGGCTCTGCGATGGGGAGCGGTGACTCTCGGCTCTGCGGCTGTGGGTTCTGCGGCTTTGGGTTCTGTGGCACTGAGTGCGTGCAGCCGTGGCTCGGCGAACGAAACCAGTTCTGAGATTTCACCGTTCGACGACGAAGTACGTGCTGCCGAACAGGCGAGAATTCGTAGCGGGCACACAGTCCAACGGAATCTGACAGCTGCACCGGCTCGGGTGAGTCTGGGCGCCAGAGGGGTGGACACGTGGTCGTACGGTGCAGAAGCGGTGGGTCCGGAGATTCGAATCTCCAAGGGAGACCGGCTCAACGTTCGGTTGCAGAACGACCTTCCGGCGGAGACCTCGGTGCACTGGCACGGCATTGCGATCCGCAACGACATGGACGGTGTCCCACCGGTCACCCAGGAACGAATCCGACCAGGTGCCGAGTTCACCTACGACTTCGTGGCCCCGGATCACGGAACATATTGGTACCACTCCCATTCAGGATTGCAGGCCGATCGAGGGCTATTCGGTGCACTAGTGGTCGAGGACCCGAACGACCGGACCGGAGCCGACGAGGACGTCGTCATCGTGATCGACGACTGGCTCGACGGGCTGGGAACAACCCCGGATGCAGTGCTTCGCGCATTGTCACCGGACGTACAGGGAGGACACCACGGGCACGGCGGAGCTCCACCGGAAGTCGATGATGCAGAGATTGATTCTGCCGCAGAACTTCTCGCCAGCGGTCACGGAAATTCCGAGGCGCTCGGTGGAATGGCAACGCACATCACCTATCCACTGCACCTGATCAACGGACGGCCTGTGGAAGATCCCTTCGTCGTCAGTGCAGCGGCCGGAACACGGCTTCGATTGCGGGTGATCAATGCCGGGGCGGAGACTCCGTACCGTTTCTCTGTCGCCGGGCACGAGTTGACCGTTGTCAGTGCTGACGGGCAGGACATCGCCTACACAGCCGGAGACGAGATTCTGATCGCACCCGCGCAGCGATACGACGTATTGGTGACGGTGCAGTCCGGTTCGTGGCCCATTGCCGCGAAGGTGGAAGGGAAGCCAGGTGGCGCCGCGTGCCTGCTTCGGACGCCGGATTCGGTAGCGAGGGTCGACCTGACTTCTCCTGCAGTGCTGTCAGAGTCCGGCGGTCGACTCGTTCTGGAACCGACGCTTCGACCGTCGGGCGCGCGGGAACAGCGGGTGCCGGATCGTGAGTATTCGGTTGATCTCATCCAGGCCGGGGATCGATACGTCTGGGGAATGGCGGGCGCCGATGCGGGTCGGTTGATCATGAAGCAGGGCGAGCGAATACGAATCGTCATGAACAACAACACCGATATGTGGCATCCGATGCACACCCACGGACACACCTTCTCGGTTCCCTCGTACGGCGGGCTTCGCCGAGACACCGTGATCGTACTTCCGCGTGCACAATTGGCGATCGACTTCGACGCCGACAATCCAGGACGGTGGATGTTCCACTGTCACAACGCGTACCACTTCGAGGCCGGGATGACTGCCGACCTCCACTACGTTCGATGAGGAGAGCAGAATGTCAGTTCGCACCGGGGTGACCACATTGATCGCTGTTGCAGCGGTGTTCACGCTGACGTCGTGCGGAGGTGAATCACAGGGTTCCACCGAGCAAGCGCCGGTCGAGATCTCGGTGAAGAACCTTGCGTACGCACCGAACTCCGTCACTGTGCACACAGGACAGACGGTCACGTGGATTTTCGAGGACCAGGGAATGCCGCACGATGTCGTGTTCGCCGAGCTGGGGATCAAGAGCGATCTCCAAGGAAGCGGAACCTACAGTCAGACCTTCGACAAAGCCGGAACGTTCACCTACACGTGCACACCACATCCGAACATGACCGGCACGATCATCGTCGAAGAGTGAGTAACTCGATGACAGTGAACTCGATGACAGTGAAGGAGACTGTGGCCTTCGAAGACTCGCCTGGTCTGGTCGACCGAGACGCTTTGGGCCGCATGATCGCTCCCGTGAGAAATCGCCTGCTCCTGGGTGCGGGTTTGTCGGCGCTGTCGGTGCCGCTACGATTCCTGCCCTACGTTTCGGTGGTCGAGATCGCGCGGGTGCTCCTGACCGACTCGTCGTTGAACCTGGTCTGGCTGTGGGCCGCAATCGGTGCAGCGGGCACAATTCTCGGATTTGTCGTCTACAACGCAGCGCTGACCGTGTGCCACACCGCCGACGCGCATTTCAAATACTCGATCCGCTCGCGTATCGCTCGGCATCTGTCCCGAGTTCCTCTGGGGTGGTTTGCAAATGGTGGCACCGGTGAAGTGAAGCAGGCGATGACCGACGACGTGAAGCGGATGCATCTTCTCGTCGCTCACCTTCCCGCCGACGTGGTACCCGCGATCCTGTCGCCGATAGTGGCCCTGATCTATCTGGTGGCGATGGACTGGAAGTTCAGCCTGGTCCTGGTCGGCTACATCGGAGTGTGTCTCGCTCTTGCCGCGCCGTCGATGCGCAGAGCCTATCGAACGAATGTCGACTCCTGGAATCTTGCAATGTCGACATTGACCTCTGCGACAGTAGAACTGGGCGACGGTATCGAGGTCGTCAAGACGTACGGGAGTGGGAGTCGCGCATTCGCGCGCTACTCAAGCGCTGTCGATTCGATGGTTGCGGTGTGCGTGCGATGGATGTCGGGGATGGGAAGGCCGGTGGTCGCGATGTCGATCCTCCTCTCACCGGCGGTACTCATCGTGGTCATCACGGCGACGGGAACCGCAATGTTGTCCGGGGGTTGGATTACCCCGGTAGCTCTTGTTGCCTTTCTGGTCGTCGGAATCGGTGTTCCGTCGTCGGTTCTGCACATGGGAACGATGGCCAACCTCTACCGCGAAGGCCAACTGGGAGCGACTCACGTCGAGAGCATCCTCGGCGAACCAGAGCTGGCCGAACCTCAGGATGCGGTGCCTGCTCGCAGCACTTTGGTCGAATTCGACAGCGTCGGCTTCGAATACACCACTGGGCAGCGCGTCCTCGAGAACATCTCCTTCGAGATGCAACCGGGCACCGTGACCGCGATCGTTGGCCCCTCCGGCTCCGGAAAGACCACTTTGGCGCGTCTACTTCCGCGGTTCTGGGACGTGACGGACGGGTCTATTCGACTGGGCGGAAGCGATTTACGAGATCAGTCCAGTCGTGAAGTCTTGAGATCGATGGCCATCGTCTTCCAAGATGTTGTGCTCCTGCGGGACAGCGTGCGCGAGAATATTCGGCTCGGTCGACCGGATGCAACGGATCTGGAAGTGGAGACAGCGGCGAGGCGGGCGCAGATTCACGACGTGATCATGCGACTGCCGGACGGGTATGACACCGAGATCGGTGGTGGTTCGGGCAGTGAGTTGTCGGGTGGGGAGAAGCAACGCCTGACCATCGCCCGCGCCATCCTTCAGAACCCGCCGATCGTCATCCTGGACGAGGCGACTTCGCAGGCCGATCCCCACAGTGAATCGGCCGTTCAACGCGCACTGGGCGAGATCAGTGCAGACGGCGGCACCCTGATGGTGATCGCTCATCGACTGCACACCGTCCGATACGCAGATCAGATACTCGTTCTCGACGCCGGACGGATCGTGGAAAAGGGTACGCACGAACAGTTGTCGGCGCTCGGCGGAACCTACGCGCGGATGTGGGCGCTCCAGAACCCTCTCGTCGAAGACATATCTCCGCGAAAGGCGCTGCAATGATTCGAGACCTGGACGAAATCCTCGGGCGCGACAATGGGATGCGAGGTCAGATAGCAGGTTTCACGCTCGCCGGGATACTCGAGGGTGTCGTCTTTGCACTGATGATTCCGATCCTGAAAGCGGTGGTTCGCGGCGATTACGACGCCGCAGTTCCGTGGGTTGTCACGGCTGCTCTCGTGGCGGTGGCCTGTGGCGCCGTACGGTGGATCGCCGAGAATCGGGCGTACCGCATCGGAATCGAGGGTTTTGCCGGTGGAATCATGCATCGCCTCGGTGAGCACTTGGTGCAGGTTCCGCTCGGGTGGTTCAGCAAGGCAAACCGTGGAGCGTTCACTCGCCTGGTCACCGAGGGCACGGCTATCTTGATGAGCATCCCGGGAATGATCATCGCGCAACTCGTCACCGTCACGGTGACTCCAGCGACAGTGGCGATCGCTGTCTTGTTTGTGGACTGGCGACTGTCTCTCGCGATGGTCGTCTTCGTTCCACTGGGGATTCGGGCCTACCGCAACGTGCAGCGGGCGGTTGTTCCCGAATACGAGGCGATCGGCAAGAGCGAATCCGAGTTGGCATCGCGCGTCGTCGAATATGCACAGGCGCAGCAAGTTCTACGTTCGGCCGGTAAGAGTGGCGAAGGCTGGACTCGGTTGGACGAAGCTCTTGTGTCCAACCGGGACGCACACCTGCAGGAAATCGGATCGGTCGACAAGTATCTGCTGCGCTTCATGATCGTCGTTCAGGTTGCCTTTCTCACCGTCCTGGTTCTGGCGGCACTGCTGGTCACCACCGGGTCCATCGACACAGCAAGCGTGATCGTTGTTCTCGTGTTGGCCGTGAGGTTCGTGGAGCCGATGCAAATGCTCGCAGGATTCGGTGAAGGTATCTCACTGGCCCGGGTGTCGCTCGGATCTGTCCGAGAGATGATCGATGTACCGGTGCTGGCGGAGCCTGAGGTGCCGAAAGAGCCTACCTCGTATGATATTCGGTTCGATTCGGTCTCCTTCGGCTACGGCCCGGATCGCGTGATTCGTAACGTGAGCCTCGAATTCCCGGACTGCTCGGTCACTGCTCTGGTCGGTCCTTCCGGTTCCGGAAAGACAACTCTGGTTCGGCTGATCTCCAGATTCTGGGACGTCGACGAAGGTGCGGTATCCATCGGGGGAGCCGATGTTCGCGACATCGGAACGAGAGCATTGATGTCTCGGATATCGACTGTCTCACAGCAGGTTTACCTGTTCGACGGAACCATCCTGGAGAACGTTCGGTTGGCGAGACCGGATGCCACCGAGTCGGAGGTCCGTCAAGCAGTGGTGGATTCCAGGCTAGGCGAAGCGATCGACCGTTTGCCGAGCGGTGAGGAGACCAGGGTAGGTGAAGGCGGATCACTGCTGTCCGGCGGTGAACGTCAGCGGGTCTCGATTGCGCGGGCATTCCTCAAGGACACTCCGATTGTTCTTCTCGATGAAGCGACTTCCGCCCTCGACGGAGAGAACGAAGTCGCCATCACCGAGGCAATTCACCGATTGGCCCGTGGTCGAACGGTGGTGATCATCGCTCATCGCCTGTCGACTATTCAGGGAGCAGATCGCATCGTCTACCTCGAAGACGGTGGGGTGGAGGAGGTCGGTTCCCACGAAGACCTGATCGCGCGAGGTGGAAAGTACTCGGATCTGTGGGCCGAGCGCAGTGGCGCGGAGGGATGGAGGATCGACCGAGCGCTCGAGCCATGAGCAAACCGTGTGGTTTGATCGACGAATGGACGAAGCCGCTGCAGATCCAGTGAAACCGCCGCGCAAGCGCAGGTGGCCTCGTTGGGTCGCAGGCATTGCGGTGCTCGGAGCAGTTGTCTACGCGGGCTCGATCGTGTGGATCTCCGTGGCGTCGGCCGGACATACGTCAGACGCCGCCGATGCTCCCGACGCTCCGGTAGTGATCGTGCTGGGCGCGCAGATCAAGGACGGTAAGCCGATGGCTTTCCTGAAAGGGCGGCTGGACGCAGCAGTCGAACTGGTGGAAGCGGGAAAGGCTAAAGCGGTCCTCGTCTCCGGCGACGCGAACGGCGGCTCGGGTGACGAGATCGCGGCGATGACGAACTACCTGGTGGAGCAGGGAATAGATGAGCGTCGCATCGTGGGGGATCCGTACGGCCTCGACACCTATGACACCTGCTTTCGGGCCATACATACGTATGGGGTGACCAAGGCGTTGATCGTCACTCAGGGGTATCACGTGCCCCGCGCTGTTGCGTTGTGCCGAGACGTCGGCATCGACGCAGACGGTGTGAACAGCGATTGCGGGTGCGCAACTCCGACGCTGATCAAGAACGCCGCGCGGGAGTGGGTTCTTGCCAAGCCCAAGGCAGCGCTGGACATGCTCTGGAGTCGGGACGCAAAGGTGACGTCGCCGTCGGAGGACTCGGTCCAGGTGGCGCTGTCGATTCCCTGACGCGGGGTGAGTGCGCACGGTTTCTGTCGAGTGAACACACGCTCCGGAGAGTCGGGGCGTGTGTTCACTCGAGGTGAAGGGTGCTAGCTCGACAGTCAGATCAGTGCTGCGGCGGCGAATGCTCCCAGTGCGATCAATGCCGCACCGGTGACGCTCTGCACGCGACGGTCCACGACGCACATGATCGAGAGGAATCCCGGCATCGAGCCACCACGCTTGGTGTGCACGATTGCCGCGAGGCTGGGCATGCAGCGGCCAAGGGATACGACCGTGAACAGCGCCGCCCCGAGAGCCGGTGAACCCGAAGCCATGACGCCGAGTGCCAGGAGGTAGTACGCACTCGAGCGGATGAAGATCAGAAATCCCGGACCGATGATCGCGCCGAAGATCAGCGAGACTTTCCAGGGCGCCATTGTGCGGCGCAGATGGCGCGGAAGCTGTTGGCGCCGCATCGGAGTCGGCATCCTCACTGCACCCAACTCGTGCAGCCCGTACGCAACCGCGACGACGGCCCAGATGCCCAGTGCCCAGCTGATCGGGATGTACCCGGACATCGCCGCACCGAGAGTGCCGATCAATGCCCCGGTGGCGGCTCCCGTCGTGACCGAACCCAGAGCGTGCCAGCCGAGTCGGCGGACGGGAGTCGAGGATCCCTTCCGATCGACCTGCTTCGGCGCGGCAACAACTCCGGCGACGGACATTCCGCAGGTCGACCAGTTCGCAGCCAGCGACGTAACCAGTCCGGCGCCGATAACAGCTGTGGTCAAAGCTGTTGTCGCAGATGGCGTGGCCACGAGTGTGAGGCCGGCACCCGCAGCAGCGCCCGCAGCGACGAGGCTGACACGGGTCGCGGTGCCGACCGAGCCTTGAAGGGTCGGCCGGATGTCAGGGACATCGGTCTGCAGTGGGCCGTGTGAGAGAACAGTAGTCATCAGATCCTCCGAAGTGTTTGTGGTTCAGGAAAAGTGTTGAGCCGAAGTCGCAGCGAAAAGTGATGAGCCAGAGTTCACAGCACTGTGATGACGCCGATCATGTACGGGTGGACGGAGCACGAATACTCGTAGACGCCGACGCTCTCGAACGTGTGCCGGAACGTTCCGTCTCCGGTGATACCACTGTCGAACAGGCCGGGTGATTCCACATGATGCAGGAGTCCACCGTCGTCGAAGCGCCACTCGACGGTGCCGCCGTGTTCCACGGTGACGTCCATCGGGCTGAACTGAACATTGCTGATCTCGACCACCACGTCGGGGACGGGATCTTCTGTGCCGCAAGCTGGGACACACGTCGCCGCGACAGCGAGGCCGAAGCCGACGATCCACCTCCTCACTATTGAACGATCACGGTGCCCACCATCATCGGATGGGGCGTGCAGTGGTAGGTGAAGGTTCCGGCGTCGTCGAACGTGTACGAGAAGGTTCCCTCGGTGAGCAACTCGCTCTTCAGTTTCCCGTCGAGATCACCGTTGCCGACCACGTCGTGGGGGAGTCCGCTGTCGTCGAACTTCCATTCGACGGTCTGTCCCTTCTCGATGGTGACCGATGCCGGTGTGTACGCCATGTTCTTCACCTCGATCACGACTGCAGGTTCGTCCGACGACGCACCGGCATCACTACTGCAGGCGGTGAGGCTCAGGGCGGCGCACGCGGCCAGGAAAGCGGGAACGAGTTTCTTCATGAGGTGTTCTCTCCATTCTTCGACTTGTCAGCGGACGTAACGCAGATTTGCCGTCATGCCGGCCTCGAAGTGGTAGGCGTTGTGGCAGTGGAACATCCACTCGCCGGGATTGTCGGCGTCGAACTCGATGGCAAGCTCGGTGCCGGGTAGGACGTTGACGGTGTCGCGGCGAAGTCCGCCGTAATCCGGTACCGCAAACGTGTGGCCGTGGGTGTGCATGGGGTGCCACATCGTGGACGTGTTCTTCATCGTGATCCGGACCCGTTCGCCCTGTTTGATGACGAGCTTGCCCGCATCGGCTCCCGCCATTCCCCAGACGTACCGATCGCCGGCCTGGATCAATTCGATGTGGTAGTCGCGATCAGGCGACTTCGTCTCGAGCCGTGCGGATTCCGTGGGCCGGAGTTCGCTTTCGGTGACCAGTCGGCCGGCCAGTTCCGAGAGGTTTCCGCCCACATCCGGATTCGCCAGCGCCAACGCGTCGGTGCTGCGTAGGACGGTCGACGCATAACCATCTCGGCCCTCGACCTTCGCCACCACCGGCCATGTTCCCGACTTCACCGTCACCAGTACGTCGTAGCGTTGGGCCATTCCGACGATGATGGTGTCGGCGGGAGTTGGTTCCACGTCGTAGCCATCGGTAGCGACGATTGTCATCTCGTGACCGGCCACCGCAAACCGATACGGAGTTTCGGCGGCTGCGTTGATGATTCGCAGTCGAAGGGTCGAACCGGGCGCTGCAGTGACGACAGCAGGATCGTTGGGTGGCCGCCCGTTGATCAAGTGCAGTGGATACGCGATGTGTTGAGTCATCCCGCCGAGTGGTTCGGAAGAACCGTGTCCACCGCTCACCAACTGTTGCGCGAAAGACATGTCGGCTTCCGAGTGTTCCGCCGGAGTCGTTGCCCCACCGCCGTGTCCGCCGTGCCCGCCCGAAATTGCCGGGTTCAGGGCCATCAGGACGGAATCCGGTGTGGTACCCAATCCGTCGAGCCAGTCGTCGAGCACCAGAACGGCATCGGCGTCGGCCCCGGTGATGTCGTTCGGATCCTCGACGATCATGGCGCCGAAGAGCCCCCGATCGGCTTGTAATCCGCTGTGCGAGTGGTACCAGTACGTTCCCGGATCCGGTGCGATGAAGTTGTACTCGAAACTCGAACCGGCGCCGATGGGGGCCTGCGTGGTGGGTGCCGCGCCGTCCATGTCGTTGCGGATTCGAATTCCGTGCCAGTGCAGTGTTGTTTCGGCATCGAGGCCGTTCTGGACGCTGACGTTCACCCGGTCACCGGACTTCAGTCGAAGTTCCGGAGCCACCGCAGCGCCTCCGTACGTCCACGTGTCCACGAGGCGTCCGCCAAGATCTACCGTCGAGAATCCGGCGGCAAGGGCAAACGCAGCGGTGGTCCCGTTCCAGGCTCGCGCCGATTCTGCGGCGGCAACTTCGGGGTCGGTGGGCAGAATGTAGTCGAGATCGGTCGTGGGCGTCGGAGATGCTGCAGTGGAACTGCATCCGGCAATCGTCCCCATCGCGCCGAGCCCGAGTGCTCCGGCGCCGAGTGCTCCCAAACTCAGGAAGCGGCGCCGGCCCATCACCACACCGGATCCGGGACGACTCATCGGAGTACTTCTGGTGTGATCAACCCGCTGACATCACCGACGTTGCCCGAGACATCGACGGAACTGACCTGCTCGCCGGTGCTCGCGTTGTAACCCACGATCTTCTGCGGAGCGGAGCCTTCGACCTCAGGTCCGGTACCGAGCACGTAGAACGTGGCGCCGTCGACGGAAAAGGTCATGCTCTTGATGTCCGTCAAGCCGAGGTCTGCCAGCGTCAAGCTCTTCACCGGGGCGAAGGTCGTTGCGTCGGACAAGTCGATCTTGACCAGTGAGCCTCCCCGAGCAGAGTCCGGATGAATAGCCGTGTCCGTGTACGCGATTGCGAGCCGGGTTGCGTCGGCATTGATGACGTTCTCCGAGAATCGGCCGGAATCCTGCCCGGCGTTTCCGATCGGCTTGACACCTTCCTGAAGGAGTCCGTTGGAGAAGTCGAAGACGTACACATCGCCGTTCTCACTGACCAGCAAGGCTTTTTGTGCTTCCGATGCCCACGTGACCTTGCGGGTGGAGACAAAATCCTCGGGTAGGACCTTGCTTCGGGCGGTTTCCTTCGGAACACCGTCGTCACCGATCGTGACGTGCAGCAGTTCCCGGGTGTCCTCGCAGACGCTGTACAGCTCGTGATCGACCATCCACGTGAACGGACCGCAGCCGACTATCTGGAGTGCACCGGTCGCTTCCTTCTTCTCGAGGTCGACCACTCTGATGCCGTACAAACCGTCGTCCCACGTGACGAAGAACTTGCCGTCGGACGTCACGGCGTTCGAGCCGGGACGGGAATGTACGCGTGCGACGTCCGGAAGCATGACCTCGGCTGGTTCCAGCAGGTTTCCGGAGTAGGTGCTGACCGTGAAATCTGCTGCGCCGCGTGAACCTCGGGGGCGCCACACCTCGGCAGCGAGCACCGCAGGATCCTCGGCGGAATCCCCGACGAATCCGTGAATGACCGGATCCCAGATACCCGGGCCGACGGTGATTCGGCTTTCGGCCACACCGGTTTTCGGATCGATGACGTTGACGCTGAGCTCGAGTTGGCCGAATCCACCTTCGACGCCCAGCAAGCGGTCAGCTGCGATCGGGGTGATCGAACCGACGTGCAATGGCTCGGGAATGGTATCGCCGATTTCCTGGTCGTCGTGACCGAGGGAGATTCCCTCGCCCGGAGCAGTGAACGGAACTGTCGGATAGGTGACATCGCCTGCGCTGGAAGGTTCGTCGTTGTCGGACGAACTGCAACCGGCCAGCGCGAGTACGACGGTGAGTGGGATGACGGCAACGGCGGGGCGCGCCAGTTTTCGGGTTCGCGAACTGCTCATGATCCGGCACCGACCTTGGGGCGCTCGGCCGGTCGAGTCTGGCAGTCCTCACCGATGATGGGCGCCATCGTGCAGGTGTATGCCTGAGACTCGTCGGAGACACACCAGATGATTTCCTGGTCGTAGCTTCCGGAGACCGGGTTGTACATCACGGCCTGCATGTCCGGTTCGCCGCAGAATGCGTTGGAACACGAAGGTGCACCGCAGCAGTCGTAGTAGGCGATCAGATAGGTCTTGCCGGTATCAGGGTTGGTGCAGCATCCGACCCAGAACTCTGCGCCGGGCTTGCTGCCGGGGGCGCAGGTGGTGACACCGCCGCCGTTGCATGCGGCACAGGACGTTCCGTCCATGTTGCACCAGCGCCAGTACTCGCACTCGGCCGGATCTTTACCGTCGTAGACAGGGACAAGAGGTTCGGGGCCAGGTGCCGGCGCAGGAACCTCGGGCTCTTGGGCGAAGGCACTACGTGTCACAGGAAGTGTGCTGATCAGTGCCACTCCTGACACACCCATGGTCCACTTGCCGATCCGACTGATCATGGATCGCCGCGAAACTCGTTCGGAGAGTTTACGTCCGGTTCGACTGGTGAGCGAACCGCCCTGGCCCGCCATCCATTCGGCCTGGGCCTGAACTGTCGCCTCGTCGACGGGATATCGATTCTCCGTCATGTTGTGCTGCGGGAATTCATTGTCGTCCAACGATTTTCTCCTGATTCGTGAAGAGGATCGAACTGTGCAGGAAGATCAGGCCGCGCTGCCGGATTTCGCCTGGGCATGAAGGTGCTGGAGTGAGGGGGTGCCGGATTCGAGCGCATTGAGCAGGCTTTCCACCTGAGCCATGTGATTGCACAGGCCCTTTCCTCGGATCTTGCCGTGCTCGTCGAGAATCACGCCGTACGGAGTGGTGCCCACCTGGTATGCGATACCGACGTCTCGAGCGTCGATGTAACTGAGCTCGGAACCGATCCCGCTGCCGGCCAGGAACTCGCGATGCTCTTCGGGTGTTCCGTCGGAGATGATGATCACGTCGAGATCCGATTCGGCTCGGGCCATTGCCCTTACGCCGGGAAGAAGGCTCTTGCACGTCGAGCAACTCGGTGCTGTGAACAGCAGGAGTTGAGGTTTGTCGCGGTGACCACCGACTCCGACGGTCCGTCCTTCCTGATCGATGAGACCGGCAAACGACGGGCCGGCCTGTTCGACCTTGGGGCCGGTATCCATCATCCGGGCACCGAGAGGTCCGAGACGTACTTGTACGCGGCCGATTTCACGAGCCAGAGCAAGAACCATCAAGAACAGTACGGCTACGGCGATCACCAGGATCACTGTCGCGACAAGGAGGAAAGTGGTCATCGTGGTAGTCCTGCCTTCGAGTTTTCAGTGGTGGGGATGTGAGTCACGAGCCGTACCGCGACGCGGTTTCGGCGGTTCGGAGGCGGATGGAGGCGCTCGACAGGTAGTCGTCGACCGGGCGTCGTCCGAGGTGGACCACCGAACGAATCTGTGCGAGCGCAACTCCAGCCAGAACGAGGAGGAACCCGAAGGTCGCCGCCACGACCTGGACGCCGATCTCAGCCTGTCCGGCGGTGACCGACAGTGCCACAGCGATCACCGTGAGTGTTCCGGCGCGAAGGGCGTGGAACCATCCGATACGCGGAATCTCGCCGACTCCGAATGCAAAACATCCGCAGTCCAGATCGCGTCGCCCACGCAGGAGGTTGATCGTGAGGCCCGTGAAGAACGACGCGAACATGACGGCAGCAACCAAGGCGGCGAGGCGATGGGCCACGCCGAGAACCAGAAGGATGCCTACGACGGTTTCCGTGACGGGAAGGATGCGAGCGATCGGTACTTCGAGTCGCACCGGCAACACTTTGTATCCGCGCACCGAACGAAGGACCCCGTCGTGGTCGTTCAGCTTGGGAATGCCGGCGAGCAGGAGAACAAATCCGATGATCGTCGAAGTGGTGGCGCTGACCAAGTCCATGCTTCCTCCGTTCCTCTCGGGTAGTGCCGGTGGTGTGTGGGACACATCCTGTACGGGCGATGCTGCGAACCCGCGTCGACCGCGCTACGCCTGGACGAGGTGCAACTGAGAGAGCAGTTGTCGTGTGAGAATCGGAGAACTCACAGGTCAAGGTGCTGCCGGAGGGGCCGGATACCGTCGGCCGCCCTTGATCCGGCATGACGCTGGGTGGGAAACAGAGTCGGATTCTCACTTGAAAGTTCTGTGCGCGCCATCGTGGAAACTGCGCGGAAACATAAGCGGACTAACTTGACCGAATTCTGACAATTCGCTCGTAGGTTCGGGCCTGGACGCGACGGACGGTGACACATGGCCGTGAGTGCGGCACTGCGTGCGGCGATCACGCGAGCGCAGAATGCGGATCAACACAGTGAGCCCGTGTTCTCCCCGCTCCGTGGTCTCGGACGAGGACGTTTGACCCCGATCGACCTGTTGGGGCAATCACTCTCCACGATCGCTCCGGCAACGGGAATGGTGTTCATCGCCCTGTGGATGATCACCTACAGTCCCGGCTACGTCGGGTTGGCTGCGATTGCTGCGACAACTTCGGCGGTGTTTCTCGTTGCGTTCTGCATCACTCAATTCACGCGGAGACTGGCCGCAGCAGGATCGTTGTACAGCTTCGTCTTCCAAGGCTCCGGTATCCGGGCGACACTGACGGCGGGAGCCGCACTGGTACTCGGGTATCTCGGAATCTCGGTTTCGGTTTTCTCGCAGGCAGTTCCGAGTCTGCTCGATACCATCGCCATTGTCGGCCCCGACGTGCGAGGAACTGCCGCGACGGTGATCACGACGGTGGCGATTGCCCTGGCCGTCGCGTGGATTGCAGTGCGCGGCGTCCGGTTCGCCACCCGAGCGATCCTGGTCGTCGAAGCGTGCTCGTTGATTCTCATCGTCGTGGTCATGCTGGCGACGCACAGTGACACGACAACTGCTGTTGCCCTGCCGAATCCGTCGCTGAGTGCAGTTCCGTTTCTCGCGATGCTGACGGTGCTCAGCATGGCGGGCTTCGAAAGTTCGGCCTTCTTCGGCCCGGAAGCGAAGCGACCACTCATCAGCGTCACACGCACGGTTCTCATTTCGCCGATCATCTGCGGGGTTCTCTTCGTTTTTGCGGCCTGGGCGGCGATGACCGGCCACGGCGCGACGATCGTCGGAGCGTACTTCGAGGGAACGGCATCCGGGGCCAGCGCGGAGGTGGTTCTGGCAGTCAAGATCGGAATGACGTGTTCCTGGTTCGCATCCACTCTCGGTTGTGCGCAGGCGGGTTCGCGGTTGTTGTACTCGATGGGGATCGAACGGGTACTGCCTGCGCCGCTCGCTCGCGTGCACAGACGGTTCCGCACCCCGTACGTTGCGGTACTTGCGTTCGTCGCGGTAAGTGCGGCAGGCGTATTCATCTATTCGGATACGGTTCGCGACGATTCGGGATCCTTCGACGGCGTGGTGGAGACCGCGTTGGTCTGCGCTTACACGCTGGTGGCCTTTGCTTCGTGGAAGTTCTTGCGCCGAATCGGGGAACATACGTCGCTGACCCGGATATGCACCCTGTCCGTGAGTACCGCCGGTGCGGGTCTACTGGTCTACATCGTTCTCGATGGTGCGGTTCACGGGATGTGGGCACTGCCGATCGCTGCTCTTGCTGTTGCTGTGTCGGGGACAGTGTGGAGCGCATTGCTCCGTAGAGCCAGACCTGAAAGCCTTCTGATGGTTGGCGCTTTCGACAGCGTCGAGACGGCGGACCTGTTGCCCGGTGCTGGCACTCTGCTGATCGACGGTGACGGGCGAAGGCGACTCGTTCCGGATCGTGGGACCTCCGAGGGTGACTCGCCGGAGCATGGGCGGTGACCGCGGACCGTGCAACCGCTGGTCCACGATCAGGAAAACAGATCGGCGAAGAGACCCACTTCAGTGGACAACAACCGCGTGCGGTTCAGAAGGCGCTGGGGATGCTCGAGGCGGTGGCTCATCTGGGACCGGGAACAACCGCGAAGGAGATCGCCACTTTTGCAGGCGTTCCATCGGCCACGGCGTACCGAATGCTGAATCTGCTGGTGGCGGAGGGCTTTCTCGTGCGGGTGCCGGACCTGTCAGGGTTCGCGTTGGGGCGTCGGACTGCCGAGCTCTCGCATGCGGCGTCGTCGAGTGGTCCGGCGCCGACGCTGCACGAGCGCGTCGAGGACATGCGGACACACACGAGGTTCGGATTGCACGTCGCGTCATTCGCCGGTGGGCGCTTGCGGTTCGTCGACAAGGATCCGGATCACGAGATCATCGGAATAGCGGCGCTGCCGAAGAACCTTCACGCGAATGCGCTGGGGAAGGTTCTGTTGGCGCACGACGAGCGGTTACTTTCGGGTTTGGAACTTCGTCGGGTCACGGAGTTCACCCTCGATGATTTCGATGCGTTGTATGAGCAGCTGAGGTCTGTTCGCCTGCAGGGTTTTGCATTCGAGAACCAGGAATGCCGCCTGGGTCGATCCGCAGTGGCAGTACCGGTTCGAGATCACGCAGACCAGGTGGCAGGCGGGTTATGTGTTCAGGGAGCGAGCGGGCGAGTGACAGATGAGGATCGAGAGTTGGTCGGCTTTCTACTCGATTGTGCGCGTCAGCTCACCGGATTGCTCTGACGTCACACGCGCAGGCTCAGTGGGAGCCCGGCGGTCATCAGGACCACGGACTCCGATTCACTGGCAATGCGGCTGTTCACCAGACCGAGTAGATCGCGGAACAGTCTCCCGGACTTCGTGTCCGGGACGACGCCGCTTCCCACTTCGTTCGTGACGGCGACAATCGGAACCAGACAGGCGGTCCAGGCGTCGGCCAACCGGTCGATATCTGCGTGGACGGCGCTGAGATCTTCTGTCGCCCACGCCTGATGTCGGTCCAGACGTGCGGTCAACCACGTGCCGAGGCAGTCGAGCAGGATCGGTGTTGTTGCGGCCGCGAGAATCTCGGTCACTTCGGAGGTCTCTACCGTCGTCCACGTCGACGGCCTCCGCGCGCGATGCGACGCAATTCGTTCGATCCAGTCGGGATCGTCGTCCTGCGGATCCCCGGTGGCGATGTACGTGACGTTCCGGTAGCCGGCAAGCAGGCCCTCCGCGTAAGTGGACTTGCCCGAGCGGGCGCCACCGGTGACCAGAGTTCGATGGCCCTGTCCTACCCCGATCTCGAGCACAGCTCCATCCGGAACCGCTCGCGCCCCGGACAAGCGAAGTGCTTCCGAGAGTTCGTTTTCGACTGGGTTGTGGTGCCCGAGGTGTACGGCGACCACATCGGTTCGATCGGCGATCGCGGTGCAATTGCGTAGTCGGGTCACCGTCTCCGCGAAACTCGGCAGATCATGGTGCCCGGTGCCGTGATCAGTTTTGTGGCCGAAGGTCTCTTCGAGAAAGACGGCGTCGAAACGCGCGTCGGCAAGTGCGTCGACAGTGGATTCGGGCAGAGGCCCGGTGTCGGTGGCCCAGAAGATTCGGGTTCCGGATGCGTCGGTGATGTCGTAGAGAAGGGTGGGTACTTCGTGCGCGGCTTCGAGTGCGCGAACACGATAGGTGCCCAACATGATCGACTGGCCGGTCTCGAGCGGTGTGAAGGTCACCGGGTCATCCGGGCCCACCCAGTCTCGGCAGAGAGCGAGCGCGTCGGGTGGTCCGAGAACCTGTAGTGGTTCGGTGCGCGAGGCCCAGGACCGGAACAGCAATGCCATCGGGCCGAGGTGATCGGGATGAGAATGCGTCAACAGGATGTGTTCCACGTGTGCCAGCGTGCAACCGAATCGCGACGCGGCACGCGGTACTTCGGGACCACAATCCAACAGGATTCTGTTGTCCACCAGGGCAGCAGTGTGCCCGCGAATGGTTTCACTCGACAGGGCGGACAGGCAGGAAGGGCAAGTACAGAACGGGTTCGGCCAACCGTCGGCAGCGCCGGTGCCGAGCATCACCAATTCCATCAGCGGGTGCCTTCCTGCCGAATCGGAACAACTATGGGACCGCTGGGCCGGTCCAGGATTTCGACCCGAGCGCCGTACACGCGGCCGAGGAGGTCTGCCTCCAGCACCGCTGAGGGTGTGCCGTCGGCAACCACGCTGCCCTTGTCCAGCAGCACGATTCGTCGACCGTACTGACCCGCGAGAGTGAGGTCGTGCATCGCGGCGATGACCGTGATGTTGTCGGCCTCACGCAGTTCCTCCACCAAGTCGAGAACCTGCTGCTGGTGACCGATGTCGAGCGCGCTGGTGGGTTCGTCCAGGAGCAGTACCTGCGGTTCTTGGGCCAGTGCCCGAGCCAGGACCACGCGTTGCAATTCGCCACCGGAAAGTTCGGTGGCTCGTCGATCTGCGAACTCGGTGAGGTCGAGCCTCTCGATCACCGAAGAGATCACCGAACGGTCAGTGGCGGTTTCGGTTCCGAAGCGTCGTAGATAGGGAGTGCGGCCGAGCGCAACCAGTTCCTTAACCGTTGAGCCCTCGGGTACTACCGGACGCTGAGGCATCAACGCGACGACGGCGGACATCGCCTTGCGGCTGGAATTGCGAGGACTCAGTCCCCCGACCGAGAGCTCACCGGTAGACGGAATCAATCCGGCGAGGGCATGCATCAAGGTTGTCTTGCCGGCGCCGTTCGGCCCGACCACGGCAACCCAATCGCCTGGTGTCACATCGAGATCGATGCCGTCGACGACGTCCTTGCCGCCGAGGTTGACTCGGAGGTCGCGGCACCGCACTGCGCTGTCGGTCATGCCGAGACCCGGCTGCGGCGCAGAACCAGAAGGAAGAACGGAGCGCCGATCATGGCGGTCACAACCCCGATGGGGAGTTCGGCCGGTGCCATGACCGTGCGCGCGGCAACGTCGGTGAGGACGAGAAACGCCGCTCCGAGCATGAGTGACAGGGGGAGAAGCAGTCGATGCGACGGGCCGACGACCAGTCGAACCGCATGGGGAACAACGATTCCGACAAAGCCGATGAGTCCACTTGCACTCACGACCGCCGCCGTTCCCAGAGTTGCGGCGAGCACCAGTACCAGGCGTGATCTGGCCGGGTCGACGCCGAGGCTGGCGGCTTCGACGTCACCTACGGCCATCACGTCGAGTACGCGTCGATGTACCAGGATGACGGCAGATGCCAGCGCAACGTACGGCAAGACAACCAGAACTTCCGACCAACCGTCGGTGGACAATCCGCCGAGCAGCCAGGAATAGACCTCGCGGAGTGAATCGTCGAACCGCTGCTGGACAAAAGTCTGCGCTGCATTCGTGAACGCTGCGACTGCGACACCGGCGAGGATGATGACTACCGCGTTCTGCGGCCCGCCAATGCTGCGGCCGAGCGAATAAGTTGCGAACACGGCCAGCACACCGCCGACGAAGGCGGCCATGGGAATTCCGAACATGCCCAGCGCTCCACCCGAAACGATGGCGAGGGTTGCGCCCAGTCCGGCTCCGCTGGAAACTCCGAGGAGATACGGATCTGCCAAGGGATTTCGGAACACGCCCTGGTAGGCGGCACCGGCAACGGCCAACATTGCTCCGACCAACGCGCCCAGGACTACTCGCGGAAGCCGGATCTGCCAGAGAATCGCCTGCTGTGTCGCGGTGAGACCGGAATCGAGGTGGATGCCGGGTATTCCGTCCAGAAGTTCGAGAATGGTTCGATCAGGCGTCAAACCGGCCGGCCCCACCAGAACACCGATCAGCAAGGCAGCGCACAGAATCAGCGCGGCGCCGAGCAGAACGGCCGTCCGATGATGGGAGATACCGGCTTTGATCATCGAGTGCTCAGGCCGCGGGAACTTGGGCAACGATGGCCGCGACGGCCTTCACCTGATCGGCGACACGAGGTCCCCAGCGGCTGGAAAGGTCTTCGTCGAGCACATGGATCTGGTTGCCGGTAACCGCTTTCATGCCGCTCCACCCGGGCCGGGCGGCGACGGATTCTGCTGTCACTCCACAGCATTGGGAGTCTGCGAGAAAGATGAGATCGGGATTGGCCTGCACCACGAATTCGGCGGACAGCTGCGGATAGTCGCCCTGCCCCGCGGCGTCGGCGATGCTCTTCATTCCGAACAGCGAGTAGATCTGCCCGACGAAGCTCGAGCTCGTGACGGTGTAGAGCGAGGAGTCGAGTTCGTGGAAGTACGTCAGCGGCTGTTGGCGCGCAGGAACACTGGCGACAGCGGCGTCGATGTCCGAGCGCATGGTGTCGACAACTTCGGTGCCCTTGTCCTCGTGGCCGGTGGCCTTCGCGACGCGCTCGATCTGGGCGTAGACGTCGTCGATGCTTGTGGCTGCCGGTAGTAGGAGTGTCGGCACCTTCGCCTTTTGCAGCCCGGAGACAAGATCGTTCATGTCATCCGATGCGATCACCAGATCCGGTGCGTAGCCGAGGATGGCTTCGACGTTCGGTTGAAAGCCCGAGAGATCGGTGACCGGGATACCGGCCGGGTAGTCGGACTGATTGTCGACGGCCTTCACCTGATCGCCCGCGCCGACGGCCCACAGGGTCTCGGTGGCGCTGGGACTGAGTGACACGATCGACTGCGGACGTGACTCGATGGTGATGTCCGTGCCGGAATCCGTGGGACCGGAAACAACAGTCACCGGGAACGAGCCGTCCGAGGCGGCTGTGGTTGCGGGTGCATCGGACGTCGAGCTACTGCAGGCACCGGCAAGCAGTGCGGTGCTCACCGTCAGTGCTGCAAGTACAGATCTGAATCTACGTGTCGGCCGAGTACTCACAGCCACCCCTCCGCTAGTGGTGAAGGGTCGCGAGCAGCGCGGCCGCGAGGCGAAGCGCCACGAGCGGTCCTTCGTCCGAGAACCATCGTGTCGCCACGAGGCCGGTGACCTGACTCGTTCGCCTCGAGTAGTGACGGGCGAATTCACAGTTGCGTCGACAGTGCCGGGGTTTCACCGAACTTCACACGAGCAGCGTGGCACCCCGGTGAACCGGGGCATCTGCACTTTACAGGGGTCGTCTGGCTTGACCCGGGAGGTCAAGGCAGGGTAAATATCTATTCCACTAATGAACTAGTGAAAGGGTTCGGATGATCGACTTCCGTATCGACCGCCGATCCGGCATTCCCACTTACGTGCAATTGGTCCTTCAGGTGAAGCAGGCGCTCAGGCTCGGTGATCTCCAAGTCGGGGATCGGCTGCCCACAGCCAAGGACGTCGTGGGAGCGCTCGCGATCAACCCGAACACAGTCCTGAAGGCCTACAAGGAACTCGAGCGCGACGGACTTGTTGCCCCGAGGCCCGGATTGGGCACGTTCGTCGTGAAGTCCCTGGCCAAGCCCGGTATGGCGGAAAGCTCTGCGCTACGTCGTGAGTTGGCGCGTTGGGTTGCAGATGCCGTGGCCGCCGGACTCGAGCGCACGGACATCGAAGCATTGGTGAGTTTGGAGCTCGAGAAGACGTTCATCGAATCGGATCCGTCCGGAAAGCAGGGGGAGACATCATGACTGCGCAAGAATCGGCACTGACGATGCAGGACGTGGACAAGCGCTTCGGCAAGAAGAAGGTGCTCGACGCCTGCACTTTCGAGGTCGCAACGGGAAGCATCACTGCCCTGGTCGGGGTGAACGGAGCGGGCAAGTCCACTCTGATGTCCTTGGCGGTCGGGTTGACGATGCCTGACCACGGTTCGATCTCCGTCCTGGGCAGCACGCCGGATCAGGACGGCATCTGCCCAGGCCTGTCGTACCTCGCTCAGCACAAGCCGCTGTATCCCAAATTCACTGTTGCAGAACTTCTTCGATTCGGCGCATACACCAACGACGAGTGGGATGCGAAGTACGCTCTGGATCTGGTGGAGCGCGCTGGGATTGCTCTCGATGCAAAGGCGAAGACTCTGTCACCAGGTCAACGAACCAGGGTTGCACTGGCTTTGGCGCTCGGGCGCAGACCGCAGTTGCTTCTACTCGACGAACCCTTGGCGGATCTTGATCCCGTGGCGCGGCGGTCCGTCGCGACCACTCTGCTCGAAGACGTTGCCGAGTACGGCACCACGGTTCTGTTGTCTTCACACATCGTCTCCGAATTGGCGGATGTCTCGGATCGACTACTTCTACTGGGCGGTGGAAACGCGAGATTGTCCGGTCCGTTGGATGAATTGATCGCTGCCCATTACGTATTGATCGGGGACGGCGATCCTTCGGACGTGGTCGGCGCCGGCGCGGTCATTCATACCGACAAGGGGATTCGGTCGAATTCTCATGTGGTGGAGGGAGTCCGTCCGAGCCCTCGGGCCGGCTGGGTGATCGACGACGCAACTCTCGATGACGTGGTGCTCGGGCACCTGAGCGCAGAAACGATGGTGGCGGCATGATCTGGGTTACGTGGCGGCACCACCGGACATCGCTCGTTGTGTCGTTGGGATTCCTCGCGGCATTAGCAGTCATTGTCTTGTCGAGTGGTGCGATCATCAAGAGCGGCGGACAAGCCCAACTCTTCGGATCGCCTCTCAGTTGCTTCGATGACATCACCGCTATCTGCACGGCAGAGACTGCTCTCACACTGACGACAGTGGTTGCGACGGCTCTGCCGGTGTTCCTCGGCGTGTTGATCGGTGTCACCGTGTTTTCGCGGGATATCGAACAGGGAACGCACGTATTGGGGCTTACTCAATCGGTCAGTCGGACTCGTTGGTTCTGGACCCGGGTGTTGATCGTCTTCCTGCCGATTTCTGTGGCTTCGGCATTGCTCGGATTTGCACTGCAATGGGCTCGATCTCTCCCGGACAACTCCCGGTATGCATTTGTTGCCGGGCGTTCGACTTTCGTCGAGATATCGAACCTGTCGTATCCGCTCTTTCAATCCAGCGGACTGGTCTTGGGTGCATACACATTCATGGCACTCATGCTCGGAGCAGCTCTGGCTTTGCTGGTGCGTAGTTCGATCGGCGCAATGGCGATCACGATGGTCGGTGTTGTTGCGATCCTGGCAGCATTTCAGTTGGTTGCACGACCCGATTACGCCGAGCCGAGTGTCCGAACGTCACCCGTCGCCGGATTCAGTTCCTACTATTCGAGCGATACCAGTATTCCCGCGGTCAATTGGGAACTCGCGCAGGGATATGTCGACCTCCGAGGTAACTGGGTCGACATCAAATACGACGAGTGCACGTGGGGTGGATCAGGCGACGAGAACCCGTACGACCAGCGCCCGGAGGAGACCGGCGCCGAGTACAGCCTCCGCATGGATGTGCTCTCAGCGCAGCAGAACAGAGAGATGGAGATCTGTTTGCGGGAACACGGCGTCGACCACTACGAAGTTCGCTACCACTCAGGTGATCGGTTCTGGCGTTTCCAGTTCACGGAAGCTGCACTCGTCCTGATCCTTTCAGGCCTGTTCCTCCTGCCTGCGCTCTGGGGTCTACGACGCCTCAAGCCGTGACTCAGCGGGCGACCGGCGCGACCGTCAGCTGGTTGATGTTTGCGCCGGTCATCGAGCAACCCTTGGTGGGGTAGGCGAGGAAGACCGAGTCGTAGCTGTTAGGTGGGTAAACCCTCAGTCCCGCAACGTCGGTCACGCCGCACTGATCTGCCGGGTAGTTCTCGACGTTCGTAGCTCGCACC
Source organism: Rhodococcus sp. 66b (assembly GCF_002076325.1). Lineage (NCBI taxonomy): Bacteria > Bacillati > Actinomycetota > Actinomycetes > Mycobacteriales > Nocardiaceae > Rhodococcus > Rhodococcus sp. 66b. The sequence goes on from NZ_MUZB01000006.1 coordinate 192,962, forward strand.
AAAGACGTTGCGGCAGAGCCAGGGGCAAGGGATACGAGTGAACCGGATCCGGAGCGGCCGGCGGCAGCACCCACTTCGCTTCCGGACGCTCCCGTGACATAGGAGACGCCGGGGAAACCGTCGAGCGTGCACGTGCGGCCGCCCGTGTTGGTGAAGACCACCGGAAGCTCCACAGAACCGGCGGCGCCACTCGACTCGCCGAGGGTGACGTTCAGTTCCCCGATCGCGCAGCCTTCGGGATTGGGTGCCGTCGAGGTTGTGGTTTGGGTGTGGTCGGTATGGGTCGTCGAAGGTGCGGCAGTACCGGTCTGGGTCGTCGGCGCCGAGGCGCTCGTGGTTGAGGCGGGTGCCGGTGAACTCTCGGCCGTTCCCGTTTCGTCCGAGCCGCAACCGCTGAGAAGGGCGAGAGCAGCAAGTGGAGCCGCCAACAAGCCGACGTTGCGCATGCGGTTCGAATTCATCGCTCTGTACTCCTCAAGCTGGTCGACAACTGGCTCCGGAACATCCGTGTCCGGTATATCCGAATCCGAGGCCGGATGTGCAGAAACGAATCAGGCTCGCCGGTGATCAGGACCTACTTCCCGGATGGATTGCCGCTGCGGATCTAGCATGAGAAATGACCTGTCCGGATCGCGACCACCGGGAGTAGCGCATGTTCACCTTCACCAGCGACGACGGAGTGGTCATTCATGTCCACGAATGGCCCACCGAGCAGGAACCTCGAGGGGTTGTTCAACTCGCGCACGGTATGGGTGAGCACGCAAAACGCTACGCACACGTTGCCGAAGCCCTGAATGCTCGCGGTTTCCACGTCTACGCGGCGGACCACCGCGGCCACGGTGAGAGCATGCACGCCGGCCCAGGCAACATCGGCGACGACGGCTGGAACCGCTTGGTGGCAGACATGGTGACCCTCACGGGCATCATCCGCGACAAACACCCCGGCCTGCCCGTCGTACTGCTCAGCCACAGCCTCGGTTCGTTCGCTTCGCAGCAGTACATCCTCGATCATTCGCACCTGATCGACGCCGTCGCACTGTCGGGGACTACCGCGGTCGATCAACTGATCGAGAGCCTCGTCAACGACGGCCCGGACGTCCTCGCCCAGTTCAACGCCGAATTCGAACCGGCCCGAACTCCGCACGACTGGCTCAGTCGTGACGAAGCGCAGGTGGATTTGTACATCAACGATCCGCTGTGCGGTTTCAGCCTGGACGACGCAGGCATGGGCGGACTTATCGCAGCGGGACCGAGGTTCGTCGACGTCGAGGGTGTGCGACAAGACCTTCCGATCCTGGTCTTCGTCGGCACCTCGGATCCTCTCAACGCCGCGCTGAGCCGTACCGACGTCGCAGTCGAACGGTACAACTCGGCGGGGATCGAAGACGTCACCTATTACACCTATCCGGGCGCCAGGCACGAGATCTTCAACGAGACCAACCGCGACGACGTCATCAATGATCTGACGACGTGGATGGACCGCGTACTCGAAGCGTGACCGCCTCACCGGAAGGGGAACACGATGTCCACAGTTCCGGCCGCACGACCCGATCCAGACCCGCGAGATGTCAAGCGCTGGAGACGATACCTCGCCGACGAACAAGCCGAGGCCGCCGTCTACCGCGACCTCGCGGGTAGGCGCAGCGGCGAGGAGCGCGAAATCCTTCTAGCCCTGGCCGACGCGGAGGGCCGACACGAGGCGCACTGGCGAGCGCTTCTCGGCGATCACGTCGGTAAACCACTGCGCGGCGATATCCGCACTCGGATACTGGGCTTTCTGGCCAGGCGCTTCGGCTCCGTGTTCGTGCTCGCTCTTGCCCAGCGCGCGGAGACGCGATCCCCGTATCCGAACGACGCCGACGCGACCGCATCGATGGGCGCGGACGAGAAGATCCACGAAGAAGTGGTGCGGGCCTTGGCCACTCGGGGTCGGAACAGACTTTCGGGGACGTTTCGTGCCGCCGTCTTCGGAGCCAACGACGGCCTCGTCAGCAATCTCGCTCTCGTGCTCGGCATCAGCGGTAGCGGCGTCTCCAACCAGATCGTTCTGATCACCGGCATGGCCGGGCTTCTGGCCGGCGCCCTGTCGATGGGAGCCGGCGAGTACGTTTCCGTCCGCTCGCAGCGAGAGTTGTTGGAAGCGTCCAATCCTGGTCCCGCGGCCAGCGAAGCCGTCGGACTGCTCGACGTCGACGCCAACGAATTGGCGCTGGTCTACCGGGCCCGTGGCATGTCCGCCGAGGAAGCGGACCAGCGCGCCGCCGAGGTCCTCGCGAACAGCACCTTCGGCGCCGCGGACGTTGTCGACGACCATGAAGCCGTCGGAACCGGATTGGGCGCAGCGGCGGCAAGTTTCTGCTTCTTCGCCTCGGGCGCCATCATTCCGGTGTTGCCGTATCTGTTCGGCCTGGAAGGCATGACGGCTCTGATCGTCGCGTCCGTACTGGTGGGGATCGCGTTGCTGACGACGGGCGTTGTGGTCGGGTTGCTGTCGGGCGGGCCGCCGTTCAAGAGGGCCCTACGCCAACTTGCGATCGGCTATGGCGCTGCCGGCGCGACGTATCTGCTCGGCATGTTGTTCGGGACCTCGCTCTGAACGTCTGCTCACGCGCGTAGGGCGGGATCGCGGTGAGCCGGATCGATCCGGACCGGAATTTGGCACACCACGGCCTCGGTGTGTTTGCGCAGTGCATGAGCGATCTCATCGGTCCGTTGGCTCGGGAGTATCCGATGCCATCTTGTCGCCGGGTCGATGGTGGCGACGACAACAAAGGTTTCCCGGTGGGGGAAGTGTGTGCGGATGTATCGAGCGAGGGTGTTCCCCACGGAATTCTCGGTGTCCTCGATGACGATCAAACGCGAATTCGGGTGTCGGGCTTGCCATCGGCGGGTGAAGTCCGTCGTCGATTCGTGGGCCAGGCAGACTCGAATTGCGATGGGCTGCGAAGACATTGCCGTTGCCGCGGCCATCGCGCGGGTGGAGAGCGACGTAATTTCGGACACGGGTACTAGGACCGCTGGTTTGTATCCGATAGACAGAGAATCGTTCTCACCCTGAACGGTTAACCGAGTACCGATATGTGTGTACGCACCGCGGATGCGTTCCATGCCGAGGACGAGCGCAGGGAGCGCGAGAGCGATCAACCAGGCGCCCTCGGTGAACTTCATGGCGGTAGTCACCACTGCTGCGATCGAAGTCAACGCAGCCCCGAAACCGTTGAGCGCTAGGCGCCACTTCCAGCCCGGCGTCTGTTCGGCGAGCCAGTGGCGCACCATGCCGAACTGCGCGAGCGTGAATCCGATGAACACACCGATGGCGAACAGCGGCACCAAGGTGTTCATGTTTCCGCCGGATCCGATGAGCAGGAGTGCACCGATGCCTCCGAGCGACAAGACGCCGTACGTGAAGACGTCGCGCGTCGACTTCCGGCTGAAGCGGTGCGGGAGCACGTTGTCGTCGGCGAGGATCCGCATCAGGTTGGGAAGTCCGCCGTACGAGGTGTTCGCGGCCAACGCCAACAGAATCACGGTGGAGAATTGGACGACGTAGTAGCCCACACCATTTCCGAGGGCAGCGGAAGTGAGTTGCGACAGGACCGTTGTTCCAGGGACCGGTGCGAGTGAGAACTTCTCGATCAACACGGCAAGGCCGATCAGCATGGTGCCCAACAGGATTCCCAGAGCTACTTCGGCACGCTGAGCGCTACGCACGCGAGGCTTCTTGAAGCTGGGTACCGCGTTGGCGATGGCTTCGACTCCGGTCAATGCGGCGCAACCACTCGAAAAGGCTTTGAGCAGAAGGAGAATGCCGATCGTGTGTGCGTTGTCGACGACAAAGGGAGCCGTTGCGGCGGCAGGGTTTTCCCGAAGCAGTCCGGCACCGATCACCGTGAAGATGCTGACGACAAAAACCACGGTGGGCAACATGAATACCCGCGCGGAATCTGCGATGCCCCGCAGATTCAGTGCCGTGATGCCGCCGAGTATCGCCAGTGCGATCCAGACCGTATAGGGAAGAAGCGCAGGGAAGGCGGAGGTCAGAGCCGCGACACCGGCTGCGATCGACACCGCGACGTTGAGGGTGTAGTCGACGATCAACGATGCGGCGGCAGTCAGGCTTGCGCGAGGACTCAGATGCTTCTTTGCGACGGCGTATGCGCCACCGCCTTCGGGAAATGCGGCGATCACCTGGCGATACGACGCCACCAGGACCACAAGCAGCACGGCGATGGCGATCGTCACCGGCACGGTGAAGCCGATCCCCGCGCCGCCGGCGAGGGCCAACACCAACACGATGGCCTCTGGACCGTACGACACCGAGGCCATCGCGTCGAGCGACAGACCCGCCAGTCCGGTTGCGACGGAGAGCTTTTGCTTCTCAGGTTCGCCGCCGGCGCGGGTGGTCGACGATATGACTCCACGGTGTCCGAGTATCACTGCATGTCTCACCGAGTCAGTATCGATACTTCCCGTTGAGCTGAGACCGATCTTGACGATGCCTTGACGCGATCACCAACAAATCTGTACGGGTTCACAACGGCGGTTCGAGTCGCGGGAAGCCTTGTGACAGCTGATCAATCCAGCGGGCGCGCATGGCGAGAATATCGCGGTTCCGAGACTCCGATTGGGCGGCGACGTGCGAAAGTAGGTCGCGAAGTCGGCCCAGAACGAGTGGTGAGTTCGATGCCGAGGCTATGACGTCGTCCAGTCCGGTTCTGACGAAGGTCGTGAAGTCGGGTAGCGGAATCACCACACGCAGATCACCACGCTCGTCGACGACCCGGATCGAATCTGCGCGCACGGAGGCCACCAGAGAGAGGAGGTCTTCGATCTCGTCCAGAGCCTGCACGGCCGTCGCAGGATCGTTGATAGCGGGTGAGAGCGCTCTGAGCGCGATGTCAGCCAACAACCGAATCGCGAGTAGGGGGTCCTGGGTGAAGGTCCGCTCACTCCCACTGACCAAGGCGTCAAGGATCGTGTTGGCGGGCATGGGTCCGCCGTAGACGTCGGCGAGCGGCAATCCGTCTCGCAGCGTGCTACCCGGCGACACTCGGAGGACCACCATGGATCGGCAGTTCCGAGTGCTCTGCAGGAGATCTTCGACGAGGATCTGTTGCAGAACGGCCGGCGGTCGATGCCACTCGATAGTCGTGATCACCGGAAGTGTTGGTAGAGGAGGCAACTCCCGATCGGTGGTGGGGTACACGGCGGCGAAGACTGCTCGGCCACGACTCGAGATCGAGGTCAGTACAGGAGCCAACTGGATGGCCGAGAATGCGCGCAGCTGGAGCAGCCTGATCAGCGTCAGCGTGGCCAAGAGCGCCAGCACTGCGAGACTTGGCACAACCACGGACACATCCGTTTCGTTGCTGATGGCGAGCGCTGCCGTGATGTCGAAAACCGACTGGCCTATGGCGAAGGCAAACGTCCGCCACACGATGGGGTCGTCGCGGAACAACAACAAGCGAGGAGTGAAGGTGGTCGCGGCCCACTGGACGACAAGGAACAGTAGCGAGAAGATCACTGCGACTACACCCAGTAACCCCAGCCCGAGTGCAACGAGCATCTCGCTGACCTGACGGGCGGGAATCATTGGGCCGCTACGTAAATATGGCATCGCCAGTCCGGCAGCCAGTCCTACGACGACGCACAGGATCTGGGTCAGGCCGGCACGCACACGGCGCCGGGGGACGAGGAAGGCATGCCCGATCGGGGTGGGAGCGAAACGTCCGGGCTGATCCACCCTTCAAGCCTCCACGCTGCGGCAATGGTGCGCCTTCACCCGAAACGGATGATGTCGACGCCGTCGTGATCCTGAAACGCTTGAAAGAGCCATGTGAGAGACAGAAGGCGAGACGTCATGACGGATCCGACAGGCCAGAGCCGCGCTGTACTACCGATTCCGGATCGACAACATCTTGGTCTGGTGACGTACGACGCGAAGGATCCGGACACGGAGTTTCCGCCGATCACTCCGCTACTGCCGCCGGCCGGGGCACCCAATGTTCTGGTGGTCCTGTTGGACGACGTGGGATATGGCGCGAGCAGTGCCTTCGGCGGACCAGCGGACACACCGACTGCTGAGCGATTGCAAAGTAATGGGCTCACGTACACGCGGTTTCACACGACTGCGCTGTGCGCACCGACCCGCGCCGCACTGCTGAGTGGGCGCAACCACCATTCGGTCGGTATGGGCTCGGTCACCGAAACCGCGACCTCGGCTCCTGGACTTTCCGGTCTGCGCCCGAATACCAAAGCCGCACTGCCGATGACGTTGAAACTGAACGGATACTCGACGGCGCAGTTCGGCAAGTGCCACGAGGTACCGCCGTGGCAGACATCCCCGGTGGGGCCGTTCACATCGTGGCCGACGGGAGAAGGCGGATTCGAGCACTTCTACGGATTCATCGGCGGGGAGAACAACCAGTACTACCCGGCGCTGTACGAGGGTGTCGCGCCCGTGGAGGCGGACAAGACACCGGAGGAGGGTTATCACCTCACCGAGGACCTGGCCGATCACGCCATCGACTGGGTTCGGATGCAGAAGTCATTGGCTCCGGACAAGCCGTTCTTCGTCTACTTTGCACCCGGCGCCACACATGCACCGCACCATGTTCCGAAGGAGTGGGCAGACAAGTACGAGGGCCGGTTCGCAGGAGGTTGGGACGCGCAACGCGAATCGATTCTCGAGCAGCAGAAGCAGCGGGGAGTCGTCCCCGCGGATGCGGTCCTCACCCCGCGCCCCGAGGCCATTCCGGCGTGGGAGGACATGAGTGAGGAGATGAAGCCTGTCCTCGAACGCCAAATGGAAGTCTATGCAGGGTTTCTCGAACACACCGATTTCCATGTCGGCCGGCTTGTCGATGCGATCGAGGAACTCGGAGCTCTCGACAACACCCTCGTGTATTACATCATCGGCGACAACGGAGCGTCCGCAGAGGGGACGATCAACGGAGCCTTCAACGAGATGGCCAACTTCAACGGACTCGCCGCCATCGAAACACCCGAGTTCATGGCGGAAGTGAAAGACAAGTTCGGTACCAAGGACGCGTACAACCACTACTCCGTGGGGTGGGCATGGGCAATGTGCACGCCGTACCAGTGGACGAAACAGGTTGCCTCGCATTGGGGTGGCACTCGCAACGGAACGATCGTGCACTGGCCGGCGGGGATTCGGACCAAGGGTGAGACGCGGTCGCAATTCACCCACGTCATCGACGTCGCACCGACGATCCTCGAGGTCGCGAAACTGCCGGAACCGACCTTCGTCAACGGCGTCCAACAATCACCGATCGAGGGGACCAGCATGGTCTACACCTTCGACGACGCCGAAGCCGCCGAACGTCACGATCTGCAGTACTTCGAGATGGCCGGCAATCGCGGTATCTATTACAAGGGTTGGAGTGCGGTCACCAGACACAGCACTCCGTGGCTGTTCGCGGAGGCACTCCCCGCTCTCGACGACGACGTGTGGGAGCTCTACGACGGGTCGCAGGATTGGACGCAGTCCAAGGATTTGGCGGCCGAGTTGCCGGAGAAACTTGCTGCACTGCAACGCTTGTGGTTGATCGAAGCAGTCAAGTACAACGTGCTTCCGATCGACGACCGAAGATTCGAGCGGTTCAACCCTCACATCGCGGGGCGTCCGCAGTTGGTGTCCGGGAACCGACAGGTTCTGTTTCCCGGAATGAAACGGCTGAGCGAGCACAGCGTGCTGAGTATCAAGAACCGATCGTTCAGTGTCACAGCAGCAGTCGACATCGCGGATGGCATTAACGCCAACGGTGTGATGATCGCGCAGGGAGGCAGGTTCGGCGGCTGGGCACTTTACGCGCGGGAAGGTCGCGCCAAATTCGTCTACAACCTGCTCGGCATGACCGAGTTCGTCGTCGGGTCCGACGTTGACATTCCGGCAGGATCACATCAGATCAGAGTTGAGTTCGCCTACGACGGCGGTGGTCTCGCGAGGGGCGGCGCTGTCACGATCTATCATGACGGTCGCGAAGTGGGCTCGGGTCGCGTCGAGCAGACCCAACCGATGGTCTTCTCCGCGGACGAGACCACCGACATCGGTGACGATTACGGCATGCCTGTCAGTGTCGACTACAGTGGCGCAACCACATTCAACGGCCGTATCGAGGTAGTGCAGATCGACGTCGGCGACGATGACCATACCCACCTGATCGACCCGGAGGAGGTGGCGCGAGTGGCGTTGTCCAGACAGTGATTCCACTGACAAGAGCAGCAGTCACAATCTCCTGAGGGAGGGTCGCAATGCCGACCGTCATCCGTACTGTTCACGATCTGGTCCGCCACGCGCGCGGGCCGACGCACCATCACCACCATCAATCCGTGCATGAGGCACGGCGAATGCGCGCCCACCACATACTGGTCACGCATTCGCTCGCCTGATTTCGGGGCTACAGGTCGCGCGCCAGTGCTCGTCCGGCTGCGCGGCCGGAGAAGATGCAGCCACCGAGGAAGGTCCCTTCGAGCGCGCTGTAACCGTGGACTCCGCCGCCGCCGAAGCCCGCGACCTCACCGGCTGCGTACAGGCCGTCGAAGACACTGCCGTCGGCCTTGATGACCTGTGAATCCAGGTTGGTTTCCAAGCCGCCGAGGGTCTTGCGGGTGAGCAGGTGCAACCGGACCGCGATCAGTGGGCCGTTCTTGGGGTCCAGGATCTTGTGCGGTGCAACGACGCGCACGATCTTGTCTGCCAACAGATTACGAGCACCGTGGATGGCGGTGACCTGGAAGTCCTTGCTGTACTTGTTGTCGACTTCGCGGTCGCGGGCGATCATCTCGCGCTCGATGTCCTCGTAGTCGAGGAGCGGTTCGTCGGGGAGGGCGTTCATGCCGTCGACCAGATCACGAAGGTTGTTGCGCACCACGAAGTCTGCGCCCTTCTGCTTGAATGCCTCGACCGGTCCCGGCGCGCCCTTCTTGATTCGTTCGAGGAGGAGCTTGAAGTCGCGGTTGGTGAAGTCCGGGTTCTGTTCCGATCCCGAGAGTGCGAACTCCTTCTCGATGATCTTCTGGTCGAGGATGAACCACGTGTACTCGTGGCCGCTGTCGAGGATGTACTTGAAAGTTCCCATCGTGTCGAAGCCGGGGAAGTTGGGGACGGGCAGACGCTTGCCGGTGGCGTCGAACCACATCGAGGACGGTCCGGGGATGATTCGGATTCCGTGGTTGGGCCAGATGGGATTCCAGTTCTGGATGCCTTCGGTGTAGTGCCACATGCGGTCGCGGTTCACGATGTTTCCGCCCGCGGATTCGGTGATTTCGAGCATCCGTCCGTCGACGTGTGCAGGTACTCCCGTCAGCATGTGCTTCGGTGCCTTGCCGAGTCGCTCGGGCCAGTTCTTCTTCACCAGTTCGTAGTTGCCGCCGATTCCACCGGAGGTGACCACGACTGCCTGTGCGGCGAACTCGAATTCGCCGATGGGGGTGCGCGAACTCTTCACGCCGCGTAGATCACTGGAAGGTTCGAGGACGGTTCCGCGTACACCGGTGACCGCACCATCGGTGACGACGAGTTGATCGACTTGGTGGCGATGCTTGAACGTGACCAGTCCGCGCTTCTGGGCGGCGATCACCTTGGTCAGGAAGACATCGACCACGCCGGGGCCGGTTCCCCAGGTGAGGTGGAATCGCGGTACCGAATTGCCGTGTCCAAGAGCCATTCCGCGGCCGCGTTCGGCCCAACCGACATTCGGCATCAGACGAAGCCCCAGGTCGTGCAGGTACTGACGCTTGTCGCCGGCCGCGAACTCGACGTACGCCTTGGCCCACTGGCGAGGCCAGTGATCTTCGCGCTCACGGTCGAATCCGGCAGTGCCCATCCAGTCCTGCATTGCCAACTCGAGAGAGTCCTTGATGCCGAGTCGGCGTTGCTCGGGGCTGTTCACGAGGAAGAGTCCGCCGAGCGACCAGAATGCCTGCGCGCCGAGGTTGGCTGCGTTCTCCTGTTCCACGACAAGGACTTTGCGGCCGGCGCGTGTCAGTTCGTAGGTGGCGACCAGTCCCGCCAGCCCTGCCCCGACAACGATGACGTCAGCTTGTTCGCTCACGACAGCTCCTCTTCCGATTGGTTGTTCTGGATTATTTCGCTGTAGGACAGCAGGATTCGAGTGAAGATATCGCGGCGCAGTGCGAAGGCGGCGTTGGTGTCGGTGTCGACGAGACACTGCACGCTGGTGCCGTCGTGCACTGCGACCAATGCCCGTCCCAACGCAGTCGGGTCGCCGACGATTGTTCGCCCGACGTCGCTGAGTGCGGACTGCACAATGGGCAACAGGGTGCGAAGGATCGCGTCTTCACGGTCGGCAAGGGCTTTGCGAAGTGCCGGGTTGCGGAGCGCGTGAGCGGTGAATTCCGCGTTGATCCGGTACCACTGCGGGTCGACCGGAACCACCGCCACGATCCGGGCGACAGCGGCATGGATGTCGACGGTGTTACCGGCGGTTATCGACTCCGTCGCCAACCGCAGATCGGCGAGCATAGCTGCAGATCGTTGCTCCCACATCGCGAAGAACAGTTCGTCGAGTGAATCGAAGTTGGAGTAGAACGCGCCTCGGGAGTAACCGCCGCGTTCGCAGATCTGCTCGACCGTGGCGTGCCCGAACCCCGATTCAGAGAAGGCGTCCGCAGCCGCGTCGAGCAGGCGCTGCCTGGTTTGACCACGGCGTTTGGTGACACGCTTGGCCGGCGAGTTGTCCGTTCCAGTCGTCATCGGCGCCTCCGTCGGGGTGGAACCCAAACGATACACCGATGTATCCGATGCGAAGACGTATCTCGATTAGATCTTCTTGGCAGGTGTTTCTATCTATATCTAGCAAATATGCAAGATAGGAAGATATTTGTATGACGACAGCTACAAGTGCAGATCACGCTTCCTGATCGCCGCAGTGGCGACGACGCTGATCGCCGAGGTGGCCACGAGATATCCACATGCCAGCCACGGTGAACCGCCACTGGCGCCGATCAGTGCCGTCAGAATCAGAGGTGTGACGCCGGAGGCGTAGATACCAGAGAACTGGTAGACGACCGACAACCCGGTGTACCGGATTTCTGTGGGGTAGAGGCTCGCATACAGCGTTCCCTGGGCGCCGTAGAACAAGGCATGAATCACTCCGAAGACCACGACCATCGCGACTCCGAAGAGCAGGAGATTCTCGGTACCGAACAGTGCGAAGGCGGGGAAGATCGCGAGGCCGTACGCGGCGATGCCCACGATGTAGACCCGTTGCGGGCCGAACCGATCGGTGAGTAAACCGGAAAACGGCAGCAAGATCGCCATCACTACTGCGGCCACGGTGACCACAAGAAGTACGGGAACCTTTTCGAAATGCAGCGTCTTGGTTGCATACGTGATTGCGAAGACGCCCCAGGTGTTGAACGCGGCGCCCTCGCCCCAGCGAGACAACATGCCCAGTACGGTGTTTCGCGCGGCTTTTCCTTGAAAGACTTCCCTGAGCGGGGCGGACGAGCGCTGTTCGAGGTCGCGAACGGCCTGAAAGGCGGGCGTCTCGTCCACCTTCAAGCGGACCACCAACCCCACGATCACGAGCACCAGGCTCAGGACGAAGGCGATGCGCCAGCCGAAACGGAGAAACTGGTCGTCGTCGAAGACTGTTTGAAGCAGCGCGAACATTCCTGTGCCCAATGCCAACCCGAGGGCCAATCCGATCTGCGGAATGCTGCCGAACAGTCCGCGCTTCTTCTCCGGACTGTGTTCGACTGCCAAGAGAACAGCTCCGGCCCACTCGCCACCGAGAGCAAATCCCTGCAGGATGCGAAGCAGCAGAAGCAGAATCGGCGCAACGACTCCGATCTGAGCGGCGGTCGGAAGAACGCCCATCAGCGCCGTCGCGATACCCATGATGAACATCGTGAGAGCAAGCGTCTTCTTGCGCCCGATGCGATCGCCGATGTGACCGAACACCACTCCACCGATGGGGCGAACGAGAAAGCCGACTGCGAAGGTCGCAAAAGAGAGCATGGTCCCGACGAACGAACTCTGGTTCGGGAAGAACAGTTGGTTGAAGACCAGACTCGCGGCCGTTGCGTAGAGGAAGAAGTCGTACCACTCGACCGTCGTGCCGAGCAGGCTCGCGGCGACGACGGTTCTCAATCTGGATCGCCGCTCGTCGTGGGTCTCGTTCGAGAACGGTGAATTGTGCTCGACTTCGGCAAACGTGGTCATCGGAGCCCCCGGGTCGCGGTGCAAATTCACGAAGGTATCGCCGGAGCCGAAAGTGGGCACCCCTAGCGATCAGGGTGATTTCAACCCTGTTCTTCGAGGTGGACTGTGGTTGTAATGACAGAAGAGTTCTGCCTGTTCGTCGACGAAAGGAATCACCGTGTCACTGCGCTTCCACTGGTTCTTGCCTACTTACGGTGATTCCCGGAATCTGATGGCGGGTGGGCACGGCAGCTCGATGTCCGGTGATCGTCCGGCGACGCTGAAATACGTCAATCAGATCGGCGCGGCCGCCGAGACGAACGGCTTCGAAGCCGTCCTCACGCCCACCGGCGCGTGGTGCGAAGACGCCTGGCTGACGACGGCGATGATGCTCGAGACCACCGAGACACTCAAGTTTCTGGTTGCTCTGCGACCGGGATTGCTCAGCCCCACGCTGGCCGCCCAGATGGCCGCAACCTTCCAATGGCAGTCGGGCGGTCGTCTGCTGCTCAACGTCGTGACCGGCGGGGAGGACCACGAGCAGCGCACGTTCGGTGACTTCCTCGACAAGAACCAACGGTACGCACGATGCGGCGAGTTCCTCGACGTGATCCGCCAGTTGTGGTCCGGTAACGGTCCGGTTGATTTCTCCGGCGAGTACGTCAACGTGGAAAAAGCTACGCTGCAGCGTATTCCGGATCCGGTACCGCCCATCTTCTTCGGCGGATCTTCGCCGGCGGCCGGCACCGTCGCATCGCGCTACGCGGATACCTACCTCACCTGGGGTGAGACGCCGTCCGCTGTTGCCGCCAAGATCGCCTGGATCCGCGACCTCGCGGAAGTCCAAGGTCGTCACCTCGACTACGGAATCCGTTTGCACGTCATCAGTCGGGACACCTCGGAACAGGCATGGGCAGAAGCGGATCGACTGCTCAGTGCGCTCGACCCGGCGACCGTCGAGCAGGCTCAGGCGAGTCTTGCGCGATCCGGCTCCGAAGGTCAGCGTCGGATGCTCGAATTGCACGGCGGTGGTTCGGCTTACAAGGAGGGCATCGGAGCGCGGTCGCTGGAGATTGCGCCGAACCTGTGGACCGGCGTCGGATTGGTGCGAGGGGGAGCAGGTACCGCATTGGTCGGTTCGCACCAAGAAGTGGCTGATCGGATTGCCGAGTACGCGGCGATCGGACTGGATCACTTCGTATTGTCGGGCTATCCGCATCTCGAAGAGGCGTATCAGTTCGGTGAGGGTGTGCGTCCGATCCTCGAAAAGCGTGGATTGGTAGCACCGCACGGTTCGGTCGGCGGACCGGTGCGAACGCCCTTCGTCTCCAGTGGGAACTGAGTCGAAAAGCTAGCTCTTCGAGAAGGGGACGTTTGTCCCGATCTTTCGGGCATGCCCTCCCGGCGGGGTAATTGGGCCATTTCGGGCGCTAGATCCGATCTAGGCTGCGCACTGTTGCCGAACTCAAGGCGCAGTACGAAAGGATCCTCGATGAAGCTGGGCACGAGTGGAGTACGTCGCGTAGTGGGAACCGTGGCAGTCGCCGCTGCAACTGCAGCAGGCGTCGCGATGGTCAATCCTGCGACTGCGTCGGCCGAGGTGGTCCCCCCGGTCGTCTCGTACAAGGTGACCGGAAACGATCTGGCGCTGACGATCACGAACAACAACACGGGAATTGCCCCGTTGTGCCAGGCGTTTGTCGTCAATGCCGCGGATTCTGCTGCTGTGCTTGATGATCCGCTGAAACTGCTTGATCCGAACCTTGTGGTGTACCCCAAGATCACCGATCCGGCCTCGCTGTTCGACGTGGGCAAGGGGCAGACGGTCACCGATACCGTGACCGATGTTCCGGACGGAACCTACGCCGTGCTCGGTGCCTGCTCCGATCTTCTCGATCTCGAGACGTTGGGTAAGCCCGTTACTGGCGTGCCGAGCCTCGTTGTCATCGGTGGACCGTTCAGCGGCATCAATACCGGAAGCCTGAGCGACCTGTTCGGTAGCGGCAGCCTCGAAGGACTTTTCGGGTAGCTCGCTGCCTGTCTCCCCAATTTTCCGACTGAGCGGTCTATTCTTCATGCATCTGGTGATCTGACCGACTTGCCTGGAGGTTCGGAAATGCGAAGTCGTGGATTCAAACGCGCTCTCGGAAGCGTTGTCGCGGCGTCCGCCGCCGTCGTGGGACTGGTTGTCATGACTCCGGCGGCGGCGTCGGCAGCACCAGCGATTCTTCCGCCTCCGGTATCGGTGAGCGCAGCGGACAATGCGATCACCTTCACCATCACCAACCCGAACCCGCGGTTCAGCTTCATCAACTGCACGGTGGCGATCCTCAATGCCAGGGATGTCCCCGACGTGATTCGCGATCCGGCAAAGCTGCTCCAGCCTGGCGTGTTGGTGTACCCGACCGTCAGTAACATCCTCGATCTGTTTGCCGTTTCGCCTGGGCAGACGATCACGCGGACCGTCGGTAATCTGCCGGCCGGGGTTTACGCCGTTGCGGGAGCATGCGTTCGACTGCTCGATCCGACCAACCCCACTATCGCGATTCCGCAGGCAGTTGTGGTCGGCGGCTGGTTCGAGGGCGCGGGAACCGGAAGTCTCTCAGGATCTTTGGAGGATCTGGGATACAACACGGTTCAGGACTTGATCGACGCGTGGAATCGGATCAGCTCGGGAAGCAGCGGCGGTAGCTTTCAGTTCGAGTACCAAGGTGGCTCGGATTTCGAGGTAGTGGGTCCCACGTCGTAGTAGGTGCAACTCACTTGCGTGCACGATGACGCCGCACCGCGTCGCGGTTCGCACACGTGGGGGAGCAGTACCGCTGATTGCCGTTGCGGGAGGTGTCCGCGTAGATGTTGGTGCACTCGTCCAGGGTGCATCGACCTAATCGGTGCATGCCGCGGCCGACGAGGTGCAGCGCCGTGCCTACCGAGAAGAGTGCCTTGAGGACCTCGGCGAGCGACTGTTGGGGATCGCGGTAGTGCAGATGCCAGCCGTCGTTCGCGTGGTTGGTCATGCGCGGATACGCCGACGCTTGCTCGAGCATGACGTTCACAAGTTCGGCGCGGGCTGCCTCCTCCGTGATGTCGACGATTTTCGACCACTCGATCAGAAGGTCGAGGGTCTCGTCGAGGTCCTTCTCGGCGATGGGGAAATCGAGAATGATGCCTGCATCGACGCAGCGTTCGACGAGTTCGGCCAAGGTCTCGGGGTTTCGATTGGCGAGGTCGGCGGCCAGCGTCACCGCATATTCGCCGTAAGGGTTGAGATGCACAATGCCATTACATCATGCTCGTTGCATGAAGAAAACAGAGATCACGCCGATCGGTTGCATCCATCGCTGGGAGGTCGAATCCCGGCACCGAACCAGCGAGGGGACGGTCACCTACCTGCGCTGCCATTGCGGGTCGTGGCAGACCTTGCTCGCCGAGTGGATGTCGGGTGGGGCAGCCTCGGCCGTCGCCGCACCGATAAAGGTCAGGTCCAGGTAATGATCAGCTAATCGTTCCGTTTTACCTCCGGCGACATGGAACGTGTTCTAGATTCAGGGTTATCTGCCTCGATGTCGCGGCGCGGACTCTGAAAGGAAAGACAATGCAGTTCAATCTTGCTGACATATTCGAGACCGTTGCCGGCTCAGTCCCTGATCGCGTTGCATTGACTTACGAGGGAGAGAACTTCTCCTACTCTCAGTTGGACGCGGAGGCTAACCGAACGGCCAACCTGTTCGCGAAAGCCGGCATCTCGAGCGGTGATCATGTAGCCCTGTTCCTGAAGAACAGCGTCGAACATGTCACGTCGATCCTCGGGTTGATCAAGATCCGTGCGGTCCCGATCAACGTGAACTACCGGTACACACCCGCGGAGCTCGAGTACATCTTCACCAACTCCGACTCGGTCGCAGTGGTCGTGGAACTCCCCGAGCATCAGCGTGTCCTTGCTTCCCTCTTCGGTGCATGCCCGAAGGTGAAGACGGTGATCGTGATCGGCGAGATCGACGCCGAACTGGTCGCCGCAGCAAAAGCGCATGAAGTTTCTGTGGTTTCGTTCGACGACGCTCGTGAACAGTCGCCGGTGGGGGAGTTCGACGCTCGTTCTGGCGACGACGTGTACCTCCTCTACACCGGCGGGACCACCGGATACCCGAAGGGTGTCATGTGGCGTCATGACGACTTCTTCCGTAAGCCGCTCTCCGGCGGCAATCCGTACGGTGAGGGAGCGCGACAGGACCTCGCCGAGATTGCCAGTGCTGCAAAGGAATTTCCGGAGCTTTCGTTCCTCATTGCAGCCCCGCTGATGCATGGCGCCGCGTTGTACTCGCTGTTCACCTTCCTCACCCTTGGTGCGCGAGTTGTTTTACGACGCGAGTTCGACGCGGAGAAGGTCGTCGAAGCGATCGAGAAGGATTCGGTACAGGTGATCTTGATCGTCGGCGACGGCATGGGACTGCCGTTGGTCGACGAGATGGAACGACGCAAAGACGAGGTCGATTTCAGCACCCTGTTCTCGATCACCTCGGGTGGCGCGATCTGGTCCACGAGTGTTCGGGATCGTATGCTGGCGGTGAAGCCGGACCTGCTGCTGCGGGACAACTTCGGAGCCTCCGAGTCCGGTAACGACGGCGCCTTCTCCATCGACGAGGCGGGCAATCTGCGAATGCCGCCCTCGCCGAACATGATTCTGGTCGACGAGCGCCTCGAAGAGATTCCAGCGGGCTCCGACGACGTGGGCTACATCGCGCGCATCGGAAACGTCCCGCTCGGGTACTACAAGGACGAAGAGAAGACCGCCCGCACGTTCCCGACCCGCGCCGACGGCACCCGCCTTTCGGTGCTCGGCGACATGGGCAAGGTGGAAGCAGACGGCACCATTGTCTTCCTCGGCCGTGGCTCGCAGTGCATCAACACCGGTGGCGAGAAGGTCTTCGCCGAGGAGGTCGAGGCTGCCCTTCACGCACATCCGGCGATCTCCGACGCGCTCGTTGTTCCCGCACCCGATGCGCGCATGGGGCAGCAGGTCGCAGCGGTGATCGCGACCTACCCCGGATCCGACGAGCTGACTCTCGAAGCGGTACAGGAACATTGCCGCAAGACGTTGGCCGGCTACAAGGTGCCGCGCACGATCGTGCTTGTCGATGAAGTCAAGCGAACCCCGGCCGGTAAGGCGGACTACCGCTGGGCGACGACACTGGCATCGACCTAGCAACGTGGAATGGGCGACGACGATCTTTCACACGGATTTCACCACGACATAAGAGACATACCGGAAAGATGGTGCAGAGTAAGTCGTTCGCGCCTTGCGTCGTCACTCCACGAAAGGGCCTTGTCTCATGCTCATCATCGGAATACTCCTGTTCGGGATCGTCATCGGAGCGGGAGCCCAGCTGATTCTGGGGAAAACGACCGCACGAGTGGACTGGACCTTCGCGTTCATCGCGGGAATCGGTGGTTCGCTGGTCGGCGGATTGCTCGTGAGTTTGATTGCAGGCGACGGATTATCGTTGCGCCCGAGCGGCATCCTCGGGTCCCTTGCCGGCGCTGTCATCATCACCGCGGGGTGGCAGTGGTACCGCGGGAGGAACGCAACTACAACTACGCGTCCGTCTGATCGCTGATTTCCACAGTTCCGTCAGGGGACGGAGAGCGTCGACATATGAACGAACTACTCGATGAAGTCCTCACCGCACATGGCGGAGTCGAACATTGGCAGTCCGTTTCAGCGATCACGGCACGGGGACGTTTGGGCGGTCTGCTGCCTCAGCGCTTCCCAGGCAACAAGTTGGCGAAGTTCACGGTCGAGGTTGAAGTCGCCGAGCAACGCACTGTCCTCCAAGACTTTCCGCGTGTCGGCGAGTGCGCTGTGTTCGACAAGGGGGTCGTGCGGATCGAAACTCGTGACGGCGAAGAACTCAGGAGTCGAACCGACCCACGTTCAGCGTTTTTCGGGTTGAGTGGAGTCCGGCGCAACCTCCACTGGGACGCACTCGACACCGCTTACTTCGCCGGCTACGCCTTTTGGAACTATCTGACGGCACCGCTGCTGCTCGCCCGCGACGACATCACTGTCACCGAAGCCGAACCTTGGCAGGAATCCGGGCAGCAATGGCGACGACTTCAGGCAACATTCGCGCCGGCGATCGATACCCATTGCCGGCAGCAGACCTTCTATGTCGACAACGGTGGCCTCATCCGCCGTCACGACTTCGTCGCCGAACCGGTAGGCAGCTGGGCGAAAGCTGCTCTCTACTGCGACCAGCATCGCGAGTTCGACGGTCTCACCTTTCCCACTCGGCGACGGGTGCTCCCGAGGGGCCCAGGCGGCCGCGTTCTCTCGCGGCCGACGCTCCTGGCGCTCGACTTCGACGACATCGAGATCAAGCGATGAAAATCGGTTCTCGGTTACCTGTTGTCGAGTGTGAACAAACGGAACACGGTCCGCATGCACAGAACGACGCCGACGAAGCCCAGTACCGCACTCACGAGTGCATAGCCCGACAGCTGAGGTGTGAGTTGTGGTCCGCCAGGTACGAACAGCAGGATCGCCGCGACAATCAGCGCGGTCACTCCCGCCGCCATACCCAGGGCGTTGTTCGCCGACCGTCGTAGCCATCGCCTGTCGTCGGGGTGTGCGACCGAGCGAGTGCGAAGTGTGAAGCTTCCCGATGCGATCGAGGTCGCGATCTGGTCGAGCTGACCAGGAAGGCGCCTGACCACCGCGGTTGTGACCGCCGTCGTCGACAGGATTGCCTGCGCGGCTGCAGTCGGGCTGGCGACCTGGGTCAACAGTCGGGGTACTTCGGCCCGAACAGCAGCGACGAGGTCGATCTGCGGATCCAGGAGCCGGAGGGCGCGCTCCAAAGACGCGAGCGAACGGAAAGCGGCGGCGACGTCTCCCGGCACTCCGATTCGGTGTTCTCGAAGCACGGTGAACATTCTCGCGAACGATGCCATGGAAACATTGGGTTGGACACTGAGCAGGGTGATCTCTCGGCCCACCTGGTGACGTAGTGCTCCGCGATCCACTTCGGGCGGTACGTCGAATGCCATCAGCATGGCGTCGACTGTCGCCACCGGATCACCTGCGAGGGCAGCGTTGAGGAGCACTGCGAACAAGATCCGTGTCTCGCCGTCCAGAACCCCTACTGCGCCGAAGTCGAGGAGCCCGACCCGGCCGTCATCGAGGATCATGATGTTGCCGGGGTGCAGGTCCGCGTGAAACACCCCGTGGACAAAGATCCCGTCGAGCAACGACGCAAGAAGTTCGTTGGCGACGCTGCTGCGGGTGTCGCGGTCGAGGCCGGTGAGCGCGGCCTCACCGTCGGAGAGCGGTGTGCCGTGAAGCCGTTCCATCACGAGCACCCGTCCACTACTGAGGTTGGGGTAGATGTGCGGAACGACGATATCCGGGCGGTTCGACATGGTGGAAGAAATCGCGCCGGTATTCGCTGATTCGGTGCGGTAGTCGAGTTCCTCGAGTAGTGACGTGACGAGGCCCCCGGCGAGTCGATGAACTCCGATATCGCGTGCCCAGGGAAAACGGGTCTCCGCGAGCGCCGAAACGCGAAGGAAGATATCGCAATCCACGCTCACTTGTGCGCTCGCCTCGGGACGTTGAACCTTCACCACAACGTCGACGCCTTCAACGGTGCGCGCGGAATGTACCTGTGCGACAGAGGCGGCGGCGAACGGCTCCACATCGAACGACGCGAACACCGACTCTGGTGCGTCGCCGAGTTCCGATGCCAGTAGCTCCGCGATACGGTCGGGATCAGCCGGGCGTGCCGAACTTTGCAGAGAAGAGAGGGTGTGAGCCAACTCGGGTGGTATGAGGTCGTCTCGCGTGCCGAGGATCTGTCCCAACTTGACGAAAGTGACACCGCACCGGTTGATTACTTCCACTAGTGCGTCCCCGAACTGAGGCGCTGACGGCCCAGCACGGAGAGCGGGCCCGCCTCCCGCTCGCACGACGATGCCCATGATCTGGACGTACCGCTTCGTTCGGCGCCACGATTTTCGGCTGCGCCGCAATGCTTCCGACGGACCTGGTAGGGATCCTGTAGGAACCACGACTTCGAGGAAAACCAATGCGGCCAGGCATGCTGCGAACACCCATAGCGCGACAACTCCGAAGAATATGAGTGCTGTTCCCACGCTCACCAGAAGTTGATCGTCCTGGCTGGCAATTCCTGCGAATGTCGCGGCGTAGCCAGACAGGGGGACACCCACCGAGAGCGCTATCACCGCGACCAGAAGTGTTCGTGGCCATCCGACTCTCGTCCCCAGCGTTCGTCGCATCACACCCGCCAGTGCTGCCGCAAGAAATGGCGTCGTGACGATCCAGACCATCAAGTCCATTGCGATAGCGTACGGGTTCGCAATCTGCGATACATCCAGGAAAACCCCGAGCCCACCCCGACTGACGGGTAACAAGCCCGACAGTGCCCAAGCGTCGAACATGCTTGGGCACTTCGGTGTTCATTCGCTCCGGTGTCAACTCGTCCTGATCGACCGTCCAAAACCGCGTGCGCTGACCATCCGCGAGGCCGAACTACACATCACGCTCGTCAGCGATGTCCCGGCACCCTTCGCGCGGAGCTGTGCCGCCGAAGAACGGGCCGCGATGGACGCCGCGCTGAAGTGGGACCGAGTGGACTCCTTTAAAGAATGGGGCCGCCGGTGAACAGGTTGACGAGACTCACCGCGAAGAACTGGACGATCGCTATGGCGGTGGCAAACGGGTCGCCCGCATACGTAGCTTGGTTGACCCATTCGTTGAATGCGTTGATCGAACCCATTGTGATTCCTCCTGAGTAGTGATGGCGTGATTGATTGAAACTGGTGGTATGACACTCGACACGAGGGACATCAGTACGGACCCAGTGCAGTTGGGCATATGAGGCCACGAAAGGTCAGTGACGAGCGCCGACGGTACGCTGCGGTTGCGGCCTTCTGCGTTTCGAATGTAGTTCCTCGACTTAGGAATACCGTGAAGGACGGGGCGGATTCGGCTACGCGTATCCCGCGACAGACGACATCGTCAATATTACGATGTCGGCAACAAACGCGACGACCGCACCAATCGGATTCTGGACAATCCACGAAATTACTTCAGTCATGTTCTCGGTCCTTCCTTAGCGTAAGACGCGTGATCGAATACTCGACCAGCTATTGCAGTACCCGGCTCCGTTTGGCGAATTAAGCCTTTGCCGAGGATGATTGGCGCAAACAGATAGATCGCACACCGGGGGCGTTGAATCAACTCGCCCAATCGTTGCACCTCTATGTTCCGGGTTCGATTCGTTACCAATATCTTTCGGAGAAGGGGTGATCAGTCCCATCAGCGATCGGTACCCCGCGTGCGAAACCCTTTTCCGTAAACACCTGCCCAGCAACGTCGTAACGTCAGAAGTGGCAGTTGGCAAAGCTGACCGTCTTCTCGAGATCGTGGCGAGTTTTGCTGGGCAGATGCGACACTACCTTGCGGTTTCGCCGGATCAGTCTTCCTTTCGGAGATCGATGGCTGTTCTTCGTGTGGTTGTTACACAATCGACGGAATCGCTGTTGGGGGTGGCGATGCGCAGCTATTTCCCCTACGAATCTTCAGGAATTGCTTGCGACACCCGTGGATAGGATCCTCGATCTCCACCGAGCGCAATTCCATGTGCCGACAACATCGCAGTACCTCCGACCGGATCGATGCACCCAGAACCAATCGCCGTCACGCACAAAGGGCCAGACGGTTCTGGGAAAGACCCAAGCACTCCTTCAGTTCCCGGCGAACTGTTGCGCCAGTTCGAGTTCACACCTGGTCTAACTGGTCGACGCATAGTGGTGTACCGGTAGCCGAAAGAGTCCTGCCGGTCGGTTAGTGTTGACGGTGAAACACGACGTGGAGGTGGCTGTGAGAATCTGGAACTGGTTGATGCTCAGAATCTCAGCAATCGGCGGGTCGCCGAAGTTTCGGAAGATAGTCGACAGTCCGATTTGGGCGGGCGCCAATGACCGCAAGCTCTGACTGAGCGGGCGGCAGATTCTCCAATTTGCAATTGCCGACCTGAAACTGCGAGCACGCTCACGGCCTGCTGCGACGGGAACGCGACTGTCGACCTGAATTTGTCCGCAATCGATATGGGAGGGCTTGTGGGAGTCTGGGGTCCGGGAAACTTTGACAGTGACACCGTCGCGGATGGGTTGGGGGCCCTGACCGGTCGAATCGTGGACGACATCACTGCCGAGTTCGAAGACGATTCGAGTCTGGAGCCGGATGAATGGGGCGGGGAGATGGTGCCGGCGTGGCTCGAGATCCTCACCGATATTGCCCAGACGAAACGAGTCGGTGTGACCTTTCCATCGACACAAGTGCTGATCGACTGGCGCGATCGATATCTGCGCGTGTGGGATGGCTACATTGACGAACTCGAACCGGACGAGGATCACAAGGTCGCTCGACGTGCAGTGCTCGTCCATACCTTCGAACAGGCGGTCGCCCTCGCAGCCGAGCGCGAACAGGCATAAACCTGGTGCGGCCGCGCTACTGACCATAGATCCGTCAGTACCCCGGTGGAACGACGGTGAACGTGAACCCTCCGGAAGTCATTGCGTTGGCTTCTTCGAACATCGAACAGAGAGCTTCGGCGGCGTCGGTCGCCAATGCTCGGGCAGCGCTGGGGGTTCGACCTCGGGCAGTCACCGCGAGCCCAGGTACGTCCGCATCTGTGATCGTGAGATCGGACTCGTAGTCGGAAGCGCTGCCACCGAGTATCTGCGCGAGTTTTTCAGCAGGAACAGACATGCCGTTGGAGGCTTCCCGATCGCCGATGTACGCATCGCGCGGGGACCCGTCGTAGAGTCCGGTTCGCTTACTACTGAACTGAACTACTGCAGTTTCGGTGAAGGAGATGGTCTTCGTCCACCACAGACCTCCCACTACGACCAAAATGGCGGCGGCAACGGCCACCATTACCTGACCGCGGCGGTCGGAGAGGAATGTTCTCATCTGTCAGTTGTACCGCCTTGGCCGGCTGATTGACCGGCTTCATCACTACCTTGTCGGCGGCTGGTCCGCGAGATCACGTCCGCTTCGCGTCGTCATGATTGCGGACGAACTTCATGAGTCGGGGAATTACCCGATCAGGTATGTGTCCCAGGATTCCGTGGCCGGTTCCGGCATAAATCTCCACTTCGGCTTCAGGTACAAGATCAGCTAACCTCGCGGCCACCTGCTCGGGGTTGGAGACCACCGTCTCGGCGCCGGAGATTACGAGCATTGGAACCGAGATCGACTGCACTTCTGCATCTTTGAGCATTCGTGCCCACCCGACACCGGGCCGGTAGTTCAATGCCTCTGTAACCAAAGCGAACTCGCGATCGCCGATGACGTACCCGGGGGACAGCCAATCGTTGAGCTTGCGAATATTTTTGTCGGTGCGGCGCATACCGGCGCGGATCATCTTCAGCAGCACACGCCACGAGGGCTTGTCGAAGACTCCACCCGGTTCGATTAGGGTCACACTCGCCAGTCGTTCAGGGGCGTGAAGTGCTACTAGAACGGCGTGCCACGCACCATGCGAGTAGCCGACCAGGTGGACGCGATCGACCCCGAGTTCGTTCAATACCTCGCCCACCCAGGTGGCGAAGTCGGATTCCCCGGTCAATGGAGCGGTCTGCACACTGCGGCCTGCAGTACCGATCGTGTCCAGCGCATAAACGACTCGGTCCCGGCACAGGTCCTCGATGACGATGTGCCATTGCAGACAATTGGCGCCGACTGCGTGCAGCAGGACGATCGGCGTCTCCGTGCCGGTCCCCGACCTACGGACATGGGTGGTTCCGAACGATGTCGGCACGTCGAGTTGTGTCGACGGAACCGGCCAGGTGCCCTCCAGTTCTCGGTAGATGCTCTCGTACGCCTGCTTTGATGCTTCGTTCTTGAATCGTCCGATCTTCGGCATGAGCCTCCCTCTCGCTGCATTCAATTTTGATGGTATGATCGTATCACTAATGCGGTACGTGCGTATCATTAACGAGTCAAAGTCATCCATTCGAAAGGGGAAGGACAGCCTCATGCCGCGACTGGTCGACCATGAAGTGAGGCAACGGGAGATCACCGATGCGGTGCGGCGAGTGATTGTCGACGGTGGGCTCGCGGCGGTGACATTTCAGTCCGTTGCTGCCGAGGCTGGGATTTCGGTGCGACTTGTGCAGTACTACTTCGGCACGAAGCGGGAATTCCTTCTCGCGACGCATCAAGCTGTGCGTCAGGATGCGGGTGCTCGCTTGATGCAGGAGTTGTCTGTTCTTGGCGCGGAAGCGACACCCCGCGAGGTTATTTCAGCGTTCCTTGTCGGCATGCTCCCACTCGATCGACAACGTCGGGAGGAAGCGATTGTTCTCGGCGCCTTCCACGCTGCCGCACTGACCGGACAAGGAATCGCCGCCGAGGAAACCCTCACTGCCCCAAGAGAGTTGACAGCGCTCATTTCCGGCCAGCTTCAACGAGTGACCAATCGGGACGCGGTTGCGCCGTCAATGGATCCCGACCTCGACGCCGAGCTCATTCTGGCGGCTGTCGCCGGGCTCGCCCAGGGGATGCTTCCCGGCTACGCCACAGCAGAATTGGCGGTCCAGTTGGTTGAGCGTCTCCTCGATCGCATTCTCGGGCCGACGAGACCTCAGGCCATGAATCAACCCGAAGTCGGCCGCCGTTAGTATTCCGGGATGTCTCCTGTGAACCCAGCGCTCGCCGGCCGGGTGTTTCCCTCGTCTTCGTACCTTGTCGGGCGCGAAAAGATTCGCGAGTTCGCTCTGGCGGTGCGTTCGAGCAATCCCTTGCACCATGATGTCGATGTCGCCAGGGAGGCCGGGTTCGTCGATGTCATCGCGCCGACAACATTCACAACCGTTGTCCAGCAGCGAGCGATCATGGCACTGCTGCGCACGCCGGATACTGGGCTCGATCCGACTCGTGTGGTCCATACTTCCGAGAAGATCGAGCATCAGCGTCCGATAGTCGCCGGCGATGACCTGTCTACGACACTGACGATTACAGGGGTGACAGTGCGAGCAGGCAGTGCGATCCTGTCGACAGTTTCCGAGATCCACGACGTGACCGACGCTTTGGTCGCAACGGTCACCTCGACCCTGCTGGCGCGAGGAGAAGGCGCATGACCGTACCCGTCGTGCCGGTTTTCGAAAACCTCGTCCTTGGTGACATCGTCGCGAAGGTTGATCTGGTCCTCACTCGTGATGACCTAGTTCGCTACGCCGGTGCCTCCGGCGACATGAACCCGATCCATTTCAACGACGCAATCGCTACTGCGGCTGGGCTACCGGGAGTTCTGGCGCACGGAATGCTCACTGCCGGAATTGCTTTGCAGGCCATCGCCGACTGGGTTGGTGACCCGAGCGGTGTGATCTCGTATGAAACTCGCTTTACTCGGCCCGTCGTAGTCGATGCCGTCGATGGTGCTGATCTCTCCATCGCTGCGAAGATCGCGCGGATCGACTCCACAACGCGGACTGTGCGTATCGATGTCACCGTCATGCACAAGGGCCAGACGGTTCTGGGAAAGACCCAAGCGCACCTTCAGTTCCCGGGCGCCTGACAGGATCGCGGGCTGCTACTGGTCACATCGGGACCTACGCATCCGGGCGGGAGATCAACTGCATTGTGGCGCAGCACTACCGGAAAGACACCAACAGCTCGTCCGACGCTTGCATCGGTGCGTATCCGTCGGCGATGACGCGCCGACAGCCGTCGAGTTCGACGGTGAGTAATCGTTCCTCGTTCGTAGGACGGTCCACGTAGATCGTCGACGCCACCTCGGTGGCCACCGCGTCACAGTCGGGAGCGGGTGGAAGTCCGTCGAAGGTTTCTGTCGTAGACGATGTGCCTACGAATTCGGTGGCGGAGAATCGGCAGAAAACGCTGCCCGCCGACAGCGATGCCAGCGCCGCGGTACCTGTTGTGGCTGGTCGGTAGGCCGGCCGGCAATGCGACAGTTCGTAGATCTGGTCGTCGGACAACGCTATTCGGTGTTCGGTACTGCCGACCGGTGTCAGTTCCTTGATGGCGGCCAGGCCACCGGGTTTCGGCAGTCCACACGAATCGGAGGGATACCCCGGCCGAGTTGCTCGACCTCGATCGTCGACCAACCAGAATTGGTCCAGGACAGCCAGGCTGTAGTTGTCACCGCAGCCTTCGGGGAACCAAGTCTTGTGCGCGGACGAGCGGTTCAGCATTTCCACCGCCCGACTGAAATCGCCCTCCCAACGATGAGCAGAGAAGCTGACGGTTCGGTCGGCTGCCACGTTGTCGCTGACAAACGGGTCGCACGTGACTGCGGCGACGGGTACGAAATCGTCTGGAACTGTCGCAGTTGGTGTCGTCTGGAGCGGGCCGATCGGATACGGGGTCGCGCACCCCAGCGTCTCGGCGTCGACTATTGCGGCAACAGGACGGTCGGGGATGGTCACGTGCCAAATGCCGGCAACAGCGAGGATGACGATCACGACTGCGAACCAACGCCAGAGCATGAGCACACCGTATCGGTCCCGATGTGCGCCGAGGCTTAGTCCTCCGTTTACCGCCGAAGTCCTCGCATCCAAATTGAGTGGATCCATGTTGCGGCTCGCAGATATGGTCCACTGGTGACGCATCCGAATGGTCGAAACGACAGTCCGATCCTGGTGATTGGTGCCGGTGTCGTCGGCGCGTCGATCGCGTATCACCTGGCGCGCATTGGTCTCCGAGTCACCGTGCTGGAGCACGGCTCGGTGGCAGGAGGGGTGACCGGCAACTCCTTTGCCTGGGTCGGCCTCTCGAAGAGTGCCGCAGAAACTTACTCAGATCCGTTCCGGCGAGGCGCTGCAGTCGAATTCGACCGCCTGGAGCGCGAACTCGTCGAGCCAATCGGTTTGCGCCGCAGAGGCGCGATCACCTGGGAAGAGACGGAAGCGGAGACTCGAGCGTTCGTAGATGCTCATCGAGCACTCGGCCATCCCGTCGACCTCGTCGGTAAAGAGGAAATCCTTGCTCGTGAGCCGGGATTGCGGACGGCCCCGGTGGTGGCAGCGTACTCGCCTGATGACGGTGGAGTTGACCCGGTTGCGTTCGCTCGATCGCTCCTGCGAGGTGCCGAAGAGTACGGTGCCACAGTGTATTCCGATGTCAGTGCGCTCGGGGTGCTCGCGGAGGGCATGAGAGTGTGCGGAGTAATGACTGCCGACGGTCCTGTCTACGGATCGGCCACCGTGCTCGCTGCGGGTACCGCGATCCCTGGACTCGCGGCGTCGGCGGGAGTCGACGCCGAGATCGACGCCTCCCCGTGTTGCCTCATCAGATTCTCGACGCCCCACCCATTGGTGCACGGAATACTGTCCTCTCCGGATTTCGAGATCCGGCAATTGGACGACACGACACTGATTGCGGCTGAAGATGTTCCGGTCGGGTTCTCCGGAGACGCTCGTGAGCTTGCGGGGCCGACGCTGCACGCGATCCGCAGTCAACTCGAGGACGGTGACCAAGTGGAACTGATCGAGGCGGTAGTCGCTGACCGTCCCATCCCGCGTGGTGGCCGCCCGCTGCTGGGCTTCGCCGAAGGCGTGTCGGGGCTCTATCTGGCCGCGACGCATCCGGCAATCATTCTGGCCGGGGCAATTGGGGCCCACGTGGCCGGGGACTTCGCCCGAGCGTCAAGCCTGGAAGGTTAGACGACGATGCCGGAGCCCGGTTCGACAAGGTCGAGCCGATATTGCGGTTCCTAGTTCTCTCTAGGACACGCGCTAGAGAGCGGGATATTCGTCTATTCGGCTTGTACCGTCGATGGGCATGGACCCCGTGCGCAATCCGTATGCCCCCGGTGCCGGTCAACGCCCGCCGGAACTCGCCGGGCGCGACAAGCAGATCGACGCCTTCGACGTCGTTCTCGAGCGAATTGCGCGTGGCCGCCCGGAACGAAGTGTTGTCCTCACCGGCTTGCGTGGCGTCGGCAAGACCGTCCTGCTCAATCAGTTGCGCTCGGCCGCGATCTCCCGCAGTTGGGGGACCGGCAAGATCGAGGCGCGCCCCGATCAGGATTTACGACGCCCACTCTCGTCAGCGCTCCACATGGCAGTTCGAGAGATCGCGGTCTCCCATCGCGATCCGGAGCGAGTCGAGCAGTTCCTCGGAGTCCTCAAATCGTTTGCCCTACGCGCCACTGCGGACAAGGGAATGCGCGAGCGCTGGCAGCCAGGCATCGATGCACCCGCGATCAAGGGTCGGGCAGACAGCGGCGACATCGAGATCGACCTCGTCGAGTTGCTGCTCGACGCGTCGTCGCTGGCCAGGGATGTCGGCGTCGGGATCGCCATCTTCATCGACGAGATGCAGGACCTCGGTGCCGCGGATGTCTCGGCGATCTGCGGGGCCTGCCACGAGTTGAGTCAGGACGCGGCACCGTTGATCGTCGTCGGGGCGGGGCTTCCGCATCTGCCTGCTGTGCTGTCGGCGTCGAAAAGCTACTCGGAGCGCCTGTTCAGCTACCACCGGATCGATCGGCTCGAGCGGGAAGCTGCAGATCAGGCACTGATTGCGCCTGCTGAGCGTGAGGACGTCGAGTTCACCGAATCTGCGCTCGACGCTCTGTACGAAGCGGCTGACGGGTACCCGTACTTCGTTCAGGCCTACGGAAAGGCCACGTGGGATGTGGCGGCGTCGAGTCCGATCACGTCGGAAGACGTGCGCGTCGGCGCGCCGACGGCTGAGGAAGAACTCGCTGTCGGCTTCTTCGGATCACGGTACGAGCGAGCAACGCCCGCGGAGCGTGAGTACATGCGCGCCATGGCCGATCTCGCCGGTGACGACGGACCCGTCGCAACCGCGAAGATCGCCGTCGAGTTGGGGCGCAAGCCGGCTTCCCTGTCGCCGGCACGCGATGGACTGATCAAGAAGGGACTGATCTATTCGGCAGAACGTGGGTCCATCGGATTCACGGTCCCGCACTTCGGCCGATACCTGCGCGGACAAGCGGAGTGAACGCGCTCGAAACCGCGTGGGATCGGGTGGCGGCGCTCAGTCCCAATCCGCCGGCGTGGGTGGTTCAACTGGCCGCGTTGATCGCCGTGATCATCGTTCTCGAACCACACCTGTGGCGGATCGCCCGCAACGTCGTCACCATCGCACACGAGGGCGCTCATCTGATCGTCGCAGTCCTGGTCGGTCGACGGTTGAAAGGTCTTCGCCTGCATTCGGATACGTCGGGTGTCGCGATTTCGTCGGGCAAACCGACCGGCTTCGGCGTCATTCTGATGACGTTCGCGGGGTACGTCGGACCGTCGATTCTCGGACTCGGCGCGGCCGGGTTGTTGGGCGCGCAGCGTGCGGTCTCGGTGTTGTGGATCGGCGTATTCGTGATCGCGGTGATGATGGTTCTGATCCGAAACCTCTACGGAGTCTTCTCACTTGCCGTGGTGGGAGCCGTGTTGTTCGGACTCGTCTGGTGGGGGACCCAGGAGCAGCAGGTGGCTGCTGCCTACTTCTTGACGCTCTTCCTGCTTTTCGCCGGACCACGCCCAGTCGTGGAGCTTCAACGGCAGCGAATGCGACGAGGCGGGGCACCGGACTCGGACGCCGACCAATTGGCCAGGCTCTCACCGATACCCGCGATCGTCTGGGTCGGTTTGTTTCTGCTCGTGAACGTCGCGGTGCTCGTGCTCGGCGGATGGTGGATCCTGCGCCCGGTGGGTGGCTGACCGCATTGATCAGTTGTCCTGACGGGACAATGGATCAACGATTATTGATGCTCCGCGGCCGTAGTCATCGCGTGAAGGCGCTCATATCGTGGAAGTCGACGAGTGGTCGTGCCGGGACTTCCCGCGGCCACAACCGCAGCGACGAAGACCGTCGACGATGACAAGGATTCGTTTTGGACGACAAGAACTTCCGCGGACGAACCGCGATCATGTCCGGGGGAAGCCGTGGCATCGGACTTGCCATCGCCCGTGCGATCGCGCGCCGCGGCGGAAACATCGTGTTGCTCGCCAAGACCGATACGCCTGACCGCCGGTTGCCCGGAACAATCCACACGGCTGTGGACGAGTTGAACGAGCTTGGGGGTCATGCCGTTCCCGTCGTCGGTGACGTGAGGAACGACGACGACATCACGCACGCCGTCGATGCAGCGGTAGAGCACTTCGGTGGTATCGACATCGTGGTCAACAACGCGAGCGTCCTCGACATTTCGAAAACCGAAGACCTCGCGATGAAGCGATTCGATCTGATGCAGCAGGTCAACGTCCGTGGCACTTTTGCACTCACCCGCGCGTGCCTTCCGTACCTTCGGGTTTCGGCCAACGCGCACGTATTGACGCTGTCGCCGCCGCTCAACTTTTCGCCGCACTGGTTGGGTGCTCATCCGGGCTACATGCTGGCCAAATACGGAATGACATTGGCGGCCTTGGGCATCGCCGCGGAGTATTCAGGTGCATCGATTTCGAGTAATTGCCTGTGGCCGGAGACCATGATCGCCACGGCGGCCGTCGGAAACCTGCTCGGGGGAGACGACAGTATCGATCACTCGCGTTCACCCGAGATCATGGCTGATGCGGCTATCGAGATTCTCGGACGTCCCGCCGGTACGGAAACCGGTCGTACGGTGCTCGACGTCGATGTCCTGCGCGAGGCGGGGATTTCGGACTTCTCGCAGTACGGCGGTCAGTCACCGTTGGCGATCGACATCTTCGTCGACGCTCCAATTCCGTGATCTCGGGCGATCTACAGGTATCTAGCCAAATCGCTAGATACCTGTAGATCTTCCTCACGCCACCTCGTGCTCGCCGCCCGGGGCAACCTTCTGAAGTCCGCGATATGCGTCGCTGGCACTTTGGCGACCACCGATGACGGCCTCGACCTCCGCGGCAATCGGCATGTCGACTCCGTATTCGCGAGCCAGATCCATGACGGTAGGGGCAGTTTTTACTCCCTCGGCGACCTGGCCGAGCTTGGCGACCGCCTCCTCGACGGTCAATCCCTGCGCCAGAGCTTCGCCGACGCGACGGTTGCGAGAAGTCGGAGCCATGCAGGTGGCGATCAAATCGCCGACGCCCGTCAAGCCGGCAAAGGTGCGCGGGTTGGCGCCCATCGCTTCACCGAGTCGGGTCATTTCGGCGAGACCGCGCGCGAGCACCATCGCACGAGTGTTGTCCCCGACTCCCAGGCCGTCGGCCATGCCCGAGGCGATGGCAACGATGTTCTTGAGGATGCCGCCGAGTTCACAGCCGAGCACGTCGGTGTTGCGGTAGACGCGGAAGACCGACGACGCGAACAGGGGTTGCAGCGCGGCGGCGACGCGATCGTCCTGGGTGGCCACGACCGATGCCGCGGCCATGCCGTCGACGATCTCCTTGGCGATGTTGGGGCCCGCGAGCAGTCCGACGGGATGGCCGGGCAGGCACTCGGCGATCACTTCGGTGGGGCGCTGCCGGGTGCCGGGCTCGAGGCCCTTGGACAGTGACAACACCGGGACCCACGCCCGAACCTCGTTGGCGATCTCGGCGAGGGTGGCGCGAACGGCGTGCGAAGGCACCCCACATACGAGTACGTCCGCTTCACGAGCGGCTTCGACCAGATCCGAGGTTGCCTTGAGTCCCTTGGGAAGTTTGCGCTCACCAAGGTATTTGGAGTTGGTCCGTTGCGAATTGATCTCGTCGGCCGCTTCGGAATTTCGTGCCCACAGCAGTGTGGGAGTGTTGCGGGCAGCGAGGCCGGCCACCGTGGTTCCCCACGATCCGGCACCGAGGACGACGACGCGTACCGGGCGGGCCATCAGAGTGCGCTGTTCTGGGTAGCGAGTGCTGTCATGGCGCCAAGCGTTCCACTTGCGGAGCAGTTGCGGGCCAATTCCGGCGAGTCTGTGGCTCGACTTACAGATGAGGCGGCGGTTCGGGGCTTTCGCGCATTGTTTCGACCGCTTCTGCGGATTCCGCGACGATCGAGCGCATCGCGGTTTCTGCAGCGTCGGCGTCGCCGGACTGAATGGCTGATGCGACCACTCCGTGCAGGTGAATCGCTTCGGGGTCGGCCTCGTGGGGCATCAAGGAGTGGCGTGTGCGGCCTTCGAGTATCTCGACGACGATCTGCGACATCGCCCGCAGCATCGGGTTACCGGAGGCGGCGAGCAGGGTGCGGTGGAAGTCGGAGTCATGGCCGAGATAGGCACCGGTATCGGCAGCGCGAGAGGTAGCTGACATGCCGATGACGGCTGCGGTCAGAGCGCCGCACTGCTCGGGTGTTGCGCGAGTTGCGGCCAGTCGCGCCGCCAGGGGTTCGATACCGGAACGGAGTTCACTCAGGATCGAAAGCTGCTCGAACCGATCAGGACCGGCCAGTTGCCAGCGGATGACATTGGGGTCGAGCGAGTTCCAGTGTTCGGAGCCCAGGATGGTGATTCCGACGCGTCGACGAACCGAAGCCAATCCGAGAGATTCGAGAACGCGGACAACTTCGCGGATGACGGTTCGCGACACGTCGTAGCGCGTTGCCACCTCGTCGGCGGAGATCGTGGTTCCCGGGGCGAGAACGCCACCGACTATGTCTTGGCCGAGCTGTTCCAGCATCGAGTCGTGTAACTGCTGAAACGGGACAGAAGGCATACGTAGATCGTCCCATGCGTATGGAGTAAGCCCGGTGCAAGGCGAATAAATACTACAAATTAGTGTCTGCTCTTGAAATTGTAGGTTAATTAAGGAACAGTGACCTCAATCACTCATCGGACTGGGAGTCCCTATGAACACCACAGCATTGCTGGCGGCCGAGGTCGTCCCCGCTGGTAGCGACGCACGATTGATCATCGCTGCAGTCGCCGGCGTCGCGGTCATCATCGCGCTGATCACCTGGCTCGACCTGCATCCCTTCCTCGCGCTGTCCATCGGCGCGGTAGGTGTCGGTCTGGCGGCCGGCCTCGGTTCGGCAGAGTCGGTTGCAGCATTCGCCACCGGTTTCGGATCGACCATGGGAAGCGTCGGAATCCTGATCGGTTTCGGCGCGATGTTCGGCAAACTCCTCGCCGATTCCGGTGGTGCCGACCGAATCGTCGACACACTGGTCGGCCGCTCCAGCACCAAGGCACTCCCGTGGACCATGGCTCTGGTCGGCGCTGTCATCGGTCTGCCGATGTTCTTCGAGATCGGTCTCGTTCTGTTGATGCCGGTCATCATCCTCGTCGCGCGGCGATCCGGATTGTCCCTGATGCGCATCGCGATCCCCACCCTCGCCGGCCTCTCGGCCATGCACGGGTTGGTTCCCCCGCACCCAGGGCCGCTGGTTGCAGTCTCGGCATTGAACGCAAACCTCGGCCTCACGCTCGCGCTCGGTGTCCTCGTCGCGATCCCCACTGTTGTTCTCGCCGGTCCGGTCTTCAGCAAGTACGCAGCGCGGTGGGTCGACGTGAAGGTTCCGGATCTCTTTGTCACAGGCGAAGATCGAGGTGAAGAAGAGAAGCAGCAGCGCCCTTCGTTCGCGGCGACTCTCGCAGCGATCCTCCTCCCGGTCGTTCTCATGCTGGGCAAGGCATTCGCCGACGTGATCGCACCCGATTCCGAGGCACTCCCCAAATCCGTCCTCGACTTCCTCGGAACACCCGTTGTGGCTTTGGGTCTCGCGGTTCTGGTTGGAATGGTGCTGCTGGGTCGCGGCGGCGGAATGGACCGCAAGGCCATCTCGAAGTCACTCGAGAGTTCCCTACCTCCCATCGCAGGCATCTTGTTGATCGTCGGCGCCGGTGGCGGTTTCAAGCAGGTCCTGATCGACACCGGTATCGCCGGAGTGATCGCCGACGCGATCAAGGGCAGCAGCCTTCCCGTGCTGTTCCTGGCCTGGCTGGTAGCGGTATTGATCCGCGTCGCAACGGGTTCGGCAACGGTGGCAACGGTGACGGCGTCGGGCATCCTCGCTCCGGTTGCGGCCGACCTCTCGTCCGCACATGTCTCGCTGATGGTCTTGGCGATCGGCGCAGGCTCGCTCTTCCTCTCGCACGTCAACGACGCCGGATTCTGGTTGGTGAAGGAGTATCTGGGCGTCAGCGTGGTACAGAACCTCAAGACCTGGACCGTGATGGAATGCATCATCTCGGTATCGGGCCTGGCCGGAGTGCTCGTCTTGAGCGCATTCATCTAGGTAGGCGAGCACATGAACAGCGAAGCGGCACAGCAGAAGCAGTATCCCGTGCTCGTCCTGATGGGTGTCTCGGGTTCGGGAAAGTCGACGGTCGGGGGCATGCTCGCCGGAGCGATGGGCTGGGACCTTCAAGAAGGCGACGATCTGCACCCGCAGGCGAACATCGACAAGATGGCGACCGGGCATCCGCTGAACGACGACGATCGCTGGCCCTGGCTCGACAAGATCGCCGTCTGGATCAAGAGCCATACCGACGCCGGTCAGCCGGGCATCGTCACGTGTTCGGCACTCAAGCGCAGCTACCGCGACGTCCTTCGCGGTGAGCACGTCGTATTCGTGCACCTCGCCGGTTCGCGGGATCAGATCGGCCAGCGATTGACCGCCCGCCTCGATCACTACATGCCCGCCTCGCTCCTCGACTCCCAGATCTCGACACTCGAGGCAGTCGACCCGGACGAGCAAGCCATTGTCGTCGACGTGGGCGGGAGTCCCGCCAAGATCGCGGAGGAGATCCTGCGACGGGTGGAGACGTTCGAGTACTGAGCATGCCAGGCGTGTAAGCACCCGAGGTTCGGGTTACGGTGCATGGGTGACTGCTGCTGCTCAGACGGCCTGATCGTGACCGACTTCGACTTCCACAGCGTCTGGACGCTCCAGGCCTCTGCCGACCGCGTCTACGCCGTTCTCGCGGACGCCGAGCGGTATTCGCAGTGGTGGCCTCAGATACGCCGAGTCCGGGCGACCGACGAGCACTCGGGCTCCATGGCCATCCGCAGCGCTGTCCCTCTGACGCTGCTGGTCTTCGGGCGACGCGAGGTCGAAGACCCCGTTGCCCGACGTCTGCAAGTGCGCCTCTCCGGGGCAATGACCGGGTGGAGTAGCTGGGTGGTACGCCCCGCTGAATCTGGCTGCGTCGCCGACTTTCGGCAACAAGTAGCGGTGTTCGGAGCGCTCGGTCTGGCCTCGAAGATCGCGAAGCCGGTATTCGAGTGGAATCATGAAGCGATGATGCGTGGCGGGCACCGCGGACTCTCCGCGTATCTCTCCCGGCCGTGATTGCGAGCCGAACTTGCACATACTCGAGTAATTCATGCCTACCCGTCGTGTCGTTTTGACGCAGCGTCAGTTATCGTTCACAACAGCAGTCGACAAGTATGTGTAACTCACATGCACAAAACGTCTTGACCTGGGAGGACGCTATGCGGACGCGAGATTCGACGGTATGGCATTGGAACGTGAGTCCCCGAGCGCGGGTTATCTTCTGTCTGACCAGGACGTTCGTGAAGCCGATGTTCACCCTCTGGCCGACCACCGAACGCGGCATCCGCCAACTCGAGCGACTCGACGCGATGGCGGACAAACTGCCGAAGCCGAAGAACCTCGACATCGAGCCTTTCACGCTTGGTGGTGTGCCAAGCGAGAAGGTGCAGCATCCACGCAAAGCGCAGGGCGAGTTGGCCGGAGCCACGATCCTCTACTTCCACGGCGGGGGATTCGTCTTCTGCGGTCTGGCAACGCACCGAGCACTGTGCGGTTTGCTCTCGGCGAAGGCCGGAGTGCCGGTGATCTCCGTGCGCTACCGTCAGCTGCCGGAAGGTTCCATCGGCACCTCCGTCAAGGATGCGATGGCCGCGTACACTGCGTTGCTCGAGACAGCGGAAGACCCGAACAAGATTGTGCTTGCCGGTGATTCGGCGGGCGGTTACCTGGCCATGAAGGTCGCCGAAATTGCCGCACTGCGCGGAATCACGCGGCCCGCTGCCGTGGTGGGATATTCCCCTCTTCTCAACGTGAACCTCGAGGACCACGATCCCGATTTCATGAAACGCGATGCCTACCTACCGATGTCACAGGTCGAAAAGCTCAAGGACCGGTGGCTGGAGGGTCCGGACGAGATTCCTGGTGCGCAGTCTCCGATCAACGCCGACGCCAGTCTGATTCCGCCGTCGTTCCTGGTGGCCGCCGAATACGAACTGATGCGTCCGGACGTCGAGATCATGACCGAAAACCTGATCAAGGCAGGACAAGCCGTCGAAACGCACATCTGGAGTGGGCAGATCCATGCTTTCCCGGTGATCGGCAAAGCTCTTCGGGAGGGTAAGGCGATCGTTGATCTCACGGTCAAGTTCCTCGAGCGAACGATGGCCTCGCAGAACCAGATCAGCGCCTGAGGTGTTTGTCAGCCGATCGACGTGAGTGTTGCGTAGTCGTCGTTGTCGAGAACGCCCTCGACGACTGCGCGAACTTCCGAGGCATGCAACGTGATCGAACCGCCGTGGTTGTCGAGGAAGGCGGTATCCGCGGCGTCTCGCCCGGTCGAGATCCGCACAAGATTGCTGCGCGGCGCCAATTGCGTTGCGTCGACAACGCGCCACACGTTGTCGATACTGGCTTCGACGACGGCGTGAAAATCCATCGGATCGCAGCCCGGCGCGTAGACGGCCACCAGGCGAGCGGGAATCCCCACCGCGCGTAGCAGCGAGATGGTCAGGTGCGAGTAGTCGCGGCACACTCCGGCGCCGGCCAGCAAGGTGTCTACCGCACTGTCGGTGCCACGGCTGGTGCCCGGGACATAACTCAAATGTGTACTCACCCAGCGCGTGACTTCGAGGAGGAGTTCGGCCGGGGGAGTGGCGAGATCGAATTGCCCGGCGACAAAACCGAAGAACTTGTCGGCCTCGGCATAGCGACTGGGGCGCAGATATTTCGACACGTCGTAGTCGCCGACCGACGCCGGTTCTGCGCGGCCGATGACGGTTGCGTCGTAGCTGACGATCAGTTTGCCTGGGGCGCAGTCGAGTAGGTGAATCCGGGTGCCGTGTTCGGCGATGACCTCACGGGGTTCGATCGGATTGCCGTCATGGACGAACGACATCGTTTCCAGCAGTTCGACACCCGGCGCGCGCGTCACCGCGATCTTGAACTCCAGGTTGGTCGCCTCGTCGATCTCGATGTCGAGCAGGGCGGCGACGGTACGTTTCATCGGATCATCTTTACACCGAATTCGGACACCCACCACCTGGGAGGATTGTGACAGTGCGATCAGGCTTCGGGATAGTCGACGTCGACGCCGCTGCTGAGGTCACTGCACTCCACCAACTCCACGCCGTGTTCGCGTAGATAGGTGTTGGCGCCGCCGTCCCCGGTGAGTGACTCTGCAAGCGTCGGCCAATGGTCGCGTCCGATCAGGACAGGATGGCCGGGCCTTCCGTGAAAGACAGCTCTTCGCAGTATGTTTCGTGATGGGATGCCCTGACCCGCGATTCGCGTCACGGTGTCGGTGTTCAGGTCCGGGACGTCGACCAGGGAGATCGCTGCCGCCTCGGCACCCTCGATCTGCATGGCTGCCTCGAGTCCGCAGCGTAGTGATGCGCTCATTCCCCGTTCCCAATCCGATTTCACCACAATGACATCGGTGGTGGGCAGCAGTTCGACGGCGTCCTCGGCCTGTGCGCCGAGAACCACGATGACCGGTGAGAGTCCGGCGGACTGCAGCGTCGCCACCCCGTGGCGAAGCCAAGGCTGGCCGTCCGTGCCCGTAACGAGAGCTTTCGGTTTGCCCATGCGGGATCCGGCCCCGGCAGCCAGCAGGATCCCGCACGTCGACATGATTATGCTCCGGTGACCCGCGGGCGCAGCCACTCGATCAGATCGTTCAGAACCTCTTCCTGCTCAGGCTCATTGAAGATCTCGTGATACAAGCCGTCGTACACCTTCAAGGTGACGTCCGAAGAACCGGCCAACTCTGCTACGAGCTTGCTGCCGGCGGGGTCCGTCAATCGGTCGTCCGAGCCGTGTTGAAGCAGTACGGGAATGGTGAGCGATGGCAGGCGCGCCGGGAAGCCTTCCGCGGCGGTGATCATGCCGCGCGCAATTCCGGCAGGAACCTTGCCGTGGTGAACCAGCGGGTCGGCGTTGTACTTGTCGACAACCTTCTGATCACGCGATACGGCAGCCGCTTCCAGGTTCTCGACAGGCACGTCGGGGAGGTACTTGCCGACGATCTTGCCCAGCTGCATCACGATCTTCGGAGTGCCGGTTGCGATGATCACAGCAGGTCCGGACAGGGCGAGTGCTTTGAGATCGGCCTGATGGTCGAGGGCATAAGAAAGTGCGATTGCGCCTCCCATGCTGTGGCCGAGCAGGAACTTGTCCTTACCGGGATGTGCCGCCGTCACGATCGAGAACAACGTGTGGACGTCGTCGGTGAAGTCGGAGAATTCCTTCAGGTGAACGCGCTTGCCGCCAGAGCGTCCGTGTCCGCGATGGTCGGGTGCGTACACGATGAGCCCGAGTTCGCCGAGCCGCGCAGCAACATGGTCGTAGCGCCTCGCGTGTTCGCCGAGTCCGTGGCACAGGACAAGAACCCCGGTGGGTTCGCGGTCCGGTGTCCACACGTCGTAGACGATCTTGGTGCCGGCTACTCCGGTGAACGACGACTCTTCGTGCTGCATTGTTGCGCCCTCTCTGCGACCGGTTCCGGTACGCGGATTCTCACATGCTATTCGCCCCGTGGGCAGGGCGCGGGTGTTCAGGGTGTGAGGTCGTCGAGGAAACTTCGACACTTGTTTGTTACGGCTGGTTACATTAACTTAGGGGCGTGACCGGACAAACCGTTGATCGTTCCGACCCTGTTCCAGCCACCCGCTCGCGCCGATTGTGGCGACCCGCGGTTCGGGCCTTGCTGGACGGCGCACTACCGCTGATCGACAAGCGAATGGCGGAATCGGTACGCCCGTTCGATCGGCCCGAGATGATGCGTCCGCACCTGGCTTCGCGGAAGTTCGCGTGGACGCACTACGGGATCTTCGTTCCCCGACTGCCAGGGCCTTTCCGTTACCTCAACACCATGACGTTGATCGGTGCAACCGGGACGGTGGTGTTCGACAACGACTATCTCGCTGCACCCGACGCGCGAAACACCGCAACCGTGCTGAGTTCTACCGCAGCGCCGGGGCATCACTTCTATCGGGCGTACGACGCGGCCGATGAGTGTGCGTTCGAAGAAGATGGTTCGCGAATCGCCTTCGGTGACAACCTGATCATCGACAACAGCTATCCGAAGTTCCATGTCACCGGACGATACGACTCTTTCGACGTCGATCTCGAGATCGTGGCAACAGATCAAGCGTCGTGGTTCGTGCGCAATCCCGTTTACGACCACGTCAGTCTGCTGGCGCAGTGTTCCGGAACGATCTCGAGTCCGGATGGCCCGGTGAGCATTTCGGCTCCGTGCACCGTCGAATACGCGCGGTGCATGACACCGCAATCGTTGACCCGCCGCGCCCTTCCCGAGTCCTGGAAGCTCCCGGCCGATTTCTTCACCTACCAGATCGTTCAGCTCGACGACCGGCATCAATTGTTGCTCACCGATGTTCGAGCTTCAGGGGTTACGGCGTGCAAGCTCGCCTACATTCGGACGGTGGACGGCAGCGCAAGAGTCTTCGACGATGTGGTGTTCGACGTACTCGAGTACGCTGACACATTGCATGTCGACCCGCAGGGACGTGAGATGCGTGTGCCGCGCGTACTGCGTTGGCAGGTACGCGATTACGGCAGGGCGATTGTCGAGTTCGAGGCCGAGATCGACTCGGAGTGGCGCTATGGCCACGGTAAGGGATACGTCGGCGCGTACACCTACCGGGGGAGTTTCGACGGTGCGTCGATCAACGGCACCGGTTACATCGAATGGGTGGACTGCGAAGTGTAAGGCACCTAGTGTGTATCGGTGCCTTTCGTAGACCCCGCCTCGCTGACGACTCGTCCGCAGAAGATCCTTGTCGCGGGGACCTCGGGCGCCGGAAAGACGACTCTCGCCGGTCGAATCAGGCAGCTTCTCGGGATCGAACACACCGAGTTGGACTCGCTGTTCCACGGGCCCGACTGGGTACGGCGCGGTGCGTGAGCTTCTGGCCGAGCGTGCGGACCTGATGCTGTGGTTGGATCTGCCTCGGCGGACGGTGATGCGCCAGGTGATCACACGAACCGTGCGTCGGCGATTGCAGCGAGAGGTGTTGTGGAATCGCAACATGGAGCCGCCACTGCACACCATTCTGTTCGATCCGGATCATGTGGTGCGCTGGGCCTGGCGAAGCGACGGACGCAACGTCGGGCGTA
Source organism: Rhodococcus sp. 66b (assembly GCF_002076325.1). Taxonomy (NCBI): domain Bacteria; kingdom Bacillati; phylum Actinomycetota; class Actinomycetes; order Mycobacteriales; family Nocardiaceae; genus Rhodococcus; species Rhodococcus sp. 66b. Next base: position 233,422 of record NZ_MUZB01000006.1, read on the forward strand.
TGGCCACGGTCCTTGTCGATGTGCCGTCGTTGCCGATAGTTCGGCTGCGCAGTCGAGAAGAGATCGAGGCTGTGCTCGAAGTCCTCGGCCGTCTGCCCTCAGATCGTCTGAGCTAGGCGAAATCCCAAGTCATCGATAGCAAACGTCGGGTGGCTTCGCCTCCGTACGGTAGCGCCGCAACCGCGCTCACTTTCGGCCCAACTGCCGCCGCGGAAGATCCGGTACGTGCCGTAAACCTCGGGGTCGTAGAGATCCCAGCACCATTCCCAGACATTGCCGATCATGTCGTACAGGCCCCAGTTGTTGGGTGCCTTCATCCCGACGTCATGTGCTCGTCCTTCTGAATTGTCGCTGTACCAGGCAATCTCGTCGATTTCGCCGTAGCGGTAGCCGGAGGTGCCGGCTTTGCACGCGTACTGCCACTCGGCCTCGGTGGCGAGTCGGTAGCCGGTTGCCGCCCGGTCCCACCGGGGAGACTCGGTGTCGATGTCGTGATACGCGGGCGACAGACCGTCCGCGACTGACAGTGTGTTGCAGGTTGCGATGACGTCTTTCCACGAGAGGTCGACCGCGGGTTTGCTCGGATCGTCCGCCGAATCTCCGTGAAGCAGTGCCCTGGTGGTGAGATGGCGAGCGAGGCGGAATGATTCGACTTTCGAGGTCCACGCAGTGCCTTTGCGATCGTCTCTGAGATGCACCTCGCCGGCAGGGATCTCGATCATCAATTCCGCTGCTCCGGTCATTCGTTCATCATCGCAGAGGTTGTCGCTCACCCGGGGAGACGCTCGAACGCAGCTTGTGGGTCAAGGCCGGTACGCATGCGCCATGCGGTCAGTGCAAGCCCGAGACACACCACCTGCGCCGGATCGTCGAGGGAAACTCCCATCAGCTTCTCGATACGAGTGAGCCGTGCATAGAGCGACTGGCGCCGAATGCCGAGGAAATCCGCGGTTCTCACCTTGCCGCCCCGATGTGCGAGGTACGCGTCGAGTGTCCGGACGAGGTCGGCGGAATGTGCTGTGTCGTAAGCGATCAGCGAACCGAGTTGCTCCGTGACGAACGAGGACAAGGAAGCGGGTGTCGTGCCGGCGGCGAGCAGTCGCTGGACGCCGACGTCCCTCGCGAGGATCACTCCGGTCCGGGTGCCGAAACGCCGCGCGATCTGGACGACTTCGCGAGCTTGCGCGACCGCCGCCCCGACGCCCGACAGATCCTCGACCGGCGTCGCCACTCCGAGCGTGCGTACCGCGGAACCACCCGGCCCGCGGCGTAGCAGCTCGTCGGCTTCGGTGAAAGCAGTCCGCACTCGAGCGGGGGATGCGGACGCCCACCCATGCGCGAGCACGATGACGTGATTGGCCGCAGTCCCGACGACACAGGAGCCGAGCACGGCCCGCACGGCGTCGCGTACTTGGTCAGCGAGCTCTCGAACCGGCGTTTGCCGATCGATGTCGACAGCGGCGACGAGGACGTGGTGCCCCTCCGACAACGGCGTCCACCCGGCCGCTGTCAGTCGCTCGGACAAGTCGCCGTGCGATGTGAGCACACCGCCCACCACGTCGGTGATCACCGATTGGGCGAGTGACTGTCTTGGGCCGAGATCGCCGTGACGGCCGAGTTCCAGAGCCACCGCGACGGCGGCGCAGTTTGCGACGGCGGTTCGGCGTGTAGTTGCGGGCCCGCACAGGACAAGTCGACCGAGTGAGTTCGTCGGACCGCGTACGTCGTGGATCGTGCGTTCGGTCTCGGATCGCTCTGCGCCGGTTGTGCTGCGCTCGACGGTTCTGCCATCCGCGTCGAGGAGATCGACGCCGCACCCCGCGAGTCGTGACACCTTGTCGAGCAGCGCGGTCATACCCTGGCCTGCCACGACGAGACTCAGAAGTTCTTGCCAGACAGGCTCGCCCGCCTGTGCCGAACCGAGAGTGCGGCGGAGCATGAGGTCGTGAAAGTCTTCGACCATCCGCTCGAAGGGCACTACTGCGTGCAGGGCCAAGAACGCGAGCCCGCGTCGGCGCGATGCTTCGACGAGTTCGGGAGGGGCCGTGAGGAACGAGCGGCCGACCTCCATCGCGAGCGCGACGCATCCCGCGTCCGCCAACTGGTCGATGTAGGCGGTGAGCTGCTCGGGAGATCGCCCGTGCAGACCGAGGCCCGTGGTCAGGAGGACCTCACCTCCGGACAGCAGCCCACCCATCTCGTACACCTCGGACGAATGGACCCAGCGGACCACCGCGGTATCGACGTCGCCCGCGAGCACCTCGATTGCGGCGGCCTTGAACGAGGGCATCGCAAGAACTTGTCGCAGAGTCGGGAGCATTTCTATATCGTCCGCCGAGGGGGCACTTCGTCATAGAGCTAGTTCTGCCGAACTGACAGGTTGTCCCTTGTCGGGCTGTTACCACCATGGTCGGATTGTGACACGAGCCACAATCGACGATTTTGGTCAGACTCCAGGAGCGCACATGAACCACCCGGCACACACCGATGAGTATTTTCTCGGACTTGCGATCGAACAGGCGAAGATCGGTTGGGAGGAGGGCGGCGTGCCGATCGGCGCGGCGCTGATTCACCGCGGCGAGGTTCTCGCAGTCGGACGCAACCGCCGGGTCCAGATGAACAGCGCCATCCGTCATGGAGAGACCGACTGCATCGAGCGCGCCGGACGACTGCCGGCCTCGGTGTATCGCGAGTGTGTCCTCTACACGACTTTGTCACCGTGCTTCATGTGCGCCGGAACGGCGCGCCTGTACGAGATCCCTCGAATCGTAGTCGGCGAAAATCGTTCCTTCGAGGCGTCGGAAGAATGGTTGCGCAGCAGCGGAATTCAGGTCGACGTCGTCGATGACGCGGAGTGTGTGGCACTGATGGACCGCATGCTGGCCGAGCGCCCGAGCCTGTGGCTCGAAGACATCGGCGAAGTTGTATGAGCAGCGCCGTCGAACCTGCCACGGCCGCAAGCGATTCGGAGAGTGCAGGCCCCCCGGTCGATCCGGACTATCCCGTTAGTCCGGTTCCGCTTCATGCACGAAAGCCGTTCTTCTCGCTCGCGGTGGTGTTGCTGGGGTTCACCATCTTCACGCCGACGATGTTGGCCGGAGCAGCGCTCGGTACCGCGTTCTCGTTCTGGAAACTGATGGTGGTGATCGCCGCCGGATCCGCCATCTTGGGGGTCTACGTCGCCATGATGGGGTTCGTCGGAGCCCGAACCGGGCTGACAACAGTTGTGATGGCGCGCTACAGTTTCGGCACTCGCGGGTCCAAGCTCGCTTCGATCCTGCTGGGCGGTACCCAGATCGGCTGGTACGGAGTCATCATCGGCACGATCGGCGATCTCACCGCGCAGGCATTGGGCTGGGATTCCTATCTCGCGCGGGCGTCGGTGATGATCGCGGCGAGCATCTTGATGTGCATCACCGCCTGCTACGGCTACCGCGGAATGTATTGGGTCTCGCTCGTCTCGACGCCATTGATCCTGGCGTTGGCCTGCTGGGTCGTGTTCCGGTCCCTCGAGGAAGTCGGTGGGTTCTCCGGTCTGGTCTCGGTTCAACCGCAGACGACCATGACGATCGCGCTCGCAATCACCACTGTGGTCGGCACGTTTGTATCGGCGGGAACGCAAGCGCCCAACTGGACCAGGTTTGCCCGTTCCGGATCACAAGCGGTGTGGGCCTGCGTTATCGGGTTCCTCCTCGGAAACGGATTGATGATCCTGTTCGGTGCCATCGGAGCCATCACGTTCCACGAAGGTGACTTCGTGCTGATTCTCTACAACCTCGGGCTTGTCGGCTGGGGCTTGGTCTTGCTGTTCGGGAATCTCTGGAAGAGCAACGCCGACACCGCTTACGCCTTCGGGGTGGCCGGCGCCGAATTGTTCAGAAAGCCCCGCAAGACCCCTTTCGTCATCGGTGGGTGTGTGATCGGCACGGCGCTCGCTCTGACCGGTGTGCACAACCATCTTGTCGACTATCTGAGCCTGCTCGGAACGTTCATCCCGCCATTGGGCGGCGTGATCATCGCGGACTTCCTGTGCCGGTGGCGGCGCGGCATTCCCGAGGGATACACCCCGCAGCCGGTCCACTGGCGAAACCTCGCCGTCTATGCCGTCGCAGCGTTCCTCGCTTGGCTTTCCGGTGAGTTCGAGGTGGGAATCCCGCCGCTGATCGGAATCGTGGCAGCAATTGCTCTGACGATGTTCCTGCACAGGGTGTTTGGCAACAGCTCGGCAGATCGGGAGGTCTCGACCTCCACCGTCTGAATCGTGCTTCAGGCACCAGCGAGCCCCCGGTGGTTTCGACCCCGCCGGGGGCTCGCGTAATTGATGGAAAGGGCAGACGATTCCGTCTCAACCGTCAGCGCAGAACAGGCAGGTAAGGTGCCTCGATTCCCTGCTCTTCGAACGCAGTCAGCGCCGAGCGTGCAAATGCGCGCTGGACTGCCCACTGGCGCCCAGGCTTGACCTGCGCCGTCACTCGAATGGTAATTGCCTCGGCAGTAACCGAATTGACTCCCAGCATCTCCGGTTTGTCGATCATGTCCGCCCTGATCGGTTCGGACTCCGCCGCCTCGAGGACAGCTCGCGTCGCCACCTCGCACGCTTTGTGCACGTTCGCGTTGTGGGCGATCGGGAGATCGAGAACTGCAGTGGCGTAACCCTGACTCATGTTGCCCACTCGCAGGATTTCGCCATTGCGGCAGTACCACAAGGTGCCGTTGGCATCTCGAATCGTGGTGACACGCAGGCCCACTGTTTCGACGGTGCCGACCGCGTCGCCGAGATCGACGACGTCGCCGACACCGTACTGATCTTCCAGCAACATGAAGATGCCGGAGAGGAAGTCACGCACCAGGTTTTGTGCACCGAAACCGATGGCAAGACCGATGACGCCGGCGGATGCGATGAACGGCGCGACGTTGATCCCGAGGATGCCGAGGATCTGCAGCACACACCAGACGAGGATGACGATGGACACCGTCGATTTGAGTACCGAACCGATGGTCCGGGCTCGCTGCGATCGGCGCTCGTTCACCTTGGCGTTCGGAGACTTGCGAGGCTTCGACATTCGATCGATCCCGCGGTGCAGTGCGAAGCGCAGAACGACTGCGAGCGCCACGTAGATCGCGATCTCGACGGGTCGGTGTATCAGCCAGTCTCGGTTGGTGTCGGTCAGTTCCCATGCTTGTATTTCGGAAATCATCCCCATGCAGTCTACGGATTCCCACCGATTCGGGCATCGGTGCAGGGCAGGCGGTCCAAAGCCGTACAGGCAGCTAGGCTTACGCCATGGCTGCGTTCACTGGCATACCCGTTGCTGCACTCGACTTCTACGAAGACCTGGAGGCCGACAACAGCAAGACCTGGTGGGCAGCGCACAAGGAGACGTACGACGAAGTGGTTCGTCGTCCGATGGCGTCGTTGACCGCGGCGTTGGAGGACGAATTCGGCACGGCCAAGCTCTTTCGGCCATATCGTGACGTTCGATTCTCGAAGGACAAGATCCCGTACAAGACGCACCAGGGAGCGTTCGTCGGTCTCGCCGAGAGCTGCGGCTACTACGTGCAGATCGACGCGGCAGGGTTGATGGTGGCCGGTGGTTTCTACGCCAGCAGTTCGGAGACCATCGCGCGTTATCGTGCGGCTGTCGACGACGACGTTCGAGGGCCGGAGCTCGAGAAGATCCTGGCCTCCGTCGAGAAGGCCGGATTCACGATCGGCGGCGACAAGCTCAAGACGGCACCTCGCGGATACACGGTCGACCACCCGCGGATCGAATTGCTGCGTCACAAGTCGCTGACTGCTGGTCGTAGTTACCCAAGCCCGTCGTGGCTGGACAGCGCCAGGACATTGAAGGAAGTTCGCACAGCGTGGCGCGCACTGACGCCCTTGGTCGAATGGTCCGGACAGGTGCTCGGACCGAACTGACCGTCCGACAGAAAAGTGTGACGTAGCCGTAGGAGTGTTCACCTCGAGTTCATCGAAACTCGAGACGCCTGGGGCTAGCGTGGTGTGTGTAACCGAAAGTTTCGGCCCCGCTTCGAGTCGCAGCGCCGCAGTTCGAAGCCATTTTCTCTCGATCGACATCGTGAACAACCCGTGTCAGTGGAGACCATCATGGCTATGTTTCTCGCTCTCGTCCTGATCATCTCGGTCCTCGGAATCGTCGGCACCTACCTCGCGTTCAGTGCGGTCTACTTCGTCGAGATGCGCAAACTCGACAAGTAAGGGGTGCGAATTGGCCTGATTCGACTATTTCTGGGCCGATCGCGACGACCCTCCCTGCGTACGCTGTTAGGGCATCCTTATCCGCTCGCAACAGTGGATGATTCATTTCTTCTGGAGGTTCGACACGCATGCCCGCTCAATCCACGCTCTTGCTTCCCGAGGGCTACTCCGACAACCGCCTCGTTTCGGACCTCACACGTCGGCAGTTCGGCTTCGGCGCCGGGATCGCCGGACTGGGCGCGTTCCTGGCGGCCTGCGGTGACAGCGGGAGCAGTTCGGGTGAAACCGAAATGCGTTCTGTGACGACACCTCTCGGTACCTACGACATTCCCGTCAATCCGAAGAGGGTTGTCGCGATCGACTCACGGCTCGACCTGGAACCTGCTGTAGCGCTGGAACTTCCGCTCGTCGGCTACACGTACGCCCAGGCGACACCGTGGGTGCCTATCGATTCGTCGGTGCCGTTCCTGTCGGAGATCCCCAACCGCGAACAGATCTTGGCACTCGAGCCCGACCTGATCGTGTGCCTCAACTACGAGAGCGAGTGGTGGCCGGTAGCCGAGATGTCCACCATCGCGCCGGTTCTGACGACCGAGTTCACCGACGACTGGCGTACAAACCTCTCGCGGCTGTCGGGCTGGCTCGGTCGAACGGCCACACTCGATCGATTGACGCTCGACTACGACAATCTGATTTCCGACATCCGCAGTCGTCATGCCGAGAAGATTGCGTCCAAAACCGTTGCCAGTGTCTCGTTCATGCCAGACACGAACACGCTGTACGTCACGAGCATCCGTACGTCCGAGAAGGGCGACAAGCCCAGCGACATGACGCTCGGCGACATCGGTGGCAAAACTGCCACCTCGGAGGGCCTCGATCCCGAAGGCGGCGTCAGCCTCGAAGGCCTCGATGTGCTGGCTGGCGTCGACGGCTTCATGATCACCGAAAACGAGGACAGTGCCGCGTACCAGGCATTGGTGGCGAGCAAGCTGTGGCAGCGACTCCCGGCAGTGCAGGCTGGCAACGTCACCAGTCTGGGCGGCTCCACGTTCTACGGTTCGATCTACACGATTTCATACGTGGCACAGGGTTGGGATGCCCTGTACAACAAGATCAGCTGAAGCCTCTGCCGACCGGACCGATGAGTTTCGGTAACGCGGGCGGTCTAATCAGGTAGGCATTGACCAAACCTGAGGAGATCGACGTGCAAACAGGGCAATCCCCAGCGGTAGTGCAATCCCGCGACGGCACGACCATCGCATACGAACGCTCCGGTGCCGGACCAGCAGTGGTTCTGGTTGCCGGAGCGTTCTGCGATCGAGGATGGTTCGATTCTCTCGCTGCTGCGTTGGCGGCGGACTTCACGGTGTACTCGTACGACAGGCGGGGACGCGGGGACAGCGGTGACAGTCGTGCGTTCTCGATCGACGCCGAGGTGGAGGACTTGCGAGCGGTCGTCGCTGCCACCGGTGAAACGCCGCTGGTCTACGGATTGTCGTCGGGTGCTGCGCTGGCTTTGGAAGCCGCTGCGCAGGCCGTTCCGATGCGTAAGCTCGCCGTCTACGAGGCGCCGTACATGGACGACGACCAGCGTGACGAGACTGCCCAAAGTGACCTGGAGCGGTTGATCGCGGCCGGCGACAGGGAAGGTGCTGTGACGCGTTTTCTGGATCTGACCGGTGCATCCCCGGAGATGGTCGACGAGATCAAGCGGAGTGCCGATTGGCCCGACATGTGCGCCATCGCGCACACCTTGCCTTACGACGTCGCCGTGTGTGATCACGGCTGTCAGTCGCTCGACTGGCTTGCCTCCATTACCGTCCCCACCTTGGTCATGTACGGCGGTGACAGTGGTCAATGGGCACCTGCCTCGGCGACGAGAATCGCTGCAAAAGTCTCGGGGACAAAGACTTTGGAGATCCCCGGTCAGGGGCACGGCGTTGCCGACGACGCTATTGTCCCGGCTCTGCGAGAGTTCTTTTCCGGCTAATCGCTGTGCGGCGAAAACGATCGTCAACCTAGGGTTGACGTTTTCGATTGCGTCAACCTATGGTTGACGCATGAGCAAGCCAGTGGAAATGACCAACAAGGTTCGACTCGACGACCTCATCGACGCGATCAAGAAGGTGCACACCGACGCGCTCGACCAACTTTCCGACGCCGTGATCGCAGCTGATCATCTCGGTGAAGTTGCAGATCACCTGATCGGCCACTTCGTCGACCAGGCGCGCAGGTCGGGAGCGTCGTGGACGGAGATCGGTGCGAGCATGGGTGTGTCGAAGCAGGCTGCGCAGAAGCGTTTTGTTCCCAAGGTGCCGAGTGATCAGAAGCCGATGGATCCGAACGAAGGGTTCAACCGGTTCACTCCCCGGGCGAAGAACGTCGTCATGGCCTCGCAGAACGAAGCCCGCGCCGCCGGTAACGCAGAGATCCAGCCGGAGCACCTGCTCCTGGGGCTTGTCGAGGAGCCTGCCGGGTTGGCTGCGAAGGCGATAGTGGCGCAGGGGGTGGAGCTCAGGTCCGTCCGAGCTGCAGTGGCCGGTGTACTCCCGGCTCCGACTTCCGAACTGCCAGAACTTATTCCGTACGACGCTCGCGCGCGCAAGGTGCTGGAACTGACGTTCCGTGAGGCTCTTCGCCTGGGCCACAACTACATCGGAACCGAGCACATCCTGCTCGCGCTGCTCGAACTCGAAGACGGATCAGGTGTTCTGGCTGATCTCGGAATCTCGAAGTCGGTTGCGGAGTCGAATATCGTGGGAGCGTTGGCCGTCATTCAGGATCAGTGATTCATATGTGAATCTCATGCAGAAGAGGGCCGCACCCTTGCGGGTGCGGCCCTCTTCTTGTGTCACTGATTAGACAGCGCGCACATTGGTGGCCTGAGGACCCTTCTGGCCCTGGCCAACCTCGAACTCCACACGCTGGTTCTCGTCGAGCGACTTGTAGCCGTTGCCCGAGATTTCAGAGTAATGAACGAACACGTCCGGTGTTCCGTCGTCGGGAGCGATGAAACCAAAGCCCTTTTCGCCGTTGAACCACTTCACGATGCCCTGTGCCATACCGATACTCCCTACAAACTCGATCCGGGCCCTCACATCGAAGTCCCGATCTCGATGTGTCTATCCTCCCACGCCGCGCAAGTCGAACGGTGGGCGACGTGCAAAAGACGGTAATTCGGAAGCTTTCGAGGAGGGAATGGCAACTGATCTTCGACTGATTTTCGACGCTGGAGCGCCCCGATCGCCGAAGGCAGGGACTGGTGGCTCGCCCAACTGCCTGCGGTGATAGATCAGCGGGAATGTACTTGTCCGCTCGAGAACGGTCCATAGTTGTCGCTCCGATCTCTCGGAATCGCAAACGTAGGAACCCTATGGAAGATGAGGGTGGGCTAACCTCTCATTCGCTGTGCCCTCGGCGCGCGCAGCAGCCGAGAAGGAGAGTGCATACATGTACGGAACGATTTGTGAATCCACGACGTCTGAACTGGTGGACCAGCTCAGTCGCCGTGGGTTCTTCGGCGTCGGCGCTGTGGCAGCGGCCGCCATCCTTGCGGGTTGTTCGACTACGTCAGATGCCGCTGATGCCGGCGAACGACGCGAGGTGATCAATGCGCTCGGCACCACCACGATCTCGGGGAAGCCGGAAAGGATCGTTGTTGCCAGCGACTTCACGGATCTCGAATTCCTGCTCTCTCTCGGCGTTCACCCAGTCGCCTACGGCAATACGGGTGCGTGGGACCGCGGTGCACTGCCTTGGCAGAGCACCGCTGGAATAGCCGATCTCGAAAGCTTCGACACCACAGGCGAAATCAGCCCGGAAATCATCGCGCGCTACTCACCGGATCTCATCATCGGAATGAAGACCTATCTCGAACCGGCAGCCGAGAGGCTCAGCCAGATCGCGCCGGTCATCGCGCTGGACTGGACCACCTCGTGGCGTGACGGCGTCGCCACGGTCGGGCAGGCCGCTTTTGTCGACGAGGCCGCTGCTGCAGCGATCGCCCGGACCGACGCTCTGATCTCCGACACCGCCGCTTCGCTGAATGGCTTGGGTGGCAAGACGATCATGATCGGCTCGATGTACGGCGATCAGTTGTATGTGCAGGGGGATGCCAGTGCGCCCGGGGTTCTGCTGCGCGAACTCGGACTCAACTATCGCGGATACAACGCCGAGCAGATGACTGCGCTGTCGATGGAGCAGGCGGAGGTACTCGCACCCGCAGACATTTTGCTCAGCCTCGCTTCTGATCAGGAAGCGACGACGAGGTTGGAGAACTTCGCAGTTTTCCAGAACCTCCCCGCGGTGAAGGCGCGAGCCTATGCGCCGGTCGAACTTCTGCTCTCGAATGCCTTTGTCGACAATTTCGGTCCACTGAGCGCGCCGTACGCCTTGCCGCAGCTCGCCGAGGTCTTGACCGGGCTTGCGGCGGGCCAGGGAAAACAGCTCCCCTGACCTCGCTTCCGAGCCTACGGACGCAGCGTCGGCCTAGCATCGAGACATGGTGGACATAGATCTGACGGGCCGCGCCGCAGTAGTCGGCGGATCACAACCGCTGCGAGCGATACTCGAAACACCCACTACCCCCGGCCCGTGGCCGGGGGTAGTGATGATTCACGAGGCCTTCGGGCTCGAGGAGGTGATGCAGCGGCAAGCCAAGCGGCTGGCCGCTGCGGGGTTCTTGACGCTTGCTGTCGACCTCTACAGCGCGGGCGGGGCGAAGCGGTGCCTCGTGCCCACCATGACGTCGATGCTTCGAGGACACGGCAAGGCGTTCACCGACATCGAAGTCGCTCGCAGTTGGCTGGTGGAATCCCCGGACTGCACCGGAAAGATCGGTGTCATCGGATTCTGCATGGGCGGCGGCTTCGCGATGGTCAGCGCCGGAGATTTCGACGCTGCCTCGGTCAACTACGGTCAGCTTCCACGCAAACTCGATGAGGCAGTGGTGGATGCGTGCCCGATCGTCGGGAGTTTCGGAGGCAAGGACTTCTCGCTCCGCGGCGCGGCAGCGAAACTGGAGACGGCGCTCAGCAATGCCGGTATCGAGAACGACGTCAAGGAGTACCCCACCGCCGGCCACGCGTTCCTCAACGACGCGGAGGCCGGACCCAAGGTGCTTCGTCCGTTGGAGCGCATCCTCGGAATCGGTCCCGATCCTGTTGCAGCGCAGGATGCCTGGAAGCGAATCGACTCGTTCTTCGAGCGTCACCTGGCATGATCAGCGACTGGTTCTCTCACCGCCGTTGACTGCCAATACCTGACCGGTGATCTGCCGGGCGCCCGGTGAGGCCAAGAAGTGGACGGCTGATGCGATGTCGTCCGGTGTTCCGGCGCGCTTGGTGCTGGTGGACTCGATCAGCATCGCGCGACGCTCGTCCGTCAGAAAGTCTCGGAAGAACTCGGTGTCGGCGATGTAGCCGGGGGAGACGATGTTCGCGGTGATGCCTTCGGGGCCCAGTTCGGCGGCCAGATCGATATTCCACGTCGCAACTGCGGCTTTGGCAGCGCCGTACGCGCCCGCGCCCTTGTCGGCGGCAATCGATCCGATGGTGATGACGGCACCGCCGCTGGGGATTCGATCGCGAACTGCGGCTGTAGTCAGCACTGCCGAGATGAGATTGGAGTCCAGATTCGCACGCCACCCGGCGGCCAGGGATTCCAGATCTGACGGTGCTTCGCGATCGAAGTCCGTGTTGCCACCGGCGCAGTGCACCACGACGTCGATGGTTCCCGGAAGCGAATCCTGCAGCCGCTTCAGGTCTTTCGGGTCGGAGTTGTCACACGTCAAGGCGTGAACATCGGAACCCAACTCCTCTGCGGTCTTTTCGAGTGGTTCCGTGCGTCGGCCGGTGACAAAAACTGTGTCTCCGTCTCGGGCGAACGCCGCTGCAACTGCGCGCCCGATCCCTGTTCCGCCGCCGGTTACCAGAACTGTGCGTGTCATGCCTACCTCCGTGAGCTACGTTTAGACCTATACGAAGAACGTATCATTTAGAGCTAAATGAGGTGTGCAGTGGTGGGCGACTACAACCCGGACGACGCAGTGGACGCGGTTGCGTTGGCCTGGCTTCGCGAAAGGCCGGGCACGCCCGTAGAGGGTATCGGCATTGTGACCAGGCTGTGGATGTGTGCCAAGCTGCTCGGAGAGGATCGCCGACGGGTACTCGCCTCGGCCGGTGCGGACACAGCCACGCTGGACCTACTCAGTGTCCTGCGGCGATCTGGCGAGCCGTATCAGTTGACGACTCGCCAGATCACCGAGCAGACCGGAGTCACGGCCGGTGCGATCTCGCAGCGACTCGCGCGCGCGGAGAACGCGGGTCTGGTGGAGAGGTCTTCCGCCGCGCAAGGGTCACGAATAGTGCTCGTGACCCTCACTGCCGCCGGTCACGAGCTGGTGGAGCGATTGGTGGACCGAGTCCTCGGCCGTGAAGCCGAACTGACGTCGATTCTCACCGAGCAGCAGCAGGCCGAACTCACCGAACTGCTGCGTGTCTTTCTCGACGGTCTACGCGGCGAACTCGGTGACCCTGGCGTCGCGCACGTCGGGGCTTGATCAGGACAGGCGCTCGAACACTGCAGCCAGGCCCTGCCCGCCGCCGATGCACATCGTCTCGAGGCCGTAACGCGCTTCGCGACGGTCCATCTCGCGCAACAGGGTGGCCAGGATTCGGCCACCCGTGGCACCGACCGGATGGCCGAGGGAGATGCCGGAGCCGTTGGGGTTGACGCGTGGGTCGTCGGCTTCGAGCTTCCAACTCTGCAGGACTGCAAGTGCTTGTGCCGCAAAGGCTTCGTTGAGTTCGATGACATCCACGTCCGCCAGGGTCAATCCGAGGCGGCCGAGTGCCTTCTCCGACGCCGGGACGGGACCGATGCCCATGGTGCGCGGGGGAACTCCGGCAACGCTCCAACTCGCCAGGCGTGCGAGGGGTCGCAGTCCGAGTGCGCGGGCTTTGTCTGCGGTGGTGACGATCGCCAGCGCTGCGCCGTCGTTCTGGCCGCTGGCATTACCTGCCGTCACGGTGGAGTCCGGGTCGATCTTTGCGCGCATGGGACGAAGGCGTGCAAGCGATTCCATCGAAGTGTCGGCCCGCGGATGCTCGTCGGTGTCGACGAGCAGGGCCTCACCCTTGCGCTGCGGAACGGATACCGGAACGATTTCCTCGGCGAAGACGCCGTTCTTCTGTGCCGCAACAGCACGCTGATGCGACTGCACCGCGAGTGCGTCCTGATCTTCGCGGCTGATGGAGAACTCGGCGCGCAGGTTCTCTGCCGTTTCGATCATTCCGCCGGGAACCGGGAAGTCGCGTCCGCCGGCTGTCACGCGGGCGCGCGCGAGACGATCGCTGAGCGCAACACCTTCACCCTTGACACCCCAACGCATTCCGGTTGCGTAGAACTCAGCCTGGCTCATCGACTCGGCACCACCCGCGAGGACCAGATCACTGCCACCGGACTGAACCTGCATGACGGCCTGGATGATCGCCTGCAATCCCGACCCGCACCGGCGATCCACCTGCATGCCGGGAACATCGACGCCCAGACCGGCGTTGAGCGCCGCGATGCGTCCGATCGCCGGAGCTTCACCGTTCGGCGAAGCCTGGCCGAGAATGACGTCGTCGATCTCCGCGCCGGAAATGCCGGTACGCGTGACGAGTTCGGCGATCAACGTCGAGGCGAGATCTTCCGGGGCTACGTCACGGAATACACCGCCGAAGCGGCCGACAGGGGTGCGGAGCGGTTCACAGATGACAACGTCAGGCATTGGTTCTTCCTTGGGTCTGCTCGGTCAGCGAGTGGCAGCCGAGTGGTTGTTGGACGACTGAGTACGTCCGAGATCGACGGAGATGGCGTCCGCGGTGGCGACTGCGGCCGGAACCAGTTCACCGCGAACAGCTTCGGCGCTGTAGCGGGCGGCTTGGGTGGAGATGTTGACAGCCGCGACCACATCACCGGTTGCGTCCCGGATGGGTGCGGCGAGCGAGCGCAGACCCTCTTCGAGTTCCTGATCGACAATCGCGAATCCGTCGGCGCGAATCTTCTCGAGTTCGGCACGCAGACCGTCGGCGGTGGAGATGGTCTTGCCGGTCAGGCGGGTGAAGGACACTCGGGCGAGGTAGGCGTCCAGTGCGTCGTCCGGCAAGCCGGCGAGCAGAACTCGACCCATGGATGTGGCGTACGCGGGAAAGCGCGTGCCGATGGTGATGGAAACCGTCATGATGCGGCTGACCGGAACCCGGGCCACGTACACGACGTCGTCACCGTCGAGGATCGACACGGACGTGGATTCACGGACCTTGGCGGACAAGGCTTCCAGATGCGGCCCGGCGATCTCGGGAAGGGACAGACTGGAGAGGTAGCTGTAGCCGAGTTCGAGGACACGGGGCGTCAACCAGAACACCGAACCGTCAGTACGTACGTATTCGAGTTCGACGAGCGTGAGCAGGAAGCGGCGAGCGGTCGCACGCGTGAGATCGGTGTGCCTGGCAACCTCGCTGAGGGTGCGACGCGGGTGCTCACCGTCGAAAGCCTTGATGACGGACAGTCCACGTGCCAGCGACTGCACGTAGTCCGGTGACGGGCCCGGCGCTTGCTCGCTGCTGTTCTCACTCATGTCGTCTCGTTCTCCTCAGGTTCGGCCGAGAGGTCTGCGAGTGCTTGCTTTCCCAGCGCAAAAGCCAAGTTGCTGTTCGGCACACCCGCATAAACCGCGGTATGGAGAAATACTTCCACGAGTTCGTCGGGATCGATCCCGGCACGCAGCGCAGCGCGAATGTGCATGTCGAGTTCGTGTTCGTTGCCGACGGCAGTGAGGATCGCGAGAGTGAGGAGCCTACGGGTGTGGTGATCGAGGCCGGGGCGTGACCAGATGTCGCCCCACGCCGTACGAGTGATGAAGTCCTGGAACGGGGCCGTGAACTCGGTGGCACCGGCGATGGAACGGTCGACGTGGGCGTCGCCGAGCACCTGACGTCGTACGGTCATGCCAGCCGACACCGCGGCGCTACGTTGGGCGAGCGCAGATGTGTGCGAGGCAATATGCGTTGCAAGCAGTTTGGTGACGCGCCCGGCCTGTTCGACGTTGGCGAGGTGTGCGCCGGGATCGACCACGTGCAGTACCGCATCGGCGATACCGTCGGCGATCGCGCTCAACGTCGTCGGAGGTGTCGACGGATCCTGCTCGCCCGCGACGAGGAGCGTCGGAGCGACGATGCGGGCCAGGTCGGCACGGCCGTCCCACACCGAAAGCGCCTCGCAGCAGGCGGCATAACCCTCGTCGGGTGTGGCTTCGACCATCGCGACGTGGCGGGCGACAAGCTCCGGATCGTTTTCGGCCAGTCCCGGCGTGAACCAGCGTCCGACGACGGCGGCCGCGATGGACGCGATGCCGTCCGCACGGACAGCCTGCGCACGATCGATCCACGGCTGAGCCGGGGCGAACTGCGAGGACGTGCACATCAACGTCAACGTCTCGACGCGAGTGGGGTGGTGCGCGGCGATCCATTGGCTGACAGCGCCGCCGAGGGAGAGCCCAACGAGATGTACGGACTCGAGTTCGAGCGAATCGAGGAGAGCGATGACATCGCCGGCGAGATCGGCAATGGAGTAGGGGCCCGCAGGCACCGGTGACTTGCCGTGGCCGCGATGGTCGACGGCGATGACGCGGTAGCGATTCGACAGCGCGTGAATCTGCGGCTGCCACATGGACAGATCGGATCCGAGTGAACCCAGGAGAACCACTGCCGGGGCATCGGGATTGCCGGTCTGTTGAAAGTTGAGCGCGACGCTCATCGAGATCCTCCTGTGGGGCGTTCGGCGAGGGCGCGGTCGACCAGATCGGTGGCGTGGCCCAGATAGTGTGCGGGGTCGAGTAGTTCGGCGATCTCGGTTTCGCTCAGGTGCTCTGCGATGGCGGGATCACGATCCAACCTGGTTCCGGAAGTGGCTGCCGCGGTGACGATGTCGCGTGCTCGATCAGTGTGTGCGGACAGGGCCTTGGTGACACGCTCGGCGAGAATCAGGCCACCGGTGATGTCGAGATTACGAGCCATCGACTCGGTGTGTACTTGCAGGCCGGTGAGGCTCACGGAAAGCTGGTGCGCTGCTCCGCCTGCCAGACGCAGGAGATCGGTGACGGTTTCCCACTCGGCGTGCCAGGGGCCTGCGGCGCGAGCGAATTCGTGATCCATGTTCGACAGGGCTGTGGCCACCAGTGCGGGAGCACGTCGCGCTGCTGCGCGGGCGGTGATCGCGGCAACCGGATTCTGCTTGTGCGGCATGGCCGATGAGCCGCCCGGAGCGCTCTCGGCGACCTCGGACAGCTCGGTGGACGCCATGACGGTGATGTCGGTGGCGGGCTTGGAAACGGCGCCGGCGACGATACCGAGTGTGGTCGCGAGTTCTGCGATGGTCACGCGGTCGGTGTGCCAGGGAGTGACCTGCCTGGCCAGACCGAGTTCGTCGGCCAGCGCGTCCGCGATCCTGAGCCCGTCGGGATACAACGCAGCGAGTGTTCCTGCGGCTCCGCCGAATTGAACCGGCAACGTGGACAGCACGATTTCGAGACGAATCGCTGCGGCGTCGAGTGCGGTGAACCAACTCGATGCCAGTAGCCCGAAGGTGGTCGGAAGTGCTTGTTGTCCCAGGGTTCTCGCGACCATCGGAGTAGAGCGATGGATGCGGGCGAGGTGGGCGGCGGAATCGGCGGCGCGGGTCAGGTCGGCCAGAACCACTGTGCCCGCGCGTCGCGTCAACAGCATCAGCGCACAGTCCATGATGTCCTGACTGGTGGCGCCCGGGTGCACCACGGAGGCAGGCACACCTTCCTGTCCCACCCTTTCGCGCAGCATCTTCACCAGCGGAATGACGGGATTTCCGCCGGTGGCCGACGCGCGGCCGAGCGCCACGATGTCCAGGCCGCCCGGTTGTGAGAGTTCAGCTGCGGCGGTCGCCACCGCGGCGCAATGTTCCCCGTCGGCCAACCCGACAGTGGCCATCGCACAACTCAGTGCGGCTTCCACGTCGAGCAGCGCGGTGACCCACGCCTGGTCGGACAGGTGCTCCGATACTCGGGTGGCCCCGAACACCGGATCGAACAGTGCGCCGCGAGTGGGCATGTGTACTCCTCTTACAGCTCGAAGAAGGGCGTCTCGACGCCGTTCGCGTCCTCGTCCTGAACATAGACCGTCCAGGAGTACCCACCGTCGACCTTGGTTGCAACCAACTTCGCGCGTTCGGTTTCGCTCAGTGAGGACAGCACCGGATCTGTCGCATGTGCGCCGGCGTCCTCGGGGAAGTACAAGCGGGTGACCAGGCGGTCGAGCATGCCGCGAGCGAAGACCGACACGTTCACGTGTGGGGCCTCGTCCGCATCCGTTTCAGTGGGCTGCGCTCCGGGCTTGACGGTGTGGACCAGTGCGGTACCGGTGGAATCTGCTGCGCTGCGGGCGAATCCGCGAAAGCCAGCCGGAGTGAGGTCCACTGCACCGCGGGGATCGTCCGGATGGTTGAAGCGCCCGAGCGTATCGGCCTGCCATGTTTCGATCATCGCGTCAGCGACGGGTGTACGGGCGCCGTCGATCACCGTGATGGCCAGCGTGATTCGTCCGGGGGTGTCGGTCGGGGCAGCGTCGGGGCCGTCCGTCCAGGGGAGGCCGATGTGCCAGTACGGTCCGACGGTCTGAGAGGGCGTGACCCCGAAGGGGGCGGTGGTGAAGTCGCCGGGGACGACCGGATAAGTGGGTGCGGGCTTCGCGGTGCGATCAGTCATCGTGGTCTTCCTCGTTTTCGAATACGGAGGCATTACGGCCGCGCAGGACGATGTCGAAGCGGAACCCGAGAGCCCAGTTGGGGACTGTGGCGTCGTAGTCGAAGACGCTGACCATGCGGTGACGGGCTTCTTCGGGCACTGAGTTGTAGATCGGGTCCTGGAAGAACATCGGATCTTCGGGGAAGTACATCTGCGTCACGAGGCGCTGCGTGAATGCCGTGCCGAACAGCGAGAAATGGATGTGGGCCGGTCGCCAGGCGTTGTCGTGGTTCATCCACGGGTAGGCGCCCGGCTTGATCGTGGTGAAGCTGTAGTGGCCGTTCGCGTCGGTCACGCAGCGACCGAGCCCGTTGAAGAACGGGTCCAGCGGCGCGGGCCAGTTGTCGCCGGTGTGGCGGTAGCGTCCACCGGCGTTGGCCTGCCACACCTCGAGCAGTGTGTGGGGGACCGGCTTTCCGTCGCCGTCGAGTACACGGCCGTGAACGACGATGCGCTGTCCCTGTGCTTCGCCGCCGTTGGCAATGGTCAGGTCGTTTTCGCCGGCGCCGACGCGATCTTCGCCGAATACCGGCCCGGTGAGCTCCGTGAGGCGCTGGGGGAGCAGCTTGAGCGGTTGCTTCGGGTGGCGAAGGGAAGTGGTCTTGTAGTCCGCGAAATCGGCCGGGGCGTTGACGCCAGTCGGCCGCTGGTACCTCGGCGGTAGATGCAGCATAGGGAACCTCGTCGTTCGGTTACGTGAAGTTGTTCGCAATGTGTACATGTGTTGCGCTCTGCGAACAGAATAGTTCGTAGATGTGACCCAGGCAATGCCGGGGGCGAAAAATGTTCGTGATGCGCACGGGGGTTCACAATACGTACGCACCGCGCTACTGTGATCGACATGATGGACAAAGTCATTCCCACTGCTGCCGAGGCCGTCGCCGACGTGCCGGACGGCGTCACGATCGCTGTCGGAGGTTTCGGGCTCGTCGGAGTGCCGGAAATCCTCATCGATGCGCTCCTAGAGCAGGGCGCGACATCACTCGAAACGGTGAGTAACAACTGCGGCACCGACGGGTTCGGGCTCGGAGTGCTTCTGGAGAAGGGGCGTATCCGTCGTACTGTCAGCTCGTACGTCGGCTCCAACAAGGAGTTCGCGCGTCAGTACCTTTCCGGTGAGCTGGAAGTCGAACTCACGCCGCAGGGCACGCTCGCCGAGCGCATGCGCGCCGGGGGAGCGGGCATCCCCGCGTTCTTCACCCCGGCCGGCGTCGGCACCCAGGTCGCCGACGGTGGCCTGCCACTGCGTTACGACGGCAACGGCGGCATCGCAGTTGCCAGTCCGCCCAAGGAAACTCGTGACTTCGACGGCGTCACCTACGTGATGGAGCGCGGCATCGTCGCCGACTATGCACTGGTCCATGCCTGGAAAGGTGACCGGCACGGCAACCTCGTCTACCGCGCGAGTACCCAGAACTTCAATCCGGCTGCAGCAACGTCGGGGCGCATCACCATTGCGCAGGTCGAGCACCTCGTCGAGCCGGGTGAGCTCGACCCTGCCGAGATCCACACGCCGGGCATTCACGTTCAGCGTGTTGTCCACGTCGGCCCCGTGACGGTCGGCATCGAGAATCGGACGGTACGAGCATGACTTCTGTACTACCCACCAAACTCACCCGCGAAGAGATGGCGGCCCGCGTCGCGCGCGAACTCGAGGACGGGCAGTACGTGAACCTCGGCATCGGTATGCCGACGCTGGTTCCGAACTACCTCCCGACCGACATCACCGTTGTATTGCATTCGGAGAACGGCGTTCTGGGCGTGGGTCCGTACCCGACCGAGGACGAACTCGATCCCGAGCTGATCAATGCGGGCAAGGAGACCATCACCGTTCTCCCCGGTGCGTCGTTCTTCGACTCCTCAGCGTCGTTCGGCATGATCCGCGGCGGCCAGGTCGACGTTGCCGTGCTCGGTGCCATGCAGGTCAGTGCCACCGGAGACCTCGCGAACTGGATGATCCCCGGCCACATGGTCAAAGGCATGGGCGGCGCGATGGATCTGGTCCACGGCGCAAAGCGCGTCATCGTGATGATGGAGCACGTCTCGAAGAAGGGTGAGCACAAGATCGTCGAGGAGTGCTCGCTTCCGCTGACCGGTAAGGGCTGTGTCCAGCGAATCATCACCGACATGGCCGTGATCGACGTGACTGACGACGGTCTCCGCCTGGTGGAGACGGCGCCGGGCATCAGCGTCGAGGACGTGGTTGCTGCCACCGGAGCGAAACTGATTCTTTGACAGTATGTTTCATCTGATGGCTCAGCCGCCGGGTCGTGACTTCCATCCGACCCGGCGGCTGTTTTACGCCCCGACGTCCTTCAGCTCGCTCTCGACCGGAATCCAGAGCTCGAACCGTGCGACGGTGAAATCGTCGTTGTATTCGGTACGCATGATCTCGGGACCAGGTACGGAGCGAAAAGGGTTGGCCGGGAACCATTCCGTGTAGATATCGCGCCACAAGTACTGCACAGATTCGATTGCCGACCCGTCGGCGGTGAACACGGCCCACGTGTGTGCGTCGACCGTCAGCACATCGAAACCCGTGGGTGAAGGTTTGCCGGTGACCACTCCCAGGTAGTAATCCAGTTCTGTACCTTCGGTTCTGGGATGCGCCAAATTGTCGACGACACTGACGATTCCCGCCGGTTCCTGATCGGACAGCTCGCGCAACCCGCGCAACGCAACCTTGTCCACGGAGCGGGTGAAATCTTCGATGGCGGAGTTGGGACCTTCGTGAACCAGTGGAACCCGGGTCTTGAACCCGACTACCGTCAGGGCAGGTTTGTCCACAAGCATGTAGTCCATCGGTGTGGCTCCTTCCAGTGTCACGTGAATGACAAGTTTCGGTTGTGATTTGAGAACGGCGGGAGCGCGTTTGACCGCGCCGGGGCTCACGCCGTGAAATGCGGTGAACGCTCGTGTGAAGGCTTCCGCGGACGAGTAGCCGTACTTCACGGCGGTCTCCAACACTCCTGATCTGCTGACGGACAACTCGGCACCGGCCAGGGTGAGTCGACGTCGACGGATGTATTCGGATACGGGAATGCCGGCCAGGGCTGAGAACATCCTCCGAAAGTGATACTCCGAGGTGGTTGCCAGCCTTGCCATCTCGGCTGTGTCGATCTCGCCGCTCAGATTGCTTTCGATGTAGTCGAGCGCGCGGTTCAGTCCGTCGATCATCGTGTCTTCCTGTTCACGGGTTTCACGCTACGCAGATCACTTGGGCCGTACCCGACTATCCGTGCCCGAAAAAGTAGGGCAGGAAATGCATCTGGACAACTCAGTTAATCATCATTATCTTGAATCGAACATCGATGGTTGACCAGGAGGCACAGTGAGCACCCGTTTTCCGCAGGCTGAATTGACCGAGGTGCCCGAGGACATCGCCGCCAAGATTCTCGAGATCCAGGAGAAGTCAGGGTTCGTGCCCAACGTCTTCCTGATGTTCGCTCGGCGGCCAGCCGAGTTCCGGGCATTCTTCGCATACCACGACGCGATCATGCTCAAGGAAGATTCCGCACTCACCAAGGGCGATCGAGAAATGATCGTCACCACGATCTCTGCGGCCAACAAATGTACGTACTGCGTTGTCGCGCACGGCGCGATTCTGCGTATCTACGAGAAGAAGCCGCTGGTTTCCGACCAGGTTGCGGTCAACTATCGCACCGCAGAGATCTCCGATCGTCAGCGCGCGATGCTCGACTTCGCCACCAAGGTGAACTCCGCCTCGCACGAAATCGCCGACGCCGACTTCGACGCCCTCCGTGAGCACGGCTTCGGCGACGAGGACGCGTGGGACATCGCCGCGATCACTGCATTCTTCGGGCTCAGCAATCGCATGGCGAGCTTCTCCGGCATGCTGCCCAACCCGGAGTTCTACCTGATGGGGCGCGTTCCGCGGTCCTGATTCCTGCGTCTCGAACATAAGCTTTCAATTTTTCGGACCGACCGGTCGTAACGTCTGGAACTCAGCCGACGAAGTAAAGGCTGTCCACGCCGGAATTGCCGTCTTCGTAAAGAAGGCCGAAAGGTTGAGCGCTATGTCGGAGAAGTCCATCGCCCATTCTCGGAGGGTCCGCTCTGCGGCCGCCGGTGCCGTACTAGCTCTCGGATTGGCGGTGGGCGGCACAGGAATTGCATCGGCAGAGCCCGAAACCGTGTGTACCCCGAGTGCCGATCCGCTGGTGACCTGCGCCGAGGAAGAGGCAGCTGCCACCACCGACGCCGACGCGGCGACGAGCACCGAGACCACACCCGAGAAGGTTGAAGCCGGGGTCGCGGGCGCGGGCAGTGCCGAAACCGCAGGTACGGACGCCGCAGCACTGGCGGAAGCCGAAGCAAAAGCCAAAGCAGCAGCCGACGCGGCAGCGAAGGCCGCCGAAGCAGCTTCGACGGCAGGGGTCGACTCGTCCGCAGCGACAGACACTTCGGTGAAGGCGACCGAGGCAATGACTCAGGCGAGCGTCGAGGCAACCAAGGCGGCGGTCGAATCGACGCAGGCCAAGGCGGAGGCAGGGGCCGCGGAACAGTCCGCCAAGGAAGCCGAAGAGGCAGCCAAGGTTGCGGAGTCCGCAGCGGCCGATGCGAAAGAGGTAGCAAAAACAGCTCAGGCAGAAGCAGACGCCGCCGCAGCCAAGGCTGCCGAACTCGAGGAAGCTGCGAAGGCCGCCGGTTCGGGGACCAAGACCGAGGAGGCGGCACAGGCTCGCGCCGAGGCTAATGCTCTGCAGGCCAAAGCCGATGAGGCGAAGGCTGCCGCGGATGCAAACGCCAAGCTGGTTGCGGACAAGAACAAGGAAGCCGACGAAGCCTTCAAGAACTGGGACATCGCGAAGGGACTCGCCGCAAAGGCTCAGGCGTTGGCCGCAGCTTGGAATGCCAAGCAGCTCGCGATCACCGTCAAGGAAACTCAGAAGGTGGCCACCGCCGCCGAAACTACGGCCAAGGCAGCCGAGTCCGCAGCCGCCACCGAGGTAGAAGCTGCTACCGCCGCCCGTAAGGCTGCTGATGAAGCGGCAGCTACCGCAGCTTCCGCACAGAAGGACGCCGCCGCTGCACAGAAGGCCGCGGAGACGGCCCAGGCCGAGGCCGATGCTGCAGGGGAGGCGGCCACCGACAAGCGAGCAATCGCCGACGAAAAGGCTGCCGAAGCCGCCAAGAAGGCCGAAGCTGCCGAAGCAGCGAGTAAGAAGGCGCAGGATCTCTACCTGGCCGCCGAAGACGCGAAGGCCGCAGCCGACGCCGCAGCAGCAAAGGCCAAGGAAGCTCAGGCCGCCGCGGCCGCCGCGAAAGCCGAAGCGGATGCAGCGCAGAAGATCGTCGACGAGCTCAAGGCAAAGGGCGAGAAGGAGATCGACAACGGAACAGGCGTCGGCGGTAAAGTGATCATCGGTGAGCACACCGACGACGGCTCCGGAGTCACGAAGGTCGACGAGACCACCGCTGTAGTGAACAAGACCGGCGTCAAGCTGGTCGGCTACTACAACAACAAGGGAGCCTTCGACGTCGTCGACTACTACGTCACCGACGCCGACGGCGATCCGGCACTTGCAGGAAGCCTGCCCCCCGTCGAACTTGCTCTCGGTGACACTGCAACCAGCAGTACCAGCGGCAGCAGCAGTTCCAACCTGCCGGCTGTACTGATCGGCGTCGGAGTCGTGGGCGCTGGCGCCGCAGCAGCTACGACGGTGGTTGTTCGTCGCAAGCGTCATGACGGCCCGGGCAACACGTCTGCGTAGCGCCGGCCTCTCGGCGGTAGCGATCCTCGCCCTCCTCGCATCCGGATGTTCGGGCGAGAACGCAGGATCGCTACCCGACCGCTCGCCGGTGCAGTCGCATATCGCGGCTGCACCGGCTTCGGTGACCGTCGATCCGGCAGAACCCGAGCGGATCGAGTTGAGGTCTGCGTCCGGGGTCACTTACCTGAGCAGTCCGTTGCACTCGGAGAAACTGATGCGCGGCGGCGAGAGTGGGCACCAACTGAATCCTGTCGACGAACTGCCGGTGTGGTGGGGCGAGAGCGGAATGCCGGGAACGTCGACCACACAAACAGTTGTCGTGGTCGGCCACAACTACACCACTCGCGAAGCACCGTTCCGGACACTCCGGGTGGTGGAGCCAGGCGATCGAATTCTCCTGGGTACACCGAACGGCACACTCGAGTACGACGTCGAAACAGTCGGGCCGCTGCACAAAGGTTCGCTGCTGGGAACTCACGAGTTGCGTGAATCAGTTCCCGGACGGTTGATCCTCGCCAATTGTGATGTGGTCGAAGGAGAGTCGACCGACGACAATTACGTCGTCATCGCCCAGCTGGCAGCGCACTGAATCCGTGGCAGTGCAAGAATAGGGACATGGATTCCCTCGGACTTCTCTCGGAACTGGTAGCTCTCGACACGGTCTCGGGGGAGGCCGCTCCTCAACGGCGGGCGATGGATTCGATTGTCTCGTTGGTTCTCTCACGTGCGCCACAGGCGAAGGTGGAGTCAGACCTGACCGGCAATCATCCCTGGGCCTTGATCACCAACGAAGCTGCACCTTCGGCAGCCAGACTACTGTTCGCCTGCCACGTGGACACGGTGCCAGTGGGCACTGTCTCCGACTGGGAGTTCGACCCGTACGCCGCACAAGTCGACGGCGAATTGTTCCTCGGCAGAGGGACATCGGATATGAAGGCCGGCCTTGTTGCCGCTACTGCCGCGGTTGTCGACGCTTTCGAACGTGGAGTCCCGGTCGCACTACTGCTGACGAGCGACGAGGAAATCGGATCGCTCGGGGCCGCTCGTTCGGCCGACGCCGTGGCGAATCTCGAGGTCGGGGCTGTCATCGTTCCCGAGGCGACCGGCAATCGCATCAACCTGGGGCACCGCGGTGCACTGTGGCTCGAAGTGTCCGTCAAAGGAAAAGCCGCGCACGGGAGTACGCCGCAGCGAGGAACAAACGCTGTCCTCAAACTGCTTGACGTCGTCGATCGAGCTCGGCGTGAGCTTCCGCTGTCGTCCGACGCGTTTCTGGGCGCCGAAACCTGGAACCTCGGTTTGGTCGGCGGCGGTTCGGCTCCGAACATCGTGCCGGACAATGCACGTGCGGTGATCGATCACCGCACGGTGGGAGACGGCGCAGACCTGCTTGCATGGTGGCGCGCCCAACCGGAAGTCGACTCGGTGGAGACGTCGATTCACCTGGGAGGTGTGCGTACCGACGCGTCGGATCCGTGGTTGGCTACCTTGCCGATCCCTGTTGCAACCGAACCGGTTTCGTACTTCACCGACGCTTCGGTGCTGGCAGCGGCCGCCCCCGGCGCTCCCGTCGTGATCTGGGGCCCTGGCACTCCCTCGTTGATGCACGCGGCCAACGAAAGCGTCAAGGTCTCGGAACTGGACGATGCAATTGCGGCTTACGGTGCGGTGGCTGCTGCTTGGCCGACGGTGGACTGACGGACAATCAGTTCAGGAGCAAGCGCAATGTGGGCTGTCGACTCGGAAGAGTTGTTCATCGCCTGATCCAGAAGTCGCACAGCTTCTTCCGCGATTCTCTCCTGCGGCTGTCCGACGGTGGTCAACGGCGGATTGCACAGTTCGGAGAAGGGGATGTTGTCGAAACCGGTGACCAGAACGTCGCCGGGGACGTCGATGCCCAATGCGTGGCAGGTCTGCAGCACACCGAGCGCGATCAGGTCGTCGGCGCAGACCAAGGCGTCGGGGCGAGTCTTGCCGGTCAGGATGGTGTTGGACGCCGTGCGTCCCCATTCGATCGAATACTCGCCGAGTTGTGTCCACTCGTCACGAGTTTCGATTCCCATTCGATCCGCATGGCGGAAGAATCCGGCCCGGCGAAGTTCGGTCGACGAATTGGTCAGCTCGGAACTGATGAAGGCAGCCGATCGCGCGCCGCGCTCGGACAGATGCTCCATCACGAGTGATTGAGCGGCGTCGTCGTCGACACCGACCCAGTCCGTCTGGGTATCCATTGCAAACCGGTCCAGTTGAACGACCGGAAGCGTTGCTGCGCTGGCTCGTACTGCTTCGGCACTCAATTCGCCG
Organism: Rhodococcus sp. 66b; assembly: GCF_002076325.1. Lineage (NCBI taxonomy): Bacteria > Bacillati > Actinomycetota > Actinomycetes > Mycobacteriales > Nocardiaceae > Rhodococcus > Rhodococcus sp. 66b. Next base: position 259,499 of record NZ_MUZB01000006.1, read on the forward strand.
TGGCACGGGCTGATGATGATTCCGTCCACCTGCCGCGAGACGAGCGACTTGAGCCGCTGCGCTTCCACGTCGGGATCGGAACGAGAATCGCACAGGAACAGTTGTAGGCCGCGCTGAGCGAGGACGTGTTCGACGTTGACCACCAGCGAAGTGAAGAAGGGATTCGCGATACTGGGAACCACCATGCCGACAGTGTCCGTCCGATTACGACGCAGTGAGCTGGCGATGATGTTTCCCGAGTATCCGAGAGAATCCGCGGCTCGTTTGATCGTCGCTGCAAGCTGGTCCGAGACAGGGCGGGATCCGGACAGTGCCCGCGACACGGTGGCAGTCGAGACCCCGGCCAGTTCCGCGACATCGCGAATGGTCGCCTTGCGCATGCGTCCCCCGTTTTCTGCTCGATTCGGGTCCGAGGTTATCGAACCGCACGGTCCAGTGTCCCGCATGTAGCGCGATTGAGGCAATCGTTTACAAATCCGAATTGTGAAATCCTTGACACAACCCGGTGTTGATCGCATAACCTGCTAATTCATCAAGGCAATCGATTACATCGTGTGCAGATCTTGTGCATGGACATACAGCGCAAATCTTGCGCATGGAATGGGGTAGCTGAAGTGACCGCATCACCGCTCGGAGTCTTTCCGCCCAAGCCCTCGGCGTTGGCAGAGATGTTCACCGGCACGCCTTCTCTCATCGGGGCCATCCACCTCCCTGCTCTGCCGGGCAGCCCGCACTACACCGGGCAGCCGGTTTCGGAAATTGCTCGCTTCGCTGTGGAGGAAGCGCACGCGTACGTCGACAACGGTTTCGACGGTGTGATCGTCGAAAATCACTGGGACATACCGTTCCTCAAGCCCGGCGAACACGGATACGAAACCGCCGCCAGCATGGGAGTCATCACGGCAGCGGTGGTCGGTGAGTTCGGCAAGGCCGTCGGCGTCAGCATCTTGTCCAACGCCGGCGAGTGCGGAGTGGCCGCGGCGTGGGCGGCAGGCGCGAGTTTTGTGCGCGTCAATCAGTGGGCCAATGCCTACATCGCCAATGAGGGCTTCATCGAGGGTCAGGCGGCCAAGACGACGCGCTTCCGCCATCGCATCGGCGCCGACCCGGTCCGGATCTTCGCTGACGTGCACGTCAAGCATGGTGCGCATGCCATTGTTGCGGACCGCACCGTCGCGGAACAGACCGAAGACGCCGAGTTCTTCGATGCAGATGTCCTGATCGCGACCGGTTCGCGCACCGGTGACGCCGCTTCGGTCGACGAGGTTTCCGTGATCCGAGACAACACCGTTCTTCCTGTGATCATCGGATCCGGCATCACGGCTGCCAATGTCGCAGCGCTGATGAAGGAATGCGACGGCGCCATAGTTGCATCCTCGGTCAAGGACAATGGACGCTGGTGGGGACGGGTCGCAGGCGAGAAGGTCCGCGAAGTGTCCCGGGCCGCAGGAAAGTAACCATGATTGTCTTTTGTGGATACGCCAACAACGATGTGACGGTACATGTTCCACATGTGCCGGTGCTCGGAGAGCGCGTGCAGGCAACGGCCATCAGTCAGATCGACGGTGGAATGAATGCAAATGCTGCGGTATCCGCAGCCCGAATGGGCGCGCAGGTGATCTTTGCCGGTGCCGTGGGCCCGGACGCGCGATCCACCGAGTTTCTCGAAGCCCTCGAGGCTGACGGCGTCGACACCAGTTGGTCGCCGCGAGATGCGTTCCTGTCGACGGCAGTTGTACTCATCGCGCAGGACGGCGATCGCTCCATCATCAGTCAAGACGACCCGAACGATGCCGAACGAATCGGAGTTGTCATCACCCGATTGGCTGCTGCCGGTGGTGGACGGCTGTTCCTCGACGGATACCGTGCGGGCTTCCTGCCAGAGGGATTGCCGGGAAGCGTAAGTCTGGTAATCGATCTGGACGGTTGTGAAAACAAAGCCGCGGCACTGCGCGCATTCGCGCTCGCTGACCACGTCGTCGTAGGGCGTGCCCTGTGGGAAGGCGAGTTCGGGATCGGTTTCGATCAGTGGCAGGCACTGGCCGCCGAGCACAACACACACCTGCTGGTGACCGACGGCTCGCGAGGTTGGACACTGGCCACACCGGACGGCGAGGTGACGAGCGAACCGGCAGTAGTGGTCGACGTCGTCGATGCCGTCGGGGCCGGTGATTGCTTCGGCGGTACGTACATCGCTTTTGTCGACGCCGGGCGCTCACCGGTGGACGCTGCACGACTCGCGGGAGCCTCGGCTGCCTTGGCTTGCGCCACTGCCGGACCCCGCGGATGCCCCACCCGAGATGAATTGGACAGCTTCACAGCAACATTGACCCCTCACACCCTTTTGGAGACTCGATGATGAAACGTGCATTGCCTCTGGCGCTGGGAGCTGCAGTCGCGCTCACGCTCACCGCTTGTGACTCGGCTTCGTCGAGTGACTCGAAGGACGCATCGGGTGGCTCGTCCATCCCGCAGCCGACCCGAGTCGCCGAAAGCTGTGACGGGACGAACGGCAAGCTCAAGGTCGGTCTGGTGACCATCAACCTTCAGGCGCTGTACTTCAACCAGATCAACAATGCCGCCAAGAACGTCGCGGACAAGGCAGGTGTCGACCTGCAGATCATCAGTGGCAACGACGATTCCGTGGCGCAGGCCAACGCCTTCGACAATCTGATCGCCGCCGGAGTCGACGCGATCATCGTCGATGCAATCGACACGGACGGAATCAAGCCGTCGGTCGTCAAGGCCAAGAACGCGGGCATCCCCGTCGTCGCGGTCGACGCGACCATCGACGATCCAGCGCTGTCGACTCAGGTCGGTACGGCCAATGCCGAGGGCGGTGCCAAGATCGGAAACACCTTGGCCGACGTCGCAAACAACACCGGAACGGTCGGTATCGTCGGCGCGCTCAACAGCACTGTCCAGTTGGAGCGGCAGAAGGGCTTCACTGAGACCGTGACCGGCCGCGGAATGACCGTCGGCACCGTCGTGGACGGACGTAACATTCAGGAGAACGCACAGACCGCAGCGGAGAACCTGCTGACCGGCGGCGGCGACATGAAGTACGTCTACGCAACCGGCGAGCCGGCGTTGATCGGACTCGTTGCGGCGGTCAACAGTCAGAAGGCGCAGGATCGCATCGAAGCAGTCGGTTGGGATCTTTCGGATCAGGCGGTAGGCGGACTCAAAGCCGGTTGGCTTAAAGGCGTGGTCCAGCAGAACACCTTCGAATTCGGCCACGAGGCAATGAATTCGGCAATCGACCTGGCTTGTGGTCGCGGCGCTCCGGCGAACATCCCCGTCCCCACCCAGATCGTGACCCCGGAGAACGTAGCCGACTACATGTACTACTTGGAGAAGTAATCATGGCACCTCCACTGATCGAACTCTCGGGCATCACCAAGTCGTACGGACCGGTGAAGTCCCTTCAAGGAGTTGACCTTCGGCTGGCGAAGGGTGAAGTACTCGGAGTCGTCGGCGACAACGGCGCCGGCAAGTCCACCCTGATGAAGATCCTCGCGGGCGCCGTCCAGCACGACGGCGGCGAAATGCGCGTCAACGGTGAACCAGTGCGCTTCTCGACGCCGCTCGACGCGCAGCAGAAGAAGATCGGCATCGTCTACCAGGACCTGGCGCTGTGCGACACGCTCGATGTCGCGAGCAACCTGTTCCTCGGAAGAGAACCGCGAAAAGGTCCATTCCTCGACCGGCATGCCATGCACGAGAAGGCGGCTCACATTCTCGCCGACCTTCATGTCAAGGTGAAGTCGACCTACCAGGAGATCGGGCAACTGTCCGGCGGGCAGCGGCAAACCGTCGCGATCGCCCGGGCTGTTTCCTTTCGGCCAGACGTACTGATCCTCGACGAGCCCACCGCAGCGCTTGCCGTCGCCGAGGTCGAGTCGGTGCTCAAGCTGATCACGGACGTCGCAGCGGCCGGAGTGGGCGTCATTCTCGTGACACACCGCCTGCAGGACCTGTTCCGCGTATGTGACCGAATCACGGTCATGTACGAGGGGCAGAGCGTCGACGACGTTCCGATCGGCGACCTGAACATCGAGTCCCTCGTCGGACTCATCACTCGAACTCCGGTGCCGCAACGGACATCGGCAGCAACACAGGGAGCCACGGCATGACCACTCTCGAGAAGACCCAGGCGCCGATCGAGCGCAAGCTCGCCGCGAAACCCTCCTTGTGGGACAGCGTCAACAAGCCCACCCTCGCGATGCTGGCGGTGACAGTTGCTGTCGCAGCCGTCTTCTCGGCGACCACGTCGTCGTTCCTGACATTCACGAACCTGTCGAACCTGGCAACCCAGATCGCTCCGGTTCTGATCATCGCGGTGGCGATGACTTTCGTGATCACGGCAGGTCAGATCGACCTGTCCGTCGGTGCGATCGTCGCGTTCGTCGCGGCGATGAGTGCCGAGCTTATCCAGGCCGGCGTCGATTCGTCCCTGGTCTTCGTGGCCGCCCCGGTGATGGGTGCGGCCTGGGGCCTGGTCAACGGATGGCTCGCTGCCTATCAGGGCATTCCGCCGTTCATCGTGACTCTGGCGACGATGTCCGTCATTCGCGGTATCGCGCTGTATCGGACCGAAGGATTCTCCGTTCCGGTTCCGGCCGACACTTACTTCGCGAAGCTCGGAACTGCTGAGTTCCTCGGGTTCTCCGCCAGCGCCTGGATTGCTCTCGTAGTCGTGGTCATCGGAGCAATTGCGCTCAACCGCATGCGCTTCGGGCGCTACGTCACCGGTATCGGATCCAACGTCGAATCCGTGCGACGGTCCGGCGTCAACACGCGTCGTGTGCTCATGATGACGCTCGTCTTCACCGGCTTGGCTGCCGGTATCGCGGGACTGCTGATCGCGGCTCGACTGGGCTCGGGTTCGGCCAACTCCGCAACGGGATTCGAGCTCACGGTGATCACCGCGGTGGTTCTCGGTGGCACCAACCTCTTCGGCGGTCGCGGCACCGTGATCGGTACCGTCATCGGCGCTGTCCTGACCGGAATCATCGCCAACGGACTGACCCTGCTCGGTGTGAGCCCGTTCTTGACACCGATCATCACCGGTGTCGTTCTGCTACTGGCCATCTGGATCAACATGCGGGGACACACCCTGAGCGCGCTGTGGCGACACCTGCAGTCCGCACCCTCGGGGCCTGCACGCTCATGAGCAAGGTTCGTACTGTCACGGGAACTGTGGACAGCTCGGAACTCGGACTGGTTCTCCCACACGAACATCTGCACAACGATGTCACCGGTGCGTACACCGAGGCCCCGGATCCGGTTGTGGCACAGCGGTTGGCCGGTCCGGTACGCGCCGAGGATGCCTGGCTTCTTCACGACAATCCGTACTACAGTCTCGACAATTGTCGAGTCGACGACGCAGCGGCCGTGGTGGAAGACCTTGCGGACTTCGCCCGCCTCGGTGGTCGGACGATCGTCGATCTGACACCGCCGGGACTGGGCCGGGCACCGGCGAAGTTGGCGGAGTTCTCGCGAAAGTCAGACGTGCGAGTGATCATGGGTTCAGGGTGGTACCTGGAGACGACCCATCCGGTCGAGGTCCACGAACTCGGTGTCGACGATCTGGCAGGTTCGCTCGTCGAGGAGTTCGATCCGGCAAAGGAATTGGCTCCTGGCGTGATCGGGGAGATCGGAGTCTCCCCGCTCTTCACTCAGAACGAGGCGAAAGCGTTGAGGGCGGCATGCATCGCCCAGCGCGAGGTGGACGTGCCCCTGTTCGTCCACCTTCCGGGATGGCAGCGCGTCGGACATCACGTCGTCGACATCGTGGTCGACGAGATGGGCGTCGATCCGCAAGCAGTGGTCCTGTGCCACATGGACCCGTCCGGACACGACGCCGACTACCAACGATCGCTCGCCGACCGCGGTGTCTTTCTCGAGTTCGACATGATCGGGATGCCTTTCGATTTCCCCGGCGAGGGTCTTTCGCCGCATCCGGCGGAAACAGCCACTGCGGTAGCCGGATTGGTAACCTCCGGTCACGCATCACAGCTCCTGCTCAGTCACGACCTCTTCCTCAAATCAATGCTCAGAAAGCACGGCGGAAACGGATTCTCCTACGTACCACTCGCCTTCGCCGCCCGGTTGGTGCGCGCAGGCGTAGATCCCCAGCAAGTGTCCGCACTGATGCGAGACAACCCGAGGTCGCTCTTCGAGCAGGCCGCGAAAGGAAACAGAAGCAGTCATGGGTAAACGAGTACTGATCGCCGGCGAGAGCTGGATGACGACGTCGACGCACGTCAAGGGCGTCGACGAGTTCAGTGTCCATTCCTACGTCGAGGGAGTCGGTCCGCTTCGGGATGCGCTCACCTCACGTGGCCACGACGTGACACACATGCCCGCACACCTGGTGCCGACGCAGTTCCCCGGTACCGCAGAAGCGTTGTCCCAGTTCGACGTCGTCGTTCTCTCCGACATCGGAGCGAACTCGCTGCAGTTGGCTCCCGGTGTCTTCGACCAGTTCCGCGCCGGGGAGGATCGCCTTGTCGCGCTTCGTGACTGGGTGAACGCCGGCGGCTCACTGATGATGATCGGTGGCTACCTCTCGTTCTCCGGGTTCCAGGCGCGAGCAGCTTTCCGCCAGACCGCGATCGCCGAGGTACTACCCGTGACGATGCTGGCCGAAGACGATCGCGTCGAGACACCGGCCGGGATCGTTCCCACCGTCGTCGATGCTGCTCACCCGGCTCTCGGTGGTGCCGGCGATTCCTGGCCGGCGCTCCTGGGATACAACCGTGTCGTCGCGAAGGACGGTGCCGTGGTTCCCGCCACCATCAACGGCGATCCGCTTGTCGCTGCCGGTGAATACGGCGCCGGACGGTCGATCGTCTTCACCTCGGACTGCTCGCCGCACTGGGCTCCGCCGGAGTTCTGTGAGCAGTGGCCTGGATACACCGACCTGTTCGACGGCTTGATCAGTTGGGTCGCCGGCGAATGAGTCGCTCCTCAGACCTGCTCGCGCGGCAGCAGAGTAATCTCGCTGCCGCGCGGGCGGTTCCATTCATCGAGGACACCATCGGCGGGACGTTGAGTGATGAGGGATTCCGCCGGTACCTCGTGATCGAAGAGGCATTCGTACTGACGGCCGTCAAGGTGTTGGGGTTGGTGGTCGCCGAATCCCCGACGCTCGACGACGCGCTCGACCACGTGACGTCGATGTCGAACCTGGTGGGCGAACAGCGCGAGTATTTCGCGCAGTTGCGTTCCCGCTTCCCGTACGCGGGGGACGCAGCGGCTCTGGTCGAGGAGTCGTCTGTGCTGTCGACGCATGCCTTGACCCTCGCTGGCGAAGAGGGCAGGGCGGCGGCCCTGGTGGGCATGTACGCCGCGGAAACCCTGTATCTGTCGTGGTGCCGGGAGGCGGCGGCAGTGAACGTACAGCGCGAACCAGCGTTGCAGGACTGGGTAGACATGCATGTCGCTCCGCCGTTCGTGTCTCAGGTGGCGGTGCTGGCGTGCGAGGTAGACGCCATGCCCGAGTCCGTCACCGACGAGGACCTGGATCGGTGGTTCTCCGGCATGCTGGCCGCAGAGATCGATTTTCACAACGTGGCGGTGTGAGCTACCGCTGTGCGCCTTTATTAACCCCCGGCGGTTAATAAAGGCGCACAGCAAAAGGCCCGTAGGTCGCTTTCGCAACCTACGGGCCTCTTCTTTGTAGCGGGGACAGGATTTGAACCTGCGACCTCTGGGTTATGAGCCCAGCGAGCTACCGAGCTGCTCCACCCCGCGTCGGTGTGAAACCAACAGTACACGACTTCTGGAGGTGCAATTACCACCCCCTGTCACCGGCTGGAGTGAGCGCTTTCCGAGTAGTAACCGCGGATGTGTCCGACTATGCGCTGACGTGCGAGTTCGCCGTCACCCGCGTTGACCGCATCGACCAATCCTCGGTGTTCGTGACGCAGTCGCATGCAGGTGCTCGGCCAGCTGTCGATCTGCACGCCCGCGAGAACGTAGGCCTCGATGGACTCTCGTAGGCCGGTCATCATGGCTGCGATCACCTGATTGCCCGCCGCGTCGGCGAGCGCTACGTGGAATTGCGCGTCGAGTAGTAGAAATTCCTCGGCCGAGAGATCTACGTCATCCATCGAGTCGAGCAGTTCGACGGCCGTGCTGAGGTCGGGCGTCGGGGTCCGCGATGCCAGGGACTGCATCACCTCGGATTCGAGAACGAGTCGGGTCTTCACCACATCCGAGACCGGAAATCCTTGTGCTGCAACCTGCATCCGCATCAGCATGGTCATGCCGCCGGTCGGTTTGGCCACGATCATCGCGCCGGACGTCGGGCCGGAGCCAGTCTGCGCCTTGAGGAGGCCGAGTGCTTCCATGACCCGCAACGCTTCTCGGACCGATGACCGTCCGACGCCCAACTCTGCTGCCAGAATTCTCTCTCCCGGCAGGCGCTGGCCAGGAGACACCTCGCCCGAAACGAGCCGACGTTCGAGGTGGCTCAGTACTTGTTCCCACGCTCGCGGGCTCGGCTCGGTCGGCATGAGGCAAGAGCATAACCGGGTGGACGCCGTTTATGGGGTGGCCTGTCCGGGGATGAATTACTGTGGTCAGACCACACCGACAGATTGCGGGGAACCACATGCGAGTAGCGCTGTTCGCCACCTGCATCGGGGACACGATGTTTCCCGACGCCGTCAAGGCCACCGCCCTCCTGCTCACCCGTCTCGGGCACGACGTCGTGTTTCCGTCCGGGCAGACCTGCTGTGGGCAGATGCACGTCAACACCGGCTACCAGCCGGGCGCGCTGCCACTGGTCGCGAATTACGCCGATACGTTCGGTGACCCGTCGATCGACGCGGTTGTCGCGCCGTCGGGATCGTGCGTCGGTTCGATCCGTCATCAACACGAGATCGTCGCCGAGCGCTACGGCACCGCGTCGCTGTGTGGGCAGGTGCAGACCGTGAAGGCAAAGACGTTCGAGCTTTCGGAATTCCTCGTAGACGTTCTCGGTGTCACCGATGTGGGCGCGTACTTCCCGCACCGGGTCACCTATCACCCGACCTGTCACTCACTGCGCATGTTGAGAGTGGGAGACAAACCACTTCAGTTGCTGCGCAACGTCCGCGACATCGATCTGGTCGAACTCCCGGAAGCAGATTCCTGCTGCGGCTTCGGCGGCACGTTTGCCATCAAGAACGCCGAGACGTCGACGGCCATGTTGGCTGACAAGATTCGCCATGTGGCCGACACCGGCGCAGAGTTCTGCAGCGCCGGAGATTCGTCCTGTCTCATGCACATCGGCGGTGGGATGTCACGACTGCAGATGGGCGCCAAGACCATTCACCTCGCGGAGATTTTGGCATCGGTGGAAAGCCGGGTGCACGCATGAGCGCTGTGACGCTGGGTCTGCCCAGCTTTCCGCCGAGGTCACCCGAAGGTGCAGGGTTCCTGCGAGGTACTGAGAAGTTCCCTGTCGCAGCACATCACGAGCTGGCCAACGCGCAACTGCGACGCAATATCGGCAAGGCAACGCATACCATCCGTGCCAAGCGCATCAACGTAACTGGAGAGCTCCCCGATTGGGAGGAGCTGCGGGATGCGGGTTCGGCGATCAAGGCCGACGTCATGGCGCGGTTGCCGGAACTGCTCGAACAGTTCGAAGCTGCAGTAATCGCTCGCGGTGGGCAGGTGCATTGGGCAGCGGATGCCAACGAGGCCAACGCCATTGTGACCGAGCTTGTCAAAGCCACCGGCTCCGACGAGGTCATCAAGGTCAAGTCGATGGCAACGCAGGAGATCGGTCTCAACGAGCATCTCGAAACCAAGGGAATCACCGCCTACGAGACCGATCTCGCGGAATTGATCGTCCAGCTCGGCCACGACAAACCGTCGCACATCCTGGTTCCTGCGATCCATCGCAACAGGTCAGAGATTCGCGAGATATTCCTGCGTGAGATGCCAGATGTCGATCCGAACCTCGGGGAGAACCCGGCCGAACTTGCCGCAGCTGCACGAAAGTTCTTACGCCACAAGTTCATGACGACGCCCGTCGCCGTCTCCGGCGCCAATTTCGGCATCGCGGACACGGGCACTCTGACCGTCGTGGAGTCGGAGGGCAACGGGCGAATGTGCCTGACGCTGCCGAAAACACTGATCACCGTCATGGGCATCGAGAAGATTCTGCCGACCTATCAGGATCTGGAGGTCTTCCTTCAACTGTTGCCGCGGTCGTCGACGGGGGAGCGGATGAACCCGTACACCTCCCTGTGGACCGGCGTGACGCCTGACGACGGTCCACAGGAATTTCACCTGGTCCTCCTCGACAACGGCCGGACCGCCGCGCTTGCCGACAAGATCGGGCGGGAAGCCCTGAGCTGCATACGGTGCTCGGCGTGCCTGAACGTGTGCCCGGTCTACGAGCGCACCGGTGGTCACGCCTACGGATCCACCTATCCGGGACCGATCGGCGCGGTACTGACTCCGCAGCTCGCGGGCATGCATGGCAAAGACGATCCGAATTCGACTCTTCCTTTTGCCTCGAGTCTGTGCGGTGCGTGCTTCGACGCCTGCCCGGTCAAGATCGACATCCCGTCGCTGCTGGTCGAATTGCGGCACCAGAAGGTCGAGCAATCCGGTGTCACGGCAGAGTCTTTGGCGATGAAAGCCGCATCTCTGGCGATGTCGACCGAGGGCAGGTGGACGCTGGCTCAGAAAGCTGCCGGGCTCGGACGCGTCGTGGCCGGCAAGAAGGGGAAGATCTCCACATTGCCACCTCCATTGAACGGTTGGACAGCTGCCAGAGACATTCCCGCTCCACCCAAGCAGACCTTCCGATCCTGGTGGGACTCCGACGAAGGCCGCGCGGCATTGGACGAGGCTCGTCGTGACGGGAAGGCAGACAGATGAATTCACGTGAACTGGTGCTCGGACGTATTCGTGATGCCATCACCTTGGCGCCCGCCTGCGAAGGCGAGATACCGCGAAACTACCGGACTGGCAGAACCATGCCAGACGGGGAGCTCATCGATTTGTTCGTCGACCGCCTCGAGGACTACAAGGCGCACGTCCACCAGTGCGCGGCGATGGAAATCGCCGAGACCGTCACCGGAATACTAAGGGTGCACGGTCTACACACACTGGGAATCCCCGCCGGCCTCGACCGATCATGGGTAGCCGGATTCGACGGAACGCTGGTGGTGGACAGCCCGGACGTACCGGCTCCTGAACTCGAGAACCTCGACGCCGTTGTCACCGGCTCGAAGGTAGCGTGCGCCGAGACCGGCACCATCTTCCTCGACGCCGGTCCGGAGCAGGGACGTCGTGCGTTGACTCTGGTACCGGACACACACATCTGCGTCGTGTATCGCAGCAGTGTGGAAGTGGGAGTGCCGGAGGCGATTGCGCGGCTGACGCCGCAGCGTCCCACCACCATGATCAGCGGCCCGTCGGCAACCTCCGACATCGAACTCGAACGCGTCGAAGGTGTACACGGTCCGCGAAATCTGCACGTCGTGATCGTGGATGGCTGATTCCCGCCGAGCGGGAACTCAGGGGCAGCGGGCCACATCAGCGTCTAACGTCCCGGCCATGACACAACTCTTGGCAGGCAAGGTCGTCTTCATCACCGGTGCAGCGCGGGGTCAGGGACGCAATCACGCGATCCGACTCGCGCAGGAAGGTGCCGACGTCATCGCTGTCGACGTGTGCGCGTCGGTGTCTGAAGACGTGGGTTACGCGGCCGCAACTGAAGCCGACCTCGAAGAAACGGCCCGTCTCGTGCGAGCAGAGGGGCGCGAGATCGTCACCGCGGTAGCGGATGTGCGTGACCTCGAGGCGCTGCGGGCGGCGGTGGCGTCGGGCGTCGACAAGTTCGGTCGCCTCGACGTCGTGATCGCCAATGCGGGCATCGCTACGTGGAATCGTTTCTGGGAGATGCCGGAAGAACAGTGGTCGACGCTGGTGGACATCAATCTCAATGGTGTGTGGCGCACGATGGCGGCTGCGGTTCCCTCGATGATCGAGGCGGGCAACGGTGGTTCCATCGTGATCGTCAGCAGTGCTGCCGGCGTCGCCGAAGCGCCTGGTTGTGCGCACTACTCGGCGGCCAAGCACGGCCTCGTGGGTTTGGCTCGCACTGCTGCAACGGAATTGGGAAGCTTCGACATTCGAGTCAACAGCATCCACCCTGGCGCGGTGGAGACTGAGATGGGTAACGATCCCAACGTGGGTAAGGTGCTCACTACTCATCCGGAGTACATGAACTCGTACAAGTGGCCGCTCACGTCCGTCCCACGCACCACCGTCGAGGACATCTCCAACGCCGTGGTCTACCTTGCGACGGACCTCTCCCGCGCGGTCACCGGGACGAAAATCGTCATCGACATGGGTCAGACGATGGCGTAGTCGCGCTCAAAGCAGATTGAACTGCGCCACCTCGATGGTGTTCTCGACCGCCTCCGAGAGCGTGCGAATACGTTCGTCGGCGCCTGGCGCGGTCAAAATCGCCAGGCGATCGGCGTCACCCATCGGAATGCTCCTGGCGAGGGCATACAGCCGAGAACCCAGCGGATCCAAGGGATCCGGTGGGACGGGCATTCGCGGAGTCTGTTCGCCGGCCCGAAGTGCGAGCTTTCCCAACATTCCGTACATGAACTCGATGCGCTCGAGGAGAGAGTCGTATTCGTAAGCGGTGACAGGTGTTCCGTTGTTCTCGTCAGGCCACAATTCGACTTCGGCGAGTGGGTAAGGATCGTCCGGCAGCCAGCGATTGACGCGGATGCGGCCTTCGGTCCGGCAATACAACTGATACCGTCCGGCACCCATTGCGACATGAGACTCGATCCGAGCCAGAGTGCCGACGTCGTGGCGTGATTCGCCGCCACCGACCTCGTGGCCACGAGCGATGAGCACTACTCCGAACAGTGGGCCGTCGGCAGCTTCGAGAACGTTCTCTACCAGTGCGCGGTACCGAGGCTCGAAGATGTTCAGTGGCAACACCTCACCCGGAAGCAATGCAGAGCCGAGCGGAAACATGGGGAAGATGGGCATCAGGGGATTCTCAACCTCGGAATCGGAGGGGCGGGGAAATCGCCGGGGCGATCGATTTCAGCGAGCAAGTGCTCGGACCACATCAGCAGGCCGGGGATGTCGAGGCCGTGCGGGCTTTCCACTTCGTAGTGCCTGATGCGGTCGTGACCCTGGCCGAGGAGTGAGACGGCACCGGTGTTGTTGCCCCGAAGTAGATGGGTGAGCCCGACGGCCAATTGAGCCAGTCCCTGCCACAGGTCACGCTCCTCGGCGGGAGCGTCCTTCCACGTTCCTTCGAAAATTTCGTGCGCGTGAAAAGGCATCCCGTGGTCGAGAAGACGCTGAGCCTCGGTGATCGACTCGTCCGGCGGGAGGCGCACATCGTCGGGAATGCGCGGGACGCCGCCCGCTGCGTCACGTGGCAGTGGACGGCCGAGTCCGTCGCGGGGCCGCGAATTGAGGGGCTTTCCAGCGGCGTCCCGGTCGCGTTCGGTCATACACTCAGCCTAACGGCAGCACCTCGGACGAACCCGCCGAAAGTTTTTTCGAGTCGCCTGTCGATTCCGGGGAGAACCGTTCGTCGTCATGTTGTAAGGCAAGAAAGCCGGAAGAGAAACAACAGACCAAGGAGTCAGTCATGAAGTACATGTTGCTCATCTACACCGCGCCCGGCGGAGACACCGAACCCCAGTGCACGTTCGAGGACTGGCAGCAATACGACAAGGAAATGAAGGATGCCGGCATCTGGGTGTCCGGCGATGCCCTCGCCGACCTGACCACCACGACAACGGTTCGAGTCTCGCAGTCCGGAGAAAAGACCGTCACCGACGGACCCTTCGCTGAAACCCGTGAAATCCTCGGCGGCTACGACGTCATCGACGTTCCCGATCTGGATGCGGCGCTGGCCTGGGCCGCGCGGTGCCCCGGCGCGCGCGACGGTGGAAGCGTCGAGGTGCGTCCGCTGGCCGGGTTCGGGGGCTGATTCGCCGTGGACGAGCAGGCCGAGAACTCCATCGAGTCAGTGTTCCGGGAGGAACGTGGACGACTCTTGGCCTCGCTCGTCCGTCGCTTCGGTGATCTGGATCTGGCCGAGGAAGTCACCTCCGAAGCCGTCGAGGCCGCGTTGGTGCACTGGCCGGTGGACGGAGTGCCGGCCAAACCCGGCGCCTGGCTGCTGACCACGGCGCGTCGCAAAGCCGTCGACAGGCTTCGTCGTGATCAGGCCTATGCGGCGCGATTGGCGGTGATGCAGGTGGACGCCGATCGTGCCGACCCGGCGCCGCCCACGGTCGACGGAGAACTTCCCGACGAGCGGTTGCAGCTGTTCTTCACCTGCTCGCACCCGGCGCTGGCCGAGGACGACCGAATCGCACTCACCTTGCGTTGCCTCGGCGGGTTGACGACGCCCGAAGTTGCTCGGGCCTTCCTCGTTCCTTCGGCGACAATGGCGCAGCGGATCGTGCGTGCGAAGAAGAAGATACGTCAGGCTCGGATTCCCTTCCGAACTCCCAGCGCCGAAGAACTCCCGGAGCGTCTGCCCGGTGTTCTGCAGGTGATCTATTCGGTGTTCACCGAAGGGTATGCCGCCAGTTCGGGTCCGGATCTGCAACGCGTCGACTTGGCGGTAGAGGCAATCAGGCTGGCGAGGATCTTGCGCGCATTGCTTCCCGATGAGCGCGAGATCGCCGGGTTGCTGGCGTTGATGCTCCTCGTCCACGCGCGTCGGGATGCCCGTACCGACGCCGGTGGCGGGATCGTCCTCCTCGAAGATCAGGATCGCGGGTGCTGGGACCAGCCGATGATCGAGGAAGGCAGCGACCTCGTCGTGGTCGCGTTGACCGGGGGAGCGCCGGGGCCGTACGGGGTGCAGGCTGCCATCGCCGCATTGCATGACGAGGCGGCGGATGTGGAGAGCACCGACTGGCCGCAGATCTGCGCGCTCTACGGAGTGCTCCTCACGTTGACGCCTTCGCCTGTCGTCGCAGTCAACAGGGCAGTGGCGCTGGCGATGCGCGACGGCGAGGAGGTTGGGCTGGCAGCTTTGGAAGAACTGGCAGCGGAGCCCAAACTTGCCGACTACCACCCGTATCACCTCGCGCGCGCCGAACTGCTCGCCCGGTTGGGGCGCACCGACGCGGCAATGTCTGCATACCGACGTGCGCTGAATTTGGTTGGTACGGAACCGGAGCGGGCCTACTTGGAGCGTCGACTCGGTGAGATCTCTGACTGATCGGTGGTTATTGCGGGACGTCGAGATCGAAGTACAGGGTCTCGGACCAGTAACCGAGGCCGAGTTCGCGTAGCGGTTCCTCGACGCTCTCCTGAGTCGGCGTGAACAGTCGCTCCCAGAAGCGCGGCTTGGCGGGTGCGAGTGTGGCCAGAGCCGCCTCCATCTCGGCGTCGATGTCTGCCAGACCGGTCATCAGGGCCGCGCCCTGTTCGGCGAACGGTTCGTCGTCCATGTCGAAGATCTCGCCACACTCGAGGACAAAGTAGTGGTCGGGCTCGGTGTGGCTGCGCAGGAAACGCAGCGCATCGCCGGCCATCGTGCCGAGTTCGGGGTGATCGATTCGGCCGAGGAAGTCTTCGAGCCGGGCGATACCAGGACCGCAGGGCGCGGTGACCGCGATCAGGTCTGGGGTGTCGTCCCAGATGACCGACTGGTGGGCGAAGGGATTCACGGACACAAGGATCCTCGGGACCAGCGGTATCGCGTACGACCACTCGGAGATACCGGTGAGACCTCGGGCGCGAGCGGCAGCCGGATTCTCATGCGGAGCAACAGGGGTCGAGTAGAGATAGGTGCGGTTGGCCACTGGCCGAGTCCTTTCTGCGGTCGGTGTCACCTGATTCAGGCGGCGCCCACCATCCTCAATGCCAGGTCTCCGTACAGTTTTCCAATGTCTTCCGGATTCGTGTAATTGCCGGCCGGGAACCAGCGGCACACGTCGACGCACAGGGACATCAAGGCGAGGGTGACGCCTTCGGCATCGGGGATCGTGAAGTCGCCCGACTGGACGCCGGCGTCGACAACCTCCCGGACCACCCGCGTCGTGCTGCGGCGAAGCGCGACGACGGTTCGGTAGTGCTCTGGTGTGAGTGCAGTGAGTTCGTATTGGACGACGCGAGCGAGTGAGTGGTGCCCGGCCTGCCAACTGGCGAAGGTGCTGACCAGTTCCTGGAGGCGAACGGACGGCTCTTCACCCGGTCTGTCGGCGCCCTCGACCACCTTCAACGCTTCGGTGTGACCTTCGAAGCTGATCGCGAAAAGCAGCTCTTCTTTCGAGCGGTAGTGCGGGTACATGGCGGCGGGACTCATGTCGAGTCGTGCGGCGATGTCACGCGTGGTGGTGCCGCCGTAGCCCGCGGAGGCAAAAGCGTCCACGGCTGCCGCGCGGATACGGGCCGCAGCTTTGGAGGGGCTGATCACCACGTCAGGTGAATCGCTCACGGTTTCCTCCAGGTGTGACGGATTTCGATGTTGACAATATCCCGCTCTCGATTCACTATAAGCAGATGCTTAGATTCTAAGCGAATGCTTAGGAACATCGTTACGTGTGGCATTGCCACGCCGAAAGGAAGCAACTCGTCATGCGTCGCACTCTGTACGGACCCGATCACGAGGCATTTCGCGAATCTGCCCGCGAATTCGTCAACCGGAACATCCTTCCGGTCGCAGAGAAGCTGATCGACCAGCGCTTCATCGATCGTGAAATCTGGCTCGAAGCGGGACGCAACGGCTTCCTCGGACTCGAGGTTCCAGAGGCGTACGGCGGAAGCGAAGCCGGTGACTACCGCTTCAACGCTGTTCTGGCCGAAGAACTCTCGCGTGCCAGTGCAGCTGTTGCCTCGAGCTTCGGCATTCACGCCGACGTCGTTGCTCCGTACCTCGTTCAGCTCACCACCGAAGAGCAGAAGCAGCGTTGGCTGCCCAAGTTCTGCACCGGTGAGATGCTGACGGCCATCGGCATGACCGAGCCTTCCGGCGGATCCGACCTCGCCTCGCTCAAGACCACTGCGGTCAAGGACGGCGACGACTGGATCATCAACGGCTCCAAGACCTTCATCACCAACGGCTACAACGCTGATCTCGTGATCGTGGCGGCGCGGACCAGTCCCGAGAAGAAGTCCAAGGGCATCACGCTCTTTGCCGTCGAAACCGGCATGGAAGGTTTCGAGCGCGGACGCAAGCTCGACAAGGTCGGCCAGCACGAGTCCGATACCGCCGAACTGTTCTTCGAGAACGTTCGCGTGCCGTCCACCAACATCATCGGTGAGATCGACCGCGGGTTTATCCACATGATGGAAATGCTGCCGCAGGAGCGCGTCGGCGCTGCGGTGTCCAACATCGCGCACGCCGCTCCGATCCTCGAAGAGACGCTGCAATATGCCAAGGACCGCAAGGCTTTCGGTCAGCCGATCGGCTCGCTGCAGTGGAACAAATTCCTTCTCGCGGATCTCGTGACCCGCATCGAGGTAACCCAGGCTTACGTCGACAACTGCGTCGCAGCACACGCTGCCGGCGAGCTGACCGCCATCGACGCCGCCAAGGCGAAGTGGTGGACCGCGCAGGTTCAGAACGAGGTCCTCGATCACTGTGTTCAGTTGCACGGCGGCTACGGCTTCATGACCGAGTACCGCGCCGCTCGCGCGTGGATGGACGCCCGCGTCACCAAGATCTGGGCCGGATCCAACGAGATCATGAAGGAACTCATCGGCCGCGATCTCGGCCTGTAATTTCGCAACTGCAGTCGATACGCCACTGCAGTCCATACGTCACTTCCCGAACCCGACGACACAGGAGCATCACCGCGCATGTCTGTTCTCGACAAGTTCTCTCTGACCGATCGAGTGGTCATCGTGACCGGTGCGTCGTCGGGCCTCGGGGTGGCGTTTGCGAAAGCCGCAGCAGAGGCCGGCGCGGACGTCGTCCTCGCTGCTCGCCGCGTCGACAAGCTCGAAGACACGGCCAAGCTCGTGCGTGACGCAGGCCGCGAAGCGTTGTGCGTGGCCACCGACATCGTCGATCCGGCTCAGGCTCAGAACATGGTCGACGCCGCGATGGAGAAGTTCGGCCGCGTGGACGTACTGGTCAACAACGCCGGCGTCGGAACCGCTGTTCCGGCGACCCGTGAGACCCCGGACCAGTTCCGCGCCGTCATCGACATCAACCTCAATGGGTCTTACTGGGCAGCGCAGGCCTGCGGCCGCGTCATGCTCCCGGGCAGCTCCATCGTCAACATCTCGAGCATTCTCGGATTGACGACCGCCGGACTCCCACAGGCCGCCTATGCGGCGAGCAAGGCAGGCGTCGTCGGGTTGACCCGTGACCTCGCACAGCAGTGGGGAACGCGCAAGGGCATTCGCGTCAACGCGATCGCGCCCGGCTTCTTCAAGTCGGAAATGACAGACCAATACAACGACGGTTACTTGGACGCGATGGCTCCGCGCCTGATCCTCGGCCGCATGGGCGATCCGGAAGAGCTCGCGGCCACCATGGTGTGGCTCGCGTCCGAGGCAGGCGGATACGTCACCGGTCAGACCATCGCCGTCGACGGAGGAATCACCATCACCTGACGCCGATGCCGAGATGTCGCCGGCTTTGCCGTATAAGTAGCTGGTGACCTCTCGCGCCGAACCTCAGGAGAACTGGGAAGACCGTCCGCCACCATCCATGGCTGCGACGGAGCTTCTGCGTGACCTGCCGGTGACTGCCCGCGGCGTCCGGACCAGGGCTTCTCTGGTCGCAGCGGCTCGAACGGTGTTCGAGCGCGCAGGGTATCTCGACGCCCGTCTGACGGACATCACCAAGGAAGCGAACTGCTCCACCGGCACGTTCTACACCTACTTCGACAACAAAGAGCAGATCTTCGCCGCAGTTCTCGACGTTGCGCAGGAAGACATGCTGCACCCCGGCATGGGACGGGTCCGCGAGGTCGACAATCCGTATGCGGTCCTCGAATCGAGCAACCGTGCCTACCTGACGGCTTTTCGCCGCAACGCCAAACTGATGGGTCTGCTCGAGCAGGTATCGCACATCGATCCGGCCTTCGCGAAACTGCGTCGGGACCGAGCCGAGACCTTCATTTCTCGCAATGCCCGAGCCATCGAACGCCTGCAAGCAGCTGGCAAGGCAGACGGCTCACTGGATCCGCTGCTGGCTTCCCGAGCACTGTCGGCGATGGTGAGCCGTCTTGCCTACAGTTCGTTCGTCTCCGAGGAACCTGGCGCCGACGGCAAACCCGTCCCGTTCGAGGACGTCGTCAAGACGGCTACTCAGGTGTGGGCCAACGCTCTGGGCCTCGAAGGCGACCGCGGGTAGTTTCAGCCTTCGCCGCGGGCCGCGAACTGCTGCTCGAGGCTGTGGCGTAACGTCTCCTCGCTGTTCCTGACAGCGTTTTCGACGAACGGCCCGATCAAGCGGCCGAGAGCTTTGCCGGCAATGCCGCCGGGGAGTTTGTAGGCGAAGTCGACGGAAAGCTCGGTCTTGGAATCGTCGATCGCGGCGAACTCCCACGTGGACGAGTTGGATACACCGCCGAGCGAAGACAGCTTGATGATCCGATTCTTCTCCCACTCGGTGACCTCGAGCTTGGAGCGCAACGTGCTTGGCCCGATCTGCATGGCCGCGTCGAACGTGGCGCCGAGCCCCTGATCGAACTCTCCGAACGGTGTGAACTCGGAAACACCGAACATCCACGTCGGGACGTTGCGGTAGTCGTCGATGTAGTCGAAGGCGACATCAACCGGCACGGCAGCAACCGCGGAGTGGCGAACATGGATCATGACTGGTCCCTGTCTTTCGGTGAACATCGACTGTAACCAATGGCACCGACGCGTTCGGCGGCGGCGCAACGGCGATCTACGGTATCGGTATGACGAACGAGCTTCCGGTACGTGGGTCCTGGCGCGATTACGAAGACCTGGGACTACCGAAACCGCTCGCTGCGGCGCTGGAGGCGTTCGTCGAGCAGGGCTATCACGGGACTTCGATCCGTGACGTCGCGTCGCGGTCCGGGCTGTCGGTGCCGGGGCTCTACCACCACTACCCGTCCAAGCAGGCTCTGTTGATCGGTCTGGCGACCGTGGTGATGACGGAGTTGTTGGAGCGAAGCCGCGCCGCCGAACTCGACGCCGGGGACGATCCCTCGGACCGCTTCGACGCGGTGATCGAATCTCTGTTGCGGTTCCACATGTTTCGACGCGAGCAGTCGTTCGTCGCTTCCTCCGAGATCCGCAGCATGGAGCCCGACAGTCGGGCTAGTTACATCGCGCAGCGCGACGAACAGCAGAAGCAGGTGGACCGGATCGTCCTCGACGGCGTTGCTTCGGGCGTGTTCGATGCCGACCATCCCGAGGATGCCAGCCGAGCTGTCGTGACGATGTGCGTCGCCGTCGCGGTGTGGTACCGACCGGACGGTGAGTTGTCTCCGGACGAGTTGGTGGAGAGGTATCTGGAGATAGCGCGTCGGATGGTGGGGGCGAAGCGGGTGGGGGAGTGACTGTGGGGGCGAAGCGGGTGGGGGAGTGACTGTGGGGGCGAAGCGGGTGGGGGAGTAACTGCTGTGTGCAGTGTCGCGGTAGGCGGTCGCCAGCGTTTGGTGTCGGCCACGACGCGTTCAACCTCGCTTTTGTTTGCCTGGGAAATCGCATAGGTCGGTCGCATTGACCAGCGCGCGGACACGGTTTGCTGCGTTGCGAAGGCGTTCTCCAACTATCGGATTCCGGACGGCCGCGGCGGCCAACGACTTTGCGACAGTGGCGACTTCATCGCCGCCGGGGATCAGTAGGCGGTCAGCGCCGGCCAGGAGGCTTGCGAGTGCGGTCTCGCGGGTGACCGTCCACGCGTCGTTGCAAAACAGTGCAGGCTCGCTGTAGCGACTTTTACACCGGCACGAGGCTCACCTTCGGGCATACGGCTCGGTCGATCGATTACCAGTGCGCTGATTCTTGCCGTATTGACTCTTCCACGTGCGGTGATACGTTTAACCGCACGAGAGTGGTGAATGTTATCCCCCGGTGTCGTTACGCGCAATGATGCAGTGCGCAGTGTCGACCTGGCGGGCGTGCGGCTGCGGGGACTGTTTGGCCTAGGATGTGCGCGATATGTGCATATTTATGGTGAATTAGTTCTCGCACTGCGCATCGTTGTTGTGATGGCGACTCCGTAACGTGATTTGGACAACGCTGATTGCAGTACATGACGTGCCTCGCAACCCTATTGAGGGGCACGCGTGTGCAGATTGAGGACTCACAATGACTACGAACATTTCGGAAGACCGGCCGGCGCTGAGCCTCCAGCGAATTCGGCTTGCCCGGGTTGCGACATTCTTCGGATTCGCGCAATTGGGAGCGGTCATGCTCACGTGGTCGACGAACACCACTGCGCTCCGTGCTCACCTGGGGTGGTCGGGGGAGGGCGGAGACTCGAATTTCGGGCTGGTGGCATTGGCGATCGGCGTCGGCGCTGCAGTCGGCTGCTTCCTCATCGGGCCGTTCGTCGACAGGTACGGTCCGCGAGCCACCTGTATGCCGACGATGATCATCTACCCGTTGATGTATATCCCGTTCGCGTTCTTGCAGGGTATTGCCAGCGCAATGTTCCTCGGCGTGATGATCGGCCTGTTGAGAGGTGCCTTCGATACCGCCTTCAACACACACGGTGTGCAGGTGGAGCGTTACTACGGCAGGCCCATCATGTCTGCGTTCCACGCGGCCTATCCGGCAGGCGGATTCGTCATCGGCCTGGTGGCCAGTGCAATCGCCCGTCACTATGTCGAGAGCCCCGCGGTGGCCTACATCTCGATCGGTGTCACGATGTCGGTTCTCGGAGCTGTGTTCGGTCGCTGGTTGTTGACTCGCGATGAGCTGCTACCCCCGGATGCCGCAGCCGTTCTCGGGAAGCAATCGACAACCGGGAGATCGGCGTCGACGACGACTTTGCTGATCATGGCCGGATTCGGCCTCTTGATGCTGGCATCGATGCTCAGCGAAGGCGCAATTCTGGACTGGGGACAAGAGTTCGTCCGGCGCCATGCCGATACCAGCGCTGGTATGGCTGCGACAGCTGTGACCTTCTACTCCGGTGCACAATTCGTGGGGCGCCTCTTCGGTGACCGGCTCGCCGAGTACTTCGGTGCGCGCGTCATCGTGGCCGTCAGTGGTGTGATCGGATTCGTCGGTGCCTTGCTTGCGATCGGGGGTGCGTCAGCTCCGTTCGCCCTGGTGGGATTCGTTCTCCTGGGGCTCGGGCTGGCATGCATGGCTCCGCTGATGCTCTCTGCTGCCGGCCGTCGTGACCCCGAGAACGCCGGAAGAAACATCGGAATTGTCAATGCGATCGGCTACGTCGGCATGCTCGTCGGGCCGGCTGCGATCACGCTCATCGTCGACGGATTCGGAATCGGCTGGATGCCGGCGCTGCCGGCAATCTTGCTCCTGCTCATCGCCGTCGGCGGTCCTGTATTGATGAAAACCGTTCCGCGATACTCGGAAACTGAACGTACGGGAAATGCTCTGAAGCCGGAGCATCACACGGTCTCCCACTGAGGTCGAACAAGCAGTGGCCCACGTGCGAGTACATCGAAATCCGGTGTACTCGCACTGGTGTCACCGAACGGAAGGAAATTCTGTTCGGGATTTGAGGAAGAAACAGGATGAGCACTGGCGGACCTTCGGAGTCGATCAGACGTTCTGCGCGAGCGCTGATCGTGGATCATTCGTATCGAATACTGTTGTGCAACTTTCGATCTAGATCCGATGAATCCTATTGGATCACGCCCGGTGGCCGTTGTGAGGAACGTGAGACCCCACGCGGCACACTCGAGCGAGAGCTTCGAGAAGAGGTAGGGCTCGAACTACGCACGACGCAGCCGCTCGTCTGGCGCCAAACGATCATCGATCCAGAGCACTTTCCCGGATTCAGCGGCGTCGACAACTTCTATTTCCTGGTTCGAGTTCATGGATTCGAACCACGAGGGGCATTGACCGACGCAGAATTGCGCGATGAGCACCTACACGGTTTCAGATGGTGGACTCTGGAAGAGATCGAGAACTATTCGGGTTCGGCCCTTTTCGCGCCTCACGATATCGCCGAGAGACTCGATCTCACCCTTCGTCGCGGGTCGCCGTGCCCGGTAGTGTGTTTCGGCTCGGATTGATCCAGGTTGCTACTCGTACAGAATCGGGCCGCGCGATCGCTGGCGACACCGACGCTCTGTACAGGAGAATATGCCGTAACTGGGCAGCGACCCGTCGTAGACAACCCCGTGGACGACTCGTGATGCCAATGCTGTTCGAGGTCGACGCGGTTATGTTCGGCGCACCAGGACTGTGCCGTTGGTCGCAGAGTTGGTTCCAGACACGTGAAACATTGCGTGCGCCCAGGGGCGGTCCGCGTTCAGCAACGAATTCTCTTCGATCATCCTGTCGTCGTGATAGCCCTGTGGATCCTCGCCGAGCTCGACCAATCGTTGTCGCGCTGTCTCCGGTGCGGTGTCGACCCACACTGTCGCGTCGTACAACATCCGCAATGAACGGCGGATCGACCCGGCACCTTCCACGAGAAGCAACGTTGTCTGGTCAGAGACAGCGATATCGCGAGGCTTGTCGTGGTTCGACCGGAAGGTGAATGGAAGCCCAGTTCGCCGTATAGGTTCCAGTAATTCCTTGGCGAGCAAGGTATCCCAGCCGAAAAATGTTCGACTGCACGCGATGTCATCTGTGTGCACGATGACCGTCCCTGTGCAGTTTGCCGATAACAGTGCGGCCAGCGTCGACTTGCCGGAACCACCCCTCCCGTCGATCCCTACGATTGCCGGGCCGCGCCCAACTGAACCGGACCGCAGAAGTTCCACGAATTGTGGGATCGCGAATCTATTCCAATCCGAATTTTCGTCACGTTCAGTGGGACGTTTCATGAACCTCTACCTTGGATCGAACCAGCTCCGAGTGTGAATTGTGAACGGCTACTGTCCACAGAAGTCGACTGTGACCCGGCTAGCCGTCCTGGCCGACTCGAGTATCGAGATGCTCACTGCCAGTGCGTTGGTCGCGTCGAGTCCGTCGACGACTGGTCGGCCGTCACCGCGCGTGGCACGGGTGAAGTGTTCCAGCGTGATGTCGTACGTGTGCCGGCGGTCTTCGACATCGATCTCGTGTGATCCCCGGCGATCGTGCAGAACGACCGACCCGATGGGTTCCGGAGTCATGACGTCGGCTGCATGAAGGCTGCCGGCTGTCCCGTGCACCTCCACATACGTGGGTGCGAATGGCGTAGTGAAAGTGTCGTGGAATCGTACAAGGACGTTGTTCTCGTAGAGAATCGACGAGGAGGCTGCATCTTCGGCTTCGGTCACCCAATCTCCTTGAGCCACAGTGATCGCGCTCGCCGTCAGTGCTCTTGTGCCGAGTAGCGGATTCACGACTGATGCGTTGTGGCAGGAAAGATCCATGACGGCGCCTGATCCCGGCGCGCTACCGAGTCGCCACCCTCGCAATCGTTCGGGTAGGAGTGACGTGTGGCGAACACTGACCGACAGAATCCGGCCTATGTCGCCGCGCGTCACTGTGCGTCGAATGGCCTGGTGCGTACCTGCGGCAGGCAGGTGGTGGTTGACACCTAGGACTACGCCGGCGGATTGGCAAGCGGCGGTCATCTTCCGCGCATTGTCGATGCTCGTCGACAGCGGCTTCTCGCAGAGAACGTGTTTTCCGGCTGCTGCCGCCGCGCACACCTGCTCGAGGTGGCGATCATTTGCACTGGAGATGTAGACCGCATCGATGAGGGGATCGCTGAGCAGATCGTTCAGCTTGTTCGTTCGGTTCGATATCTCGTTCCGACGTGCGTACTGCTCGGCGTGGTCCGCATTTCCGCTGTACACGGAACTGATGTGGTGGCCGGTCCTTCGCAGTGCGGGAATCATTCGCGTTTCGGCGATATCACTCGCACCGACGATTCCCCAGACGAGATGCGGTTGTTCGCTCATCGAAGTATTCCTTCTCGGGCATCGACGATGTCGAATAGACAACGACGGCTCCGGGTATTGGCCGACTCGACGTCAGGAGTTCGGCGCGGACGAAATCTGGTAGGCCAACACTACGAAGTGGCGATAAATATCGACAGCGCCAAAACGTGCAAGCGTGAGCCGCTGATCGACCACTGTGAGCAGGCGCGAGCGCTGCACCTGCTCTGACCGTGAGCTTTCGAACGACCGGCATATCATGCACGGATTGGGCAGATTTTGGCAGAAGTGCTTCCCCCTATGTGTCTGTTCGCTGGATCACTTCGCAGGAAAGCTAGGGCTATCAGTTTGATTTCATGCCTCACCTCGAAGGAGCAACCCGCCAATGTCGTTCGTTCTCAAAGCAGCAGTCGGCGAACCAGCGCAGCGTGCCAGCAATCCGGCGGTGGTCGACACAGTCGCGGGTGTGATCGCAGACATTCGTGCCAACGGTGACGACGCGGTCCGCAAGTACTCTGACCGTTTCGACCGGTGGTCGCCGGATTCGTTCCGGCTCGACGAAGATCAGATCCGCGAGATCGTCAAGTCCGTCCCGACAACGGTCCTCGAGGACCTGCAGTTCGCGCAGCGTCAGATTCGCGACTTCGCCCAGGCGCAGCGCGATACCATCACAGACCTCGAGGTCGAGACTCTGCCCGGCGTGTTCTTGGGGCACCGGAACGTTCCGATCGACGCGGCTGCAGCCTACGTTCCGGGTGGCAGGTACCCGCTGACAGCGTCGGCGCACATGACGGTGCTGACCGCGAAGGTCGCAGGCGTCGAACGCGTCGCGGCCACGACGCCCCCGAACGACGGACTCCCGCCCCAGATCAGCATCACCGCAATGCATCTCGCCGGGGCCGACGAGATTTTCGTGCTCGGTGGCGTACAGGCGATCGCAGCGCTGGCTCTCGGTACCGAGACGATCGATCCTGTCTCGATCCTCACGGGGCCGGGCAACGCATACGTGGCAGAGGCAAAGCGTCAACTCTTCGGTGAGGTCGGAATCGATCTCTTTGCAGGCCCCACCGAAACACTGATCGTTGCCGACGATTACGCCGATCCGTTCACCATCGCAGTGGATTTACTCAGCCAGGCTGAGCACGGTCCGGATTCACCGTGTGTGTTGATCACGACGTCTGAGGCTGTGGGCAACGAGGTGACCAAACACATCGACGCATTGCTACCCGGTCTGGAGACGAACGCGATCGCCGGGCCTGCCTGGCGCGACCATGGACAGATCCACGTTGTCGGGACTCTCTCCGAAGCATATGAACTCGCGGACAAGTTTGCCTCCGAGCACGTACAGATCCTGACACGGAATCCGCGTGAAGCGCTCGACAGCATGAGCAACTACGGTGCCCTTTTCCTCGGGGAAGGAACGTGTGTTCCATACGGCGACAAAGTGATCGGGACCAACCATGTACTTCCTACTCTTGGCGCTGCGCGCTACACCGGAGGGCTCTGGGTAGGGAAGTTCCTCAAAACCCTCACTTTCCAGGAGGTGCGCGATCCGGCGGCGAGCGCCAGGATCGGCGAGATCGCTGCGCGACTGTCCCGATTGGAACGCTTCGAAGGCCACGCCCGTTCAGGTGACCTGCGTGCGGCGAAGTTCGGTGGAGCCGAACTACCGTGGGGCGAGATCCCGGTGGCGGCAAACCTCAAATGACGATGCGCATCGAGCACGACCTGCTCGGTGATCGTGAAGTGCCTGCGGAGGCCTACTACGGCATCCACACGCTGAGGGCACTGGAGAACTTCCCGATCACCGGTATTCCTCTCTCGGTCCACCCGGACATGGTATCGGCGTTGGCCGCGGTCAAGCAGGCCGCGGCTCGGGCGAACGCCGACCTCGGAATCCTCTCGCCCGAGCATGCAACAGCGATCGAGCAAGCTTGCAAGGAGATTCGCGCGGGCAGGTTCGCCGACCAGTTCGTCGTCGACGTCATTCAGGGTGGTGCCGGCACGTCCTCGAACATGAACGCCAACGAAGTGGTCGCGAACCGCGCGCTCGAAATGCTCGGCCGCGAACGGGGGCAGTACCAATTCCTCCATCCTCTCGAACACGTCAACATGAGTCAGAGCACCAACGACGTCTACCCCACCGCGATCAAAATCGGCTTGCAAGGTGCGGTCACCAGGCTTCGAGGTGCGATGGACGAACTTGCAGGCGCATTCGCGGAGAAAGCAGCCGAGTTCTCCCACGTGCTCAAGGTCGGACGGACTCAGTTGCAAGACGCGGTCCCGATGACTCTCGGTCAAGAGATCGTCACGTTCGCCGTGATGATCAAGGAGGACTCTCAGAGACTGGAAGAGGCCGCTCGGTTGATCTCGGAGATCAACCTGGGAGGGACGGCGATAGGCACCGGTCTCAATGCGCACCCGGAGTACGCCAGACGTGTGCGTGAGCACCTGGTGTCGATCACCGGTCTCGACATCTCGACGGCATCGGATCTCATCGAAGCAACCCAGGACGTCGGGGCCTTCGTTCAGTTGTCGGGAGTGCTCAAGCGCACTGCGGTCAAGCTGTCCAAGATCTGCAACGATCTGAGATTGCTGTCCTCGGGCCCACGCGCAGGGCTGGGTGAGATCAATTTACCTGCGGTGCAGGCGGGTTCGTCGATCATGCCCGGCAAGGTCAATCCGGTCATTCCCGAAGTGGTCAATCAGATTGCCTACCGGGTGGTGGGAAACGATCTGACCATCACCATGGCTGCCGAGGCGGGTCAACTGCAGCTCAACGCATTCGAACCTGTCATTGCACACAGCCTGTTCGAGACTGCAGAACTCCTCACGCGGGGCTGCACTGTGTTGCGCGAGCGATGCGTGATCGGCATTACCGCCAACGTCGCGCATCTCGAACGAACGGTCGCGGCTTCGATCGGTGTCGTGACCGCGCTCAATCCCTACATCGGCTACACAGCCGCGACGGAATTGGCGGCGGACGCGCTTGCTTCCGGTCGCACCGTCGTGGAGTTGGTGCTCGAACGCGGGTTGTTGGGCAAGGAGGATTTGGACGCGATCATGGAGCCTGCGAATTTGGCACGAACTGCGATCGTGTCGGCTCCCGATTTCGATCCGCTCGTCCCGTCGACCTGACCAGGTCTTCAGGGCGGTTGACACCGCACATGTGGGCGGTATCGTTTAGTGATACGTATAACTACTTGCAGTCCTGTTGCGTCAGGATTGACAGAAGCTGAGTCGGCACGGTTCAAGGACGTACAGCGTCAAGCCAGCCAGGAGACGGAAACCATGTTCGAAAAGACACGAATGGACAGTCATCCCCCCTGTAAGAGCAACTACGACGTCATCGTCGTGGGAAGCGGAATGGGGGGTGGAACGATGGCATACGCTCTCAAGGATTCCGGCCTCGATGTGCTCTTGATCGAGAGGGGAGACTTCCTTCCACAGGAACGTCAGAATTGGGACCCCCGAGCGGTGTTCGAGAAAGATCGGTACAAGAACGCCGAAAAATGGGTCGACACCGAAGGGCGGGAGTTCGCCCCCGGCACCTACTATTACGTCGGCGGAAACACCAAATTCTACGGTGGCTCGCTGGTCAGGTTCAGGAGGGAGGATTTTCAGTCCTCACGGCATCACGACGGTGAATCGCCGGCATGGCCGTTCTCGTACGACGATCTCGAACCCTACTACGCACGTGCCGAGCAGGTGTACAAGGTTCACGGCGACCACACCGACGACCCGACGTTGCCACGCAACGAACCGTTTCCGTACCCTCCCGTAGGGCACGAGCCAGCGATACAGCAGGTCGCCGACGATATGCGTAAGGCGGGTTTCACCCCTTCCAATCTCCCGCTCGGGGTCGACCTTCGGCAGGGTGGGTCATGTATTCGATGCAAGACATGCGACGGGTTCCCTTGCCGTACCTTGGCGAAATCGGATGCCGACGTCTGTTGCGTGCGACCCGCACTCGATTCGGGCAACGTCGAAATCGTCACGAACGGGTACGTGGAGAAGGTGCTGACCGACGATTCCGGACGTCGAGCATCAGGCGTCGAAGTGACCCATCGCGGCGTCACCTCCACCGTACGTGCGGATACGGTCGTAATCTCCTGTGGTGCGGTCAATTCTGCAGCGCTGCTGCTACGTTCGGCCACGTCTGTCCATCCTGACGGGCTCGCAAATTCCTCCGGAATGGTCGGTCGTAACTACATGGTGCACATGAACTCGATCATGGTGGCCATCGACCCACTCAAGAAGAACAAGTCCGAGTTTCAAAAGACGTTGTACTTCAACGACTTCTACCTGCGTGGCACTGACGATCATCCGTATCCGCTGGGCCACGTGCAACTGATCGGGAAGCTCCAGGCGGAGATGATCAAGGGGCAACGGCCCCACATCCCCAAATGGGCGTTGAGCCTTGCCACGAACCGTAGTACCGATTGGTGGCTGTTCACGGAGGATCTGCCCAACCCTGAAAATCGTGTCACGCTGACTCCCGGAGGGCGTATCCAGATCGCGTGGGAACCGAATAACGTCCGGGCACACGAGGTTCTGGTTCGCGAGACGCGAAAAATGCTTCGCAAGATCGGATTTCCAGTGGTCATCAGTGAAGGAACCGGGATAGAGGTCAACTCGCATCAGGCCGGAACCGTTCGGCTCGGTACCGACCCGGCTACATCGGTCCTCGATCCGAGTTGCCAGGCACACGATGTCGACAACCTGTATGTCGTCGACTCCTCCTTCTTTCCGTCGCTCCCGGTGATGAATCCGGCGCTGTCGATCGCGGCGAACGCGTTGCGTGTTGCAGATTCGATCATCGCTCGAAGCGGCGACTCCACGGCGGGTGCATCGCACGGCTCGTCGATCTCTGCATAAATTGCTCACCCCAATTCTTTTCGATTCGAAAGTGAAGAACATGACTGTGCAAAAGCTCACCGGTGGCCAGATGGTGGTCGACATACTGATCCGTGAAGGAGTTGAAAAGGTATTCGCTATTCCGGGACACGGCAATACGGCGTTACTTGATGCGTTCGTCGACCGGGCCGACGAAATCGAGTTGGTTCCCGCCATCCACGAGCAGGGCGCCGCACACATGGCCGACGGCTACTACCGCGCATCGGGCAAGATCGCGGCCGTCTGTACTTCCATCGGACCGGGAGCGACGAACACCGTAACCGGAATCGCGACTGCGTTCGCGGACTCGCAGCCGATGATTCTGATCACCGGTGCCGTTCACACGTATATGGAGAACCGCGGCGTCCTCCAGGAGATCGATCGGCCGCACGGGAACAATTTCCCACGGATGGTCGAGCCGGTCGTCAAGCGCTGGTGGCAGCCCGGTCGACTGGAGCAGCTACCTTCCGCGATGGCTCAGGCGTTCAACACGATGCTCGAAGGTCGCAGAGGGCCTGTCCTGGTGGATATCCCGCAGGACCTGCAAGCTGAGTACGGCGACTATGTTCCAGAGTTGTACTCGCGCCGAGCTCAGACCCGGGCGACTGGTGATCCCGTCGCCATTGCCGAGGCAGCCAAGCTACTGGCGGGTGCTAAGCGTCCCGTGATCCTCGCTGGCGGAGGCGTCATCGCAGCCGAGGCCGGTGCGGAACTCCTCACACTGGCGGAACGTCTCGGCGCTCCCGTGACGCACTCCTTCCAGGGCAAAGGCGCATTCCCTGCAGACCACGATCTGTACGCGTGGCCGTGCGGCGACATGGGATCGATTCCTGGTAACGGAGTCACCAAGACCGCCGACGTCATTCTTGCAGTGGGTTGCCGGTTCAGCGATCGCATCACGTCCTCGTACCGCCCGGGAGTCACATTCGACATCCCTAACACGAAACTCGTTCACATAGACATCGACGGATTCGAGATCGGCCGCAACTACCCGGTCGAGGTCGGGATCGTCGGCGACGCCAAGACCTCGCTCGCGTCTCTGATCGACGAACTCGGCGCACCGGCAGCGGATTACGACTTCCGAGCAACCGACTACTACGCCGAACTTCAGGACTTGAAGGCGCAGTGGGACGAGCACCTGCGCCCTATGCGTGAGACCGATTACTTACCGATGACCAACTCGCGGGCAATGGTCGAGATCCGAAAGGTTCTTCCGCGTAACGGAATTCTGGTCACCGATTCCAGCAACCCGGCAAACCAGGCGTTCAACGAATTCCCGATCTACGAGCCGAAGAGCAACATCGTTGCCGGCGGATTCTCCGGAATCGGATTCGGTGTACCTGCCGCGATCGGCGCCGCGATCGGCGCACCGGACAAGCCGGTTCTCGCGCTCGTCGGCGATGGCGCGTTCCTACAGACCGGCACGGAGATCGCAGCTGCCGCCATGAGCGGCGTCAATGTCGTCTTCGTCGTTCTGAACAACGGTGGCTGGGAAGCAATCAAGGACCTTCAGATCAATCTCTTCGGCGCGGAACGGGAAATCATCTCAGGGTGGAAGTTGCCGGATGGATCCCCGTACTTCGCCGATATCACTGCGTTCGCCCAGTCCCTCGGATGCAAGTCCGAGCGTGTCGAGGATCCGGCAAAGCTCGGCGCCGCTGTTCAGCGCGCATTCGAGACCGAGGGCCCCGTAGTCATCGAGGCGATCAGTGCTCGCGAGCTGCCCTGGACCGAGATGCATGCAATGGGTTGGTGGGATATCACCGTACCGGCGTACCACGGCGAAGTTCGAGACGACTACGTGAACCAGCGCGGCTTCTGACCCACCCCTCACCGGAAAGTAGTTGTAAGTCATGGGCAACATCAAACTCGGACTTAATCTGGAGTTCGCGCGATACGAGAACGGCTCTTTCGATTGGGCCATGGACCAAGCTGCTGAGATCGGCTACAAGTACGTCGAGCCGATGGTGCACTGGGGTCGTGAACTGCTCAGTGCAGCAGGATATTTCCACAGTCGGTCCATGCTCGACGATCCGTTGATCCTACGGAATGCGGCCGAAGATCGCGGTCTCAGCATCTCGTCGCTGTCGAGCCACGCACCACTCGCCAAGCCGGAGGTGGCAGTGGAGTACTTCCGCCAGGCCATCCGTTACGCCGCGGAGGCAGGTTCTCCGATGATCATGGTCGACGATGGACCCACCCCGTCTTGGACCACGGAGGAAGAGAACTACACGCTCATGCGGTACACCCTGAAGGAGGCAGCGCTGGTCGCGGAACCCCGGGGTATCAAGATCGCAATCGAGACCCACGGGCCGTACACCGCGACTCCGGAGCGCCTCGACAAGATCATGAATTTGGTCGACAGTCCTGCCCTGACGATCAACCTCGATACCGGAAACAGCTACCTGAGTGAGAACGATCCGCACGAGTGGCTCGAAGCCATCATCGGTCAGGTCACGCACCTGCACGCCAAGGACATCGCGTTAGACGACGCGAAACGTCTACGCGGAAAAGTGCGAGGCATGCTGGGATGCGCATGCGGTGAAGGCGTCATCGACTGGAAGCGCATCGTCGACACACTCGCCGCGGCCGACCACGACGTCGTCTTGTCGGTGGAGTGCGGCACGCTCGACGCCGCGAAGAAGAGCTACACCCACCTCAGCGCATTGATCGAAGCAGTCGGTCAGTAGCCGTGTTCGGTTTGGAGACGCATCCGGGAAACATGAATACAGTCGTGATCATGAACCCGTCCGTGATGAAGCAGAGGATTCCGAACGGTGAAGTGCCGACCGTCGAGGAGTTCGTGACAGCCCCGCCTGCCGTACGCGCACTGCCGATCCCGCGGATCGAAGCCGTCGACGGCCGAATACAGATCAACTAACCGAACACCGAAAGTGCTCGGGCCCAACCTCATCAGGTTGGGCCCGAGCACTTTTCGTCTCGGCGGCTGTAGTTCTGCCTCGTCTGGGGCGGTGGGGGCCAGATGGGTGATGGAAAGGGTCTCGGATGTCCGACGCCGACGGTGACGGTGAGACAGTGAGTCTCGGATCCGCGACACGAACAGGCCCGTCGACAGTCGTGGTGACTTCAGACGGGCCTGTACGTCGATCTGCTTGCAGCTACAGCTGCTTACGTGACGGCTTCTGCTGGTCGGGCGCCGGTGATCATCGAGACGATCTCGTCGGCGGTGGTTTCCTTGGTGTTTCGGCACCCGACGACCTGGCCTCGCCGGAAAACGTACACCCGGTCGGTCAGTTCCAGCACCTGTTGCATGTTGTGGCTGACGATGATGACCGCGACTCCGCGTTGTTTGAGGCGTTTGATGATGTCGTGGACGTGGGCGGTCTCCTGCAGGCCCAATGCCGCTGTGGGTTCGTCCATGATGATGAGCTTTGATCCCCAACCGGATGCGCGGGCGATGGCAATACCCTGGCGCTGGCCACCGGAAAGACCCCGAACGGTCCGGTGTACCTCGGGCACGTTCACTCCGATCTCCGTGAGCAATTCGGTTGCACGCTTGGCCATCTTGCGTCTGTTGAGCACGCTCAAGCCGCCCAGGTTGATCAGCTTCTCTTCACGCCCGAGGAACAGGTTGGTCAGGACGTCGAGGTCATCTGCGAGTGAAAGATCCTGATAGACGGTTTCGATCCCGGCTTCGCGTGCATCGATTGGGCTTTGGAACTCACAGTCCGCACCGTCGAATCGGATGGTGCCATCACTCGACGGTTGCGCGCCGGAAAGGATCTTGACGAAGGTGGACTTGCCTGCGCCGTTGTCGCCCATGATGGCGATGTGCTCACCGTGTCCGACGCTGATGGAGGCGCCTTGCAAAGCTTTGACGCCGCCGTAGAACTTGGAGAGGTTCGTAGTCTGGAGAAGAGGCTCGGTGGTGTTGGTGATAGTACTCATTGAGGTGGTTCCGATCTGGGGGGTCGTCTCGAATCAGTACGCTGCGGGAGAGTCGGCGACATTGGCGGATGTTACGGGCGGGATCGGGACGAAGATCTTGGGTTGCACCGTGCCACCGTCCAGCAAGGTCAGCATGGCGGCGACAGCTTCTCGCGCCATCTCCTTGGGATCGCCGTTGATGGTTCCGTACGTGTCTCCCGCGAGGATGCTCTCGCGCATCTCTTCCGGATAGTCGTTGCCAACGAAGACGATTTCGCTTCGGCCCATCGACTTGGCCAGGCGGGCGCCCGCAGCCAATTCGGGTCCTTGCGCGACGACGGCGTTGATCTGCCCTGCCGGATACTTCGCGAGCCAGTCCTGGGTCAGGCTGATGGTCTTGTCGTTCGCCCAGTTGTTCGGCTGCTCTTCGACGAGTTTGACGTCGGGGAAGTTCTCCTGCAGTTCGGCACGGAACCCTTCCGACCGACCGATCTGCGGCCCACTGCCGAGGATGCCGGTCATCAAGGCGACGTTGCCCCGATTGCCAATTGCTCCTGCGACCATCTTCGCCTGCTCGCGTCCGACCTGAACGTCGTCGGTCCCGACGAACGAGGAGACCGGGGCGTCTTCTGACAGCGCCAGGGAGAATGCGATGACCGGGATTCCTGCTGCTTCGGCTCGTTTGATTGACGGAGTCATGCTGTCCTGGTCGCTGGGGGCGAGGAGAATTGCGTCGACCTTCTGCGTGACCAGCTGGTCCATTCCGCTACTCATCTGAGCGATGTCGTTGTGCCCGTTGACAACACTGAGCTTGTATCCCGCAGCTTCAGCTTCTTCTTGCACAGTCGAGATGGCTACGTTCATCCACGGGTCGACGCCGACGTCGTACACCACGAAGCCCAGCGTCTTGTTCGCACCCGAGGAAGGTGCGGTTCCGCAGGCCGTGAGTGCGACGGCGACGAACGCGGCCAGGCAAAGGGCAAATGCGGTTTTGATCGTTCGGGACGTTCTTCTTACGGTCATATGTTGTCACTCCTGGAATGTGGTTGGCTGCGAGTGGAATCGGACGTATCAGCGTTTGCGGGCGCTGCGGAACGCTTCGAAGCCGACTGCGAGCAGAACGGCCGTACCCGTCAGCGCCGGCTGCCAGTAAGCGGAAACGCTGTACAGGTTCAGTGCGTTTGTGAGGACGGTGAGCGACAGGATGCCGATCACCGCGGAGCTGATGCCGCCGACTCCGCCAGTGAGTGGTGTGCCGCCGATGATGACGGCGGCGATGGCGAGAAGTGCCCACTGTGTACCTGTTGCCGGACTCCCGATTCCCGAGATCGAGACGAGAAGAATTCCTGCGATGGCAGCGCACAGTCCGCCGATCGCATAGACGGCAATCAGAACCCGATCGACATGGATTCCGGCACGACGCGAGCCTTCCTTGTTGCTCCCGACGGCGTAGATGTGCTGGCCGAAGAGCGTGCATCGTAAGACGAACAACAGAATCAGGATGACCACGACGAATGTGAGACTGGCAAAGGAGATTCCAGCGATGTTCCTCAAGCCAAGATCGGTCCATCCGGAAGGAAGAGGAGCGATCGGGGTGGCGCCGGTTGCGGCGTACAGCAGTCCGGTGACGACGGCTTGTGTACCGAACGTGGCCACAAATGGGTTGATGCCGATCTTGGCTACGAGGATGCCGTTCACGAAGCCGGCGAGTAGACCGGCGACCAATCCGACGAGAATTCCGATGGCTATACCGTGCTGGAGACTGACGTACGCTGCCGCGCATCCGGCTGCCGCTGCCACGATTCCGACCGAGAGATCGAAGCCACCTGAGATAATCATCAGCTGCATACCGCCGGCAATGATTCCGACCATCGCCGCCTGTTGCAGCACGTTCAGCAGGTTGTCCGACTGCCGAAAGATCGGGTTGGCGATGCACAGAATCACCACCGATGCGGCCAGTACAGTCAGCATCACCCGCTGAACGACCTGCGACGGTGTGCTTGGCAGAATGCGTTTGAGCAGAACAGGTAGCCATTCCTGCGAGGATGCGTGGGGCGGCTGGGGTGCCGCGGAACGAGTGGAACGGCCGATGTCATCGACAGAGATTCGCGCGCTTGGCGGCCGTTTCTGCTGGTCTTCGGTCAGGGGCATTGAGGACTCCTCGAAAGGGTGTGTCGGTGTTCGGTCGAAAGAGCGAAATCAGGTCACCCGGCGGCACGGCGTTGTGCGTGTCGAGATTTGGATCGGTGCCATGCAGTTCGCGTTCGGTTCGTGAACCGGTAGCGATTACTCGGACGGTGGGCCGGGTCTATATGGGCGCTGAAACAAATCTTCGGACAGGTAGGAAGCGGGTTCGCCATGTGTCTCAACTCTGTTTGGCGCCCCCCGGTGAAGCCCTGGGGTTGTAGAAATACTGTCCTGTGACTGCATTCACAGCTAGACGCAAGGCGGGAAAGATATCTCGGCTGAGCGACACGTTTTGTGTAGTGTCTTTGACATGTCTTTCACGGTTGCGGACGCTCTGGAACTCTCACTGATCCGCGCGGCCGGTCCTCACGTACTCACCAACGGAACGGATCTGGATCAACGCGAAGTCCGATGGGTTCACTCGTCCGAGATCCCCGATATCGCACGATTTCTCAGCGGCGGCGAATTGTTGCTGACGGCGGGCCTCGGTATAGGGGAAACAGAAGCCGAGCAGCGTGCTTACGTGAAGGCGGTTTCTCGAGCGGGTGCGGCAGCTCTGGTGATCGAAGAATCCGGTCGCATGTTCGATCGAGTTCCTGAAGCTGTTGTACAGGAAGCCCAACAAATGCTGCTTCCGGTGATCGCGTTGACCCACGAAGTGTCGTTCGCCGGAGTCTCCGCCCAGGTGCACGAAATTCTGACCGAAATGCGACTTCGGAGCCTGACTCGTGAGCGTGAGGTCGAAGCAACATTCTCGGGATTGCTGCTCGACGGCGCAGACCATCTCGGAATAGTGGAGACTCTGGCGGCGCTCACCGACAGCACGGTGGTTCTGGAAAACATCGCGCACCGGGTGACGGTCTATTTTTCAGTGGACGGTGTCGAATTCGATGACGACGAGTGGAATCGTCACGCCAGAGTATCGCACGACAATGAAACTGATTGTGTCCGAAGGCCCGTCGTCATGCGTGGTCAACCGTGGGGGTGGATCCACGTGCTCCAGGGACAATCGCCGACCGCGCCGTTCTCGGCTGAATTCGCGGCGGAGCGGGCAGCAGCAGCGATCGCGATCTCGCTTCTCACCGATCGTAGCCGCGAGGCGCGTGACGATCAGCGCAGTACCGCTTTGATGACACACTTGCTGCTGGGAGAAATTTCCGGCGATGAGTTCGTGAAGCAGGCCAGTCGTCTGGGGTATCGGCTCGGATCTGGCCTGATGCGAGTGTTCGTGGCCAACAAGAATACTCGTGACGATTCTGGTGGAATCCGGCCCAAGCGCAGGAGCAGTCCCAATGCGATCAGTGCCGACATGGGTGATTACATCGTCACGGTGGCGCCGGAAGTGAGTGGCCGTCCGCCGGAGATCGAGGATCTTGTCGGTTTCGTCGGAGCGGGTGTCGGTGTGAGCCGCGCTATTTCACGTGACATGGTTGCTGTCGCGCTCACTCAAGCGCGCAGTGCTGCGGCGGTCGCCCGAGCTTCTGGTGGTGTCCTTCACTTCGACGAACTGGGGGTCGAGCGGATTTTGGTGACCCTGGCGCAGGGCCCGGAACTGGCGAGCTTCGTCGAAGACGAATTGGGTCCGTTGTTGACGAAGGATGCGCACTCGGCCAGTCCGCTGCTGCCGACACTGCGTGCGTTTCTCAGCGTCGACGGGCGCAAGACTGAAGCGGCGGACAAACTCTACGTGCAGCGCAGAACTCTGTACAACAGGTTGGAGCGGATCTCCACGATTCTCGGAAAATCCCTTGATGCCCCGGAAACACGGCAGCGCTTGCTGTTGGCAGTCAAAGGTCTTGAGCTGCTGGAGGGTTCGGCGATCAGTTCGTCGCGACGTTCCGGAAGGAACTAGCGTTCCGGCTTCGATGAGGGGGACGGCGGTTCCTGCCGTGGCTAAACCTATACTGATCGCCCTGCTAGCTCCGCGCGCGGCAATGAGACGGCCTGTTGCCAGCAATCCGCACAGGGAACCACCGGGCAGTCCCAAGATGACGAAACCGAGTCCGCTGGTGGTGAGCTCGAGTGCATTCTTGACGTCGGGTGTCACTGTCACCCAAGAGGCTTGGCAAGCTCCGAGAAGTGCGAAGATGACAAGCTGTGCCCATTTCGTGCGGCCGAGCACGAAGGGCAACTTCGGGTAGAGCATTTCGTTGATTCTCTTCGTAGAAGAGTTGAGTGAATCGTATCACCCGGTGATACGATTCACTCGTGTCTGTGGTGGTGAAACAAGGTGAAGGTTGAGATGTGGCGCGACAGGCGGAAGTATCGCAAACCACGGTGTCGCGCCTACCGTTTCCCGAAGTGTTCGGTCGGGGTAATCGCCGCTGCCGACAGTACCTCTCACGGACGTCATCGTTCGTACATTCGCGGGACCTTCAGTGCAGAAACATCTTTGAAACTATCGAGGCAACGGCAGGAGTGGGGCGACGAACATGGCTAGTCACCGTATGGAGGAAGAAGTGGGGTACGTCTGTGTCACGTGTCGCCATATCGGTTCGTCGTTGCCTATGCCCAAGCCGTCTGTGCCGCTGGCCGTGCGAGCTCGATGCAACCTCTGTGGCGAGATCGACACGGCGATGTCGGGGCGGAAAGACGATGTGCCATACCGTGTCGAGCTCTTCGGGGGCTTTCGTAGAGCTTGGACCCATGCAGTCCGGTGTGGGCGAATGTGTGAACACCATCTACTGTGACGACAGGTCAACCGAAGCCAACACTCGGTTGAAACGAGACCACGATAGAATTCGTGAGATCGTCAAGGGTTACGGCGGATGATTCGTCCGGAGCAAGGGGAGTCGCTTCAGTGGTTACGATGAAGGACGTGGCGCGGGCAGCAGGCGTCTCCCAAGCCGCTGTCTCATACGCGTTCAGTAACTCTCCGAAAGTTTCTGCATCGCAGCGCGATCACATCTACGCAGTCGCTCAGTCTCTGTCCTACGCCGGGCCGAACATCGTCGGCAGTAGCCTGCGCTCCGGCCGAGTTGGAGCGGTTGGCATCATGGTGATGGAGTCGTTGGGGCACGCACTGGAAGACCCGTCGACCATGCTGTTGATGAAGGGGGTAGTCGAAGTCAACGAACTCGCCGACGTTGCCCTCACTTTGTTGCCGTTGGTCTCCAGTAGGGAAGAAGGATTCAATTCTCCCGCGGTCAGAGGTTTGGTCGACGGAGTAGTCCTGCACAATGTGACTCCTACCCACCCGATCATTGCGGCCCTGATTCACTCAGGAACGCCGGCAGTTGCGATCGATTCACCCGCGGACTGCGGCTTGCCATTCATCGGAATCGATGATCGCGCTGCGGGATTCAAGCAGATGGCCCATCTCTTGGATCTCGGGCACCGAAGAATCGGTGTGGTCTGCGAACGTTTGAACATCGGTGGCACCGACGGGCCGATCTCCAAGGCAGTTGTCGAACACTCTTCGGAGCGGGTCCAGCGAGATCGGATCCTCGGGTACTTCGATGCTGCAACTGCACGGGGAGATGCCGGTATCTCGATTGAGGTTTACGAGGCTTCAGGTATCGATCGTGACAGCGGCGTCC
Source organism: Rhodococcus sp. 66b (assembly GCF_002076325.1). Classification (NCBI taxonomy): domain Bacteria; kingdom Bacillati; phylum Actinomycetota; class Actinomycetes; order Mycobacteriales; family Nocardiaceae; genus Rhodococcus; species Rhodococcus sp. 66b. Next base: position 298,983 of record NZ_MUZB01000006.1, read on the forward strand.
GTGCTGTTCGCTCGATGGTCGAGATACTGAATCCGACCGCAATAGCCACGACATCAGATGTCTTTGCCGTCGCTGCCTTGAGCGTGCTTCGTGGCATGAATATCTCAGTACCTGAGGTTGTTTCGGTTGTCGGATTCGACGATGCGCCAATCGCCGAACTCATGGATCTGACCACTGTGCGTCAACCGCTGGTGGAGAAGGGGCGCGCCGCAGCTTCCATGCTGCTCGACAATATCGACGGCGCCAAGCGGAGGCAGAAAATCTTCAAAACCAAGCTGATCGTCCGAAACTCGACAGGCCCGGTCAGCACAGTCTGAACGAGACCATGCTGACCGGGCCGAAGTGGTCAGGATCGATAGACTCTCCGGTACAGTTCGACGATTTCCTGTGCGCTGGGCACCACCGGGTTGTTCGACGGAGAACCCGACGCCAAGGCCTGTTCCGCCATCAGTGGAATGAGCTCCTCCCAGCGGGACTCGTCGATGCCGAATGTGCGCGGACTGGGTACCTCTACGTCGACGCACAAAGTATCGATGAAGTCGACCAGCTTGTGCGAGGCCGCCTCGTCTGAATCGCGGCGATCGGCCGCGCCCAGCTGCCTGGCGCAATCGGCGTATCGATCACGCGCCCCGGGTATGGAGAACGCGGTGATCGCCGGAAGTAGCATTGCATTGGAAAGTCCATGCGCCACATGGAAATGTGCGCCGATCGGACGACTCATCCCGTGTACCAGGCACACGCTCGCATTGGAGAATGCCATACCCGCCTGAGTGGAAGCATGCATCATCTGTTCACGTGCTTCTCGATCTGAGCCGTCACGGTACGCGCGCAAGAGGTACGCCCCGATTGTCTTCATCGCAGACAGTGCGAGCCCGTCCGAGATGGGGTTTGCCTTCTTACTGACGTAGGCCTCGATCGCGTGTGTGAGTGCGTCGACACCTGTGTCGGCCGTCAGTCTCGGCGGCATCGACATCGTGAGGTCGGAATCGACGATCGAGGCGATCGGAAGAAAAGAAAGCCCAGGGCATAGCATCTTCTCGTCGGTGGCAACATCCGTGATGATCGTGAATTGTGTTGCTTCCGAGCCACTTCCTGCCGTCGTCGGGATGGCGATGATCGGAAGCGCCGGCCCCGCGTACACCCGAGGGGCTTTGAAATCGCGCATGACGCCGCCCTGCTTGAACAAGACGGCAAGTGCTTTTGCCGTGTCCATCGGGCTGCCGCCGCCGAAGCCGATGATCGAGTCGGCATCGTGGGCGGTCAGAGCGTCGAGACCAGCCTGTAGAGAATCGGTAGTGGGGTCGGGAACCGTCTCGGAGAAGAGTGCGGCCTTCTTTCCTGCTGCTGCAACGATCTTCAGCAATCGATCGGCAGAACCATTGCTGACCATGAACGCGTCGGTGACAAGAAGCGGACGCTCGATGTTCAGATCCGTCAGCACTTCGCCGAGACTCTCGACGGACCCAGGACCAAGTTTCAAGAACCGGGGAAATGAAATGTTGGCAACCATGCCGATCCCTTCGAATGTTGTGAATGTATTTCCCGGCCCGTCGTATTCGGACGGGACAAGAACTCAGTTGTTTTCGGGGAAGCCGAGGTTGATGCCGCCGTGGCTGGGATCGAGCCAGCGGGTAGTGACGACCTTCCCACGGGTGAAGAAGTGGACTCCTTCGGTACCGTGAGCGTGCGTGTCGCCGAACAGGCTGTTCTTCCAACCGCCAAAGCTGTAGTAGGCCATGGGGACGGGAATGGGGACGTTGATCCCGACCATGCCGACCTCGATCTCGTTCTGGAAGCGACGTGCTGCGCCACCGTCATTGGTGAAGATCGCGGTGCCATTCCCGAATGCACTCGAATTCACCAGGTCGAGTGCTTCGTCGTAGGAGTTCACTCGCACGACCGAGAGCACAGGGCCGAAGATTTCGTCTGTGTAGATGCTCATGTCGGTGGTGACGTGGTCGATCAGGGTCGGGCCGAGCCAGAATCCGCCCTCACCACCGTTCGCCTGCACGTGCCTGCCATCGACGACGAGCGTCGCGCCGGCCGCCTCACCGGCGTCGACGTAGGAGGCGACCTTGTCGCGGTGGGCCTTGGTCACCAGAGGACCCATGTCTGAGTTCTTCGTGCCGTCACCGGTTTTCAGGGTGCGGGTTCGCTCGGCGATCTTGCCAACGAGTTCATCGGCGATGTCGCCGACGGCGACCAGTGCCGAGATCGCCATGCAGCGCTCGCCGGCCGAGCCGAATCCGGCGTTGACCATTGCGTCGGCGGCCAGATCGAGGTCTGCGTCAGGCAAGACGATCGCGTGGTTCTTCGCTCCTCCGAGAGCCTGAACGCGCTTTCCGTGGCTGGTGCCGGTGCTGTACACGTACTGGGCGATGGGGGTTGAACCGACAAACGAAACGGCCTTGATCGCAGGGTTGGTCAGAAGTTCGTCGACAGCTGTCTTGTCGCCTTGCAGGACGTTGAACACGCCCGCTGGAAGTCCTGCCTCGGCCCAGAGCGCCGCGATCCACAGCGAAGCAGATGGAACTTTTTCGGACGGCTTGAGTACTACCGTGTTTCCGGTGGCGATCGCGATGGGGAAGAACCACATCGGGACCATCGCGGGGAAATTGAACGGCGAGATTATCGCGACCGGGCCGAGCGGTTGACGGATCGAGGTGACGTCGACGTTCGTCGAGGCATTCTCGGTCATACCGCCCTTGAGCAGGTGCGCGATGCCACAAGCGAATTCGACGACCTCCTGGCCTCTTGACACCTCGCCGAGTGCGTCGGAGAGGACTTTGCCGTGCTCGGCGGTGATTATCTCTGCGAGTTCGTGCTTGCGGTCATTGAGCAGTTCGCGGAACGCGAAGAGGATTGCGGTGCGCTTGGCGAGCGAACTGTCGCGCCAATCGGGAAACGCAGCAGCAGCTGCGTCGATAACGGCGCGTGCGTCTTGCACGCTGGCGAGCGCGACACTGCCAGTGACGGCGCCGGTCGCAGGGTTCGTGACCGGAGCGGAGTTTCCGCTCGAACCGGGGGCGATCTTGTTGTCGATCCAATGTGCGATGACAGTCATGACTATTCACTCCTGAGGCTGGGGTTGATTCGAGTCTGTGCCGCAGAATTGCCGTCGTCAACAAGTAAGATCGCAGTACTCAATGCAAAATTGCAGCCAAGAACGGGAATGGCGATGTTCACTTCTGACAACCTGCGCTTTCTGCTGGAACTGTCACGCACGGGGCGTATTTCGGATACGTCGAAGCGACTGGGGGTCGATCAGACCACGGTCTCCAGGAGAATCTCTAGGCTTGAAAAAGACATGGGAGCAAGGCTTTTCGATCGCGGCGTCTCGGGCTGGCAGCTGACCGAGGCGGGCAGGCGATTGGTTCCCTACGCGGAGAGTATCGAGTCGACGCTACTTTCTGCGCTCGGTGAGACGACCGCCTCGGCGTCGCCGAGCCTCAACGGGACGGTCCGGATCCTGACCCCAGACGGCTTCGGTGCCTTCGTATTGGTTCCGGGCCTGCGCTCTGTACGTGCCCGGCACCCGGATTTGTACACCGAAGTGCTGACTTCGACTACCCACGATGTGTTGACCGGGCGTGACTTCGACGTCGCCGTCACATTGGAGCGTCCCTCTCCCCGATCTGTGGTCGTCAGCAAACTTGCGGACTACAACTTGCGGCTTTACGCCTCGCGTCGGTATCTGGAGACGCACGAGTCGATCTCGTCGGTGGACGACCTACGTCATCACACGCTCGTCTGGTATGTGGACGCGTTCTTGGATGTCGAACCTCTGCGTATCCTCGACCGGATACTGCCCACCGGGCGAGCGCAGATCCAGACCAATAACATCGCTGGTCACTACGAGGCAGTCAGGCACGGTGTGGGAATCGCGCCCTTGCCGACGTACATCGGCGCGACCGACGATGACCTCGTGCCGGTGCTGCGTGACGAGTTCGTAATTCGGAGGTCGTATTGGCTCGTTGTCCCGCGCGAGCTGATCAGATTGGCCCGCGTGCGGGCGATAACCGATGCCTTGCATGAGATTGTCGACAGGAACCCCGACCTCCGTGCGCGGTGATGTGCGGGTTTCCTGTATTCGTCGGGCGAGGCGATGGTTGACGGTCAGTTTGTGGCGCCTATGAGGAATGATCTCGATTTCAGGTGTGGACTCTGTCGAAGGGTCTTCTGGAATGTGTGGAGAGGGGTGGATCACCCGGAATGCTTCAGCATTTCGAGGGCCGCATCCCGGCCGACGTCGAAGGGGTCGGTGCCGATACCGATACCGTCTGCGACGAGGGCGCCTTCGTGAAGCAGCATGATTGCCTCGACGAGACGTTCGTCGGCTTCCCCGTCCGTCGCCAGAATGCGCCGAAAGACGTCCAACATTTCCTGCTTCTGTTCGGCGATGACAGCGAACACCGGATGTGACCGATCGCTGAACTCGGCGTGAGCGTTGACCATGCTGCAACCTTTGCCTCCGCTCGCCTTGGACCAGGAGGCGGAAGCGTCGAATGCCGCACTCAACTGCTCGGCGCGGCTGTGTCCGGCTGATGCGAGCTTCTTGTCGCGAAAGGCTCGCCACCGCCGATCTCGATCCTTCAGATATTCCACGACGAGGCCGTCTTTCGAGCCGAACCGCTCGTACAGAGTCTTCTTCGTGACCCCGGCGTCCAGTGCGACGGTATCCACGCCTACGGCGTGAATTCCCTTTTCGTAGAACAGCTTCGACGCCGACTCCAGAATGCGACGTGCTTTCGGAGTCAAGTCGGGTACGGATTCGTCTGCCATGGACAAAAGTATACCGATCTGTATAGTCGACTCCATGAGTAAACAGATCGGTATACCTCGGATCGTGACCTCGAGATCTGCCGTGACGGCTACCTTGTCGGTCCTGTTCGTCGCATGCTGGAGTTCGGGATTCATCGGAGCCAAACTCGGCGCCGGCAGTGCCGAGGTCTCCACGCTGCTGATGTGGCGTTTTCTCCCGCTTGCGGCGGTACTGGTCCCGATTGTCTGGCTGTCCGCCCGGTGCCGGAACGCGATGCCGACACCGCGGGCTGTCGGCAGGCAGGTGGTGATCGGAATACTCTCCCAGAGCGGCTACCTGTTGTCTGTGTACTGGGCAGTCGATCTCGGCGTGAACACCGGAACCACAGCGCTGATCGACGGTATTCAGCCGCTGGTGGCAGCCGCGCTGCTCGGCCCGGTCCTCGGTGTCGCAGTCCCGCGGATGCAGTGGATCGGTTTAGCGATCGGACTGGCCGGCGTCGCGATGGTCACGGCAGCCGACGCCGGGGCCGGTACATCGGCCCCGTGGTGGGCGTACGCGATTCCGTTCCTGGGAATGCTCAGCCTCGTTGCATCCACCTTCGTTCAGCAACGCGCTCCCACGTCCACGCCGCCACTGCAGGCTTTGGCCATCCACTGCTCAACCAGCGCAATAGTTTTCACAACTCTGGCGATCGTCTCGGGTGCTGCCGTACCGCCGAGTGTCAGCACATTCTGGATCGCATTGCTCTGGTTGATCGTGTTGTCCACCTTCGGCGGATACGGGCTGTACTGGTTGTTGCTCCGCCGCATCGGCATCACGTCCGTCAACACCTTGATGTTCTTGATCGCCCCCGTCACCGCGGTCTGGGCGCACTGATGTTCGGAGAATCCTTCACTCCGTTCACCGCTCTCGGCTTGGCGGTGGGCATCGTCGCCGTCGTCGTGGTCACCCGGGTGGACAATCGACCGAAGAAGCATGACGAGAGCACGGATTCCTGCCCGGCAAGAGCTCCGATCACGTCGCGCTGACGAAGCCCGATCGCGATGTGAACCGCTCGCGGAGCGTGGTGATTTGTTCTGCGGTGAGCTTGAGTCCGTTGATTGCGTAGTCCTCGACTGTGCCGAAGCGCGTGCGCATTTCGTCGAGCGCGGCGTCGAAGTAGCTGTCACGGACTCCGAGGAGCGGCCGGAGCAGTTCTCCGTCAACGCCTTTGCTTGCGGCGAAGTCGAGGATCGGTTCCGTCATGGGCGCCAGATCGGTGTTCGTCTCCAGGTAGTCGGCGCGTACATCGGCTTCGTCGGCGCCGAGGAGGAGCAAGAAAGAGGTCGCGGCCCACCCGGTGCGATCTTTGCCGGTGGTGCAGTGGAAAAGTGCTGCACCGGTTCTTGTTTCGTCGATGAGGTCGAGATAGAACGCGCGGTAGGCGTCGAGGGCGGACGGCAGGCTGACGAAGTTGCGGTTCGCTTCCTCCATCTGTGCGATCCCACGTCCATCGCTGATGGTCTCGGCGTACGCGACCGGGTCCGTCATGAGTAGTCCGGTGGCCGCGGCGTTTTGGGCATTGTCGGCGAGAACGTCGAGCCAGACCGTCCGCGTCGAGTCAGGGAGATTGTCGAGTGCGCCGTCGCGCTCGGCAGCGGTCCTCAGGTCGTAGACCGTCCGGACGTCCAAGTCGGCGACCGCGGCGACGTCGTCGCCGTCGAGTTTCGCGAGCGTCGCCGAACGGTAGAGCGCGCCGGCGCGGACGGTGCCATCAGCAACGGGAATGCCACCGAGATCCCGGAAGTTCGGAGCGGTCTTCAGGAGAACGCGACGATCGAGCGGGTGAGTTGGCATGGCTGACTCCTTGTGGGTTCCGTTTCCGAACTGATCATTCATGCCTTCTGCACACTGCGCACGAGCTTTTCGGCATTGCGTCTCTTGATCCACTTGTCGATGACGAGAGCCATGAAGATCCACCCTCCCAACGCCGTGATCACCCACACGATGATCGGGGCGAGGATCCAGGACCCGACGCCGCTGATCTCAATACCGTCGGGGACCAGGGTCGCAACCCAGAGCGCGAGCAGCGTGGCGACCAAGCCGACACCGCCCGCGAGCGGAGCCGCACAGTGCAGTGCCACGCTGAGCACGAATGGGCCGAGAATCATGTGGGCGAGGGTGAATACACCGATAGCGGCCAAGAAACCGTTCACGCTCAGGCTGACCCCGGGAAGAGCGAAATGCACGACGATCAGCGCGATCGCGCCGAGTACACATTGCGAAATGAGCTGAAATAACAGACGCATGGCTTGTACCTCCGTGATCAGGTCGAGTCACCCGAGAGTGGTGTGTGCGTGGGGAACGCTTTGCTGGAGGGCCTCGGGACGAGGTGCCGTCCAGGTGCCGTCGAGCACGTCGGGGCGGGGGCGGTACAGGCGCAGTACGTAGTTCCAGCCCGGCATGATGGGCAGTGCGTTCGCGACGCCGTCGAGATTGACGCCGAACCGGATGGTGGTGCTGCCGTCGGAGTCGGGGGTGGCTGTGAGGCTGTTGATGCTGTTGACGCCCAAGGCGTTCTCTTCGAAGTATCCGGCTGCGTTGTACAGCGAGACCGACCAGAACGCTTCCACGGGAACAACGTTCAGGCGGAGACGGTATTCCCCGACCGGGAGACGTTCGTCGAAGTTGACGTAAGTGGCCTCGTACTCGGGAAGGCCACCCCAGCCGGATGCGGTACCGAGCAGGTGCCTGATCGGGTCGACTTCCGTCGCGGTGCCGAATGAATGGTCGTAGGTGGTGATGCCACGCGCGAGTGCGAGGAGCGCGTCGCGGGTCTCGGTCTGCGACTGTTCGTCGTAGTCGGGCAACGGGAACTCGCCCGTTCCGCCGCCGTCGATGGTGAGGGCGTCCTGCAACCGGTTCACCTCGGCGACGTCTTCGGGGCTGTTCGGATCGACGAGGATGCGCACGATCAGTGCGGCGTAGTCGGTCCCGACCAATTCGCGTGTGAGCAGGTGCTCTCCCGGATCGCGCAGGATGACGGGACCGAAATGATCTTGACTGACCACCCAGACGGAGATGTAGCGCTTGCCGGTATCGGGCACCGTGATCGTGACGTTTTCGCGCACGTCGATGATCGCGCTGCTGTACAGGGTGTCGCGGTTCTGGCGGATGATCGGCTGGTTGTCGAGTGACCCGAGCTCGCGAGTGTGGTTCCACGTGCCCAGGCCGACGCCCGCGGCCAGGCGAGCGAACATGAGATCGGATTCTGCCCGATTGAAGTTCAGGACGTTGACGGCGATCGTGGACATAGCGGATTCCAATCGGTGTCGGGGTACGGAAGCGGGCGCGGTAATCCATGGCCCGTCGGGGTGAATCAGCCCAGCAGTCGTGCTTTCGCGGCTTGGAACTCGGCGTCGCTCAGTAGGCCTTGTGATTTGAGATCGCCGAGTTTCTGCAACTCGGCGACGAGATCGACCGGGGGTGCGGGTGTGGGGAGTACGGCCTGCTGCTGGGCGAATTCGTACTGCGCCTGCTCGTAGTCGGCCTGAGCTCTCCTTTGCCGGCGGGTGGCCATACCGTCGCTGACGGCGGTCGCGGTACCGGTCACGACCGCGGTGCGGGCGGCGAGGCCCAGCAGTCCAGGGCGTCCTCGTCTCGGGATGTACGGCATGTCAGACCTCCAATTTCGGGATGATCGTGTCCACGAGGGCATTGACGACGGGTGCGGGTATCCGCTCGTAACCCAGTAACACCGCGCCGGACTCGGCGGTCCGGGCGGCGAGTTCGCGCTGATAGACCAGCTCGAGCGCGACCAGCAGCGCTGAAGCGCCGGCGGGAATCGCCTCCGCGAGTTCGGTGATGTCTTCATGCCCGAGCAGACCGGACGCGCCGAGCATTTCGACGTTGATCTCGAAGCCGTTCGGCAATTCCTCGACCTCGACGAGGGTGAGTTCACCGTCGTCGGACTTGGAGATGACGATCAGATCGAGGAGTCGTACCAGGCCGGTATCCGTGATGTCGGTGAGCGCGGAGAACGCGGCGGGGTCGAGGCTCTGCCCCGGCAGACCGAGAAGGTAGAAGTCGACGGGGCCGAAACGCGCGGCACTCACGAGAGCACCTTCAGCTTGAGTGCGGCAAACTCTTCCTCGCTGATCGATCCGGCTTCGAGGAGTGCTGCAGCTGTGGCGATTTCCTCGCTGGGACTCTTTCCTGCGACTTCGCGGATATACGATTCGGCCGCGCTCTCGGCCTCGCGTGCGGCCTTGTTGCTGCGTTCCGTCATCCCATCGCCGCGGGCGACGAGATAGACGAGCGCGGTGAGGATGGGTAGGAAGAGCAGGAAAAATATCCAAACAGCTTTCAACCAGCCGCTCAGCTTGTGGTCGCGGAACAGGTCGGCGACGATCGCGAACAGCGCGAAAAGATATCCGACGAAGACGGTCGCCCACAGCATCCAGCCGAGGCTTTCCCAGAAACTCATGTGTCTTGTCCGTTCGTGTCAGGCCTGCGCATCGGCATTCCGCCGACTCGCGCTTTTCAGTTGATTCCGGCAATTCTCACCGGTTTCCGCATGCTTCGATCGCTGTCTCATCCGAAGCGGATGAGACGGGATTTCCACGGCCGTCGAACGTCTCGAGTATCTTCGACACATGATCGAAGCCGTGCGTGACGCACTTGCCTCCGGTGAGGCGGAGCAGGCTCGACGCGTCCTGCGGAAGAATTGGCTCCGTCTGATTCTCGAATCTCATACCAGGGAACTCGAGCAACTCTGCCTTGCGCATCCCGATCCGCACGATCCACACATCCTGCTGATACGGGCGTGCTGCCGCGACCTCAGCGGCGATCCGTACGGCGCGGAGTTTCTACGCGGGCAGGGTCTACGGGTCGCGTCCGACGATTTTGTCGTCTGTTTCACCGACCTACTGCTCGCTCCGGACACCTCGACCAAGGCCGTCATCGCCGATCGCGCGCGTCACGCGCTCGCCCAGTGCGAGGCCGAGGACGATTACCCGTCCGCACTTTTCCTCCTCGGGTGGACCGAGATCAGGCTTCGTCGTGATCTACCTCGCGCCATCGCGCTACTTCGCTCCGCCGGCGATGAAGCGCGGTTGCAGTCGCGTGCGGAGACGTTGCGTCTCGCGCAATCCAATTTGGCTTTTGCACTCACCCACGCGGGAGTGTTCACCGAAGCCGAACAGATCCTCGACGGCCTTCCTGCCCGAGAGGTTGCATCCGACTGGGAACGCTTCGAAGGTGGACTCCCACAGTCGAATCGAGGGTGCATCGCCTATTGGCGTGGCGACTTCGAGGAAGCGATCGCTCAGTTCGACTCGATAATTGTGGAGGGCAGTCCCGGAACCAACTTCGAGGCGCTCGCCCGTCTGTACCTGGTGATGAGCCTGATCGCTCTGAACCGGAAAGACCGGTACCACAACGCCGCTCGGCTGCTGCGAGGCGTGAGCACTGCGGACAAGCACGGCATTCCTTGGGATACGCTGCGGCGCGTCACCACGGCCTGGCTCGCCCACGCTCAGGGGCAGGACGAGCAAGCGCGCCGCATCGCGAAGCCCACGCTGACCAGAACAGGTGCTGCGGTCGCTCACGCGCTGCTCGCCGAGCTCTATCGAGTCTTGGGGGATCCGGAACCGTCGGCGCAGGCGCTTCGGTTGGCAAGTTCGGCCGCGCTGCCGCGATATGCGCTGGTGAGCACACTTGTCACCTCTGCAGCGCTGAGCTCCGTCGCAGGGCGTGGGCCGCAGGCGCACGAGCAGCTGGATCGTGCGCTGGCTGAGGCAATCCCGGAGCAGATCCTCGCCCCCTTTCTCAGCGGCGATCCGGTAATTGTCGATCTCTTGAACGCGCACGCAATACAGGGGTCGAGACACCAGGACCTCCTGCGCACGATTCTGGAAAAACGGAGCCGGCTCTCTGCCCAGCTCGCCGGAGTCCTGACCGAACGCGAGAACGAGATTCTCACTTTTCTGCGCACCACGATGACTGCAGACGAGATCGCTGCGCACCTCGGCATCGCCTATCCCACTGTGAAGACTCACATTCGCTCGATTTACCGCAAATTAGGTGTGGCCAAGCGGCGTGCCGCTGTTCAAGCAGCCGACAACCTAGACCGCGGGATCGGGGGCGATTCCGCGACGGAGGCTGCGAACCGTCAGATCCAAGGCTTGTAGTCGAGTCCCGGAACCGCGGTTCACGTAGTCCATCGACGTGTAAAGCAGTGACCACAGTAGGTTCTGCACCCAGTCCGAACCCATGTCGGGGTCGATGGACCCGTCGGAGTGTCCGCGTTCGATGGCGTCGGTGACTCCGTCGTCGTTCGACGCGGACTCGGCAAACGAATCTTCTTGATAGACGCCGGGAGTGAAGAACAGGACCGTCAAAAGGTCGGCCAGTTCGAAGTATTCGTGGCAGAGGCGAACCAGTGCCTCGGCTCCGGTGCCCTCACCGAGTCGCGCCGCTGCTGCGGCCTCACCGACGGCGCGAGTGGCCTCGGCCGCGACTGCGTCGACCAGGTCGGACCGTTCGGGAAAGTAGCGGTGCAAAGTGGTCCGGCCCACCTTCGCGGCCGAAGCGATCTCGCTGAGGGTCGCAGCAGGCTTGGATGCGAACACCGAAACGGCAGCATCGAGGATGGCCTTCCGTGTGCGCTCGCGGGTCGCGCTTTGTTCTGGTGCGCTGTGGATCGTTGTCACGAATTCGAAGCGTAGCCGTGTCCGGTTTCGGTATCCAGTGTTTCCGAATCGGAATTTCTCTTGCCCTTTATGGAACATTCGTGTTCCATAAATTCATGCTTGAATCCGACGCTTCTCAGCCCGCACCGAAATGGAGCAATCTCCGCGTCCTCTCGGAGTTCGCTCGACCGCATCTGCCGTCGCTCCTCCTCGGGTTGGTACTGGCGCTGTGCGGCTCGGCGGCGACGCTGGCAACGCCGATGGTCACCAAGTGGGTTCTCGACACCCTCGATACCGGTGCGTCACTGAAGGGACCGATCCTCACGCTCGTCGTCCTTCTGATCGTCGGTGCTGTGCTCGGTTGTGCTCAGTGGATCGTTCTCGGAACCGCCGCCGAGAAGGTTGTCTTCGACGCCAGGTCTTCGCTGGTGAGGCGATTCCTGGCGGCGACCGTACCTTCGCTGCAATCGCGATCCGTGGGTGAATTGGTCACCCGGGTCACGTCGGACACCTTGCTGCTGCGGGAGGCGGCGTCGTCGGCCGCGGTGAATATTCTGAACGCAGCCGCGTTGACCATCGGAACGATTGTTCTGATGGGCGTTCTGGATCTGCCGTTGTTGGGTGTCACCATGGTGGCAATCGTGTTCGCCTCCATACTCTTTGCCGTTCTGATGCCTCGGATTTCCGCAGCCGAAGCGCGAACCCAGGAATCGCTCGGTCAGCTCGGCGGCGTACTCGAGGGTGGCTTGCGTGCGATCCGGACGGTCAAGGTTTCCCTCGCCGAGGATCGCGTCGGCGCTCTGGTGACGACCAATGCGTCCGATGCGAAAAAGCATGCGATCACGGCGGTTCGAGTGTCGGCAACCGCGTGGACTGTCGCGTGGACCGCCATTCAGGGATCGATCATTGCCATCCTGGGCTTCGGCGCCTGGCGAGTCGCCGGCGGCGAAATGGCAGTCTCGACGCTCATCGCGTTTCTGCTCTACGCTTTCACCCTGATGGGGCCGGTGTCGGAGCTGGCGCAGAACGTGACTTCCGTTCAGTCGGGAATCGCGGCAGCTATCCGGATTCGCGAGATGCAGTCGTTGCCCACCGAGCAGTACGACGAGGTCGTGGACGTGGTCGCGAAAACAAATGCTGCCGCGCCGCTGATCGAGTTGCGCGACGTCACCGTGAGTTACCACGGGTCGAGCCAGCCGGCGTTGCGCGATGTCTCGCTGGTCATTCCGACGCGTGGGCACATGGCCATCGTCGGCCCGTCGGGTGCCGGAAAGACGACCTTGCTCTCGACTGTGCTGCGATTCGTCGAACCGCGATCGGGTGAGGTTCTCCTGCATGGAGTCGGTTACGACGCGCTCGATCACCGCGCTGTGCGCGAGAGTCTCGCGTACGTGGAGCAAGAGACACCGGTGGTGCCCGGAACGATTCGGGAGAACGTCGTCTTCAGCCATCCCGACGCGACGGACGAAGAAGTCCAGGCCGTTCTGCGCCTGCTCCGGCTCGACGACGCGATCGAGGCCCTGCCGAACGGACTCGACACCGCTCTGACGGCCACCTCGCTGTCGGGCGGCCAACGTCAGCGGATCGCGATGGCACGCGCAGTTCTGCGACCGAGTGCTTTGCTTCTGCTCGACGAAGCCACTGCCCAGGTCGACACACTCACCGAAGCCGCGATTGTCGACGCGATCAACGAACGTGCACGTACCGGGGCCGTGGTGACTATCGCTCACCGGCTCTCAACGGTGCGTGACGCCGACTGGATCGTGGTCATGGAAGACGGTCGGATCCGCAACATCGGCAACCATGACGAGCTCATGGACAAGGACGATCTGTACCGCGACATGGTGGTTGCCGGCCGGCTCGATCAGGGCGAGGCGATGCTCGAAGATTGTTGACCCGGCGCATCGGCATGTGCGAGAGTGCTGTTACCGAGCGATCGCTCGGTCGGGATGTTCTTTCGGAGGTGGCTGGTGGCAATCGATCTGACGTACGCGCCCGAGGTGGTGGCGCTGATCGAGAAGACGCGCGACTTCACGCGCAACGTAGTGCTCCCCATCGAAGACGAACACGCCGGTGACATCGCCGTCGCGGGTGGCGATGCCATCCGCATCGAGATGCAGGCGGCAGCAAAAGAAGCCGGTGTCTTCGCACCGCATGCACCGATCGAGTACGGCGGCCACGGACTCAACATGAGTGATCGCGCGCCTGTTTTCGAGGAAGCCGGCTACTCGCTCTTCGGGCCGACGGCGCTCAACATCGCTGCGCCGGACGAGGGCAATGTTCACATGCTGGCCCACGTCGCGAACGAAGCACAGAAGCAGCAGTTCCTCGCGCCGCTCGCAAGCGGGGACATGCGGTCGGCATTCGCCATGACCGAACCCGCGCCGGGAGCGGGATCCGATCCCTCGGCTTTGAACACCCGCGCCGAGAAAGTCCCCGGTGGCTGGAAGATCAACGGTAAGAAATGGTTCATCACCGGCGCCGACGGCGCCGGATTCTTCATCATCATGGCGCGCACCTCCGGCGAGCCCGGGCAGCGCGGCGGAGCGACCATGTTCCTGACGCCGACGGACACAGCGGGTCTCATCGTGGGTCGACACATCGACACCCTCGACAAGGCCATGATCGGCGGGCACTGCGAGGTCACGTTCGAGGATCTCTTCGTTCCCGACGAGGCCGTTCTCGGTGAGGTCGATCAGGGATTCGCCTACGCGCAGGTTCGTCTCGGTCCCGCCCGCATGACGCACGTGATGCGCTGGCTCGGTGCAGCACGCCGCGGCCACGACGTCGCCGTGGCCAGGGTTGCCGAACGAGAAGGCTTCGGCTCGAGACTCGGTGATCTCGGAATGATCCAGAAGATGGTCGCCGACAACGAGATCGACATCGCAGCCAGTCGCGCACTTCTGGTGCAGGCCTGCTTCGAACTCGATCAGGGCGGGCACGCGAGCAACGCGACGTCCATCGCCAAGACCTACGCGGCCGAGGCGATCTTCCGGATCGTCGACCGCTCCATTCAGATGTGTGGCGGAATAGGCGTGTCCGGCGATCTGCCGCTGGCACGGTTGTCCCGCGAAGTGCGTCCCTTCCGCGTTTACGACGGTCCGTCCGAGGTTCATCGCTGGGCAATTGCGAAACGTGTTGTCGGCGCCGCAAAGCGCGCTGCTCGGGAGGAGTCGAAGTGACGGACTTCCCAGGACTCGATCTCGCGGCGCTCCACAAGTATCTGCAAGCCGCAGGCGTCGAGGTGAGCGGTGAGTTGCGAGCCGAACTGATTTCAGGCGGCAAATCCAATCTCACCTACGGAATCTTCGACGACAACTCGAAGTGGATTCTGCGTCGTCCACCCACGGCCGGCCTGACGCCTTCGGCGCACGACGTTGCGCGCGAGTTCCGAATCACCTCGGCGTTGCAGAACACTGCCGTGCCGGTCGCGCCGACCGTCGTGCTGTGCGAGGACGCCTCGGTGATGGGTGCGTCGTTCACGGTGGTCGAGTTCGTCACCGGTCAAGTGATCCGGACCAAAACCGAGTTGGAAGCTGTTCCGGCAGAGCTGGTCACGCAGTGCACCGACGAGTTGGTGCGTGTTCTCGCTGCCCTGCACGACGTCGACTACAACGCAGTGGGTCTCGGCGAACTCGGCCGACCCGACGGTTACGTAGCCCGCCAGGTGAAGTTGTGGGCCGGTCAATGGTCACGCGTCAAGACCGAGGACTCGGCCGATGTGGACAGGTTGGCGTCGAGCCTCGCGGAATTGATTCCGGCTGAATCGGCTTCGTCGATCGTGCACGGCGACTACCGGATCGACAACACGATTCTCGCGGCGAACGACGTCACCAAGGTTGCCGCAGTGGTGGACTGGGAACTGTCGACGCTGGGAGATCCGCTGGCGGACATCGCGATGATGTGCGTCTATCGGCATCCCGCGCTGGATCTGGTTCTGGGTGAGCCTGCCGCGTGGACGAGCCCGTCGCTACCGTCCGTTGTCGATCTGGCGCAACGGTATTCGTCCGTTTCGGGTCGTGAACTGGCGCATTGGAACTTCTACATGGCGCTCGGGTTCTTCAAACTCGCCGTCGTGGCGCAGGGCATCGATCACCGATTCCGAGCAGGAGCCACCGTCGGCGGGGGATTCGACAAGGCTGGATCTTCTGTGCCGGAACTGATCTCGGCCGGACTCAACGCGCTGCAAGGGAAATTCGAATGACTCGATCAGCACTGGTCACCGGCGCCTCCAAGGGAATCGGGCTCGGCATCGCAACACGCTTGGCTTCGCAAGGGTACGGGCTGACCATCACGGCGCGTGATGCTGAACGGCTCGCCGTTGTCGCCGAAGAACTTACGCGCGCCGGATCGCCGGACGTCGTCGTCTCGGCCGGCGACATGGCGGACGAGAGCTTCGCCGCAGCACTCGTAGCCACGCACGGCGAGCGATTCGGCTCCATGCGAGCCCTCGTCCTCAATGCCGGAGTGGGAACCAGTGGGCGAGTGGCTGACTACCCGATGCGCCGTTTCGACAAGACCGTTGCCGTCAATCTCCGGACACCGTTCGCACTATTGCAAGCGTCGCTGCCGCTCCTGCGTACAGCGGCGGACGCGGACCTAGTCGGCGGAGCGAAGGTGATCGCTCTCGCCTCGATGGCCGGTGTGTATGCCGAGAGCGGCCTGGCCGTCTACGGAGCCACCAAAGCTGCGCTGATTTCGATGGTCGAGGCACTCAACGCCGAGGAATCCGGAAACGGCGTCAGTGCGACGGCCATCGCTCCCGGTTACGTCGACACCGACATGTCGGCGTGGACACACGATCGGATCACACCGGACACCATGATCAAGGTCGACGACATCGTGGAGTTGGTGGACGGTCTGCTCAAGCTCTCGTCTCGAGCGGTCGTTCCGAAGGTCGTCATGGCGCGGGCCGGGACCAACGGCTACTCCGCCTGAAATTTCAATCCAGCTTGGCTTCGCCCCGCTTGCGAAAGAAGTGAAAGCCAGGCACCCCGACGATTGCCTGCCGCAGGTCCTTGACCACTCCGAGGAGTTCGTGGATCTCGGGCGAGACGGAGTCCAAGGTTCCGAGGATGGGCAACACCGCGGCCACCCGGTCGGTGAGCTCCGGTAGTTGGTCGATCAGCTTGATCGCGGCGCTGACCTCTGCCTCGGAAAGGTCGTCGGCGAACCTGGCGGCCAGCGGCGCGAGCTGTAGGGCGATGGGCTCGTAGATCTCGAGGAGTTGTCCCGCGATGTCCGAGGTCTGCTCGACGGCCTCGACCAGTGTCTCAGCGCGAACGGTCACGGCGGCGGCTCCGATGACGACGCGGTCGGCGTTGTCGGCGATCTGGTTGATGCGCGCCACCAACCTCTCGACCGAGAAGAGGAGCGCCTCGAGTCGAGTGGGCAGGGTGACCGCAAAAGCGACCGTGGACAGGGACCAGTGCACCACGTCGCCGACGGAGCGGACGACGGTGGAGCTGCCGGGCAAAACTAGAGCCATCCCTCGATACTGCCTGATGTGACGTCAAAGTACAGGTAAATCTCACATTCACGAGGCCAGCGGCGTCTTCGAGGTGCCGGTGCCGGCGCGGACAATCAATTCACCCGCTGCCTGCTGCACCGCGCAACCTGGAAGGATCGAGACATGACGGCTATCCGTACGCACACCGTGATCGACTCGCCGATCGGGGCGTTGACGCTGGTAGCAGCAGGTGACGACCTCTGCGGGCTGTACATGGCGGAGCATCGCCACAAGCCGGACGAGTCCACGTTCGGTGATCGTTCCGCGGCGGTCTTCGGTGAAGTCGAATCGCAGCTCACCGAGTACTTCGAGGGTGATCGCACGGAGTTCTCCGTGCCGCTGGCGCCCGTGGGTACCGAGTTCCAGAAGCGGGTGTGGGATACCTTGCGAACGATCCCGTACGGCGAAACCTGGACATACATGGAGCTCGCGCAAACTTTGGGTAACCCGCTTGCGATCCGTGCCGCCGCCGCGGCAAACGGCAAGAATCCGATCAGCATCATCGTTCCCTGTCATCGTGTGGTCGGTAGCGACGGAAGTCTGACCGGTTTCGCCGGCGGCCTCGAACGCAAGCGGTTCCTGCTCGACCGCGAGCACGGCGGCGAATCGGATGTCCTCTTCTGATGCGCTCGGCTCACAATTCGGTGATCGGGAACGTCTACCGATCGTGAGACTCAAACCGTTCGAAGACGTCGTGACCGAATACGGTGCAGTGGTCCTCCGTGTCTGCCGCGCGGTGGTCGGTCCCGTCGACGCCGAGGACGCGTGGTCCGAGACGTTCATCGCAGCGATGCGGGCATATCCGGATCTGAATCCGGACGCGAACATCGAAGCCTGGCTGGTGACCATCGCGCACCGCAAGGCAATCGACATCACCCGAGTGCGCGCCCGCGTGGCCGTGCCGACAGACGAGGTTCCGGAGTTGCCGACGCGAATCGGCGTACCCGGAACGTGGGATCACGAACTCTGGGACGCACTCGAACAGCTACCGCTCAAACAACGTGCGGCAGTCGCCTATCACTTTCTGGGTGGGCTGCCGTACGCAGAGATCGCGGACATCCTCGGCAACACCCCGGCGGCCGCCAGACGCGCGGGTGCCGACGGTATCGCCACACTACGAAGAACCTACTTGTCCGCTACCGCTGCGGAAGGGAGTCACTCATGAGTAACGATGTGTTCGAGGCGCTTCCAGCCGTTGACGCCGACGCCATGATCCGCCTACGGGCGCGCCTGGCTGCGCAGGCGTCCGAAGCTGAATTGATCGACGTGGCATATCGAACCGTCGATTCGCCGGTCGGAAAGCTGCTCCTGGCGGCGACCGATGTCGGCCTGGTGCGGGTTGCCTTTGCCGTCGAAGGGCACGACCTCGTTCTGGAACGTTTGGCGGACACCGTCAGCCCCCGTGTGCTTCATTACCCGCGCAGGCTGGACACTGTCGCTCGCGAGTTGGACGAGTACTTTGCCGGTGCGCGTCGAGAATTCGATCTGCGCTTGGACTTCCAACTCGCGAAGGGGTTCCGACGCGAAGTGTTGCGTCATCTCCCCGAGATCGAATACGGCCACACTGCAAGCTATTCGGTGGTCGCAGTAGCGTCGGGAAGCCCGCGTGCGGTGCGTGCCGTCGGGACCGCATGCGCAAAGAATCCGCTGCCGTTGGTGGTCCCGTGTCACCGGGTGGTGCGCAGCGACGGCAGCCTCGGGCAGTACGCCGGCGGCCCCGAACTGAAAGCGATTCTGCTGGATCTGGAAGCCGGCCGGTGAGCGCAGTGATCCTGTGCTTTCAGGCACCCTATGCAGTCGAACCGCTCACCGGTGCCCTGCGGGCTCACTGCGTCGCAGGCCTCGAGCGTCACGACGACGGTGTTCACACCAGAGTCATACCGTTGCCTTCCGGCCCGGTTGTCGTGTCGGTGTCGTGGACAGACGGCGGCGTCGTCGTGGATTCCGATGTGCCAGCGGGGGATTCCGCAGTGCTGGAGGTGATCGTGCGTCGTTGGCTCGACCTCGACGCCGATCACACTGCTGTCGAAGCAGCGTTCGGTAGCGACGAGTTGTTGGCCCCACTCGTTGCCGCCCGTCCGGGATTGCGGGTGCTCGGCTCGGTGGACGGGTTCGAGACCGCAGTGCTCACCGTTCTGGGACAACAGGTTTCGCTCGGCGCGGCGAGGACGTTCGGTGGTCGTTTTGTCAGCGCATTCGGAGCGCCGGTGGAAGGGGAGTTTCTTGCCTTCCCTGATCCGGACGCGGTTGCAGCGCAATCGCCGGAGGACATACAGAAAGCCGTCGGATTGACCACAGCGCGTGCAAGAACAGTGCATACGTTGGCAACTGCGGCAGCGAACGGTCTCGATCTCTCCTGGGATGCGGATCCTGTCCAATTTCGGCGAGAGCTGTTGGCGCTATCGGGAATCGGGCCGTGGACCGCTGACTATCTCACTGTTCGGATTCTCGGTGATCGCGACGCCTTCGTACCCGACGATCTGGTGTTGAAGCGAGCGTTGGGGGTTTCGTCGGGCAAAGAAGCCGCAGCGTTGTCCGAGCGCTGGCGACCCTGGCGAGCGTACGCACTCTTTCATCTGTGGACCAAGGAAGCGTTTCTGTAGTCGGTCAGTCTTTCGCGCGGGCCAGTTCGGACGGCCACCAAATACGTTTCCCGATGTCGTGAGAGAGCGCAGGCACCAGGACACTGCGCACGATGATCGTATCGAGCAACACACCGAAGGCCACGGCAAATCCGATCTCGGCGAGGAAGACCAGCGGCAGGATGCCCAGTACGGCAAATGTTGCGGCCAAGACGATTCCGGCTGAGGTGATCACACCGCCGGTCACCGCAAGACCGCGCAGGACACCTGCACGGGTACCGAATTCTCCGGTCTCCTCCCGGACTCTGGTCATCAGGAAGATGTTGTAGTCGATACCCAGAGCGACCAGAAACACGAAGGCGAACAGTGGGAACGATTGATCCGCCCCGGCGAACCCGAATACGTGTGTGAAGAAGAATCCGCTCACACCGAGGGTCGCCGCGAAGGAAAGTGCCACGGTGACAATGAGAATCACCGGGATCAGCAGAGCGCGGAGCAAAGCGGCCAAGACCAGGAAGATCACCACCAACACGATCGGGATGATCAGGTTTCTGTCGCGGACCGAGGCCGCCTGGACATCGAGGGTGGTGGCCGTGCTGCCGCCGACGAGCGCGTCGGCGCCGGGCACGTCGTGGACGGCAGTCCGCAGTCGCTTGACAGTTTCGAGTGCCTGCGGCGAATCGTAAGAGTCGGCGAGGGTTGCATTGATCATGGTTCGGCCGTCGATCGGTGCAACGGTGAAAGCCGCAGGGGCGCAACCCGCAGCGGCGGCTTGTGCGACGGCAGCGGGGTTGGTCTTGATCAGCTCGCTGACCTTTGCGACGTCCACCTGGGTGCAGACGGCGCCGGGATCCTGCGAGATACCTTCGACGCCGCTGGCTGCTTTGATGACGGCGTCGGCCTGGTCGGCGTTTGCGGTGATCACGGCCGGTGCGCCGGCTCCGGGATCGAACTTCGAGTCGTAGAGTTCTTGTCCGACAACAGCGTCGGGACGATTGGTGAAGCTTTCGGTGGATGTCAGGCCATCGGTTTTGAGACTGCCGATCCCGGCCGCGAACAGGATGATCAACAAGACTGTGGCGCCGATCCACAGTGGGCGGTCCTTGCTGCCGACGGCCTCGGCGATCTTGCCCCACATCCCGTGCGTCGTAAGGTCTGCGGCGTGATCGACCTTGGGCTTGCGCGGCCAGAAGACCCACCGTCCGGTGGCGGCCAGAGCGACCGGCATGAACGTCATCATCACCAGATAGGTGCAGGCGATCCCGATGGCGGCGACGGGTCCGAGGCTCTTGTTGGAGTTGAGTTGAGAGAACGTCAGGCAGAGCAGACCGAGAATCACGGTGACAGCCGAAGCGGTGATGGCCGGCGCAGACTCGCGCCAGGCCTTGATCATCGCGTCGAAGCGATTGGGATACGTGTGCAATTCTTCGCGATAGCGAGAGATCAAGAGTAGGGCGTAGTCGGTACCGGCACCGATCACCAACACGAAAAGGATGCCTTGAGATTGTCCGGTCAGAGTGAGTAATTCGGCTTTCGCGAGGAAATAGATCACCATCGACGACAAGCCGATGGCGAGGAGCGCGGAGAACAGCGGGAAGAACCACAACACCGGCGATCGGTACACGACAAGCAGGATGAGGATCACGACCAGGAGTGCCGCGCCAAGGAGCGCTCCGTCCAGACCGGCAAAGGCGTCGATGAACGCAACGAGTAGCCCACCTGGCCCGGCTGGGAGTACCTCGACATCACCAGCTGCTTGTTTTGCTGCGTCGATGACGTTCTGCTCGGTGGTCGCCAGGACATCGCCTGCCACGGATGTGTCTCCGTCCTTGGCGACGAGTGGCACGAAGATCGACGCAGTTGTGCCGTCGGCGGAGTACTGAGTGGGTTGCATTCCGTCGGCGTCTACTCCGGAGATGCCGGCAATAGCGCCGTACGCCGAGTTGATTGCAGATTTGTCCGCCTCGGTGAGGGCCGAATCTCGATGGAACAGAACAAAACCAGGGATCGTCTCGACCGCGAGGAAGTTCGCGGATTGATTGCTGACGATCGTCGATTCTGCGGAACTCGGCAGGTACGAGGCGTTGTCGTTCTTCTGAACCTCGGCGAGTTTGCCTTGGAACGAACCGCCGAATCCGCCTGCGACGAAGGCAAAGATTGCAAGCGCGATCACGGTGAAGATCGGCACGCGAAGGCGTTTGACCGTTCCGCGCTCGTTCCGTTCTGCATCAGTTGTATCCAGCTTGGTCATGGTTCTCCTCGAACACAGTCGACCAGCACCAACAAAGCAACGTTTTCCAGTAGAACACGCAATACGGGCGCGGTGGAACCACTTGGAGTGGAATTGACGACGCTACGAAGTGCCTTTGCCGTAAGTCTCGCGGGCTGCGACGTCCATGGGAAAACGAACGACTGTGTCGCCGAACAACAATCGAGTTGCCGAAGCCGCGGCGGCCAGCACGTGGGCGGCACCTGACTCGGGGTTTCGGGTATGCACGACCACTTCGTCGTGCTGGAAGAAGACCAACTCGCCGTCCGGATCTTCGGCGAGGCGGCGCCTGAGGTCGGCGAGCAGGCACAACGCCCACTCGGACGCAGTGGCCTGAACGACGAAGTTTCGCGTGAAACGACCGCGGGCATGAGCGTCGCCGTGGGAGTAGAAGTCGGGAGACGGTGGGGGACAGGCCCGGCCGAGCAGTGACTTCACCACCTCGCCGCGCTCACCTGCCTTGGCAGCTTGCTCGACGTACTCGACGGCGACCGGGAATCGCTTCCGCAACAAGATGAGCAGTGCTTTGGCTTCACCCGCCGTCGCCCCGTACAGGACTCCGAGGATTGCGACCTTGGCTTTTGCGCGATCCCCGCCGAAGGCTTCTGCACCGACAAGTGCGTACAGATCGTCGTCGCCGGCGGCAGCCATCATGCGGCGGTCGCCGGACATGGCGGCCAGAATTCGGGGTTCGAGCTGACCGGCGTCGGCGACGACGAACACGTGGCCCGGATCTGCGACGACGCTCGAGCGCATGGTCTTAGGAATCTGGAGGGCCCCGCCGCCCCGGCTCGCCCACCTGCCGGACACGACACCACCGGGAACGTAGATCGGGCGGAATCGATCGCCCCGCACCCAACTGTCCATCCATTGCCAACCGTTGGTGCTGTACAGCTTGGCGAGTTCGCGGTGACGTAGGAGCAGCGGCACAGCCGGATGATCGATTTCCTGCAGAAACCACTTGCGCGTCGACGGTAGTTCGATGCCCTGACGCCCGAACGCCTCGGTGATCTCCACCGAAGACGAAGGATTGACGGTGCGCCCGAAGACCTCGCTGATCTGGGAGGCAAGTTCCTGCATGCGTGCGGGGAGGTCGTATCCCGTCGGCCGCGGCCCCAGTCGTTCTTCGAGGAACTCGCGGTGCTTCTGCGTCGAGAACGGCAGGCCCGTGTGCGTCATCTCGGCGGCGCTGAGAGCGCCGGCCGATTCTGCTGCGATCAACAAGTCCAGTCGAGCGTCCGTGCCGATGGTTGCGCGCTGATCGGCGAATTCGGTGGCGACGGCGAGAGGATCGAGAACGGGTGCAGTGTCGAAGAGTCCGAGTCGATCGTCGTCGAACTCCTCGGCAGGCGGTGACGGTTTGCCGACGCGCATTCCGAGTATCGCGCGGGTCAGGGAGATGTCGTGGCACCGCTGAACCCGTACGCCTGCACGCAGTAGCGGTGGGTACACGGTCGCCGTACTCGGCCACACCCACCGCGGGTGCTCGGCTTCCTCGATGGTGCGCACCGCTGCGATCAGGTCGGGGTATTCGACGGGATCGGCGAGCGGCGTTCCACCGGGATCGGTCCGTAGGACAGTTGCCGTCACAGCTCCCGTGGACGTCGTACTACCGGGGACCAGGACAACTCGCACGACATCAGTGTGACGGCAGGGTCCGACACGCCATCGCTCGGCGCTGCTCAGGCCCCGACGAACCGGATGTGCTGACCCGGGCGGGCTTGGCCGAGTCGGTCGATATCTGCGTCCGCGACCACTCCGACCACCGGATACCCGCCGGTGATCGGGTGATCGGCGAGGAACACGACAGGTTGGCCGCTGGGTGGGACCTGGATCGATCCGAGCGCTACGCCTTCGGTGGGGAGTTCGGCGTCATTCGTTCGTTGCAGCAGTTCGTCGGTGCCGACACGATCGAGTCGCGCCCCGATTCGGTCCGAGTCGGTCGAGACCGCCCACTGCCCCCGCAGGAGCGATTCGGGGTTGGTGAATCGATCTGCGCGCGGCCCGAATACGACTCGAATCTCGAGAGTCTCGTTTGTCATCGGTGGAACTGGTGCAAGGTCGACGAGCGAGAACGCGGTCGGCGAAGGCCCGATCGGGAGAACAACCTTGGGCTCGAGAGGCGCCGGACCTATCCCGGACATGGTGTCGGTGCTGCGCGATCCCAGGATCTCGGGAACCACAATGCCGCCCCGGACGGTCAGATACGTCCGCAGGCCACTCGGTGCGTAGTCGAGGCGGACGGTCTGACCGACGTCGAGAGCGATCACGCTCGAATGCCCGACCGGAATGCCGTCGCGGTAGGCCTGTGCGGGCGCCCCGGTGAACGCGATCGTTGCCTGTTGCTGCGCTCGAATGCTCAATCCGCCCAGGAGGACCTCGACGCCTGCCGCGCTCTCGTCGTTGCCGACGAGCCGGTTGCCGAGTTTGAGCGATCGCCTGTCCGCAGCACCGGAAACCCCGACGCCCGAGCGAAGGTGTCCGGTCCGTCCGAGGTCCTGGATCAAGCTCATCGGCCCGGTGTCGAGTATCTCCAGACCGCTCATCGGTCGTCCTCGTTCACGAAGCGCACGCGGCACCCGGGCTGAACGGCGGCCGGTGGTGTGGCGTTCAGATCCCACATCACGGCGTCGGTGCTCCCGATGATCTGCCAGCCACCCGGCGATGCCCGCGGGTAGATCGCGCTGTATCCAGCGGCCAGGGCGACGGAACCGGCTGGCACTGCGGTTCGCGACTGAGTTCGACGCGGAACGTCGAGCCGAGTGTCGACTGAAGTCAGGTAGGCGAAGCCGGGTGCGAATCCGATGAAGGCGCAACGCCACATCGCCCCGGTATGGGCCGCAACCACCTCGGAACGGCTCATTCCGAGTGACTGTGCGACGTCGTCGAGGTCGGGCCCGTCGTACCTGACGGCGATGGTGAGTGCATCCGTCTCGGAATGCTCGTCTGTGGTCGCGGCAGAATTGGTTTGCTCGAGATCGTTCAAGCACTTCCGGACGTACGTGAGATCTGCCGCCGGGGTGCACGTGACCAGGACCGTGCGAGCAGCGGGGAGGAAGTCTTCGACCCCGACCGGGGTGTTACGCGTCAGTGCTTCGGTGAACGCGAGAACGTCAGCTTCGGAATCGAGGTCTACGAGAAATGCGCGTTCTCCCGCGGGAAGTATGCGAGTCACAGGGAGGGCTCCCGATCGATTCGAGTCCGCTCCACGTCCGCTCGCATCGCCACGATGAAACTCGCGATGGTAGCTCGCTCGGCCGCGGTGTAATTCCCGACGGTGCTCGCAGCCCGTGAAATGAGGGGGCCGAAGGAGCTCTCGCCCAGAGTGACCGCCGATGGTGTGACCTGCAAGAGCACCCGTCGACGGTCCGCTGAATCTCGCTCCCGAGCTACGTGCCCCGCTTTGACCATCCGGTCGACCAGTGCAGTCACCGACGCCGAGTTGATCCCGAGCTGTGAGCCCAACCAACCAGGCGTCGCCGGTGTGTCCGAGCGCTCGGCATCGAGAAGGCAGATCAGTGCGCGGACGTCGGTCGAGTGCATTTTGTACTTGTTCGCAAAGCCGGAAACCGCCACGTTCAAGTCGACGGTCAGTGCGCGAAGCGAGTGGACGATCGCCATCGCTTCGTCTTCTGCATCGCCGACGCTCATGGATGCCTCCAGCCCTGGTGTGTTGTCTCTCGATTGTCTACTATCTCGATAGTCGAGAGAAAATGGGGGTGGGGAATGGACTTCAATCGCGCATACGACGCGGTACTGACCAAATGGCCGCAAAAACCGCTGGGTGTGGATCTCTCAGGCCGGTTCGGCCGAACGCATGTGAACGTCTGTGGACCTGAAGACTCGCGGCCGTTGATCCTTCTGCCCGGGGGAGGTGCCACTTCGACGGTGTGGTTCGACAACGTTGCGGCGCTGTCGAAATTCCGGCGTGTTTTTGCCGTCGACACCCTGGGCGATGCCGGACTCAGCATTCCCAATGGTGATCCGATGAAGTCCGTCGACGATCTGATCGAGTGGATGGACTCGATAGTCGATTGCACCGGCGCCGACACCGTCGATGTGATCGGACATTCCTACGGCGCAATGATTGCGTTGGCCTTTGCGCTGCATCGATCGGATCGTGTCGGGAAACTTGTTCTGCTCGATCCTAATTCGAGTTTCGCCGGCATGAAGGCGGGCTACCTTCTGCGTGCGCTTCCGCTGTTGATATCCCCGTCGCGAGCACGCCGACGACGACTGCTGGAGTGGGAGACAGGTGAGTCGAGTATCGACTCCGACTGGCTGTCTCTTGTGGAAGTGGGCACTTCGGATCTACCGCGACCCGATCTCGTAGTGCCTCAACGCCCTTCGAAAGAGGACTTGAGCGCACTGGATGTCGAGTTGCTGGTGGTCCTCGCACAGGACGGACGGGTGCATGATGCGGAAACGGTGTCGAGGTCGGTGCGGGAGAGGATTCCCGCAGCACGTGTCGAGGTGCTGAAAGATGCTTCACATCACAGTATTCCGATGGTTCCCGCCGATGAACTCAACCGGGTGCTCGTCGACTTCTTGGAGGGGTAGCGGATCAGGGTGCGACGACGCACCCCGGACCGATCGGGGTGGCCGGATTGACATTGACCGTTGTGACCGGCCCGCCCGCTGACGTCTGGTAGGCCATCAGAGAGTGTTCGCCGGGCGCGGTCGGAGTCCACAGCGTGACGGCGTGGCCGAGTACAACCGGCAAGGTGAAATAGGGATTGACGGTGTCCCAGATCAATTCCTGCGGGAACATGGTCGACGCCCGGTTCAGGTCGACAATCGAGACGTTCGACTCGTCCAACGCTGCTGTCCTGGCAACCACCAGATACGTGCAGCCCGCCCCGTACGGCGTTGTCGGCCCGCTACTGAGACCCGGAAGGATCGTGACGTCGACTACGTCCGCGGAAGCTGACGTCGCGGACCAGATGGCGGCGCTCGCGCTGATGGCGGCGGCGATCACGGTAGTGCGAGCGATTCGTGAAAGTGTCATACCAGCAGGTCGGTTTCATTCTGCGGAGCGTTACAGTTGAAAGGCCCCGACCTCAACAGAGATCAGGGCCTTCCTTTGTATTGCGCTACTTTTGCACCGAGCTACTTCTTGGAGACGCGGAGCAGCTTCTTGTTCACGAACTCGTCCATTCCCCACGGACCGAGCTCGCGGCCGACTCCGGAGCGCTTGACTCCGCCGAAGGGCAGACCGGGCAACGTCGTTCCGTGCTCGTTGACAAACGCCATTCCCACGTCGAGATCGGCAGCGACCGACCGGGCGGAATCGAGATCGCTGCTCCAGACAGACCCGCTCAGACCGTAGACCGACGAATTGGCAAGTTCCACAGCCTCGCTGGCCGACTTGACCTTGTAGACGACGCCGGCAGGTCCGAATAGTTCTTCGCTGTAAGCCCGCATATCCGGGGTCACGTCTGCGAGCAACGTCGGCTGAACGTAGGCGCCCGGGCCGTCGATCTTCTTCCCACCGGTGAGCAGCGTTGCTCCCTTGGACACAGCGTCGTCGATCTGCTCGATCAGAGTGTCTGCCGCGCTCTGTGAGGACAGCGGGCCCAGAACGGTGGATTCGTCCAACGGGTCACCGGCAGAAACGGATTCGAAGGACGTCGCCAATTTGCGGGTGAAGTCGTCGTAGAAATCTTCGGTGACGATGAAACGCTTGGCCGCATTGCAGGCCTGGCCGGCATTGGACAGACGCGCCTTGGTTGCGGACTTGACGGTGGCATCCATGTCGTCGGAATCGAGGACGATGAACACGTCCGATCCGCCGAGTTCGAGGACGACCTTCTTGAGATTGCGTCCCGCAGTTTCGGCGACGCTGGTGCCGGCGCGTTCGCTGCCAGTCAGTGACACGCCTTGAACTCGGGGATCGGCGATCATGTCCGCGATCTGCTCGTTGGTCGCGAAGACGTTGACGTAGGCGTCGTCCGGCAATCCGGCTTGTCGCAAAATCTCTTCCATCAGCAACGCTGACTGCGGACAGTTGGACGCGTGCTTGAGAATGATCGTGTTGCCCAGCATGAGATTCGGTGCCGCGAAGCGGGCGACCTGGTAGTACGGGAAGTTCCACGGCATGACGCCGATCAGGGCACCGATCGGTCGCCGGTACACAACCGACTCCTCGGCCCCGGGAACGTCGAGCCGTTCTTCCTCGAGCAACGCCGGACCGTGGTCTGCGTACCACTGATAGATCGCGGCCGAGAGTTGTACTTCGCCCTTGGCCTCACGGACCGGCTTACCCATCTCCAACGAGATCATTCGGGCCAGTTCGTCCGCCCGCTCTGTGTACAGTTCGGCGGTCTTGCTCAGGACTGCCGCACGTTGCTGTGGCGCACTGTTGCGCCAGGTCAAGTAGCCGCGATGCGTGTGCGCAAGTGCGGCTTCAACTCCGGCGTCATCCAAAGTATCGAATTCCCTGACGGTTTCACCTGTCGCGGGATTGACTGTTTTGTAATTAGCCATAGTTGTACAACGTGCGGAAGGGGGCCGAAGATTCCCGAAACGCGCAATCACATTGAATCGGCCCAACAGGTTTCGATCAAATCCCGGCTGGGTACCATCTCACGCCACCTTGGGGCGATGGGTGCGTTCGTAGCCCTTGCGGTCGTAGAAACGGGTGGTCACGATGCCGAGTACGACGCCGATCAGTAGACCCACCAACGTCATCCAGACGGCATGCAGCAGCCCTGCCTCACCGCGTGCGCCGAAGAACAGGATCGATCGCGTACCCATGTAGATCTGGTGCATCGGCTCGAATTGCGCCAGCCAGGCATACAACCTGGGGCTGGCTTCGAGGGGGATGGTGCCACCGGACGAGGGCAGCGCGAGAATGACGAACACGAACAGGTTGATCAACATGCCCAACGAGCCGAATGCGGCCATCACCGACATCGCCGTGATGCCGACTGCAGTGATGACCAGCGCGCCGTACTCCCACAATGCAAGCCCGTGAGTGACCGGCATTCCGAGGGCGCGACTGATCCACTGGAACAACGCGGAGACTATGCCGGACAACACGATCATGAACGCCCATTTGACGAGCAGCGTCCGAAACCTGTTGATACCCACAACGTCGTTCTGAACGAAGAGCGGACCGAATTCGGTAGGCGCATATCCGAGCATGCCGTCCACCAAGGAATTGACCACGGTTGCTCCGGTGAATCCCGCAAGGACCAACAGCAGCGCGAAATAGAATGCAACCAAACCGAATCCGGTGCCGTCGGGAAGCGGATCGTGGGCCACCGTGAGTACGTTCACCGGATTTTCGAGCAGCAGGCGGCTCGCTCCTGAGATCTGGGTTCCGGTGCCTCCCGCTTCCAACTGCTGGGTGACCAGGGTGGTGAGTTGCTCGCCCATGTTCTTGTTGACCGAGGCGAGGGCTGTAGTTCCGATCGACTGGACCAGAGATGCGGATACGGAACCGGCGCGCGGATTGGTGTAGATCGTGATGATCGGTTGCTCTACGTCACCGGCGACGACGCTGGCCTCCGCCAGGATGATCGTCCTCTTCGTGAAATCACTGGGAATCACGATCGCGCCGTACAGCGTGCCGGAGTTCAACCGAGATTGGGCTTCGGCGATACCGATCTGCTGCAGGTCGATCTTCTGGTGGTCGATTCCGTTTTCGAGGCCGGCGACGATGTCGTTTCCGAAATTCTTGCGGTCGGCGGGGTCGCCGCCGGGGAGGGTGTCGCCTTCGTCCTGGTTGACCAGGGCGATCGGGAACTGGTCCAGGTGTTTCTTGGGGTCGAGTATTCCGCCCATGTACAGCGCTGCCAGCGCCGACATCAAGAGGGTGACCACTATCAACGGCGTCAACCAGAATCGTGGTGTGTGCATGACGGTGCGGGCAGACGGCTCCGTGTTCTTGCTCATCGTCAGTCGACCGGCTTTCTTTCGCGCGGAGTTCCTCGGGCTGAGCGTAAACGCAAAGGTGCGCCGGGGCAGTCTTTCGATCTGCCCACGGCGCTGGAGACCTGCCCGGCCGGCGGCGGGTCAGCTTGCCGGCAGTCTCATCCGAAAAGGCTGAGAACGGATCGGTAGGGTATGGCCCGCGGCAACCCTGCCGAGACGATTTCGGAGAAACCGTTGACCAACGTGCTGATAGTTGTCCTGATACTCGTAGTGATCGCTGCCGTCGCGTTTGTGGTCCTGCGTGGACGCCAGGGCAAGCCGAATGCTCGCGTGGACCCGCTCGCCGACTATCCCGAGGTGTACGACCCCCACAAGATCGGGGTCGGCGACATCATCACGTACGCGGGTATCGACCACGTTGTTCGAGGGACCATCACGCTCGACGAAGAGGGATACATCTGGCGTGAGCACCTTCTCGACGGGTCGACCGGTCGTCGTTGGCTGACAGTGGAGGACGACGAGGGCGAACTCGAGATGACTCTCTGGATGCGTCGAGAAGGAACCAACCTGGTCCCGAACGGCGACGTCATTCTCGACGACAAGGTTCACCGCAAGATCGAAAGTGGAACGGCGAAGTTCACGGCCGAGGGTACGACGGGTACGGCCCCCTCCGGCTCGATGGAATACGCGGACTACGCGACCGCCGACAAGACCGGGCTGATCGCATTCGAGAAGTGGGCGCGCGGACAGTCGTGGGAGGTTTCCACGGGACGTGCGGTCACCCGCAGCGAACTCACCGTCATCCACTCGGGCCCACCGGAATGAGTCTGTATCGACTCGATGTGGAACCGACCGACGTGAATGCCTCGGCACTGGGGTTGGTGCTGGGAGCTCCCTCGCCGCCGACCCTCGCCGAGTTGGTGATCGAAACTTCCGATGCGACGTTGACACTCGGAGTGCTCGGGGCATCTCACGTGGTGACGGCCCGGGCGTCGGGAAAGGAACTGACCGAGCAGGTTTCGTGCGATGCTCTTGCCGCCGGCGGTGAACCCTTGCCGGCAGTGGAGTCCACGGGAAACTACCGGTTCGAGTCTTCGTCGCTGATCCTGGACCGAGTCGAATTCGATTCGGAAGCTGCATCGTTGAGAGAGTCCGCCGGCCAGGACGGTTGGATCTGCGGATCCTTTCCCGGCGACGACACAGCGTTGACCGCGTTGTGTGGCGTGCGAGACCGCCAGGGGTGGAGTTGGCAGAGTTGGCATTTGTACCCGGGGGAGGGGACAGGAGTGATCGTGAAGACGCGCAGTAGGTGGCGCCCGTGAGGGGGCGGACGTGGTTTGCTCCGGTGATGGTGGCAGCCGCAATTATGTTGTCGGCGTGCGGTGGTGGAGCCAAAGACTTCATCGCGGACAACTATTCCAAGACGTCCCAGGATGGCGACGTCGTGTTGTACTCGTCGAAAGATCCAGTGGGCACGACCGTCTCACGGATTGTCGACGCGGACGAACCAGCGGCGCGAAGTGCTGACGGCGGCAACGAATACCTGCGCTACGACGATGACATCGTCACTGTCAGTTCGGCTTCGGGCGGTGGCAGCACCATCAAGGTAGAGGACATCGACGGCACGTATCGCAGCGGCGGATACGCGTACCTGGGACCGGGCTTCAACCCGGGATCCCCGGCGGGTGGGAGTAGTGGCAGCGGCGGCTCGGGTAGTGCCAAATGACGGTAGTGCTCAATGAGAAGGAGAACGGCGTGACGAACATCTTTGCATCCACTTCCGTCGAGATCGGAACGGTGGATCCGGCATTGCTCGTCGGGGGCGTTCTCGGCACCCTCGCCTACTTCGTCGTCGGCGTAGCGGTTCTGGCGACGGGATTCCTGGTCCTCGACCTTATGACACCCGGAAATCTCCGCCACCAGGTTTACGTCGACAAGAACCCGAACGCTGCGATTCTGTTGGCTTCCAACCATCTTGCGCTGGCGATCATCGTGGTGACGGCAATCCTGACCAGTTCGGACGGCTTTGCCCAGGGACTCGCCGACTCCGCGGTGTACGGACTGTTCGCGATCGTGTTGCAAGCGATCGCGCTGCGTTTGATGAACGCATTCCTTCCCGGCAAGTTGGTTGCACTGGTGCAGGATCCGAAGATGTGCGGCGCCGCGTGGGCGGTGGGTGTGAGCTTGTTGTCCATCGGTTTGGTGAACGCCGCAGCGCTCACCTGATGGTTGCCGCTGATCGCGATGTGAAAGTTGCCGAGCGTTCGACGATGCTCGGCTCACGCGCACGCGTGCTTCTCCTTGCGGCTGTTGCCGCGTGCGCGGCGTGCGGCCTGATCTACGAGCTGGCCCTGTTGACGCTCAGCGTGAGTCTGACCGGCGGCGGCATCACCCAGACGTCGTTGATCGTCGCGGGATTTGTTGCGGCGCTGGGTATCGGAGCGCTGGCCGCCAAACCGCTGTTGGGGCATGCGGCCATCTCGTTTGTGACCGTCGAAATCCTGCTCGGGCTGATCGGCGGATTCAGTGCCGTCACGCTGTACGTGACCTTCACGTTCTTCGGTTCCAGCGCAGCAGTTCTGGTGGCTGCGACCGCGCTGATCGGTATCCTCGTGGGTGCCGAAGTGCCTCTGCTGATGACGCTGTTGCAGTCCGGTCGCAGCGACAACGACGCACAGAGCACCGGAAAGGTATTGGCCAACCTCAATGCAGCCGACTATCTCGGCGCGCTGATCGGCGGCCTCCTGTGGCCGTTCGTATTGTTGCCGTGGGCGGGCATGATTCGCGGTGCCGCACTCACCGGCATGATCAATCTCGTGGCTGCGGCAGTTGTCGCGCTGATACTTCTTCGGTGGCAGCTCAGCCTGCGTGCACGATTGATCGCCGTCGTCGCAATGCTGTTGGCGGCGAGCTTGATCGGGTGGCTGCTGATCGCGGCCTCGGACATCGAGACCACGTCGAGGCAGCGGCTCTACACCGATCCCGTGGTGGCCGCCGAGCGATCGGTGTACCAGGAAATCGTCGTCACCGAGCGGGGAAACGACGTGCGACTGTTCCTCGACGGAGACCTGCAGTTCTCCAGTGTCGACGAGCATCGGTATACCGAGTCGCTGGTGTATCCGGCCCTGGTCAACGACGCGCGGCGCGTGCTGATTCTGGGCGGCGGTGACGGCCTCGCTGCACGAGAAGTGCTGCGAATGAACAGCGTCGAGCAGATCGTTCAGGTGGAACTCGACCCGGCAGTCATCGAGTTGGCCAACACGCGTCTTCGTGATCTGAACGCGGGAGCACTCGAGGATCCACGGGTGGACGTCGTACTCGACGACGCGTTTCGGTGGTTGCGCGAGCGTCCGGATCCAGGCTTCGATGCGGTCATCGTCGACCTCCCGGATCCGGACACCCCCGCACTTGGCCGCTTGTATTCGATGGAGTTCTACGGACTTGCCGCTGCCGCGATGAATCCGGGCGGGCTGATGGTCGTCCAGTCCGGCAGTCCGTACTCGACACCCGATGCGTACTGGAGAACGGTGTCGACGGTATCGGCTGTCGGACTGAGCGTCTCGCCCTATCACGTTTTCGTGCCGAGCTTCGGTGACTGGGGATACGTGCTCGCGCAAAGAGGTTCCACGCCGCCCGAGCTTCGTTTGCCCGCTGATGTGCCGAACCTGCGGTTCCTCGACGAGCCCACCCTGGCGTCGGCCTCGGTGTTTCCTCGCGATCGCCCGAGGCGGGAGTTGGAGCCGTCAACACTCGACCGGCCGCGCATCGTCGACGATATGCGCAAGGGCTATGAACGCTGAACTCCCGACCGAGTAGCTTGAATCGAGACTCTCGGCCACGACGGAGGTACGGATGACTGTTCGGATCGAGGAGCACGCACCGGGAGTCCGGTTGCTCACGATGGATCGCCAGGAGAGGCGCAACGCGCTCGACCCCAAGACTTACCGCGAACTGACGAACGCGATCCGGGAGTCTGACGACGATGACGCAGTGCGGGTTTCGGTGCTGACGGGCGCCGGTGGTGTCTTCACCAGCGGCAACGACATCGGAAGTTTCCAGGACACTGCCGGGAGAGACGGCGGCGAGGCCAAAGACCTGCTGATCGCACTCGTCACCGCACGCAAACCGATTGTCGCAGCGGTCGAGGGGTTTGCAGTCGGAATCGGCACCACGATGTTGTTGCACTGCGACTTGGCATTCGCGGGGCGAGGTACACGATTCCGATTGCCGTTCGTTCCGCTCGGGCTCTCGCCCGAGGGCGGATCGAGTTACCTGTTGCCGCAGATCGCGGGGCTCAAGCGGGCAACGGAACTACTGATGCTCGGAGAAATGTTCGGGGCGGAGGAAGCTGCCGAAGCCGGCCTGATCAATCGCGTTGTGGAGGCCGAGACCGCGCTCGACGTGGCATTGGAGCGCGCGGTGCGCATTGCAGACTCCCCGGCTGAATCGGTGACGCTGACGAAGATGCTCCTCCGCCGCCCACATCTCGATGCCCTGCTGGAAACCATCGACGTGGAGTCGGATCATTTCGCGAGACGGCGGCGATCCGACGAAGCGCAAGAAGCCTTCGCAGCTTTCATGAAGAAGAGGTGACCGAAATGAATGGTGCACAATCGCTTATCCAGAGCTTGGTCGACTCGGGTGTCGAGGTGTGCTTCGGCAATCCCGGAACGTCCGAGATGCATTTTGTTGCCGCACTCGATTCCGTTCCCCAGATGCGTGCGGTACTCGGCTTGTTCGAGGGCGCCGTCACCGGTGCCGCGGACGGGTACGCGCGTATCGCCGGAAAGCCTGCCGCGACGCTGCTTCATCTCGGCCCCGGAATGGCGAACGGACTGGCGAACCTTCACAACGCGCGCCGCGCCCACACCCCCATCGTGAACATCGTCGGGGACCACGCGACCTACCACCACGGTTTCGACGCTCCACTCGAATCGAATATCGACGCGCTGACCGAGTGGCTGGAGGGATGGAGTCGACGTTCCGACTCCACCGCGACCGTCGGTAGCGATGCGGCCGACGCCGTTGCCGCCTCCATGGATCCGCCCGGACGCATTGCCACACTTGTCCTCCCCGCCGACGTCTCGTGGGGCGAAGGTGGAGTTCTTGCGGGTCCTCGAGACAAACCGGGGCGGGCGGAAGTAACTGCAGCACAGATCGACTCGGTGGTAGGCGCGCTCAATGCCGAGGGGCGCGCCACGCTACTGCTGGGCGGCGCAGCGTGTTCCGAAGCCGGACTGCGCGCCGCTTCCCGAATTGCAGTCGCGACCGGTGCACAGATTCTGGTCGAGACCTTTCCGGCCAGGCTTCAACGCGGTGCGGGACTACCGTCATTCGAGCGCTTGGGATACTTCGCCGAGCACGCCACCGAACAACTTCGCGGAACAACTCAGCTGGTCCTGGCCGGCGCGGTTTCGCCGGTCTCGTTCTTTGCGTATCCCGGAAAACCGAGCGATCTGGTCCCGGACGGCGCCGCGGTGACAACGCTGGCGAATGTCAGCGACGATGTTGTCGGCGCGTTGGAAGCAGTGGCGGAACTCGTGGCACCCGGAGCGGAACCCGTTCTGCAGGAGGCAAATCGGCCGTCGCTGCCGAGCGGGCCTCTCGACGTGCGAAATTGGGCCGACGTGATCGGGGCCCTGCTGCCGGACGACGCCATCATCTCCGACGAGGCGGCCACTTCCGGTTGGGCGATCCCGATTGCCCTTGCCGGAGCGCCGCGCCACGACGTGCTCACGCTCACCGGAGGTGCCATCGGCCAGGGCATCCCGGTGGCGACAGGCGCCGCTGTGGCAGCGCCGGAGCGGCCGGTGATCAATCTCGAAGCCGACGGAAGCGCGATGTACACCATCACGGCGTTGTGGACGCAGGCGCGAGAACAGTTGAACGTCACGACGATTCTGCTCAACAATCGCGCATACGCCATCCTGCGTGGCGAACTGCAACGAGTCGGCGCAGAAGGTGGCGGCGTCGTCGCACAGTCGATGTTGGATCTGTCGTCTCCGAACATGGACTACGTCAAGATCTCCGAGGGGTTGGGAGTGCCCGCGTCGCGGGCGAACACAGCGGAGGAGTTGGCCGAACAGTTTGCCGCAGCGCTGGCGGAACCCGGCCCGCATCTCATCGAGGTCATGCTGCCTCCGCCGTCGTGATTTCGATCTCGAATCGATCGTCGATCGTGCATTCAACTGGAGGTTTTCGGTGCTAGCTGCGATCGGTCTGTCTCTTCCGATTGCCCTCGGCCTGCTTTTCGTCTCGATGCCCATGGCGGTGATCGTGCTCGTCATGATCACCGCTGGAGCACATCGAGGGGCAGCATCTTTTCTACTCGGGTGGGTCCTCGGAATCTCGGCAGTCGTTGCGGTGACGATCGTGATCGCGGACTATTCGTTTGCGGAGTCGGAGTCGGAGTCGTCGCAGACTTCGGTGTGGTCGAGCGTCGTACGAATCGTGTTGGGGCTCGTTCTGTTCGGATTGGCGTACAAGCAGTGGCGAGCGCGTCCGAGGGACGGAAGTGATCCGACAGTTCCGAAGTGGATGAAGAGCATCGACGGCTTGACTCCGCGGAAGGCGTTCGGGTTGGCGTTCTTGTCCGCGGCGGTCAATCCCAAAAATGCAGCGCTGGCGGTATCCGGTGCGGCCACTATCGCGGTCGCCACGAATGTTGTTGCCCAACAGATTGTTGCCGCGGTGATCTTCACGGTCATCGCGAGCGTCGGCATCGCGTCGCCGATCCTGGTCAAGGTGTTCTCCGGCAAGCGAGCCGACGAGATCCTCGCATCAGCGAAGTCATGGATGACCGCGAACAACGCAGTGATGATGGCGGTCATCCTGGCGATCCTCGGCGCGACCGTGCTGGGCGAGGGGCTCAGTGGACTGCAATAAGTCGCCTACCATTGGCGGGTGACTGATTTCGACGACGAAACCGCTGGTTCCGACGCTGCTGGTTCCATTGCCTCCGCTGCTTTGACTGTTCTGCGCGAGCAAGGCCCGCTGAGTCTCGAAGAGTGGGCGACCCATCTCGAGGAGTACGGAACTGCGACCGAGTTGGCCGACGTGCTCGAGTATCTATCCGAACCGATGCTCGGGTACCTGCCCAACGGAAAGTACGTCGCCCTCGACACGGTCCTCGAAGGCCTCGTGTTCACTCACCGGCTAAGCGAGCTCGAGATTGCGTCCGACATCCTCGACGCGAGCCCCGACCTGGAGCCGATCTTGGCATTCGGCGACGGCGACGGCGACGGCGAAGACGGGGCGATCCGGGTGGCCCTGGCGGAAGAAGCGGCCGTGGAACGTGGAGCTGCTCCCTTCCGGAGTCGACGAGTTGTGGTTCTTCCAGCCGGAACCCTCGGCGAGTGCGCCGACGGTGATCTCATCGGCCTGGCAGTCGAAGACGGAAGACTTGCGTTTCGTCTGGTCGAGATCGAGGACGAACCCGATCTTGCTCCGGCGCTCGGCGAACTCTTCGAGGAGGACGGAGTCGAGGCCCTGGATTCGGTGTGCTGGCAACTCCTGCTCGAGGATCCGTCTCTCTTCACGGTTCCTGTTGCGCCGCTGGGTGAGATCTTCGAGGCGGCAGGATACGAGCACGAGCGTGAACTACTGGCTCGGCGGGGATTCGACTTCGATGCCTACGACCTGCAGATTCGGACAGCTTTGGTCGCCAGTACCTACGACCTGACCCACGACGAGGCCGTCGCTGCTGTTGCATTTGTCGATCTGGCGGACCGCGGATACACCGATGCCGTCATCGCCGACTTCGACATCGTGGACTGGGCTCGCCGTCACGTCAGCGCCGCCCCGGACTTCTTTGTCTCACTGGCAGATCCGGGTGCTGCAGTGGCCGTGTTCGATCTCGGATTTCGGAATCAGGACCCGGTGACCGACGCAATCCTCGAAGCGCTTGCGTCCGAACTGGCCGAGCGAGGGCCACGGTCGGTCAGGGCGGCGGCTCATTGGCTCGCCGGTAAGGCCGTCGATCGGCTGGGGCGCGTCCTCGAAGCGGAGGCGCACTACGAGAAAGCGCTCCTTGCCGAATCCGGCTGGGGTCCGGCCTTGTTCGAGCTGGCTCAGTTCGCGTCGGACCGCGGCGACGCGACCCGGGCACTGTCACTGCTCGGGCGGATCGACGGCGGAAGTGAAGAGAATCTCTACGCCGTACTGCAGGACTTCGTCCCAGCCGATCACCCGGAGCTCGGGCGAAACGACAAGTGTTGGTGCGGTTCCGGCCGCAAGTACAAGGTCTGCCACCTCGGAAAGGCCGATGAATCGGTCAAGGCAGATGGTCGCTGGTTGTACAAGAAGGCGTGCCTGTTTGCGTTTGCCTCCGAATTCGTCGACGTCGTGACCGGGCTCGACGATCTCGAAAACGCGAATCTCTCCGAGGACGAACTGATCGCCGCCACGATCTTCGACGGCTCGGCACTGGACGTGGCTCTGTTCGAGGGTGGGATCTTTGCCGACTTCCTGGCCAGACGCAGCGAACTACTTCCCGAGGCGGAAGTAGTGACAGCCGCACAGTGGCTCGGGGTCCGGAGGTCGGTGTACGAGGTGATCGAAACTTCCGACACCGGCGTCGTGCTGCTCGATCGTGTGTCCGAGGAAACCGTCACCGTTGGTCACCCGGTCGAAGGAAAGCCCGGCGACCTGATCAGTGCCAGGCTCGTGACGGCCCCCACTGGTGCGCTTGCGGTGGGCGTAGCCGTCATGTCCTCGGAATCGCAGGCTGCGAGGGTACTCGAGGTTCTCGCTTCCGAGGAACTCGACGCCGAAGAACTGGTGCGCGAGTCGCGTGGAGGCGCCGATCACTCGACCCATGACCGGTGACGATGTATCGAGTCGACCCCGTTAAAGTTGGATAGGTGAACGAACCGATGGATGCCAATGACTTGATCGCCGAAGCCGCGATGGAGTTGTTGCGTGAGCACGGCCCGCAGACAGCGGCGGACTGGGGCACCCTGTTGGCCGATGCCGGCCACGGTACAGCCGACGACATGGCCGAATTCGTCGAGTACGTCGAGGACCCACTGCTCGGCTACTTGAGTGAGGAGCGGTACGCCGCACTCGACACGTTGTTCGAGCATCGAGTGCTGACCCATCGGCTCACCGAAGCCGAAATAGAGTCCGGCGTTCTCGACGCGAACCCTGATCTGATGATGCTGCGGGTGTTCCTCGATCGTGACGACGACGAGATTCATGGCATCAGCGTCGTGCACCGCGGGATCGACGACGACCTGTTGGCTGATCGTGGGATCGAAGATCCGGAGTTCCCGCACGACGAGGGTTTTCTCCTCGACACCGATACTCTCGCCGAATGTTCTGCGGGCGATTTGATCGGACTGTTCGTCGCTGACCGTGAGCTGACGCTCTGCACCATCCCCGAGGTACTGGATCCCGCACCCGGATTCGGCGAGAGTCTGGGGACGGTCCTCGCAGACACCGGTGCTGACACCCTCGATGCCATTGTCTGGCAATTGATGCTCGACGAGCCGTCGCTGTTCCGTCAGCCCACCGCACCGCTGGGCGAAATGCTCGAGGCGGCAGGTTACGTCCGCGACGGTGATTACGTTGCGGTCGACGGATTCGATTTCGAGGCATACCACCTGGCGAACCGAGCCCGCATGCTCGAGGTTCGGGAGAACCTGCACCCGGAAGAAGCCGCCTCGGTGATTGCCTTCGTCGATGTGGTCATGGCCGCGAAAGCCGAAGCAGTCGAGGATGTCTCGGACTGGGCGCGCAAGCAGATCAAGGAGGATCCGCAGACCTTCGCCGGCATCGCCGAGCCGCCCGCGGCTGCGGCAGCGTTGGAGCTGTTGTCCGAACTCGACGATCATGATTCCGTATTGCATTCTGTTGCAACTGCTCTCGCCGAGAAAGGGTCGCGTCGTGTCAAGCCGGCAGCGCATTGGCTTGCAGGCAAGGCTTCGGATCGTCTCGGCAAGATCCTTGTCGCTGAGGCGTCGTACGAAACGGCGCACGATCTAGATCCCGACTGGACTCCCGCGATCTTCGATCTGGCACTACTGGCGGCCGATCGCAGCGACGTGACCCGCGCGCTGGCACTTCTCGGCCGGATCGAGGGTGGCGAGTCCGAGGTTCTGCACGAGGTTCTTCAGCGCTATGCCCCGGCCGAGCACCCCGAACTCGGCCGAAATGACAAGTGCTGGTGCGGTTCCGGTCGCAAGTTCAAGGTCTGCCATCTGGGCAAGTCCGAGGTGACGTTCGATGATCGGGCCAACTGGCTCTACGTCAAGGCTCAGTTGTTCTCGCGCACACCGGAGTACTTCGACGCCGTGTTCGATCTTGCGCTCATCCGTGCCGAGCAGTTCAACAGCGAAGAAGCACTGACGTTGGCCGTCGAAGGCGGATTGGCCGTCGACGCTGCCTTGTTCGATGCGGGTATTTTCGCGGCATTTGTCGAGCGGCGCGGAGAACTGTTGCCTGCCGACGAACGCGAACTGGCCGATCAGTGGTTGTCGATTCCGCGCTCGGTGTACAAGGTCGCCTCGACGGAGCCGGGACAGTTGGTGACCCTCAGCGACGTCCGCAACGGGCATCTGGTGAAGGTCACGGACGAGTGGGGCTCAGTCAATCTCGAGCCGGGCACGCTCGTCTGTGCACGCGTTCTCCCCGCCGGCTCCACGATGCGCACCTTCGGTGGCATCGAACCGCTTGCAGCAGAGGACAAGAAGGAACTGATCCAACTGATCGAGTCGGTGGATACCGAACCGGGTCAGCTGGTGGAGTTCCTCAGCCGCGGCCTTGCCGGTGCGCCTTTCCGGTAGCGTGCACTACCAAAAAGGCGCACGGGGCCGGAGGCCTCAGGGCGTGACCTGAGCCAACATCATCTGCTCGAAACCCTCACCGTACGGCGGGAGCATTCCCCATTCACCGCGCGGGTCATGCTGCGCTGCTTCGAATACCGTTCGGGCGTGACTGAACTCGAGGAAACCCTCGCGACCGTGGTAGTGCCCGATACCCGAAGCTCCGACGCCGCCGAAGGGTGCGTCGCTCAGGCCCGGGTGTGACATCGCGTCGTTGATGGTGACGCCGCCCGAGACGGTGCGTTCGAGTACGGATTCCTTCTCGTCCAGGTCGGTTCCGAAGTAATACAGCGCCAAAGGTTTCGGCCGTGAGTTGATGTCGGCGACGACGCTGTCGAGTTGGTCGTACGGCAGGATCACGACGGCCGGTCCGAAGATCTCCTCCTTCATGATCTGCGCGTCGGTCGGAGGGGCGACCACGATTCGCAGTGGGCGGCGACGAGTGTCTGCGGAGAGTTCTTCGTCGGGAACGGTGATGATTCGTGCCCCACGCTCTTCCGCGTCCGCGATGTACCCCTCGATGCGTGCGAGGTGACGATCGCTGACTATCGAGACCATGTCTTTGTTGTCGGCGATCGTGGGGAACAGTCCGGTGAACTGATCGGTGAACGCGTCGATGAACGCTTCTGTGTTCTCGCGCGGGACGTAGATCAGGT
This sequence comes from Rhodococcus sp. 66b, assembly GCF_002076325.1. Classification (NCBI taxonomy): domain Bacteria; kingdom Bacillati; phylum Actinomycetota; class Actinomycetes; order Mycobacteriales; family Nocardiaceae; genus Rhodococcus; species Rhodococcus sp. 66b. The sequence continues at coordinate 340,136 of NZ_MUZB01000006.1, forward strand.
CGGGAGAGACGCAGAGTTGGCCGGCATTGGTCGACTTCGCGATGGCCAAACGTGAAGCCGCAGAGCTGATATCGGCACTGCGGCTCAAGACGCTCGGTGACTTGCCGCCGAGTTCGAGGGTGACCGGCACCAGGTTCTTCGCAGCATTGGCCATGACCAGCTTTCCGACGGTTGTGCTGCCGGTGAAGACGAGGTGGTCGAAAGGCAGCGACGTCAGCAGATCAGCGACCTCCGGTCCACCTGTCACCACCGCGACCTCCACGGGGTCGAGCGTTCGACGCGCCGCCTCGGCCAGGACCGCCGCAGTGTTCGGCACGATCTCCGATGGTTTGAGAACGGCGCGATTTCCCGCTCCGAGGGCGCAGGCGAGCGGGCTCAGGAGAGTGAAAAGGGGAGCATTCCAGGTTCCGATGATGCCGATCGAACCCTTCGGCTGGTACGACACGTACGCCGTGGCACCCAGCTGATCCTGCATCGCCCCGGTGGCTCTCGGTGAGCGAATCATCCACTCTTCGAGCGAATCACGAACGTGCTTGAGTGAAACCATGGATCCCAGAACGTCATTCATCACCGAGTAGGCCGGGATTCGGCCGCCGAAGTCTTCGTTGATCGCTTCGGTCAGATCCTTGTGGTTTGCCACCAGAAGATCGACGACGCGTTGGATGCGCTCGCGTCGTGTCTGCGCGGACGGAAGACCAGCGGCGCGAGTTGCTTCCTGCTGGGCCCGCAGAATCTCTTCGAGATCGGTGGTGACGGCGGCATCGGTGCTCATGGGCACTCCTCGTAGTGGCGAAGTATTGACCGGACCGTATCGACGCGGCGCGAACAGATGCCCCTTTCGTCTCGTTGACCGGGACGGATTCGATTGGTAGAGAGAACACATGTCGCAGACACAGGTAGAAAACACTGCAGTGAAGATTTCCGTCGAGGAGTCGGTGGGACTCGGATTCCTGACGCTCGATCGGCCGGCGCGGCGCAATCCGCTCTCGGCGGAGACCATGCGCGAGGTGGCGGCTGCCCTTCTCGAATTGTCTGCAGACGAGCGCGTGCGGGTCGTGATCGTGCGCGCCGAAGGCCCGGTGTTCTCCGCCGGCCACGATCTGACGGAGATGATCGGGAGAACCCTCGAAGACGAGCGGGCGATCTTCGACGGCTGTACCGAGATGATGGAGACCGTACAGCGGATTCCGCAACCGGTGATTGCCGCAGTACAGGGCCCGGCTATCGCGGCGGGCTGCCAACTGGCCGCGTCGTGTGATCTGGTTGTTGCTGCGTCGAACGCTGTCTTCGGTACTCCCGGCGTCAAGATCGGACTGTTCTGCTCGACGCCCATGGTGGCCCTGAGCAGGGCAGTAGGGCGCAAGCGCTCGATGCAGATGTTGCTCACCGGGCAGACGATCGACGCCGACACCGCTGCGGACTGGGGTCTGGTGAACTTCGTCGTCGCGCCCGAAGGCCTGGACCGAGAGGTGCGCGAACTGGCCGGCAAGATCACGACGGCCAGCCCCCTGACGGTGAAGATCGGTAAGCAAGCGTTTTATCACCAGATCGATCTGCCGCAAGCCCAGGCGTACGAGGCGATGGCGGAAACGATGGCAACCAATGCCGTGACCTGCGACGCTCAAGAAGGTATGCAAGCTTTTGTGGACAAGCGAAAGCCTGAATGGCGCAATAAGTAACGATCGCTCTTCCGGATTAGTTGGACGTCCTATAACCTGAGCGAATGAGCCTGGATCCACGCACCAACACCGTCGACGGAGTGCTTCGGCGCTCGGCAGCCAAGTACCCCGACCGCGTAGCCGTCGTCTTCGAAGATCGCACTCGCACCTACCGCGAACTCGACGACGCGGTGACGCGGGTCGCGGCCCACTTGCTCGGTCTGGGCCTCGAACACGGCGACCGCGTCGCGGCATACGGAACCAACTCCGACGCCTATGCAATCGGATTCCTTGCCTGTGCGCGAGCAGGTTTGGTGCATGTTCCGGTCAATTACGCACTCAAGGGGGAGGAACTCCGGTACCTCGTGGCGCAGTCAGGCGCCCGCGCGGTGTTGGTGGATCCGGCATTGGCGTCGACGCTCGACTCGGTTCGCTCCGACCTCGATCTCGACCACGTGATCGCACTGCGGGACGCGGAACTGTCGGTGGTCACGATCGGCGAGGCCGGCGAGGTGCCTGTTTTCGAACCGCGTGCGACGTCGACGGATCTGGCGCAACTGCTGTACACCTCGGGCACAACCTCGAAGCCCAAGGGCGCCATGATGTCTCATAGCGCACTGGTTCACGAGTACGTGTCCTCGGTGATCGCGCTCGGGCTCGACAAGAACGACAACCCGCTGATCTGCATGCCGATGTACCACTCCGCGGGCATGCACGTCTTCATGCTGCCGTACCTGTCCGTCGGTGCGACGGTCAGTCTGATGCAGGCGCCGGACATCCCGGAGATCCTGCGCCGCGTCGAAGCAGAAAAGATCGGATCGCTGTTCCTGGCCCCGACCGTGTGGGTACCGTTGGCCAACCATCCGGACCTCGAGACCCGCGATCTGTCTTCGCTCAAGAAGGCGCAGTACGGCGCCTCGATCATGCCGGTCACGGTGCTCAATCGTCTGCGTGAGCGTTACCCGGACATCGGCTTCTACAACTGCTTCGGCCAGTCCGAAATCGGTCCGCTGGCAACAGTTCTCCAGCCCGGCGAGCATGCTGATCGTCCGTCTTCTTGCGGGCGAGCGGTGTTCTTCGTCGAAACCCGTGTCGTCGACGCCGACGGAAACGACGTTGCCGACGGTGAGTCCGGTGAGGTTCTCTACCGCTCACCGCAGCTGTGCAACGGCTACTGGGAAAATCCGGAAGCCACCGCCGACGCCTTCCGCGACGGCTGGTTCCATTCGGGCGATCTTGTCGTGCGGGACGAAGAAGGGTTCATCACGGTCGTCGACCGAATCAAGGACGTCATCAACACCGGCGGCATCCTGGTGGCGTCCCGCGAGGTCGAAGATGCGGTCTACACACACCCGGCTGTGGCAGAAGTTGCCGTGATCGGTACGCCCGACGAGAAGTGGATCGAGGCCGTCACCGCGATTGTCGTGCTCAAGGACGGCAACGACGAGTTGACGCCTGAGGCGTTGATTGCCCACGTCAAGGAGCGAATTGCCCCGTTCAAGGTCCCCAAGCACGTGCGTTTCGTGGCCGAACTCCCGCGAAATCAGAGCGGAAAGCTGCTCAAGCGGGAACTGCGCACCGTCTGACACCTGCTATAGGTTCTGCCTTACCTTCGGTTCGTTTTCAGGTCTTTGACTCCGATTGCCTCACGGTATTGACTTCGGAGGACGGCATGGACTTCGGAAACAGCAAGGTGAGTGGTGGAAATGCAGGTCGATGCAGATGACTTCGCAGATATCTTGGCGACTGCGCGGGAGTTCATCCGTAAGGAAGTAGTTCCGCGTGAGCAGGAGATTGCCGACACCGACGCCATTCCTGAGGACATACGCAAGAAGGCCGCAGCCATCGGGCTGTTCGGCTACGCGATTCCTCAGGAATGGGGTGGGCTCGGACTCGACCTCACCCAAGACGTCGAACTGGCAATGGAATTCGGCTACACGTCCCTGGCGCTGCGTTCGATGTTCGGTACCAACAACGGAATTGCCGGGCAGGTGCTGGTCGGCTTCGGTACCGACGAGCAGAAGGCTCAGTGGCTCGAGCGCATCGCCTCCGGCGACGTCGTGGCTTCCTTTGCTCTCACCGAACCCGGCGCGGGCTCAAACCCGGCCGGCCTCCGGACCAAGGCCGTTCTGGACGGATCCGAATGGGTGATCGACGGCAACAAGCGGTTCATCACCAATGCTCCACTGGCACAGCTGTTCGTGGTGTTCGCGCGCACTCGCCCGGCGGATTCCGATGGTCCGGGAATTGCAGTCTTCCTGGTTCCGGCTGACACGCCAGGAGTCACAGTTGGTCCCAAGGACAAGAAGATGGGTCAGGAAGGTGCTTGGACCTCCGAGGTCACCTTCGACAACGTCCGGGTTCCCGAGTCGGCCCTCGTCGGTGGCGACCAGGACACCGGATACCGCGCAGCGATGACGTCTCTCGCGCGCGGACGAGTCCATATCGCGGCGCTCTCGGTGGGAGCAGCACAGCGAGCGCTCGACGAATCTGTCGCGTTCTCCGTGGTCACGGAACAGGGCGGCACCGCTATCGGTGACTTCCAGCTGGTTCAAGCGATGCTGGCTGACCAGCAGGCCGGTGTCATGGCCGGGCGTGCGATGGTGCGTGAGGTGGCTGCGCGGTACGTCAGCGGTGAGGATCGACGTCTCGGCCCCTCGGCGGCAAAGCTTTTCTGCACCGAGATGGTGGGCAAGGTCGCGGATCTCGCCGTGCAGATCCACGGTGGCAACGGGTACATGCGCGGTGTGCCGGTCGAACGCATCTACCGTGAAGTTCGCCTGTTGCGCCTGTACGAGGGAACCAGCGAGATCCAGCGACTGATTCTCGGCGGTGGGCTCGTGGCGCAAGCGAAAAAGCAAAACCAGCGCTGACACCTTTACCTGACGAGCTTTAACCTCACGAACGGAGTGGACATGGGATTGTTGGACGGCAAGGTTGCGGTAGTGACCGGCGGAGCGCAGGGCATCGGGCTCGAAATTGCGCGCACCTTCATCAAGGAAGGCGCGACCGTCGTTCTCGGCGACATCAACGAAACCGTCGGAACGGCTGCGGTCGCCGAACTCGGTGGAGAGTCGGTCGCCCGTTTCGCTTCCTGCGACGTGCGTGATTCCGGACAGGTCGAGGCTATGCTCGATCTGGCCGAAAGTGCTTTCGGTCCAGTCGATGTCATGGTCAACAACGCCGGCATGACGCGCGACGCCACGATGCGGAAGATGACCGAGCAGGACTTCGACGACGTGATCGCCGTTCACCTCAAGGGCGCCTGGAACGGAACACGCGCTGCCGCCGCCCGCATGCGCGAGCGTGAGACGGGCGCAATCGTGAACATCTCGTCGATCTCCGGCAAGGTGGGCATGCTCGGGCAGACCAACTACTCGGCCGCCAAGGCCGGCATCGTCGGTCTGACGAAGGCCGCGGCAAAGGAGGTCGCGTTCAAGAATGTTCGCGTCAACGCCGTTCAGCCCGGACTTGTCCGCACGGCGATGACCGAGGCGATGCCCGAACGGATCTGGAACGAGAAGCTTGCCGAGATCCCGATGGGGCGCGCGGCCGAGCCCTCGGAAGTTGCTTCGGTTGTACTGTTCCTCGCGAGCGACCTCTCGAGCTACATGACCGGCACGGTTCTCGAGATCACCGGCGGCCGCCACATCTGATCCGTCCTGTTCGAGCGCAAGAATTCAGAGTGTAAAACTTCTGGGTGTAAAACTTCTGGGGTGACTACTGACATGGGACAGCCGAACTCGGATCTTCCGCTCGACGGAATCACCGTGGTTGCACTCGAACAGGCGGTGGCGGCACCGCTCGCCACCAGGCATCTCGCGGACATGGGTGCGCGGGTGATCAAGATAGAACGGGTCGGCGAGGGCGATTTCGCGCGTCACTACGACCGGGCGGTTCACGGTCAGGCGTCACACTTCGTGTGGCTCAACCGTTCCAAGGAATCGATCGCTGTCGACGTGAAGTCGGAATCCGGCCGGCAGATCGTTCTCGATCTTGTCGCGCGAGCCGATGTGTTCCTACAGAATCTGGCACCCGACGCAGCTGCGCGACTGGGGTTCGGCGCGGAGGAACTGCGCGAGAAATTCCCACAGCTCATCGTGATCGACATGTCCGGATACGGGAGTGCGGGCCCACGGCGTGAGCGCAAGGCGTACGACATGTTGGTCCAAGCCGAGACCGGAATGATCTCCGTGACAGGCACACCGGAGACGGCCACCAAGACGGGTATCCCGGTCTCGGACATCGCCGCTGGAATGTACGCGCTGACTTCGATTCTGAGCGCCCTGTTCCGTAGAGAGCGAACGGGTAAGGGAGCGCTCGTCGAGGTCTCGATGTTCGATTCCACCGTCGAGTGGCTCGGGCATCCGATGTACATGAAAATGTATGCAGGAAAGCAGATTCCGCGGGTCGGGCTCGGCCATGCGGCGATCGTTCCCTACGATTCGTATCCCACGGCTGACGGCGAGATCCTGATCGGCGTCCAGAACGATCGTGGATGGCGTGCACTGATGGTGGACGTGTTCGAGCGAGAGGATCTGGTCGACCATCCGCGCTTTTCCACCAACATCGTGCGCGTCGAAAATCGCGGCGAGGTAGACGAATTGGTGGGTTCCCTGACTCGTCTGTATTCGACGGCAGATCTGGATCAACGCCTTGCCGCCGCCGGTGTCCCGGCCGCTGCACTCAACGACATGGCAGGTCTACTGGAACATCCGCAGTTGGAGAAGCGTGCCAGGTGGAGGTCCGTGGGCACCGAAAACGGACCGATCGATGCCGTGCTGCCTCCGATGACGTACTCGGACGTCGAAATGCGCATGGGTGACGTTCCGGCCCTCGGCCAGCAGACGGATTCTCTACTGGCCGAGTTGGGGCGTACGGGCGACCAGATCGCGGACCTTCGCCGCGACGGATCGATCGGTTGACGCTTCTAGCGTCGCAGGTTCTCGAACACCGCTGCAATCCCTTGTCCGCCACCGATACACATGGTCTCGATCCCGTACCGTCCCTGGCGCCGGTCGAGTTCGCGCAGCAGATTGGCGAGGATCCGCCCACCGGTGGCACCGACAGGATGTCCGAGCGAGATCCCGGAACCGTTGACGTTGAAGCGCTCCTCGATGTCCTGCGCGCTCAATCCCCAGGCCTTGGCGCACGCGAGAACCTGTGCGGCGAATGCCTCGTTGACTTCGATGAGGTCGATGTCGTCGAGCGACAGATCGACACGGGAGAGAGCTTTCGCCACGGCAGGCACCGGTCCGATGCCCATCCGGTTCGGCTCCACACCCGCCACACCCCAGCTGATCAGTTTCGCGAACGGTCGCAGGCCAAGGCGTTCGGCGTTGGCCGCAGTGGTGACGATGGCCGCGGCTCCGGCGTCGTTCTGGCCGCAGGCGTTTCCGGCGGTGACTGTGGCTTCGGGGTCGACTCGACCTCGAATGGGGCGCAGTGCAGCAAGATCGGACAGCTGAATCCCTCGGCGCGGATGCTCGTCGCGAGTGACGACTGTCTGCTCACCATGGCGCCCGCGTACCGAAACGGGAATGGTCTCGTCGTCGAAATACCCGCTGTCCTGGGCATGAACGGCCCGTTCGTGCGATCGCACCGCGTATCGGTCCTGCTCGTCGCGGGTGATCGAGTACTCCCGGCGCAAGTTCTCGGCGGTCTCGATCATGCCGCCTTCGACCGGGAAGTTGACTCCGCCGGAGTTCGTGCGCGGTTTGGCCAATCGGTCGTGGAACTCGACCGAAGGGCGCTTTGTGCCCCAACGCATATCGGTGGAGTAGAACTCGGTTCCGCTCATGCTCTCGGCGCCGCCGGCGATGACCAGATCACTCATCCCGGTCTGTACCTGCATCGCGGCGTAGATGATCGCCTGCAATCCCGAACCGCAACGGCGATCGAGTTGTATTCCGGGAACGGACACGTCCAGACCGGCGTCGAGTGCCGCGATTCGCCCGATGGCCGCGGCCTCTCCGTTGGCGTAACCCTGACCGAAGATGACGTCGTCGACATCGGTGGACGCAATGCCGGTTCGTTCGACGAGGCCACGCACAACAGTGCTGGCGAGAGTGGTGACGGGAACGTCCTTGAAGACTCCGCCGAATCCGCCCACCGGGGTGCGAACGGGTTCACAGATGACTGCGTCGTGCATGGAATGCGCCTGTCTCGAGGAGAGGTGGGGAATGCGTCGCGTGAACGGGCCGATCGAAGGGCCCCATAGCGACCTGGCCACTCGAATATCCAGCACGCGTGGCGCGGTTGTCAACAGCAGGAACGACCTGTTCGGACATAGTTTCCGCCATACGGTTCGTATGCGAAATCGACTTTGACACATATACCGTTCGGGGATTGAATGGATGCAGCGTCTCTGCCGCACACATGTCGCGGTGGGGTGAAAGTTCCTGGAGTCGAATCAGTTTCGTCGACAGGAGAGCACGAAGTACCGACAGACAGGTGGAACAGTGACTCGTTTGGCGCAGACGGCGGGATTGACCGAGACCCAGAGCGACATCGTCGGGGCGGTACGCGAGTTCGTCGATCGTGTGGTCATCCCCGCGGCGCAGGAGCTCGAACACTCCGATACGTACCCGACCGACATCGTCAAGCAGATGAAGGACATGGGTCTGTTCGGACTGACCATCGACCCCGAGTACGGGGGTATCGGCGAATCATTGCTCACCTACGCGCTGTGCGTCGAAGAGCTGGCCCGTGGATGGATGAGCGTGTCCGGCGTCATCAACACGCATTTCATCGTGGCTCACATGATCTCCGCGCACGGGACGCCGGAACAGAAGGCGAAGTACCTGCCACGTCTGGCGTCCGGGGAACTCACCGGCGCATTTTCCATGTCGGAACCGGCCCTGGGTTCCGATGTTGCTGCCATATCGACCAAGGCGAAGCGTACGGAGTCCGGCGATTACGTGATCACCGGCCAGAAGATGTGGCTGACCAACGGTGGTTCGTCGACGTTGGTGGCAGTCCTCGTCAAGACGGACGAGGGCGCGGAGAAGCCGCACAACAATCTGACGACGATATTGATCGAGAAGCCCGCAGGTTTCGGCGAGGTACTCCCGGGCCTGACCATTCCGGGCAAGCTCGAGAAGATGGGCTACAAGGGAATCGACACCACGGAGATGATTTTCGACGGCTTCGAGATCGGAGCCGAAGAGGTTCTCGGTGGCACTCCCGGCTTGGGATTTCGGCACATGATGGACGGCGTCGAGGTCGGCCGGGTCAACGTCGCCGCGCGTGCGTGCGGAATCGCCCAGCGCGCTTTCGAACTGGCTGTCACCTACGCCAAGCAGCGCGAGACGTTCGGCAAGCCGATCGCCGAGCATCAGGCCATCGCGTTCCGGATCGCCGAAATGGGCACCAAAGTCGAAGCGGCACATCTGATGATGGTCAACGCTGCCAGGCTCAAGGACTCGGGTGAGCGCAACGACGTCGCCGCGGGTATGGCGAAGTATCTGGCGAGTGAATTCTGCTCGGAGGTCACGCAGGACAGCTTCCGTATCCATGGTGGATACGGCTACTCCAAGGAATACGAGATCGAGCGGTTGATGCGTGAGGCGCCGTTCCTTCTGATCGGTGAAGGCACCAGCGACATCCAGAAGCAGATCATCAGCAAGGGCCTGCTTCGCACGTACAACTGAGCCGAGAAGCGGCACCGCGAACATGCGCGGTGCCGCTTTGTCGTGTCGGGTCAGCGGGTGAAGGCCAGGGTTGTCACCGGTGACCGGTTGCCGTATGCGTCAACGGCTTCGACGCGGGCTTCGTATGTGGTGCCCGCTGCGGCATCGGGAATCGGAATGTCGAGGCTGTTCGGCCGCGGCATGAAGTAGAAGTCCGAGAGCACCTTCGACGAGACCACCTTCGCTCCGGTGGCTGTGTCCGTGACCTCGACGGCGTAGTGGTGCACCATCTGATCGTCCTTGGCCTGCGCGATCCTCAGTGCGGTCGCACCGTTTTCGCCGGTCGTCACCGAGAGCGGAGTGCTCGAGGTGAACTCCGGCGCGTGCGTGTTCCGTGCACCCGAGGTGTAGCGAAAGTTGTCCTTGATCTGCTGGTTGGTCGACCCGTCGAGTTCGACCGTCCAACCCGAGCCGCTCAGCGTGCCCGCGCTCGAGTACGGCGGCTGCCAGTTGGCTGACCACGTGCCTCCGGTGTAGATGTCGTGCTTGTCTGCCGCCATGTTGATGCGGTTGATTTCCGTGCGGTCCTGGTAGACCTCCACGAAGAGCGCTTGGGCAGTGGGTGATTCGAAACGGTTCGCGAGACCGGACTCGGTCACCATCTGGTAGCCGTGATCGATTTCGATGTACGACATCGAGCCGTCGTTGACCGCCGTGAAGTCGCGTTGATGGATCGACCGGTCGTCGTTGTTGTTCAGGTGCGAGTGCCCGGAGAAGAAGATTGCCTGAGGGAAGGCGCTCAAGTCTTCGGTCAGTCGAGGGTTCGACGCCTGCTGGCCGTCCATGGCTGTGTTGCTTGCCGGCCGGTGTCCCTGGACCAGGATCGGCTTGGTCAGGTTCCCGGACTTCGCGGTGATTTCGGTCAGGCGGGACTTCAGCCAATTACGTTGCGCTGAATCATTGTTGTATGTCTCGGTGTTGACCGTGAAGAGATGGACACCGCTGACATCGGATTCGTAGTATCCGCCACCGGAATCCGGGAACCACTCCGCCGGATATCCGGCTCTGATTGCCGCGAGACTTGCATCGTGATTGCCGTTGGAGATCAGGAGTTGTGTGTCGTTCATGCCCTTCCTGGCGAGGTTTGCCTGGAAGATTTCTGCGACGATCTTGTGGTCAGGCCCCTTGCCGTCTCCGTTGTCGTTGATCATGTCGCCGTTGGAGAGGATCGCGTCGGGTTTCGGGAAGATGGAACCGATTGTGTCGAAAAAGCTTTCGTACTTCTTGTCGTTGTTCGCGTGGTCGCCGACGTGGACGTCGGACATCACGACGACCTGAGCCAGCGGCTTCTCCGAGGTCTTGATCAGGTAGCCGAACGAGACGGCCGCGCTCGCGTGATCGCCGCGGAAAGCGGCGACAGTGACGTTGGTGTCCTGTGCGATCTGCAGCGGACGTCCCGGTGTGGCAGCTTGGCTGTCGGTGGTGGGTGTCGTTCCGTCCAAGGTGTAGCGGACGGTGGCGCCGCGCTCGGCGGTGAAGGTCAGATCGACAGGGTGCTCGTACCGTCCGCCGGGGACGCTGACGCCGGGCGCTGCGGGCGGCGTGTTGTTCTCGCCCGAAGAGCTACCCCATTCGAAGGACGAACTGCCCCAGCTGGGTTCGGCTTGGGATTCGACGGGGGCGATGCCGGGAACGGCGAGAGCCGCGGTCACGGCTGCTATCGCGATGGTCGTACGTCTCACGAGGATTCCTTGTCTTCGACGCGGTGGTTCAGACCCATCCGTAATTGGTCTGGACCAATTACGCTAGGTGGCGCCGGGTAGAAAAAGGTGTGTCCTGTATGTCCGACTAGTGAAGCGTGTATGAACACCGTCTGCGCTTGCCGGCGGTACTGTCGGCTGCGCTTATGGCAAAGTCGATGGCGTGGACCTACGTCAGATCGAGTACTTCCTTGCCGTTGCCGGTGGGGAGTCCTTGTCGACGGCTGCGCAGAATCTGTCGGTCACCAAGCCGTCGTTGTCGCAGGGTATTCGTGGTCTCGAGCGTGAACTCGGAGTCGAACTGTTTCACCGTGTCGGTCGCGGTTTGGTTCTGACGGCGGCAGGTCGGGCGTTGGTAGGGCCGGCGAGGCAGATGATGCGCAGCAGTGCGGCCGCATTCAATGTCGCGACCGGGACGGCCGACGAGCCTCGTGGGCGGCTCGACATCTGCTCCGCGGCACATGGTCTCGAAGGTCCGATCGCACGCATCGTGGCGGACTTTCGTGAGCGGTGGCCTGCTGTGACCGTTCGGGTCGGTGAACTGCCGCAGGGCGCAACGTCTGAGCAGGTGTTGGCAGACGGCGCATGCGAGGTGGTCTTCAGCTATTGGCCACCCGACATGTCGGCGCTGTCCACGAAAGTGATCGGGGTGAACGAATACTGGCTGGCAGTGCCGTCGGGGGTTCATCCTGACGTCTGGCCGAATGGTGTGAAACCCGCTGCGGGAGAGCCGGTGTCATTGACTGCATTGCCCGATCTCCCCGTGGTGGGTGTGCTCAAACACTCGCGGGCTCGGCTTGCCATCGAGTCGTCTCTGCAGGCCGCCGGGGCCCGGACTCGGATGTCGACGGAGTTGGCGCAGCGGGAGACCGTCGGCGCGTTCGTCTTTGCGGGTTTGGGTATGGCATTCATGGAGCGTTCGTTGGCCGAGAGATCGGTCGCGTCCGGCGCGGAGATATTTCCGGTGGAGCCCGCAATCTCACTGAATTACGGCATCGAGTTCGATCCGGAGACGCTCTCGCCGTTGGGCAGGCTGTTCGTGGACGGCTTGTGACGTGTGGAGACGTTCTCGATGTACGCAGACCCGGCCGGCGAGAGCGGGCCGTCGCGGTAGACCAAGATCGTCTGCCGCGTGATCGGCGGGAAAAGCGAGCGAACCTCAGATGCTGGGGAGTCTTGTTCGGCGATCGATCTGGGCAGCAGCGCGGCGCCTACACCTTGCCCGACCATTTCCCGGACGGCAAGGCGATCAGGTACTTCCACGACGACGTTGGTGAGCTCCAGATCGTCGTCGATCGAATGCCCGCGCCGAAATGTCGATGCCTCGACCACCATCGGCAGGCGCGCAACCACGGCGCGCGGAACCGGATCGGGTAGGTCTGTGGCCAGGCGAACGGGGATCGACAAGACCGTTTCCTGGGTACTCACGGCAATTTCTCGAAGCCCGTCGGAGACATCGGTACTCGGGTGGGTCTCGAGAAACCCGAGTTCACACGTACCTGCTCTGACCATCGCGCGCACGTCCTGTGCGTTCGGGACGGCGTTCGTGGAGAACCGAATTCCGGGCGCCGTCAGATGGAGGCGTCCGGCGACCTCTGCAACAGGGTCGATGGCAAGATCGGACTGAACAGCTATGGCGAGTTCGCCGGCGCGCAAAGCGGTTACTGCGGCCACCGCGGCTTCGGCCCGAGCAACGTCGGCGAGCAGCGCACGTGCAGAATCGGTAATTGCCAGTCCGACTGTGGTGGGAGCCAGACCGCGAGTGGTGCGCTCGAAGAGTGTGGCTCCGAGTGCTCGTTCGAGGTTGCGTACGGCCTGCGAGAGTGACGGTTGCGAGATACGCAGGACGTCCGCGGCGGCGGTGACGCTGCCGTGATCGACGACGGCGACGAGATACTGCGCGCTGCGTATGTCCATCCCGGGTGCCTGCATCTGGCAAATTCTCCCAGATGACCGGACCTTGGCGGCGGTGACTTGCTGCGACCTGCAGACATAGGTCTCAGCTATGGCTCTGTGCGCCTTCTCGTCTTTGTGGCGCAGGCCATAGCGATGGTCGACTGTTCCAGTACCACCGACCGCGGTTCGTGCTCGGTGGGTACCTGGAACACAGGAGCGTGATGTGAGCGAGCTTCACCTACCCAACCGGATACGCCACTCGGCGTCGACACGGCCGTCCGAACCGGCGATCACGTGCGGCGACCGAACTTTGACATGGGCTGAGCTGGATGGCGAGACCAGTACCTTGGCGAGCGCGCTGGCAGAAGTGACCGCTGCCGGTGCTCGCGTCGGTGCGCTACTGCGGATGGGGCTCGAAGGTGCGGAAACCTTCGTCGCGTGTGCGAAGGCAGGCGCTGTGTTCATCCCGTTGAACTGGCGGCTCAACCCACTCGAACTCGTCGACATCGCCGAGGACGCGGAGCTCGACGTCTTGATCGTCGATGACGAGTTCGCCGCGGGGGCGGCGGCGATGTCCGCAGCGTTGCCGGAGGTCGAGGTCATAACCGTGGGAGCTGCAGGGGGCCTGCCGGATTCGCGAACCTGGGCGGAGTTCGTGGCCTCCGGGAACGGCGTCGACCCCGGAGAGGGGCACGATCCGGACGCAGCAGTTCTGCAGCTGTACACGTCCGGGACAACCGGCCGGCCCAAGGGCGTCGTGGCCACGCACCGGAATCTGTACAACGAGCCCGAGGGGTTCGATGTCTACGAATTCGGTTCGAATGCAGTCGCACTCGACGCACTTCCCCTCTTTCACATCGCCGGCGCCGGCTGGATGAGTACGTGCTTGTCGGCCGGCGTGCCTTTGGTGCTGCTCGGAGACATGGCGCCGGCTCGGGTCGCTGATGCCATCGCGACTCACCATGTCACCCACGCATTTCTGGTGCCTGCCGTCATTCAGACGCTGGTAGATCTGCCCACTCTCGACAGTTTCGATCTGACCAGCCTGGAGGTGGTCGCCTATGGGGCGTCGCCGATCACTCCGGCACTCCTCGCTCATGCGATGACTGTCTTGAACTGCAAATTCGTCCAGCGATACGGGATGACCGAGACAACTGGTTCGGTATCCGTCCTTCGTGCCTTCGACCATCATGTGAGCGGTCCGCGTTCGGAGTTGCTCCGCTCTGCGGGAAAACCGATGATCGGCGTCGAGATCTCCATTCGAGACGTCACAACTGGTGAGGTATTGCCGCCCAACAAATCCGGTGAGATCGTTGCGCGCAGCAGAAACAACACTCGCGGGTACTGGCGACGTGACCGAGAGACCGCGGAATTGTTCACTCAGGACGGCTTTCTCCGAACAGGCGACGCCGGCCATCTGGACGACGAGGGGTATCTGTTCGTCACCGATCGCCTCAAGGACATGATCATCACCGGCGGTGAGAACGTCTATCCGATCGAGGTGGAATCCATTCTGGCCGAACACCCCTCGGTTGCCGAGGTCGCGGTGGTCGGGGTTCCGGACAAGCGCTGGGGTGAATCCGTCACCGCGGTGGTCAAACTGGTCGACGGTGCCGACGTGCCGAGCGTCGACGAGTTGATCGCGTTCAGCACAGCGAAGTTGGCGTCGTACAAGAAACCTCGCCAGATCCATTTCGTGGACTCCTTGCCTCGCAACGCGAGCGGGAAACTGCTCAAGTCGAGCCTGCGGACCATGCTGAACGCGAGCGGAGAAGCATCATGATCGTGACCGAAGACGTCGGTGTCGCACAACGTGAGGCGTGGGCGAACAAAGTCCTTCCACCGGTGGAACAGGTGCGGGACGGACTGTGGTCGATCCCTGTTCCCATGCCGGACAACCCTTTGCGTTACGTGCTCGTCTACGCACTCGCGCTCGACGACGGACTTGCCCTCATCGACGTCGGTTGGGATCACGAACAGTCGTGGCAGGCTCTCGTCGACGGCATAGCATCGATCGGATACCACGTTTCCGAAGTGCGCTATGCGGCAATCACGCACCTGCATCCCGATCACTTCGGTCTGGCGCCGCGTCTTCGGCAGGTCAGCGGCGCAACGCTTGCGATGCACGTGGCCGACGCGACGCTCCTCGGATACCACGGTCCCGAGCAGACCCGCGACGACATCAGTGGCTGGAACCTGCAATTGTCCGAACTCGGCGCACCGGCCGAAGTGCTCGACGCGTCTCGGGTCGACCTGGTGCGGTTCGCTGAGCACGAAACCATCGACATTGTTCTGGGAGATGGTGATTCACTCGATCTTCCCGGGTGGAATCTCCGGGCTCAGTGGACACCGGGGCACACTCCCGGACATCTCTGCTTCGTGGAAGAGGACAGAGGCTTGTTGTTCAGCGGCGATCACATGCTGCCGAGGATCAGCCCGAACATCTCCACGATTCCCGGTGAACTCGAGAACCCGCTTCATCGTTATCTTCTCTCGCTCGAGGCGACGACAACACTGGGCGAGTGCGAAGTGCTTCCGGCACATGAATATCGATTCCGTGGGATCGCCGATCGTGCACGTCAATTGATGGGGCACCACGAGGAGCGATTGGCGGAGATCGTGGCTGCGGTTCAGGATGAGCCCGAATCCACGGCCTGGGAACTCTCACGCACGATCTCCTGGTCTCGCCCGTTCGAACAGATGTCGCCGCGACTACTTCGCTTGGCAGTCCGCGAAACCCATGCTCATCTCGTTGTTTTGGCCAAGCGGGAGATCGTGACACCGTCCGGCGGCACACCCGTGCGCTGGAGTATTCGCGCGCAGTGACCTTTCAAGAATCTCATCACGGAAGTAGGAACCGAACATGAGCGTCGTGCTCACCGACTTCGCCGACGGCGTTGCCGTCATCACCCTCAATCGTCCCGAGGCCAAGAATGCGGTCAACCTGGAACTCGCAAAGGCACTCGCAGCCGCGATCGACGAGTTCGAGGAACGGTCCGATCTCACCATCGGCATTCTGACTGGAGCTGGTGGAACCTTCTGCGCTGGTATGGATCTCAAGGGATTTGCGCGCGGGGAACGGCCATCACTACCGGGTCGTGGTTTTGCCGGTCTGACCGAGGCTCCGCCGTCGAAGCCGCTGATCGCAGCCGTCGAGGGGTGGGCACTCGCCGGCGGGTGCGAACTGGCGTTGGCGGCCGATCTGATCGTGGCATCCACCGACGCGAAATTCGGCTTGCCCGAAGTGAAGCGGGGGCTTGCCGCGGCCGCCGGTGGCCTTCTGCGTCTGCCCAAGATCCTCCCGTACCAGTTGGCCATGGAAATCGCCATCACCGGGGATCCGCTCAGTGCCACCGTGGCGCATCATCACGGCTTGGTCAATCGGCTCGCCGAACCTGGACAGGCGCTGACCGTCGCACGCGAGCTTGCGGCCCGAGTAGCGGCAAACGGTCCACTGGCTGTTCGCGCGACCAAGCAGGTACTGGCAATGTCCGCAAAGTACACCGATCCGGATGCCTTTGTCGCGCAACGCGAATTCATCGATCCGGTCTTCACCTCACGTGACGCCAAGGAAGGTGCAACGGCATTTGCCGAGAAGCGCTCTCCCGTGTGGAGTGGTTCATGAGTGCCGAGACGATCGAGCGTGCGGCCGTAAGCATCGAACGTGACGGTGCTGTCGCGACGATTGTTCTCTGTCGGCCGCACCGCCGCAACGCTCTCGATCTCGACGCCTGGATCGCTCTACGTGAAGCAGTCCTCGAACTTCAAGAGGATTCGCAGATTCGCTCTGTGATCCTGACCGGCGCGGACGGGACCTTCTGTGCGGGCTCCGATCTGGACAAACGCGGCTCGTCGCACCCGCTCGATCGCATGCGTGTCATCAACGCAACGGCGATCGCACTGGGTGAGTTTCCCAAGCCTCTGGTGGCGAAGGTCGACGGGTTTGCCGTCGGAGCCGGATGGAACATGGCGTTGCTCTGCGACTTCGTCGTGGCAGCCAAGGGCGCGAAGTTCAGCCAGATCTTTGCCAAACGGGGGTTGTCTGTCGACTTCGGGGGTTCGTGGATCCTGCCGAGACTGGTCGGCCTCCAGCAAGCGAAGCGACTGGTGATGCTCGCCGAGACGATCGACGCACAGGAAGCCTACGAGCTCGGGTTGGTGACCTATCTGGTCGAGCCGGGTGAAATGGACGAACACACGTCGAAGCTTGCCCAGCGGCTCGCTGACGGTCCGCCAGCCGCACTGAGTCAGTCTGCCGCCATGCTCGAACATCACACCTCACTCTCGTTGCGGGAAGCCTTGGACAACGAGGCGAGGGCGCAAGCGGTCAATTTTGCGACGGATGCTACCGACGCGGTTCGTGCCTTCGTGGAAAAGCGGGAGCCGGTCTTCACCGGAGAGTGGGCCGTACCAGGGCTAACTCGAGTGGAGTGAGCGTCAGATCGCTGGTCGTATGATGGATGAGTGGATCTGCATTTCGTTACCTACTTCGTCGCTGTCGTCGACCACGGTGGGATAACGAAGGCCGCTCAGGCTCTCTACATTTCGCAGCCCTCGCTGTCTCAGGCAATTCGCACGCTCGAGCGTCGACTCGGCGCCACGCTGTTCGATCGGACCGGTAGGCGGTTGGTTCTTACCGACGCGGGCCGCACGTTCGATCTCGCGGCCAGGCGAATCCTTGCCGACGTCGAGCGCGCGAAGGCTAAAGTGACCGCCGTTCGCGAACTCGAGTTCGGCCGGGTGGACGTCGTCTCGTACTCGGCGTTCTCCATCGATCCGATGGTCGAGTTGGTCCGGCGATTCCGGGCCAACTTTCCGAAGATCGTGGTGCGCGTCCTCGACACGTACGGCCCGGCCGGGGTCGACAATGCGTTGCGGCGAGGGTCGGCCGAGGTGGGCGTCACCGATCTGAGTATCGGGTACGAAGGTTTGGTCACGGCTCCGATCGCCGCCCAGGAGTTGGTACTCGCCACCCATGCGTCGTTGTCCGGCAGGCTTGCAACGCCGTTGGCGGATCCGGTTCCGCGAACGCTCTTGCACAGTTTGCCGCTGGTGGTCGATCTCGGTGATCAATCGAATCAGTTCCGGGGTCTACTCAGCGAAGGCGCCGAGAACGTAGTAGTGGACTGTGTCCACCCTGTGACCACGTGGGAACTCGTGCGTCGAGGGATCGGCGCCACCGTCGTGCCGAGAAGGGTTGCACAGCAGCAGATGACAGACGTCTGCGCCTTCTCCTTCGATCCGCCGCTGACACGCGACGTCGGCATCGTCTATCGCTCGGGCGAGCAGTCCCCGGCCGCCGCCGCATTCATCGCGACGGCTGCGGAAATGGCCACCTCCGCCGTTCCGTCCAAGGAAGAGGAGTGAACTGTGGAGTTCCGGCAGATGGAGTACTTCCTCGCGGTCGTCGAAAACAAGGGGATCAACGGCGCCGCAGCTGCATTGGGAGTTGCTCAGCCGACCGTGTCACAAGCGTTGCGCGGGCTCGAACGTGAACTGGGAGTGCGGCTTTTCCATCGCATCGGGCGCGGGATGGTCCTCAGTGCGGCCGGTCGCAGCCTGGTCGGCCCGAGTCGACAGGTTTTGCGAGACGTCGCTGCGGCGGCTGAACAGTTGACGGCATCCGATGGCGCCATCGTCGGTCGCCTCGACATCATGGCTTTCCCTGCACTGACCTCGGGGACGATCGTCGATCTGATTGCGGAGTTCTGTCGACGGTATCCGCAAGCACGAGTCAGATTTTCGGAACTCGAGCGTGAGGACAATCTGGAAAGTCTCATCCGGGACGGCCACTGTGAATTCGCGGTGGCTCATCTGCCTCTCGAAGCGGGCGAAGGGCTCGAGATCGTCGAATTGGGGGAGCAGGAGTACCGCCTGGTCTACCCGGCGGGAACCGAACTACCCGAGGGGCCGGTACGCCTTTCGGAAATGCCGGACATTCCCATGGTATTCGTTCCTCGCGGGGCAGCGATGGGCGACGCGATCGAAGATTCGATCCGAAAGGCCGGTACCAGAACGGAACTCGCGGTGGTGACCGAGCAACGGGAGTCACGGCTCCCGATGGTCATCGCCGGCCTCGGCGGTTCGTTGGTCGAGCGCTCGGTGGCGAAATCGATGCCTGGTCAGGTCGTGGAACGGGCCTGCGAGCCGAGATTCCTGCGTGCGTACGGTCTCGCCTTCGACCCCTCGACGTTGTCGCCGGTGGGACAGGTATTCGTGAACCTGATCCACGAGTACCTGTCCGACGAATCCCTCTCTGACGAACACCGGTCACAGCACTAGAGTCGGCAGATGCGTTCTCGAGCGGCAGCGTACTCGGCGGCGAGACGCTCTACTACTGCATGCGTCGGAAGTACGGCGTCGATCGCTCCGATGCCCTGTCCGGCGCCCCAGATGTCACGCCACGCCTTGGTATCGGTGTCGGTGGTCGCGAAACTCATTGCGGAAGGATCGGATTCGGCTAGGTTGTCGGGGTCCAAGCCGGCGGCAACGATGCTGCCCCGCAGGTAGTTTCCGTGTACTCCGGTGAACAGGTTGGAATAGACGATGTCGGAGGCCCCTGAACCCACGATCATCTCCTTGTACGCAGGATCCGCGTTAGCCTCTTCGGTTGCGATGAAAGCTGATCCGACGTATGCCAAATCGGCTCCGGCCGCGAGCGCAGCGAGAATCGAATCACCATGAGCGATGGCACCTGACAACAGCAGTGGACCGGCGAACCACTCACGAATCTCCCGAATCAGGGCAAACGGCGACTGCCTACCGGCATGACCACCGGCCCCGGCAGCTACCGCGATCAGTCCGTCGGCGCCCTTCTCGATCGCCTTGCGTGCAAAGCGATTGTCGATGACGTCGTGAAGAACGATTCCACCGTATGCGTGGACGGCGTCGTTGATGTCGGTGCGAGCGCCGAGGGACGTGATGACGATCGGAACCTCGAACTCGGCGATGGTCGCCAGGTCCTCTTCCAGGCGGTTGTTGGACCGGTGGACGATGAGGTTGACGGCAAATGGCGCCGACGGATTTTCCGGGTGCTCACGATCATGGTCCTCACGAGCGACCGTGATCAGTTTGAGCCAATCCCGAAGTGCCGACTGCGGACGAGCATTCAGTGCCGGGAAGGACCCGATGATCCCAGCGGTGCACTGCGCGATGACGAGGTCAGGAGTCGAGATGATGAACATCGGTGAAGCGAGAACCGGGACACGCAGTTGCGACGTCAGGTCTGCGAAGGTCGTCACCTGGAACCGCCTTTCTGATCGACGGATTCGAGAAGTCTCGAGCGGAGGTCGGTCTTGAGGACCTTACCGGCAGCCGATGTCGGAAGGAGTTCTACCTCGACGACTTCGCGAATCTTCTTGTACGGCAGCACCTGCTCGGCGACAAACGCCTTGATCTGCTCGGCGTCGAACTCGGCGCCCGGAATCATCACCACGAAGGCTACGGGCTCCTGGCCGTTGCTCCCCACTTCGCGGCCGACGACCGCGGCAGTCGAGATCGCCGGGTGCGAAACCAGAATCTCTTCGAGTTCACGCGGATAGACGTTGTACCCCTTGTAGATGAGCATGTCCTTCGCCCGGTCGCAGATGAAGAGGTATCCGTCCGAGTCCAGGTACGCGATGTCACCCGTGTCCAACCAGCCGTCGACGAACTGTTCTGCGGTGGTTTCCGGGTGTCCGAGATAGCCGTCGGTGACCTGAGGCCCACGCACCCACAGTTCGCCGCGTTCGTTCTCGCCCAGAACGGTCTTCCGGTCCAGCTGATCGCGAATCTGGATTTCGGTGTCGAAGATCGGGAGGCCGACGCTGCTCTGCCGGTATTCCGAGCCGTTGATCAGCGGAGCTGCCGTGACCACACAGGTGGCCTCGGTCAGCCCGTACCCCTCGACGACGAGCGCTTTGGGAAATGCCCGGCGGAGTGCGGCGAGCGTGACGCTGTCGATCGGGGCAGCGCCCGAAGAGACGACGCACACGCTGTCGGTGTTGCGCACCGTAGCGTCGGGATGAACCGACAGTGCGTGCCACATAGCGGGAGACCCGGTGAGATAGGTCGCCTCGTGCTTTTCGATCAGCTCGAGCATCCGGCCGGGTTCGAACCGACCGGCAAATACCTGGGTGAGACCGGAGATCAACAGGAACGACGTGTTGAGCAACGAATGTGCGTGGAAGAGAGGTGAGACCACGATGGTCGCCCCTGTTCCCGGCGTCGGACCGAGCACGTCGAGGCCGTCGATGCGTCGAGGCGTGACGAGACCGTCAGGACCTGCCTCCAACTCGTGCCCGGTTCTCCACCCACACATCTGCGTGATGTTGCCGACGACGTTGCGGTGAAGAACACGAACACCTTTGGATACTCCGGTGGTTCCGCCGGTGAACGCGATGTGTGCGATGTCGTCGCTTCGGACGGAGGCAGGGGTGAATTCGGTGGGTAGATCGGCGATGAAGGCGTCGAACGCGACGACCGACTCCGGTGTGTCGAGCGCACCCTCGGTGTCCTGGACCATCACGATCGTACGTACGGAGGTTCCGGAAGAGGCCGCGAGCAGTGTGTGCAGCTGCGAACTCTGAGTGACCGCAGCAACGGCGGACGTCTCCTCGATCTGCTTGCGCAGTCCAAGTTCTGGCTGCAGCGGATTGACCAATGTAACGGTCGCCCCGGCCTGCAGGCAGCCGTAGTAGGCCTGGAGGAACTCGACGCAGTTCCCGAGATGTAGCAACACGACGTCGCCGACGCCGACCCCGGCCTGCCGCAGTGCGCCGGCGAATTGTGCACTGCGCTGACCGAGTTCACGGAACGTGCACGTGCGCTCGCCGTCCACGACGGCGAGGCGATCACCGTAGAGCGCCGCCATGCTGGGTGCCCAGTAAGCCATGGTGGTGTCCGGGTAGTGCATGTTGTGGCGCAGTTGTGGATTGGCGATCACGCTGATGCCCGTCACCGGGGAGCCATTCGGATCGCGCCGTCGAGTCTGATGGTTTCGCCGTTGAGATAGCCGTTCTCGAGCATCGAGACGGCCAGCTGGCCGAACTCGTCCGGGCGACCCAGCCGGGAGGGGTTGGGAACCGAGGCTTCGAGGGCCGTGCGCACGTCTTCGCGCAGGCGCGCCAGCAGGGGAGTGTCCATGATGCCGGGAGCAATGGTGTTGACGCGGATTCCGCGGCTGGCGAGATCGCGGGCAGCGGTGACCGTCATACCGACGATGCCGGCTTTGGATGCTGTGTAGTTGATCTGACCGATCTGACCTTCGAATGCTGCGACCGACGCCGTCATGATGATGGCACCTCGCTCACCGTCCACGGCATCGAGTTCTGCCATCCGCTCGGCGCCGAGACGGAGTGCGTTGAACGAACCGACAAGATTCAGTTTGACGACGAACTCGAAATCTTCGACCGATCCGGCTTTTCCGTCCTTGTCGAGAATGCGCATGCGACGCCCGGCACCCGCGCAGTGGACGACGCCGCGAAGGCCGCCGCGCTCGTGCGCCGCGTCGAGTGCTTCGGCGAATTGTTCGCTGTCGGTGACGTCGGCCGGGGCGAATTGCGCGGCAGCTCCGAGATCGGCCGCCACCTGCTTACCGCCGGACGAAGGCAGATCGATCAACGTGACCTGCGCTCCGGCGTCGAGCAGCCGTCGAGCGGTTGCCAGGCCGAGACCTGAAGCGCCGCCGGTGATCGCGGTGGAAAGTCCCTCGAGTTTCATGGATCAATTCTTCTTTCCTGCTGGATGACGTGTCGGCCTGAAAGCGTTGTCGGGTCAGATCAATTCGAGAATGGTCGCATTGGCCATGCCGCCGGCCTCACACATCGACTGGAGACCGTATCGAATTCCGTTGTCGCGCATGTGATGTGCTAGGCGAGTCATCAAGATCGCACCTGATCCGCCGAGTGGGTGGCCGACCGCGATAGCGCCGCCGAGCGGATTCACACGATCGATGGCTGCGCCGGTTTCAGCCTGCCAGGCAAGCGGGACGGGGGCAAATGCCTCGTTGATCTCGAAGGCGCCGATGTCGTCGATGGACAACCCGGAGCGGTCCAGTGCCTTTGCGGTGGCGGCAATCGGACCGGTGAGCATGATGACCGGGTCGTCGGCTGCGACCACTGCGGTGTGAATACGAACGAGCGGCTTCCAACCGCGTGCCCGGGCGTACTCGCTGGTCGTGACGAGTGTGGCGCCCGCCCCGTCGGAGATCTGAGAAGAGTTGCCGGCGTGGATGACACCGTCGGCGTCGAAGGCCGGGGGCAACTTCGCGAGCGACTCCAAACTTCCGCCTCGCCGAATGCCTTCGTCCTGGGACAACCCGGCGATCGGAGTGATTTGCCCGGTGAATGCTCCTGCATCGGTGGCGCTGGCCGCGAACTCGTGTGAGCGGAGGGAATATTCGTCCAGGGCCGTTCGGGTGAGTGCCCATTTCCGGGCCATCATCTCGGCGCCGGTCCCCTGGCTGAAACTGTCCACACCGTAGCGTTCGAGTACCGAAGCCGGGAAATGCTCACCGTTCTTGCTGGCGGTTCCCATCGGAACTCGCGACATCGATTCGACGCCTCCGGCTACGACCACGTCGTTCTGACCGGAGATGACGGTGGCCGCAGCAAAGGAAACTGCCTGCTGGCTCGATCCGCAGGCCCGGGTCAATGTGACGCCGGGAACGCTGTCGGGCCAGCCGGCGGCGAGTGCCGCTGTGCGGGCGATGCTTCCGGCCTGTTCGCCGACCTGACTGACGCATCCCCAGATCACGTCGTCGACCGTGGCCGCGTCGAGTCCGGTCCGTTCAGCGAGTGCACGCAGTACATGTGCGGACAGTTCGGCCGGATGGATCTCCGAGAGGGCGCGTCCTCGACGGCCGATCGGTGTACGTACTGCGTCGACGATGACGGCATCTCGCATGTATCTCTCCTGCTGTTCGTGCCCGGTGTTGCGATTGTGCGGTCGGGGCGTGCCTCGAGTCGATCACGAGCGGGTCGACCCGGCAATGTCTTTCGGTGAATGGCTTTGTTAGCGAATGGCTATACGTGGAGCATTCAGCCGCGGATGAGCTTGCGATCGCGCTCGGGATTGGCGAAGACGAGGACCAGAACCGCGGCGACGACTCCGATGATGCCGATCGCCTGGAAGGACTGGGCGTAACCGTCGGCCGGGGTTGCTGCGTTGTCCACGATGACTCCCGTTGCGTAGGGAGCAATCAGGCCGCCGATCGACATGATGGCGAGGAAGAATCCCATGGTGCCTGCAGTCTGCTGCGGCGGGCACAGTTCGGAGATCGCAGCGTTGATGAGCGGGAAGGTGATTGCCGAGAATCCGTAGCCTATCGAGACCATGGCGACAGCGACGATGGGAGTGGAGATCTGTGGCAGGAACAGGAGAATCGATCCGCAGATCAGAACGCCGACGCAGGGAACGATGACGCGAACCGTGCGAGAGGTGAAGCCGCGGCCGATCAACTTGTCCGTGACGGAACCGGAGGTGATCATGAGGACAAGGCCGACGATCGAGGGCAGCGCGAACATCGAACCGGCTTGCATCGCACTGTATCCGAGGCCGACCTCGAAGTACGACGGCAACCAGGTGAGAACGACGGTGGTCAGTGCGTAGATGGTGGCGATGAGGAAGCAGCAGCTGACGAAGGTGCGGGAGAGCAGGATCTTGCGCCACGGAACGTTGGGCTCGGTGACTGCCTTCGTTGCCGTCCCGGTCGCCTCGGTTGCTTCTGTATCTGCAGTCTTGGTCGCCTTGACGGCCTTGCTCGTGTACGGGCCTTCGGACCAACCGGCCAGCCAGCAACCCATCCACACGAGTCCGAGGACAGAGAGCGAGAGAACCGCTGCGCGCCAGCCGTAGTGAACGGCGATGAAGGTCAGTACGGGCGCGAGGGCGATCTTCGCGACGGAGGCGGATCCGGCGAGCATTGCACCGGGAAGGCCGCGCTTGGCCGGCGGGTGCCACGAGTACGCGGCGGTGTGCATCAGCGCCGAGCTGGGGCCTTCGGCGAATCCGAGGAGCATGCGCGAGACGATCAACATCGCGAGGCTGGCACCGAGAACGAGGGGGAGCATGACCACGGACCAGATTGCGGCCAGGATCAACAGCGCCCAACGTAGGGTCAGGTACTTGTTGAGCGGTCCGGCGAGAAATCCGCCGATGCAGAACATCAGGAAGAACAGCGAGCCGACCATGCCGATTTGCGAAGACTTCAGTCCGAGCTCGCGAGCGAGGGGCTGAGCGATGATTCCGAGGACTGCTTTGTCCGCGTAGTTGACGATGTAGAGGAAGACGACGAGCCCGGTCATCGTCCACGCACGCTTGCGGGTACCGAAGACGGGGACTGCTGACGAATCTGGCGTTGCTGTTGCTTCGGGCTGGACGTCGTTACGCTGTGGCGCGATGGGGGTCACGTGGCGTCCCTTCGAGACTGGTGGGCGGATGCGATCGTGCTCGAAGCGCGGCCTCGAAGCGATCGATGGTGTTGTGTTTGCCGGCTGACCCATTCAACGTGTTCTGGATCACTTTGAGCAATGTCGCGTCGATGATCGGAACGATAGCGGTTGCCTATGTATCGCAGGTCAGGCCATATTGGTACGCCCTATCGGACGCATAGCCGATGAGTGTTGGATCGAATGCGGAGCCTTGAGGCAAGGTGAGATCAGGATCACCCTGTTCCCTTGACCGACTGGAGTTCATACATGCAGCGCACCGTGTTCAACGAGGATCACGAGGCATTCCGGGCTACCGTCCGCGATTTCATCGCGAAGGAAGTAACCCCGGTCCACGAGAAGTGGGAAGGGGACGGTCACCCGCCCCGCGACTTCTACCGACGACTCGGAGAGCTTGGCGTACTCGGAATTCAGGTGCCGGAGGAATACGGCGGAGGCGGCGAGAAGTCGCTCAAGTTCAACGTCGTCGTCGCCGAGGAGGTTGCTGCCGCCGGGGCGTCTTTCGGCTCGCAGTCGGTGCATACGAACCTGATCCTGCCCTACCTGCTCGAGTACGCGAACGACGAGCAGAAGAGCCGCTGGTTGCCGGGCTTCGCCTCCGGCGATCTGATGTTCGCGATTGCGATGACCGAACCGGGAACAGGGTCGGATCTGGCGAACATCGCGACGACGGCCAAGCTGTCGGAGGACGGTACGCACTACGTGGTCAATGGTTCCAAGACGTTCATCACCGGCGGGGTACTTGCCGATCGCGTCCTGGTGGTGTGCCGCACCGCGCCGAGCACAGCGGAGAACCGACGCACCGGGTTGTCGATCCTGGTGGTCGACACGTCGTCGCCCGGATACTCGGTGGGGCGCAAGATCAACAAGATCGGTCTCAAGACCTCCGACACTGCGGAGCTTTCGTTTGTCGACGTACAGGTGCCCGTCGAGGACCGGCTCGGAGAAGAGGGCGACGGATTCAGCTATCTGACTCACAACCTGGCTCAGGAGCGGTTGACCATCGCTTTCGGAGCGGCCGCCACTGCCAGTGCAG
This sequence comes from Rhodococcus sp. 66b, assembly GCF_002076325.1. Classification (NCBI taxonomy): domain Bacteria; kingdom Bacillati; phylum Actinomycetota; class Actinomycetes; order Mycobacteriales; family Nocardiaceae; genus Rhodococcus; species Rhodococcus sp. 66b. The sequence continues at coordinate 366,545 of NZ_MUZB01000006.1, forward strand.
CGCTTCGCTTTGCCATCGACTACGTCAAAGACCGCAAGGTGTTCGGCAAGCCCGTCGCGGCATTCCAGAACACCAAATTCGTTCTGGCCGAATGCGCTACCGAGGTTGATGCCATCCAGCTGGTGTCCGACAACGCACTCGAATGTCATGACCGCGGCACTCTGACGATTCCCGACGCAGCGAAGGCGAAACTGTTCTGCACCGAGGCAGCAGGTCGAGTGATCGACAAGTGCCTCCAATTGCACGGCGGGTACGGCTACATCACCGAGTATCCCATCGCGCGTCTTTACGCAGACACGCGTGTCACACGAATCTACGGTGGCACAAGTGAAGTCATGAAGACCATCATCGCGAAGGATCTTGGTCTCTGACGCACTCTCGACATGTTTTCGGCCTCGGAACATTTGTTCCGAGGCCGAAAACATGTTTCAGGTGGATCAGTTCGCCGGAATGCCGACGATGCCGTCCGCGATCAGTGCCGAGGCGTGATCAGCAGTGGTTTCGAGGACATCCGCGAGCACCGCAATCGAATCGCCGCCGACCTCGGAGGCCGGTCCGGCGCTCAGGTGGGCGCCGTCGAACGAGGCTGGGTTCGCGGCAGCCAGATAACTTCCGATTCGAGGCTGATCGAGTGCGGAGAACATCGGGTTGTTCTCCAGTTCACCGGAATTCACCACTTCCTCGAAACTGCGGTACCTCTCGAACAGAACCGACGATGTGCCCAGCGCTGCAGCGATCTCGGCGCCGCTGTGTTCCCGGAACCAATGTGAGAACAGAGCAGTGAGTACCTCTCGATGACGGTAGCGATCCGCTTCGGTGGAGAAGTCGGCTCCGAGGGCACCTTCGACGGCGTCGACAGCCGCCGTGGTGCCGGTGACCGACGCAAGGTCACGGAAATGGCGAGTAGTGAGTGCAACGACCATGAACCGTTCGTTGTCGCGGGAGACGAAATCGATTCCGTACGTGCCGTAGACGGCGTTTCCGCCGGACTCGCGACTGCGACCGTTCACTTGTACTTCGGTGAGGTAGCCGAGTGTTCCTGCGGTGGCCAATGCGACGTCTTCGAGTGGCAGCGTGATCTGCGTACCGTGTCCGGTCGAGTCACGTTGGCGCACTGCGGCAGTGATCGACAGAGCGGCGTAGAGCCCGCAGGCGACGTCCCAGGCGGGCAGTGCGTGGTTGACAACTCCGGCGTAGTCGGCGGGGCCGGTGATCTGTGGAAATCCCAACGCGGCGTTGACCGTGTAATCGACCCCGGGGCTGCCGTCGCGGCGTCCGAGAACCTCGAGGGTGATGACGTCGCTACGCAACTGGGCCAGGGAGTCGTGGCTCATCCAGGTGCGACCGCCGGCATTGGTGACCAGGATTCCGCCGCCAGGTCCCGGAGCCGTGACCAGTTGGCGAATCAGTTCTTGACCGCGCTCGGCGCGCATGTCCACTGACAGTGACCGTTTGCCTTTGTTGAGTCCGGTCCAGTAGATGCTTTCACCCGTGTCGGTGACGGGCCAGCGTTTGTAATCGGAGGCACCTCCGATCGGGTCGATGCGGATCACCTCGGCGCCGAGTTGGGAGAGAGTCAGTCCGCACAGGGGTGCGGCGACAAAGCTCGAGACCTCGACGATGCGAACCCCGGACAGCGGGCCTTGGGTCTGAGTCATCTGTGGTCCTCCGTGGTAGAAGAGTGTGCGATCATGCCATCAACACGGTGAAACGCCAGTCGAGAACCGGAGTCTGTGTTGCAGAAGCATTGTGGGAGAACACGAGTGAACGCAGTTGCATTGCGGTTCCGTGTTCAAGGGGCGACGAACTTTCGACGTGCAGTTCGCTCGTGAGGGTATCGCCCTCGTGAACGGGCCCGGTGTGATCGCACGAGTGCCATCCGAGAACCGTCACCACGTTGGGCAGAGCGCGAGTTGCCTGGGCAAGTGCAATTCCGATGGTGTGGCCGCCGTAGACGAGGCGACCGTGGGCGCCGACGCGATAGTCGTGGTGCGTCGCTGCGATGTTCAAGCTCAGCCGGGCAAGTTCGGGTGCACTGGAGACGACGTCGCCGCTGCTGTGGAAGACGGAGCCCACCAAGTCGGAATCGAAGTGCCTGCCGGGTACCCGATCTCGATATGTGTCGAGGTCCCAACCGTCAGGTGATACGTACGGCGCAGGTTCGGACGGACCGATCACGGAGAGGTCGTCGGCGTGGCGAGTTCTCGTCTCGATCGGGTCGGGGCTCAGGGGGAGCATGGCGCAGCGATAGAAGTCGAGGACCGTATTGCCATTCTGATCAGCAGACGTCATCCGTAGCGCGGCAAGTCCGGTGGCGCCGCGTCCCGGCTTGGCCGAGTTCTCGCGCAGACCGACAACCTCGGTGCGCGTGTACAGGGTGTCACCGAGTACCGGGAAACGGTGGAATCGCAGTCCGCGGTAGAAGAGGTTTGCCTTGACGTGGTGTGTGACCACGGTTGACTGGCCGATGGCGACGTCGGTGACCAGTCCTGGATTCGCCACTGGTGCAGCGGAACCTGTGACGCTCGACGACAGGTGTGCGTCGAGAGGCAAGCGCATGCGGTCACCGAGGATCGCCTGATGGGAGGCGGCGAGTCCACTGGTCAACGTCACCGCTGGTGCTTCGTCGAAGATCTGACCGTGGGTGAGTTCGTCGAAGTACGGTCCTCCTACGTAGTGCTCGCTCATACGGTGACTCCTTCGGCTCGGGCAAGCGTACGACGCGCTGCCACGGCCACTGCTTCGTCGAGCATTTGGCCGTCGAGCTGGGCGGCGCCGGAACCCAGGGTTTCGGCTTCTTCGAGTGCGGTCAACACCCGTCTGGCGTCATTGACGGCGTCGTCCGAAGGAGTGAATGCGGTAGTGGCCGAGTCGATCTGCGCCGGGTGGATGACCCATTTACCGTCGAACCCGAGAGCGCTGGTCCAGTGCGCGGCGCGGCGGAAGGCGTCGTCGTCGGTGATGCCGAGAAAGGGTCCGTCGATGGCGGCGACGCCGGCTGCGCGGCAGGCGATCAGGATTCTGTCCTGGACGGCAAGCCAGTGTTCGGGCAGTGCCGAGCGTGAGCGACCCAGCGCTGCACCGAGATCTGCGTATCCGATGATCGCGGCCTGCAGACGAGGAGTCGCGCGGGCGATGGAGTCGGCATTCTGGACGCCGAGCGGAGTTTCGATCAGGGCTTGCAGGGTGGTGTGGTGCCCACCGGCAGCGAAGAGGATGCGCTCGGCCTCGAGGAGTTCGTCGGCGGACTCGACCTTCGGGACGATCACGCTCGTCAGCGATTCTCCGAGGGTGCCGCAGGCGATCAGGTCGTCGCGGGCCCATGGTGTGGTGAGGCCGTTGATTCGGACCGAGATGGTGCGCGCCTTACCGAACTCGTGCACCAAGGAGCTCACGAGGGTTCGCGCAAGGTCCTTGTTCGCCGAAGTGACGGCATCTTCGAGGTCGAGAATCACCTCGTCTGCGTTCGAAGAGAGTGCCTTGCGGGCTTTGCGCTCGTCTGAACCCGGAGCGACCAGGGACGCGCGGCGTCTGGTCGCGCGGTAGTGGTTCTCGTCCATAGTGTGTCGATTACCTCGATCTGGTGATCAAATGTACGGCCAGTTGCGAAATAGATGTGCTGCCGTGAACGGCGTTGATGTGCAGCGAACTGCCTCGATGCTGGCAGTTGCTGCGTATCGATGTCAAGGCGCGGTATTGACATTGCGCGAACAATATCGAAATATGGCCGTACAAACTTATTTCAAGTCGAGGCGGATTCATGCTCAAGCTCAACGACGAAGAGACATTCCTGATCGAAACCGTGCGCCGGTTCGTCGACCGAGAGGTCAAGCCCACGGTCCAGGAGGTGGAGCACGCGAACGAGTATCCCGAGAAGTGGATCGATCAGATGAAGCAGATCGGGATCTACGGCCTCGCGATTCCCGAGGAGTACGGCGGATCGCCGGTGTCCATGCCCTGTTATGCGCAGGTGACGCAGGAACTGTCGCGCGGATGGATGTCCCTGGCAGGAGCGATGGGCGGACACACAGTGGTTGCCAAGCTCATCTCGCTGTTCGGTACCGAAGAGCAGAAGGTGAAGTACCTGCCGCGAATGGCAACCGGCGAGATCCGGGCAACGATGGCCCTCACCGAGCCCGGCGGTGGCTCCGATCTGCAGGCCATGACAACCAACGCCAAGAGCGACGGCACTGATCTGGTCGTCAACGGCGCCAAGACATGGATCACCAATGCCCGCCGATCCGGCGTGATCGCATTGCTGTGCAAGACCGATCCAAGCGCAAGCCCTCGTCATGCGGGCATCTCGATCGTTCTCGTCGAGCACGGCGAAGGGCTGACCGTGTCCCGCGACCTCCCGAAGCTCGGATACAAGGGCGTCGAGAGCTGTGAACTGTCCTTCGACAATTACCGCATCGCCGAGTCGGCCATTCTGGGCGGCACTCCCGGAAAGGGTTTCGGGCAGATGATGAAGGGGCTCGAGACCGGCCGTATCCAGGTGGCTTGCCGTGCACTGGGCGTCGCCACGGCTGCACTCGAGGATTCACTTGCGTACGCGCAGCAGCGCGAGAGCTTCGGCCAGCCGATCTGGAAGCACCAGTCGATCGGCAACTACCTCGCCGACATGGCAACGAAGCTGACGGCCGCACGGCAGCTGACGTGGCATGCGGCACAGATGTACGACAGCGGCGAGCGGTGCGACATGGAGGCAGGCATGGCCAAGCTGTACGCCTCTGAAGTGGCGATGGAAATCGCGTTGTCCGCCGTCCGCATCCACGGCGGTTACGGCTACTCGACGGAGTACGACGTCGAGCGGTATTTCCGTGATGCACCACTGATGATCGTCGGGGAGGGAACCAACGAAATTCAGCGTAACGTGATCGTTTCGCAGCTGGTTGCCCGCGGCGGTCTGTGACGGACCGGTGAGCAAGTAGGATCATGTCGCTATGAGCGGTAAGGAAAGAGAGACGGAGCCGGCGTACCAACGCCTCTCTCGTGAGCTTCGTCAGCAGATCTCTGCCGGTACCTACCGCGACGGCATTCAACTGCCCACCGAATCCGAACTGGCGCAGCATCACGGCGTGAGTCGGCAGACGGTCCGCCGAGCCTTTCACGATCTTGTTGCCGAGGGCATCGTGTACCGAGTACCCGGGCGCGGGACTTTCGTGACCGAGAACAGCGGCCGCTATCTCCGTCATCTCGGATCCATCGAAGATCTCATGAACCTTTCGCGGGACACGACGATGGAAGTTGTGTCACCGCTGCAACGGCGCGTGGACATCGAGGCGGCCAGTCGGCTTCGGCTCGACACCGACGTCGTGTACACCGTGGTCTTCCGACGGATACACGAGGGAGTTCCGTTCGTGCAGACGACGGCGCATCTGCCGGAGGCGATAGCTCGGCAGATCATCGACCTGCCCGCCATGGCGGCCGGTGCGGTGAGCGCCAATACGGTGATCGGTCTGCTGGAACCGCTGATCGACAGTCCGATTGTCGAAGCAGCACAATCGATCACGGTGTCCCCGGCAACGGCAGACGTTGCCAGGGACGTCGATTGCGAGATCGGCCACGCCATGTTGCGGGTGGACCGTTTGTACTCCAACGCGCAGGGCGTTGCCAACGAGCTGTCGGTGAGCTACTTCTTGCCGGAGCAGTACACCTATCGGGTGACGCTGCGCCGCGGCGCACATTAGCGCTGCGCCGTTTTCTTTGCTGTTCAACACCTTTCAGGAGAGAACTATGCGAATTTTCAACGGAATCGACGAAGTTGAGACGGCTGTCGGTGAGCACTTGGGCTACAGCGCGTGGTTCCCGGTCACACAGGATCGGATCGACAAGTTCGCCGACGCCACCGAGGATCACCAGTGGATTCACGTGGATCCCGAGCGCGCAGCGCAGGGTCCGTACGGCGGCACCATCGCTCACGGCTATCTGACTCTTTCGTTGTTGCCGGTGCTCGGCGCTCAGGTGATGCGTGTCGACGGAATCTCCATGACCGTGAACTACGGCAGCAACAAGGTGCGATTCCCCGAACCGGTCAAGGTCGGTTCTTCGGTGCGGGCAGGTGCGGAGATTCTTTCCTTCGAGCGCACCGCGAAGGGCGCGACGATTGTCGTGCGGTACACGATCGAAATCGAAGGAGCAGGTAAACCTGCGCTGGTGGCGGATACCGTGCGCCTGTTGGTCTCCTGAATCCTTTTCCATTCTTCCAGAACGAGATTCGAGGTCAGTTGTGAAACGAGCAGCATTGGTCGCGCCGGTCAGAACCGCGGTGGGCCGTTTCGGAGGGGCACTTCGTGACGTGCCTGCGGAAAGTTTGGCTGCCACTGTCGTCAAGGAGACCGTGCGTCGTAGCGGAATCGATCCGTCCCGCATCGACGACGTCGCGATGGGGCAGTCGTATGCCAATTCGGAAGCACCGTGCATCGGAAGGTGGGCGGCGCTCGAGGCCGGGTTGCCGATTTCGGTAGCCGGCTTCCAGACGGATCGCCGATGCGGAACGGGTCTGCAGGCCATCGTTACCGCGGCCATGATGGTCCAGACGGGTGCTGCCGACGTGGTTCTCGCGGGCGGCGTCGAATCGATGAGCGGGATCGAGCACTACACCACCGGAGCGCGGTGGGGCACCAAATCCGGTGGGCTGCAACTGTTCGACCGCCTCGATCGTGGTCGAGAGCGCTCGCAACCCGAGTGGCGTTTCGGCCGGATCAGCGGAATGATCGAAACGGCCGAGAACGTCGCGACACGCTGCGGGATCACGCGGGAAGAGTCGGACGCCTTCGCCGTCGAGAGTCACCGAAAAGCTACACTGGCAAGAGAATCCGGCCGATTCGATGCCGAAATCGTCGCCGTCGAACTGACGGATCGAAAAGGGAACGTCACACAGTTTCGTGCTGACGAGGGGATCCGTCCGGATACCTCACTCGAAACCCTGGCACGGCTGCGTGCGGTGACCGAGGGAGGCGTCGTGACCGCCGGTAACGCCAGCCAACAGAATGACGCTGCGGCAGCGATGTTGGTGGTCGCCGAGGATCGTCTGGACGAGCTGGGGCTGGAACCCATCGGGTTCCTCGACAGTTGGGCCGCGGCCGGTTGTGAACCGGCGCTGATGGGCCTCGGACCGGTTGCCGCCGTCTCGAAACTGTTTGCTCGCACAGGGGCAGGCTTTGCCGACTTCGATCTGGTCGAGCTGAACGAGGCGTTTGCGTGCCAGGTTCTCGGCGTCGTGAAGGAATGGGGTTTCGAGGACCTCGATCGACTGAACGTCAACGGTTCCGGCATCTCGCTCGGGCACCCCGTGGGAGCGACGGGTGCGCGTATGGCAACAACCGCGCTTCACGAACTCGGCCGTCGCGGCGGCGGAAAAGCGCTGTTGACCATGTGTATCGGCGGTGGCCAGGGCATGGCGGCCGTGGTGGAGTCTGCCTGACGAGGTTCGCTTCTGGGTACACTTGCGGCGGGGGATCGGAAGTTCTACGGAGGCAGTCGGTTGACGAATGCAGGCGCAGCAGACACCAGTGGCGCGCTGAGCGTCGAGGATGTTCGTCGCGCCAGGGCTGCACTCGAGGGTCTCGATGTCACCAGTTGGTCCGGTCGCTTCGAGCTTCTCTCCGACGCCAACCGTCTGCGTCTGTTGCTCTGCCTTCACCACGCACCGGGTATCTGCGTCACGGATCTGTCCGTGGCGCTGGGGATGAGCGGCACAGCCGTCTCACATGCGCTGCGGCTACTGCGTAGCCAGGGGTGGGTGAGCGCGACGCGCGACGGCCGATCGATGCGATACCAACTGGCAGACGACACCGTTCACCAGCTGTTGCATTCGATCGGCGCCACACATTTTCACGACGAGACACCCACCCCAGGGCACACGCACAGCTGAGCGTCTCTCAAGGAGTCGCGAAGAACTTCTCGACGGCCGGCGCAGCGTTCGGGTTTCCGTTGGTGATTCCCGCGCCGACTCCGGCAACCGTGCCGATGACTCCACCGACGATGCAGCCGGCGATGAAGTTCGGGAAGATCGACAGGCAGCCGATTCCGACGCCGAGGTTGGCTCCGATGAGCGTCGACTGCACGCCGCCGTTGTTCCAGCCGATATTGACCTCGTTGGCCATCGTGTCGAACGCGGCTTGCTTCGGATCGTTACCGGGGAAGAGCATCAACGCCGCCTGGCTGTTCGACTCGGCGGTCGGTGTCAGTAGGGGTTGGGACGGATCGAAGCCCGCATTCGGGGGCGCTGCGACCGCGGTGCCGGCTCCGGCGCCGACAGCGGCGACGACGAGTACGGACATGGTGAGAGTTCGGGACAGTTTCATGGGGACGGCCAATCTGTCTGTGTGGAACCAGTCGTGAATGGTGGCGGTGCAGTTCGTCAGCCTGAACTCCACCGTCTGGATCGATCGTGCGGACCTCCTCGGGCACAACGGGACCCGTCGTCTCCGCGCGACGGGCCGTGTTTGGTGGCTACCCGACTCCGGGTGCCCTGAAACCGCCCAGTCTCATTCGTTTTTCGACAACCGCGCGCGCAATTCTTCGACCTCGGCAGTAAGCCGATCGACCTCGGCTTGCAGGGGTTGGCGTGCCAGAGCGAGGGATTCGTCCATGCGCTCCTTGTCGAAGCGAGGTGTGATGTTTCGACTGCAGTTCCAGTCGAACGCTTCGACCTCGACGACGATGGAGCGCTGCGCTTTTGCTGTCATGGTGCCGCCGGGGACCTGCAAGAGTTGTTGCAGCAGTTCAGGGTCCTCGTCCGCTTCGATCACGTGTGCACGCCCGTAGATCTTCAATCTCGTTCGCGTCGGGTAATCGATGACGAACAGCGAGATGCGATTGTTCTCTTCCAGATTGCCGAGCGTCACGAACTGCTGATTGCCGGGGAGATCGGCGAATCCGATTCGATTCGGGCCCAACACATGCAGGAATCCGCGCGGGCCGCCGCGATGTTGGACGTACGGCCAACCGTCGGGCGTCACAGTGGACATGAAGAAGGAATCCACGGATTTCACGAATCCCTGAGCGCGGAAATCGAATTCCATCGGGCCTTCGTCGGGCTGATCGAGCTTTGAACCGTAGACGGTGAAACTCCCGGTCGACCGCTGACGCTCCACCGCAGCGGGGGAGAAGGCGATGTGTGCGTATCGGGTCGACATTCTTTATCTCCTGGTGCTCAGTGCCAGCGGTGGTCGGCAACGGCAGTTCGCGGACCGAACTTGGGTTTGACGGCTTGACCGCTGACCTGCAGAAGCCGCACCGCGCGGTATCGATGCGGTTGGAGGGGAGCGAGGTACTGCACCATCTGGGCGTCGTCGATCGGTTCGCCCAGGAGCGACCAGCCGACGACCGCAGCGAGGTGGTAGTCGCCGACCGAGAGTGCGTCGGAATCGCCGAACGCGCGCTGAGCCACTTCCGCGGCAGTCCAGATCCCGACGCCGGGCACCGCTCGCAATCGTTTGGTCGCTTCGGCCCGGGGGAACGATGACGCCTGCTCGAGGCGGTCGGCGACCCGAGCGCACTGAACGATCGTCTTGGACCTCGCGGGATCGACATTTGCGCGATGAAACTCCCACGACGGCATTCGTCGCCATTGGTCCGCGGTGAGTGGAACTCGCATTCCGTCGGGCGCGGGGCCGGGTGGGCGCTCCCCGAATTTGGTCAGCAGCCGGCGCCATGCGGCAAACGCGTCGATGCCGTGGACGCGTTGCTCGAGGATCGCGGGAACGAGGGCTTCCATGACGCGTCCGGTGCGGCCGATGCGCAGATGAGGGAAGCGTCGATGAGCTTCGGCGAGCTTGGGATGCTCGGGCGCAAAATCTTCGGCCTCGTCGTCGAGACCGAGCAGAGCTTCGGCGCCGGTCAGAAATTCCGTGGCGCCGGGACCCCAGGCCTGTACCCGGACCGTATGGCGATCCGACTGCGTGATGCGGTAGGTCACAGGACCCGAAAGTTGGCGGGAAACTCGCCAGATCGCTCCGTCGGCTGACCGTCGATGTGCGGGGTCGCCGGGTCCGCGCTGATGCGGGCTGAGCGTCAGCGCGGCATCGAGCGGTCGCTGAGAAGTCACCGTGACTTCGTCGACCGGAGATAGCGGCGTCATCGAGGTCAGCGTATCGCCACCGTCCATCCTCCGTTAAGGCGTGTGTCGGTGGCGCAACGTATTGTCCGAGCCATGATCATCGTGAGCACCGACGGATCCTGTCTGCGAAACCCCGGCGGGGCTATCGGCTGGGCGTGGGTCAATCACGAGGGTCCGAGCATGTCCGGCGGAGAAGCGTCCGGCACCAATCAGATTGCCGAGTTGCGTGCGCTCTTCGAGGCCGTCGTCGCCCATCCCGGTGCTGATCCTCTGCTCATCGAATCCGACTCGCAGTACGCCATCAAGTGCGCGTCGGAATGGCTGCCGAGTTGGAAGCGCAAGGGCTGGAAGACCGCGAGCGGCGGGGCGGTCAAGAACCTGGAACTGGTGCAGAGCATCGACCGAGCCATCACCGATCGAGTCGGTCCGGTGCGCTTTCGTTGGGTGCGCGGGCACGTCGGCAACCACTACAACGAAATGGCAGACAAGCTGGCCGGCGAAGCCGCACGCGCCATCGTCTCGGGGGACATCGCATCGGTCCCGCTTGCTGCCCCGGTGAAGAAGGAACCGACCGCCGTGAACTCCCCTTACAAGGAGAAGTCCACGACGGCCGAAGAACCGGCAGATCTGTTCACACTTTTCTGAGCGGTTCAGAAACCGTCGGCAACCTGAACCAGCGCCCGGCCGGTGTACTTGCCTTCGCGTACCTGATCGATCACCGAGACGACGTCGCGGACGGCAACGAGGTTCGTGATCTCCTTCAGATGACGTGGGGCCAAGTCGGAGCCCAGACGGGCCCACAGCGCGCGACGGGGTTCGATCGGCATCAATACCGAGTCCATGCCCAGCAGTGAGACTCCGCGGAGAATGAACGGCAGCACGGTCGTAGGCAGCGCGGCGCCGCCGGTCAAACCGCTGGCGGCCACAACACCGCCGTAGTTGATCGTGCTCAGAACGTGAGCGAGGGTCTTTCCACCGACGCAGTCGACGGCCGCCGCCCACTGAGATTTTCCGAGCGGGCGAGGCTTGGCGTCGGGATCTTCGGGGAGCCGGCCGATCACCGAAGACGCACCGAGTGACGTCAGAAGGTCTGCCGCGCCTGGCTTACCGCTGGAGGCGACCACGTCGAAGCCTGCGCTTGCCAGAAGGTCGACGCTGACGGTGCCGACTCCGCCGCTCGCGCCCGTCACCAGCACGGGACCGTCGGCGGGCTTCACTCCGCTGGCCAGAATGGCTTGGACGCTCATGGCTGCGGTGAATCCTGCCGTGCCGATCGCAGCAGCGTCGGCGGTGGAAATGCCGTCGAGCTTCACGACCCACTCGGCAGGCAAACGGGCGATCTCGGCGTAGCCGCCGTTGCGGGCGGTCCCGATCTCGTAGCCATGTGCGACGACCTTGTCGCCCGGGGCGAATGCGTCGGACTCGGAGGCAATGACCTCGCCGGCGACGTCGATGCCGGGGACGATCGGGTACTCGCGAACCACCCCGCCTTTCGGGGTGACCGCGAGCGCGTCCTTGTAGTTGACGCTCGAATACTCGACGCGAATGGTGACCTCACCTGCCGGGAGGAAGGATTCGTCGACGGTTTCGGGGGCGAAGTCGATGGTGCCGTCGCTTTCGCGGGCGACCCAGGCGTTGAAAGTAGTCATGGGTCGAACATAAAGGCCTTCGGCCCTGTGCGCCTTTTTGGTAGTGCGAACTACCGGAAAGGCGCACAGGGGCGGAGCCCCTAGATCAAGCTGCCCTCATGCACCGCTCGATCGAAGGCCGGCAGCGGACTACCGTCGCGCAGGGTTGTCGCCAATGCCGGATCGGCGAGGTGGAGACGGCCGATCGCGATCAGATCGAACTCACCGCTGCCGATGCGTTCCTCGAGCTGTGGGATGTTGTCGACGACAGGTGCGACGCCTTCGATACGGCTGTCCCGCAGCGACTTTCCGATACCGACGCTGCCGACGGCCATCGTGACGGCGCCGGTCAATTTTTTCGCCCAGCCGGCCAGCGAGAGATCGCTGCCTTCGAAGGCGGGGACGTCGAAGCGCCTGATGCTGGCATCGAGAACGTCGACTCCGGCGTCGACCAGCGCGCCCAGGATGACGCCCAACTCCTCGGGGGTCTCCGCGATCTTCGCGGTGAAATCCTGCTGCTTGTGCTGCGAGAAACGGTAGATGATCGGCAGATCCGGTCCGATGGCCGCGCGGATCGCAGCGACGACGGCGGCCGGGAACTTGGTTCGACGCTCCAGGTCGCCGCCCCACGCGTCGTCGCGCTGGTTGGTGCCCTCCCAGAAGAAGGAATCGAGGAGGTAGCCGTGACCGCCGTGGATCGCGATACCGTCGAAGCCGAGTTCGACGGCGTGCTTCGCGCTACGGACATACGCGTCGATGACGTCCTGGATGTCCTGCTCGGTCATCGCTTCGGTGCTCGCCTGCGCGCGTTCGACGTAGGCCGCGGAGTACGAGGTGACGCCCAGCGGACCCCACTCGCCGGAGGGACGCATCGGCTTGAGCGAAGGGTCCATCTGCGTCATCGCGCCCCACAGAGGCCCGACGTGCCAGAGCTGCGGCACGATCTTGCCGCCCGCAGCGTGCACGTCGTCGACTACCTTCCGCCATCCGGCCTGAGCAGCGGGAGTGTGGAGGTTGGGGACGTTGGCGTGGTCGACAGCAGTCTCGTGATCGATCGCGACGCCTTCGGTGACGATCAGTCCGGTACCGCCCTCGGCGCGTCGGCGGTAATAGTCGGCGACGTCGCGGCCAGGCACGCCCTCGATGGAGTACGTGCGGGTCATCGGCGACATGACTATGCGGTTGGACAATTCGAGCGAACGGATGCGGAGCGGTTGAAACAGCGGGTTGGTCACTTCGTCACAGCGCTTTCATGAATCGGAAGAATCCGGGGTCCTGGTCGACACGGAGCCGGGTGAGGGTTCGGTAGCTGATCAGCCACTTGCCGTCTTCTTTGCGGTATTCCTCGTGGTAGTGGCCGTAGCCGTGCAGGTGTAGTTCTTTCTCGCCGTCGTTCCACCACAGCATGTCTTCCATCGCCCAGATACCGGTTGCGGTGGTGGGTGAGGTCAGCACGATTTCGGGAGTGTGTGCGTGGTGCGCCGTGGTGAGGGGGATGTCGCCGTCGAGCATGTTCCGAATTGCCGCGGTGAGTTTGTCGATGCCCACTACCTGGTTCGAGGTGTCACCGGTCTTGGGTTGCTTGTCTGTCGGGAGTCCGCCCCACGTCTCGCTGACGACGTCTGCGGTGTGCAGGGTTGGGTAGACGTGCCACTGCTTGGTGTCCATGCAGCGTAGGCGCGCGGCGAAGACACGTTTGATTTCCTCGATTGCGAGCAGTTCCTCGACGGCACTGATCGATCCCACTTCGGACTCGGCCTGAGACATTCAACCTCCAACGGTGATCGGCAAGATGGGTTCACATTCGGGTGCTCAGCGCGGGCCGTCAACGACCTGTCCCGGTGAGCGCGACGGCACTCGGTATGGTCGAGCGAACGAAAGGGGTGTCAGACGTGTGTACCGAAGAGGTCCCATCGACCGGACCGGAGGAGATCGCCGAGGTTCGGGCTTTCTGGCGCGAGTTGGGTGTTCCTGGCGTGATCGACGTCCATACCCATTTCATGCCGAAGAGCGTCATGGACAAGGTGTGGGGCTACTTCGATTCAGCGGGACCGATGATCGGTCGACCATGGCCGATCGCGTACCGACTTGCCGAGGAGGAGCGGGTACACCGTCTCCGCGAGTTCGGTGTCCGGGCTTTCACGTCGATGATCTACCCGCACAAGCACGCGATGGCCGAGTGGCTCAATCAGTGGGCCGTCGAATTTGCCGCGCAAACACCTGATTGCCTGCACACGGCCACGTTCTACCCCGAGGAGTCGGCGGCGTCGTACGTCGGAAAGGCTCTGGAGTCGGGCGCGCGAATCTTCAAGTCCCACATCCAGGTCGGAAACTACGACCCGAACGACCCTCTGCTCGACAAGGTCTGGGGTCAGCTCGAGGACTCCGAGACGCCCATCGTGATTCACTGTGGATCGGGACCGGCGCCGGGGGAGTACACGGGACCCGATCGCATTGCTTCGCTGCTCGCACGGTACCCGCGCCTGTCGTTGATCGTCGCCCACATGGGGATGCCCGAGTACAGCGAATTCCTCGATCTGGCAGAGGCTTACGGCAACGTCCGCCTGGATACGACCATGGCGTTCACCGATTTCACGGAAGAGCAGTGCGCCTTCCCGAAGGCAGACGTTTCAAGGCTCGTCGACATGCAGGACCGGATTCTGTTCGGTAGCGACTTCCCGAACATTCCGTACCCGTATCTTACAGCCTTGCAAGCGGTTACGCGCTTCGATCTCGGAGACGAATGGCTGCGAGCCGTCGTGCACGACAACGCTGCGAAACTCTTCTCGGTGAGCTGAGCCCACCGAGAAGTATTTCGCTCAGCGCAATTTGATGCTGCCGCCGTCGGCCATCAACGTCTGTCCGGTCATGTACTTGGAATCCTCGCTCGCCAGGAATACCACGACGGGAGCGATGTCGGTTTCGGGATCACCGATGCGTCCGAGAGGTACCTTGGCAACCGATGCGGCTGCGCGCTCGGGGAAGGCTTCCTGCCACTTGACGACGCCTTCGGTGGCGGCGAACGGGCAGACCACGTTGACCCGAATGCCTTCCGGCGCCCACTCGTTGGCGACGACGCGCGTCAGGCCTCGCACAGCTTCCTTGGCCGCAGCGTAGGACGTCTGGGTGGGCATTCCGTCCAAACCTGAACCCGATGCGAAGTTGACGACCGAACCCTTGGTCTTCGCGAGTTCGTCGTGGCACGCCTGCATGAGGTGGACAACGGGGTAGAAACCGGTGTTGAAGGACAGGTCGAACATGTCCTGCGTGGTTTCGAGCAACGGAGCCTGACGGGACGCGTGAGCGTTGTTCACCAGGATGTCGAGCTTGCCGAAAGCCTCGAGCGCGGCGTCACGGATCTGCTCGGCCGAACCGGCGGCAGCAAGGTCGACGTTCAGGAACTTGCCGGAGCCGGCCAGTTCTTGTTCGAGGGCCTGGCCCTGCTCGTCGTTGATGTCGACGAACAGGACCTTCGCGCCTTCACGGGCGAAGACTCGGGTGATAGCGCGACCGATTCCACCGGCGCCGCCGGTGACGATCGCTACCTTGCCGTTCAACCTCATGAAAACGCTCCTCTTCGTAAGTGCTGCTTAAACTGTTGCGGTCTCGTCGACTGCAAGTGCGATCTTTTCGAGGCCGGCGATGCTGTAGGCAGCGTAGGTTTCGTACGGCCCACGGCCGGAGAAGTAAGACGAGAGCTGGCCACCGAGTTCTTCGACGGTGAACGCGGATCCGGCTGCGTCGAAACGGTTCTCGACCTTGGGTGCTTCCATCAACGCCACCATCTTGCCGTAGACGACGAAGACCTGTCCGTTGATCTCGTCGGAATCGGGGGATGCGAGGTAGCTGACCAGGGTCGCGACGCGCTCGGGTGCAAGCGGATCGAGGCCGACGACGCCGGTGTTGTTCTCGCCGAAGGCTTCTGCCGTCATGGCGGTGCGGGCACGGGGGCAGATCGCGTTCGTGCGGACGCCGTAGCGGGAGAGACCTGCTGCGCTCGAGAGCGTCAGAGCGGTGATGCCGGCCTTGGCTGCCGAGTAGTTGGGCTGTCCGGCGCTGCCGAAGAGGAAGGCCTCGGAAGAGGTGTTGATGATGCGGCCGTAGACCGGTGCGTCGGCTGCCTTGCTGGCTGCGCGCCAGTGGACTGCGGCTGCGTGCGAGGTGGCGGCGTGGCCCTTGAGGTGCACGCGGATGACGTCGTCCCAATCGGATTCGGTCAGGTTGAAGATCATCTTGTCGCGCAGGATGCCTGCATTGTTGACGAGGATGTCGAAGGATCCGAAGTTCTTGACAGCCTCTTCGATGATGCGCCCGCCGAGCGACCAGTCGGAGACGTCGCCGGTGATGGCGAGTGCCTGTCCACCTGCGGCCTTGATCTCGTCGACCACGTCGTTGGCCGCTGCACCCATGTCGTTGACGATGACGGCTGCACCGGCAGCCGCGAGTCCGAGTGCTTCGGCGCGACCCAGGCCGGCGCCGGCGCCGGTGACGGCGGCAACTTTGCCTTCCAAGCTCAGTGATTGCGTCATGTCGTGCTCCTTCGATCCGGTCTGCCGGGTAGGTACAGAAAAATTAGTATTCATTCTAATTTGAAGTCGAGAGTTCGGCAGTCTTTCCGAAAAAATCATTCGAGCGAAATCAGAATTAGTTCTAGTTTTGAGCAGAAGTTTGACCAACTGAGGAGCAGTCTCACTCAGCGGGAGCGGTGATCTGGGTCACGAGCGCTGCATGCCACCTTGGGTCGACGCGGCGATCCCACCGCGTACGCGTTTGCGTCACCACCGATCCGCTCAGTTCTCGGCCGCACTCGTCGGCTCCAGGGGCGGATAGTTCTCACCGAAAACGCAGTACGGTCGGCCCCGAATTCACCGGGCCGGACATCAAGGAAGGCACCAGCAGTGTCACTGAATTTGGCAGATCTGTACGAGGGCATTTCGGATCTGATTCCGGACCGCACGGCGCTCGTGTGCGATGGCCGTCGTCGCACCTACGTCGAACTGGACGAGGGATCGAACCGCATTGCCCGCCACTTGGCGAGTGTCGGTGTCGGGCCGGGCGATCACGTCGCTCTGCACATGCGCAACAGCGTCGAGTTCGTTGAGAGTTTGCTCGGCTGCCTCAAGATTCGTGCGGTCCCGATCAACGTCAACTATCGCTACGTCGACGCCGAACTGACCTACCTGTACAACGATTCGCAGTCGGTGGCACTGATCGTGGACGAGGAGTTCGTTTCCGTCGTGGAGACGGTTCTCCCGGCCGCGCCCGGCATCAAGCACGTCGTTGTCGTCGGCGAGTCAGCCGTCCGCGATATCGAAGGCGTTGACGTCGTTCGATTTGCCGACGCTGCCGCGGAGCAGCCCGCCACTCGTGACTTCGCGCCCCGCAGCAACGACGACCTCTTTGTCATCTATACCGGCGGCACGACGGGTATGCCCAAGGGTGTCATGTGGCGTCATGAAGACTTCTACTTTGCGGCGCTCACCGGCGGAAATCCGTTCGGTCCGCCGCACACGACCGCAGAGGCTCTGTTCGCCGCGGTGCCGAACGTCCCCGCGATGAACATGCTCAGTACCGCACCCCTGATGCATGGTGCGGCGTCGTACTCGCTGTTCACCGGATTCTTCATGGGCGCCAATGCAATTCTCATGGCGCGGTTCGACGCGAAGACGACCCTGCAGCTCGCCGGGAGTGAGAAGGCCGTCTCCATCACCGTCGTCGGAGACGCGATGGCCCGTCCGCTCGCAGACGAATTGGCAGCAAACGCAGCAGATTACGACCTCGGCACGGTCGGCATGGTCTCGTCCGGCGGGGCCTTGTTCTCGCTCTCACTGCGGGAGCAGCTCAAGTCGATACTTCCGAACCTGGTGATCCGCGACGGATTCGGCTCCTCGGAGTCGGGCGTCGACGGCAATCTCGAGATCGGCGAAGACGGCCTGATGCGCATCGCCGCTCGCGACGAGACCCGCGTCGTGGACGAAAGGATGCGGCCACTGGAGCCGGGATCGCCCGAGACCGGTTACATCGCTCGCAGTGGTCACGTGCCGGTCGGTTACTTCAACGATCCGGTCAAGACCGCGGCTACGTTCCCGGTGATCGACGGGGTGCGGATGTCGGTGCTCGGCGACGTCGGGCGCGTGGAAGCCGACGGCTCGATCGTCCTGCTGGGGCGTGGTTCTCAGTGCATCAACACCGGCGGGGAGAAGGTGTACCCCGAAGAGGTCGAGCAGGCACTCAAGAGTCACCCGGCGGTGCTCGACGCTCTGGTCGCGGGAATTCCGGATGCGAAGTTCGGTGAGCGCGTCGCTGCGGTCATCACGACCCGAGAAGGTTTCGACGTCCCGGACGCTGCCGAGATCGGTGAGCATTGCGCGTCGCAGGTCGCTCGGTACAAAGTGCCGCGCACCGTCATGAACGTTCCGTCGATCCGGCGTTCTCCCAGCGGAAAGGCCGACTATCGCTGGGCCAAGGCCACTCTCGCCGAGCAAGTTTCCTAGTCCGGCCGGAGCCATCCAGCGCGTTTGTGAGGGACGCGTTGGGTGGCTCTGGTGCTCTAGCCTGTCACCGTCAGAACCAGCAGAGCGACGTTGAGTGCAACGATCAAGCCGGCCGCAATCCATGCCGCGACAGTCGTGAACGGGGCATTGCGCGCGTCGCCCATGAGTTCGGGGTCCGAGGTCATTCGCACCAGCGGGATGATCGCGAAGGGGATGCACAGGCTCAAGACCACTTGGCTGAGCACGAGTGCCAGCGTCGGGTCGACGCCGAGTCCGAGCACGATCAGTGCCGGGATGAGAGTGACGATTCGGCGTGTGATCACCGGAATGCGAATGGCCAGAAGACCATGCATGATCTCGGCGCCGGCCGCGCACCCCACGGAGGTCGACGCGAGTCCGGAGGCGAGGAGTCCGATCGCAAACACCACGGCTACACCCGGACCGAGTGAATTCTCGATCGCGGCATGCGCGCCGTCGATGGTGTCGGTGCCGGGTACTCCGCGCAGAGCCGAAGCGGCCAGAAGCAGCATGCCGATGTTCACGCCACCGGCGATGATCAACGCGACGACGACATCCCAACGGGTGACTTTGAGTAGTCGCTGCAACCGTGGCCCGGGTTTGATGTGGCCGTGGCGATCACGTGCCAATGCGGAGTGAAGGTAGATCGCGTGCGGCATGACCGTTGCTCCGAGCATGCTGGCGGCGAGCAGTACGGTCTCGGTTCCTTCGAAGCGGGGGACCAGTCCGGCGACCGCTTCGCTGCCGGAGACGTCGGTGAAGGCGAGCCCGGTCAGGAAGCCGATGGTGATGATGGCCAGCAATCCCATGACCACGAACTCGAAAGTGCGCTGTCCGCGCCGACTTTGGATCGTCAGGATCACCATCGACACGCATCCGGTGATCAACCCGCCGAGGAAGAGCGGGATGTTGAAGAGCAGGTTGAGTGCGATGGCGCCGCCGATGACTTCGGCGACGTCGGTTGCGATCGCCATCATCTCGGCCTGGAGCCAGAAGGCGCGGCGGTTGTTCTTACGCAGGCGCTGACCCAGCATTTCGGGCAAGGATCTGCCGGAGACCAGCCCGAGTTTCGCGGACAGGTACTGCACCAGCACGGCCATTGCATTGGCGAGTACCAGTACCCAGATGAGGAGGTAGCCGTACTTCGCGCCGGCGGTCAGGTTGGCGGCGACGTTACCCGGATCGACGTACGCGATTGCCGCGACGAACGCCGGACCGAGCAGGGCGATGGATCTTCCCGTGGGTCGTCGGCGCGGAGTCGTCGGCTCTTGCGTACCGGTGCTCATCGGTCTCCTGGTCACACGTGCTCGGACCTGTTGGTTCGAATATGTGAACTATAGAGTTCGGGGAGCCGAACTTTCAACAGCTGTGTGCGGTCAGCGACCCCAGAGGGTCCCTAACCGCGCACAGGGGGTTAGGCAGTCACCCCGGCGGCCAGGAGAGCGCGGGCCTCGGGTCGGCCGTCGAGGAGGGCGTTGGTACGCAGTTCGACCTTCCACTCGCCGTCGGTCTTGATCAGCTCCCAGCGGTTCGCGGTGATGCGGAGGACCTTGAACCCCGTCGGGTTCTCGGGGTCCTTGATGACCAACTGCGAATGGCAGGTCGCGACGGCCTTGTTGCCGTCGATGCGGATGTGCGCGGGCGTCATCATGTGAGCCGCGCCGTTCATGATCCAGTTCTGGTGAGAGGCGCTGTGAACCATCGCGCGCAGTTCGCCGCGGCCGTGCATCGCGCCGGTGTCGACGTCGTAGACACCGTCCTCGAGCCACAGGTTCGCGACCTCGTCGGCTGATCCGCTGTCGACGGCAGGGCTGTACGTGGTCAGCAGTTCGGTGATCGCGAGCTTGTCCTCGAGCAATTCCACTCGGGCGAGCAGAGATTCGATCAGGGCGGTCGAGTCGGTCATCGGTGCGTCCTTTGTGTAGGAAGGTTGACGAATCATGGGGTGGTGAAAGCGAAGCCCTCAGCGAGGGCGATTCGGTGAAGTTCTTCGAGTTGTTCGCAGTAGTGCTCGACGCTTCGAGCGCCGACCGAGCAACTGGCTATGGTCGCCCCGGCGTCACGGACGCGTGTCAAGGCGCGAAGGGCGGATTCGCGATTGCCGAGGGGGTCGAGCGGAGCACCGGCGGGAAGCACTACGTCGAATCCGTCGGGGAGCGTCGTGGCGTCGAGCATTTCCTTCAGTTCGGAGAATCGCAGCCCGAACGGCACCCACCCGTCGCCGTGTGTGGTGGCCCGGCGCAACGATCTCTTGGTCCGGCCGCCGATCCAGAGGGGCACACGTTTCTGGACGGCATGGGGTTCGACGACAAATCCGGAGTAGTCGTAGAACTCGCCGTGATACTCCGGAGTCGGAGTCGACAGTGATACTCGAAGTGCTGCCAGAGCGTCGTCGGCGCGTGCTCCTCGGTCGACGAACGGAGCATTTATGAGATCGAATTCTTGTTTCAGAGTCCCCACTCCGAGACCGAGTATCAGGCGTCCGTTGCTGACGCGATCAAGCGTTCCGTAGCGCTTGGCGATCTCGAGGGGGTGGTGATAACCCAGTACCAGCACCTGCGTCGCCAGGAGGATCCGCGACGTGCGTGCGGCCAGGTAACCCAGCGTGGCGAGCGGATCCCAATAGGTTCCGCCGCGTTCGGTGGCAATTTCTTCGGGAACCGCCACGTGTTCACTGCAGGTCAGATGATGGAAACCGAGTCGATCCGCCGTGGCAGCCACTGTGGCGATCTCGCCGATGTCAGCACTCGCCTCCCACTCCGAACGCGTGCTCGGGTGCTGAATCAGGACCGGCGTGACGATTCCCAGGTGCATCGGGCGTTTATAGCGCTCCCACCGACGCGGCAGCGGGTGAATTACCGCTGATCGGGATCGAAACGACCGATTCACTTTCCAGAAACTGTGACCTGGGTTATAGTCGGTAGAATCAATTCCAGTTTTCGGGAGGCGTCCATGACCATCGTTGACATGAACGACACACTGTCCACCGTCCAGAACGCCGCCGGGCAACCCAAGAAGGATCTGCCGCCGTCGATGGTCGAGCGGATGACATTGATTCTCGACGCCTTCGACGGCCGCGCCGCGCGGCTGACGCTGGAAGAAGTCGCGTGCCGCACCCAGTTGCCGCGGTCCACCGTCCACCGCATTCTCGATCAGCTCGTCAAGCTGGACTGGGTCGATCACGCATCGTTCGGCTACTGCCTCGGGCGTCGCGCGCTCGGCCTCGGTGGTGGCGACGGCGGCCACAGCCAGATCCGCGAAGCCGCAGCACCGCTTCTGCACGAACTGCACCTGCAGACCGGCATGGTCGTTCACCTGTCGGTGCTCGACGGACGCGAGAGCGTCTACCTCGACAAGGTCGGCGGACGATTCGCCGCGGCGCTGCCGTCCCGCGTCGGCGGCAGAGTGCTCGCTCATTCGACGGCCGGCGGCAAGGCGATGCTGGCATGGATCGACCCCGAGCGCGTCGACGCTCTGTTCGGGTCGGCACTTCCCCGCTGCACCGAGAACACCATCACCGACGTCGCCGTGCTCCATCAGGAACTGAACCGCATCCGTCAGCGTCGGGGACTGGCCTTCGAACGCGGGGAGTCGGCGCGTGGAGTCGCATGTGTGGCTTCGGCAATTCGCGGACACGAGGGTCCCGTCGGCAGCATCGCGTTGTGTGGTGACATGCGGACCGCTCAGCTCGAGCGAGTTGCTCCGTTGGTCGTCGACGCGGCTCGCGAGGTCTCGCGGACGTTGTACCCCGAACTGGGTGCTCCTCGACGCGGCCGCAAGACGCCTCCCGTTCCGACCAATACGTTCTCGGCGGAGACGATGGATCGCCTGCTGGCAGCGTCGTCCGACCACTGGATCTGACGTATTTTGATCGACTTGTCTCGCTGATCGGGACGAGTCATAGCAGCTCAGCGGTACTGATGGCACCGTTCGGACCATGACGACTGAACTGAGCTACGAGGGAACCCTGAAGGAACTGCAGACCGATCTCGGTGTGCTCCGGTACCACGAAGCCGGCGACGGCCCGCCGCTCCTGCTGCTGCACGGTTCGGGCCCCGGTGTCACGGGTTGGCGTAATTACCGCGGCGTTCTCGCGGACTTCGCGGAGCACTTCCACTGCTACGTTCTCGAGTTCCCCGGATTCGGCGTCAGCGATCCCGGCCCCGACCACCCGATGATGATGGCGCAGGCATCGGTGGGGATGTTCCTCGACGGCCTCGGCCTCGGACCTGTCCACATGATCGGCAACTCCATGGGCGGCATCGTCGCCACCAAGGTCGCGATCGACGAACCGCACCGGGTGAGCAAGCTCGTCACCATCGGCGGCATGGGAAAGAACACCTTCTCGCCGGGCCCCGGTGAAGGCATCAAACTCCTCATGGAGTTCACCGACAACCCCACTCGCGAAGCTCTCGTCCGCTGGTTGCATTCGATGGTCTTCGACCGCGCCGTCGTCACCGAGCAGCTCATCGAAGAGCGTTGGGCCCTGGCCACCGAGCCGACGACGCTCGAGATCGCCCGACGGATGTACAGCAGCAAGGCCATGGCCGCCATGGGCGCGGCTGCCGCTGCGTCGACCGCCGTGCCGTACTGGGCGCAGCTGAACAAGATCAAGGCGCCGACGCTGTTGACCTGGGGACGCGACGACCGCGTCAGCCCCGTGGACATGGCGATACTGCCGATGCGTGATATCCCCAACGGCGAAGTTCACATCTTCCCCAACTGCGGACACTGGACGATGATCGAAGCCCGTGACGCCTGGGTCGCGTCCGTTCTGGCATTCCTGACGCGTCCAGAAGGCAAGTAGGGGGTGCTCCCACTCACCGGGAAGCGTTTCTGCACTTCGGCGGGCTACCTGCCACCGTTTCACCAACAGATTTTCATTCTGCCCAGGCACTCGCCGGGTAGCGAAACCAGAAAGCCGGAAAAATCATGGGTCAGGTTCTGGACAACATCTCACAGTTCGCCGACGAGATCCGCGCCGACGGAGTCGAGGGCGACAAGCTGATGCGCTTGACGGACGGCAGCGCGAAGCGCCTGCGCGACTCCGGCGTCATCCGGATGTTCCAGCCGAAGGAATTCGGAGGCCTCGAGGCACATCCGCGTGAATTCGCCGAGACGGCAATGGCTATCGGCGCGATGGACGGTGCCACGGGCTGGGTCAGCGGCATCGTCGGTGTTCATCCGTGGGAGCTTGCGTTCTTCGACCGCAAGGCTCAGGAAGAGGTGTGGGGAACCGATCCCGATACGTGGATGGCGTCACCGTATGCGCCGATGGGCGTGGCGAGGCCGGTCGAGGGTGGCTACATCCTCAACGGGCGCTGGTCGTTCTCCTCCGGTACCGATCACTGTGACTGGATCATGATCGGCGCGATGGTCGGTGACGAGTCCGGTAAGCCGTTGATGCCGCCGAAGCACCTGCACGTACTGCTGCCGCGCTCCGATTACGACATCGACCAGGACAGCTGGAATGTCGTGGGCCTGCGCGGTACGGGGTCGAAGGATCTG
>NZ_MUZB01000007.1:0-381245 GCF_002076325.1 Rhodococcus sp. 66b
CGAAACCAAATACCTGGCAAAACGATTCACCCGAGCATCGAACTCCGCATACGACAGAGACTGCCCCTCGAACGAGAGCGCTACCGCACCCGGAGACGCCGCCACCTGCGCATCGAACCCATCCAACACCGACACGCCCGCAACCTCACGAGCCGTGTCATTCCACCCCTCGAGCACCAACGAACGCTCAACAGAATCCAAAATGTCTATGTCACCAACGCGCACCGAAGGATCGGTGGCTACGGAGGAGAGCAGTCGAAGAACTCTGTCCAGCAACGCAGTTGCGTAGTCGGCATCGAAGAAGTCCGGTAGGTACCGCAGCGTCAAGTGCAACTGCTCGTCGAGTGCGATCAGCAGGGTCAACGGGTAGTTCGTGGAATCGTCCGAGGCGATGTCGTCGATCATCATTCCGTCGAGAACATCCGCCTGTGCGGCGAGGCCCTCACGGTCGACCGGGTACGACTCGAATACAACCAACGTGTCGAACAGTGTTCCGACGTCCGCTGCTTTCTGGACATCGGTCAAACCGAGATAGTGATGATCGAGCATTCTCGCCTGCTCGATCTGAACCCTGGCAACCAATTCTTCGACGGACTCCGCGGCGTCGAGGCGCACCCGCACGGGGAGGGTGTTGATGAACAACCCGACCATCGATTCGACCCCGGTGAGTGCCGGTGGCCGGCCGGACACTGTTGCACCGAAGACAACGTCGTCGGTTCCGGTCAACGCACCGAGCAGGACCGCCCACGCGCTCTGCACGATCGTGTTAGCGGTGACGCCGAGTCGTGCGGCCAGAGCGGTGAGCGCCGCGGTTGTCTCCGACGACATCGACACGTTCAGCTTCTGTGACAGCGCGGTGAATTCCTGTCCGCCTGTGACCTGAGCAAGCAGCGTCGGCTCTTCGACGCCGGAAAGCGCATCCGCCCAGGCTGTGAGTGATCGATCACGATCCTGATCGACAAGCCACGCCAGGTAATTGCGATAGCTACGCACGCGCGGAAGAACCGAGTCGTCACCACGAGTCGCGTACAGCGCCAACAGGTTCTGCAAGAGCAGTGGCACCGACCAACCGTCGAGAATAATGTGGTGATTCGCCACCACCAAGCGATAGTCCCCCTCCGCCATGGTGACGAAGGTGAACCGAATCAACGGCGGTGACGCCATGTCGAAGTGTGTCGCCTGGTCAGCCGTCAAAACTTCGTTCAGAGCTGCCTCACGGTCGACGGCCGCAATATCGCTGAGATCGATGTTCCGCCACGGGACTGCAACGTCTTCGAGGACTATCTGGACCGGCGTTCCGCCGTCGTCGGCCGTGAATGCCGTTCGCAGGTTCGCATAACGGTCGATGATTCCCTGTGCTGCAGTGCGCAATCGGTCGGCATCCACCTTCCCGGACAGAGTGAGAATCATCTGCACCGAGTAGAGGTCGACGCTGGATTCCGCCAACATCGCGTGGAAGAGCAAACCGGACTGCAGCGGTGCCAGGGGCCAGATGTCGGTCACCGTACCGAATCGATTCTCGAACCCGTCGATATCTCGTTGGCTCACGGAGACAAGCGGCACGTCGGACGGTGTGAGTCCTCCGGCTCCGACGGAGCGAGAATGCTCTGCCAGGGCGCTCAGTGCTTCGACCCAAATCTGTGCAAATGCCTCGACACTCTCGCCGTCGATGGCACCGACGGGGTATGCGAAAGAGGCCTCCAGAACAGCACCGTCTGCGCCGTCGTTGACGATCGCATTGATGTCGACGACCTTGTTTGCGGGCATGTCGATGTCTTCGGGTGCGGACACGTTGGTGAAATCGCCGGCCGGCAGCCACCCGAGTCCCTCGACACCTGCCGGAAGATCCTCGGCGACAACTCGTCCCAGGTAGTTGAAGCTGACCTGTCCCCCGGCGAAGCGAGAAAGCACTGCGCGCGTGTCTTCGTTCAGGTAGCGCAGCAGTCCGTACCCGACGCCCTTGTCCGGGATCGCCAGCAGCTGTTCCTTCACTGCTTTGATCGCGCGTCCCGCCGAATCACCTCCGGCGAAAGCGTCACCCAGATCTACCTCGGAAAGATCGAGACTGATCGGGAAGGCAGCGGTGAACCAGCCAACGGTCCTTGACAGATCCGCGCCAGGAATCACGGCTTCTTCGCGACCGTGGCCCTCGAGTTGCAGCAAGGCAGACGTCGAGTCGATTCCGGCTCGGCGACGCCACTCGATCAGCGCGAGTGCCAGTCCAGCGAGCAGGCCGTCGTTGGCGCCGCCGTTGAAAACCTCCGGCAGCGTGGTCAACAGAGTCTCCGTCACCTGAGTGGGGACCGTCACGCTTATCCGCTGAACCGTTGCCGCAACGTCGACGGCAGAGTCGTACGCCCTCTTACCCAGCACCGGGTCCGGTGTCTGCAACACCTTCCGCCACGTATCCAGCTCGGCCACACGCGAATCCCGATGGGCCTCTTCGGACAAAGCATGAGCCCAGCGTCGCATCGACGTACCCGTAGGTTCGAGAGCCACATCCCCCGTCGCTCCGCTCGCCCCGGCCATCTGAGCCGCAGCCGACACCAGATCCGGAACAATGATTCGCCAGGAAACCCCGTCGACGATCAAGTGATGCGCAGCAATGATCAAGCGCCCGGTGCGAGTGGGACCGAAGTCGACCCACACGAACTGAACCATCACGCCGCCTGCCGGATTCAACCGGCCGAGAGCCTCGTCGAGGCCCTTGGAAGCCGTGAGAACAATTGTCGACTCGTCCGAGGACGCATCAACATCCACCCGACTGAGTAGATCCTCGACGTCCACGGTTCCCGGCTCGGAGACCGACATTCCCCAGCCGCGACCGTCGGAGATCAACCGCGATCGGAACATGTCATGGTGGTCGACGACGGCGGCGAGGGTTCGCACGATGTCGGTTCGCTGCGCTCCGAGTGGAAGCTCGAGAGTCATCGTCTGTGTGAATCGGTTGTAGCTGCCACCGCGCTCGACCATGAATCGTTCGATCGGCGTCAACGGCATCCAGCCGACTCCACCGCCCGGCAACTCCTCGAGCACCACCGCGGCCTCGACGTCGGCGGCATACTTCGCCACTTCGGCCAATGCCGCGACAGTCTTGCTCTCGAAGACGTCACGGGGTGCGAATACGACCCCACGTGCCTTCGCCCGCGAGACGAGCTGGATCGACATGATCGAGTCGCCGCCCTGCGCGAAGAACGAGTCGTCCGTTCCGATTCGATCCAGACCGAGAACGTCCGCGAAGATCTCGCTCAGGACTTGTTCCATCTCGGTAACCGGGGCGCGGAATTCCTTGGTCTCGAAGACCGGCGCTGGGAGCGCTTTTCGGTCCAGCTTGCCGGCCGGGCTCAGTGGCATGTCCGAGGAGACCATGATCGAAGCCGGAACCATGTGAGCCGGAAGGGTTCTGGAGACGAATTCGATCAATTCCGCCGAAGTGACCGAAGCGTTCTTTCCGGTGAACACGTACGACACCAGTGCCGGAGCACCCGACGGCAGGGTCGTACCCATCGTCGCAGCGAACTCGACCTCGGGGTGTGCGGTCAATGACGCATCGATCTCACCGAGTTCGATACGGAAACCGCGAATCTTGACCTGGAAATCGTTGCGGCCCACGTATTCCACGGCGTAGGTGGAGGGTGCGGTTCCAGCGACCCAGCGCACCACGTCACCGGTTCGGTACATTCGCTCGCCCGGATTACCGTGCGGGTTTGCCACGAATCGATCGGCGCTCAAGCCCGGGCGACGATGATAGCCGCGGGTCACCTGAGGACCGGACAGATACAGCTCGCCCGAGACTCCGAGTGGTACTGGATTGAGTCGTGTGTCCAGAACGAAAGCGGCCATGTCACCGATCGTGGCGCCGATGTCCATTCGGTCACCCGGCAGAAGCGGAACGCTGACGTTCGTCACGATCGTCGTCTCGGTCGGGCCGTAGACATTCAAGAACGTCCTGGGAGCCGAAGCCGATGCGGTCGAGCCGTCACCTGTCGTCCACTTGCTGATCAGTTCCGGCGAATACGCTTCGCCACCCACGCCTACGACCGTCAGGTCGTCCAGGCCGCTCGGGTCCATCGACGCCAGAGCCGCCGGCGTGATGAACGCATGGGTGACTCGTTCGCTACGGAACACCTCAGCCAGTTCGTCGCCGCCGTACACGCCAGGCGGGACGATGACCATCGTCGCGCCGGTCGCCACCGCGAGGAACAACTCGAGCATCGACGCGTCGAAACTCGGTGACGCGAAGTGCAATGTCCGCGAGGTGGGCTTCACGAGGTAATGCGCGGCCTGAGTGACACTGAAGCTCGCCAGACCAGCGTTGGTGGCGACAACGCCCTTGGGTAGACCGGTCGTGCCGGAGGTGTAGATGACCCAGGCCGGATGAGCAGTCGTCAGTGGACGGACACGTTCCTCGGCATCGATTGGCACTGCGGACACTCCGGCGGTCATCTGTTCGCCGAGCGGTCCGTCCACGACCAACCACTCGACGTCGTCGGTGAGATTCGGACGTTCGACGTCGAGGGTCAGGCCTACCTTCGCACCCGAGTCGCTGAGCATGTGCGCGATACGGTCTGCCGGATAGTGCGGATCGATCGGAACGACCGCTGCCCCGGTCTTCGACACTGCCCAGACCGCGAGTACCGATTCGACGGATCTCGGAATCGACACCGCCACAAGATCTTCAGCCCCGAGACCACGGTTGATCAAGACGCGGGCCAGCTTCGACGACCACTCGTCGACCTCGCGATACGTCATGGACCGACCGGCAGCGGCCTGCGCCGTGCCGGGGTAGCGCAATGCGACGTTGTCCGGGTAGCGCGCTGCAGCGTCGGCAAGAATCTCGGCCAACGGCGCCTGCGCTACTCCTGAAGATGCCCTCTGGCTCGTCAGAACCTCACGCTCGGACTCGTCGAGGATTTCGATGTCACCCACTGAAGTCGCGGGGTCCGTCGCAATTCCGTTCAGGATGCGCATCAATCGTGCGGCGAATTCGCGGACAGTCGATTCGTCGAACAGATCCGTCGCGTACGTGAACGTCGCCGACAGCCCTTCTGATACCTCACTGATCGTGAGCTGCAGATCGAACTTGGCCACGGTCTCGTCGATTGCGAACTCGGCGGCCGTCAGACCCGGCAGAGCCAACGAATTCTGCCCCAGGTTCTGGAATGCCAATGCCACCTGGAACAGCGGGTGGTGTGCCCTCGACCGAACGGGATCCAGCACTTCCACGAGCCGCTCGAAGGGAAGGTCCGAGTGCGCGAACGCCTGAAGATCGGTCTCTCGAGCCGACGACAGAAGTGTGGTAAACGGGGCCGAAGGATCAACCTCGGTACGTAGCACCAAGGTGTTGACGAACATTCCGATCAGATCGTCGAGTTCGGATTCACCTCGTCCTGCCATCGGCGCGCCGATGGTGATGTCCGTTGTTCCCGACAGACGTGCGAGAAGTGATGCCAGCGCCGAATGGACCACCATGAACATCGACGCATTGTGCTCACGACCGACACCGATCAGCCGCTCATGCAGTTCCTGACCGATCGAGAATTCGAATGTTGCTCCCTGACCGGAGAATACCGCCGGCCGGGCCCGATCCCCGGGAAGATTCAACTGTTCGGGCACGCCGTCCAATGCTTGCGCCCAGTAAGTGATCTGCTGCGCGATGATTGACTGCGGATCGTCCTCGGACCCGAGAACCTCACGCTGCCAAAGTGCGTAGTCGGCATACTGCACCGGCAACGGCGTCCAGGTCGGAGCCTGGCCGTTGGTTCTGGCGTAGTAGGCGGTCATGATGTCGCGGGTCAGCGGGCCCATCGAGAAACCGTCGGTCGAGATGTGATGCACCACGAATACGAGAACGTGCTCGTCGGCCTTGGTCTGGAAAAGCCTGGCGCGCAACGGAACCTCGGTTGTCACGTCGAAACCCGTCGCCACGAAGTTCGTTACCTCGGAAACAATCTCTGAATCCGAGACCAAGGTTGCAGCGAGGTTCACGCCGACATCAGCCGGTGCAACGATCTTCTGGTAGCCGATTCCGTCGACCTCGGGGTAGACCGTGCGGAGAACCTCGTGGCGACCGATAACATCGTGAACTGCCGAATTCAGGGCGGCCAGATCGAGCGCACCCGTGAGCCGAACGGCAACAGGGACATTGTTGACAGCCGATGCCGTGTCGAATCGGTTGAGGAACCACATGCGCTGCTGCGCCAACGACAACGGAACCTGCGCCGGACGCACCTGCGCAGTCAACGCCGCACGCGAACCGCCACCAACACGAGAACCGAGTCGGGCAGCAAGCCCTTCAACGGTCGACGCCTCGAACAACTCCCGCACCGACACCGAAGCATCCAACGCCTGACCCAACCGAGACGTCACCTGCGTCGCAATCAGCGAATTACCACCGAGCGCGAAGAAATCATCATCCAAACCAACACGCTCAACGCCCAGAACATCCGCAAACGTCTGCGCCACAACCTCTTCCACCACCGACGTCGGAGCCCGGAACACCGCAACCTGCAACGACGGAACCGGCAACGCCCGACGATCCAACTTCCCGTTCACCGTCAACGGAATCGAATCCAACACCACAAACGCCGACGGCACCATGTACTCCGGCAACAACGAACCCACCGACACCCGAAGATCGTCGACCGAAACGCTCACACCCGCAGCCGAAACCACATACGCCACCAACCGCTGATCACCCGGAGAATCCTCACGAACAACCACCGCCGTCTGCGCCACCGACACATCCGCCAACACCGCAGACTCGATCTCACCGATCTCGATCCGGAACCCACGGATCTTCACCTGATCATCCGCGCGACCCAGATACTCCAAATCACCAGCACTGTTCCACGACGCCACGTCACCCGTGCGGTACAACACCTCACCAGCAGCAAAAGGACTCGCCACAAACCGCGTCGACGTCAACCCCGCCTGACCCAGATAACCCCGAGCCAACTGCACACCCGAGACATACATCTCACCCGCAACACCAACAGGCACCGGAGCCAAACGCGTATCGAGCACAAACACCTGCAGACCCGAAATAGCCTGACCCACAACACTCGCCGACGCATCCGCCGCCAACGCAGCATCCAACACACGATGGCTCACATGCACCGTCGTCTCCGTGATGCCGTACATGTTCACCAACGTCGGCGCAGAGTCACCGCGGCGGCCATACCAGTCCGACAAGCGACGCAGCTCGAGCGCCTCCCCACCGAAAACAACCCACCGCAACGACAACTCGGCAGCCAGACCGGATTCCGACGCCAACCGATCAGCCTCGGCCAACTGATAGAACGCCGACGGCGTCTGATTGAGCACCGTCACCCGCTCAGCAGCAAGCAACTCCAGGAACTGCTCCGGCGACCGCGACGTCACATAATCCACAACCACCAACGTGCCGCCGTACAACAGCGGACCCCACAACTCCCACACCGAGAAGTCGAACGCATAACTGTGGAACATCGTCCACACATCCGACTCGCCGAACCCGTACACACTCTCGGTATTCGCAAACAACTTCGCCACCGTGATGTGCGGAACCTGCACACCCTTCGGGCGACCCGTCGAACCCGACGTGTAAATCACATACGCAACATTCGACGACCGCAACGGCGACACACGATCAGCATCCGAAACCACCGAACCATCGAACTCCGACACATCCACCGCGTCGATATCAACCACCGGCAAACCAGCGGGCAACACCAACTCACGCCCGGACCACGAAATCGCAGCCACCGGAGCAGCATCAGCCAACATGAACTCGACACGATCAGCCGGATACGACGGATCCACCGGCAAATACCCCGCACCGGACTTCACCACCGCCAACAACGCCACCACAAGATCCGCCGACCGCGGCAACGCCACCGCCACCAACGACTCCGGACCACAACCCTGAGCAATCAACCTGCGCGCCAAACGATTCGACCGAACCGACAACTCCGCATACGACAACGACTCGCCACCGAACCGCACCGCGATCCGATCACCAAACCGCGCAGCAGCATCATCGAACCACGCCGACAACGTCGACTCCACACCACTGTCGACACCCGTGTCACTCCACGCCAGAACACGATCCAACTCACCTGAAGTCAGAACATCCACGTCGCCAACGGCAGCAGTCGGATTCGCGACAACGCCACGGAGGACGGACACGAACCGATCAGCGAACTCGGCCGCTGTCGACGCGTCGAACAGATCCGTCGCGTAGGTCAGGGTGCCGGACATACCGGCGTCAGCGGCGTCTTCAAGAGTGAATTGCAGATCGAACTTGGCCAGTGCTGCGTCGAATTCCACAGCAGCGGCGGTGAGTCCGGGCAGTTCGAGAGCACTCTGTCCAAGGTTCTGGAAGGTCAATGCCACCTGGAACAACGGATGACGAGCCTGCGAACGAACCGGATCGAGCGCTTCAACGATCCGCTCGAACGGAACGTCAGCGTGGGCAAACGCCCGCAGATCCGCTTCACGCGCAGAAGCCAACAGATCCGCGAACGACATCGACGGATCAACCTCGGTGCGCAGCACCAAAGTGTTGACGAACATGCCGATCAGATCGTCGAGCTGCGCTTCACCGCGACCGGCGACAGGAGCGCCGATTGCGATGTCGGTTGTCGCGGACAACCGTGCCAGCAGCACGGCCAGCGCGGAGTGGACGACCATGAACGGGGTTGCGCCCGTCGCCTGACCCGTTGCTTCCACATCGGCCCACAGTTGCGGGTCGATGGTGAAGGTGTGGTTCGCTCCTTGTCCCGTTGCGATCTCGGGGCGGGTGCGATCACTGGGAAGGTCCAGCTGCTCGGGCAGGTCGGCCAGGGCGTCAGACCAGTAGTTGATCTGCTGCGCGATGATTGACTGCGGATCGTCCTCGGACCCGAGAACCTCACGCTGCCAAAGTGCGTAGTCGGCATACTGCACCGGCAACGGCGTCCAGGTCGGAGCCTGGCCGTGGGTTCTGGCGTAGTAGGCGGTCATGATGTCGCGGGTCAGCGGGCTCATCGAGAAGCCGTCGGTCGAGATGTGATGCACCACGAATACGAGAACGTGCTCGTCGGCCTTGGTCTGGAAAAGCCTGGCGCGCAACGGAACCTCGGTTGTCACGTCGAAACCCGTCGCCACGAAGTTCGTTACCTCGGAAACAATCTCTGAATCCGAGACCAAGGTTGCAGCGAGGTTCACGCCGACATCAGCCGGTGCAACGATCTTCTGGTAGCCGATTCCGTCGACCTCGGGGTAGACCGTGCGGAGAACCTCGTGGCGACCGATAACATCGTGAACTGCCGAATTCAGGGCGGCCAGATCGAGCGCACCCGTGAGCCGAACGGCAACAGGGACATTGTTGACAGCCGATGCCGTGTCGAATCGGTTGAGGAACCACATGCGCTGCTGCGCCAACGACAACGGAACCTGCGCCGGACGCACCTGCGCAGTCAACGCCGCACGCGAACCGCCACCAACACGAGAACCGAGTCGGGCAGCAAGCCCTTCAACGGTCGACGCCTCGAACAACTCCCGCACCGACACCGAAGCATCCAACGCCTGACCCAACCGAGACGTCACCTGCGTCGCAATCAGCGAATTACCACCGAGCGCGAAGAAATCATCATCCAAACCAACACGCTCAACGCCCAGAACATCCGCAAACGTCTGCGCCACAACCTCTTCCACCACCGACGTCGGAGCCCGGAACACCGCAACCTGCAACGACGGAACCGGCAACGCCCGACGATCCAACTTCCCGTTCACCGTCAACGGAATCGAATCCAACACCACAAACGCCGACGGCACCATGTACTCCGGCAACAACGAACCCACCGACACCCGAAGATCGTCGACCGAAACGCTCACACCCGCAGCCGAAACCACATACGCCACCAACCGCTGATCACCCGGAGAATCCTCACGAACAACCACCGCCGTCTGCGCCACCGACACATCCGCCAACACCGCAGACTCGATCTCACCGATCTCGATCCGGAACCCACGGATCTTCACCTGATCATCCGCGCGACCCAGATACTCCAAATCACCAGCACTGTTCCACGACGCCACGTCACCCGTGCGGTACAACACCTCACCAGCAGCAAAAGGACTCGCCACAAACCGCGTCGACGTCAACCCCGCCTGACCCAGATAACCCCGAGCCAACTGCACACCCGAGACATACATCTCACCCGCAACACCAACAGGCACCGGAGCCAAACGCGTATCGAGCACAAACACCTGCAGACCCGAAATAGCCTGACCCACAACACTCGCCGACGCATCCGCCGCCAACGCAGCATCCAACACACGATGGCTCACATGCACCGTCGTCTCCGTGATGCCGTACATGTTCACCAACGTCGGCGCAGAGTCACCGCGGCGGCCATACCAGTCCGACAAGCGACGCAGCTCGAGCGCCTCCCCACCGAAAACAACCCACCGCAACGACAACTCGGCAGCCAGACCGGATTCCGACGCCAACCGATCAGCCTCGGCCAACTGATAGAACGCCGACGGCGTCTGATTGAGCACCGTCACCCGCTCAGCAGCAAGCAACTCCAGGAACTGCTCCGGCGACCGCGACGTCACATAATCCACAACCACCAACGTGCCGCCGTACAACAGCGGACCCCACAACTCCCACACCGAGAAGTCGAACGCATAACTGTGGAACATCGTCCACACATCCGACTCGCCGAACCCGTACACACTCTCGGTATTCGCAAACAACTTCGCCACCGTGATGTGCGGAACCTGCACACCCTTCGGGCGACCCGTCGAACCCGACGTGTAAATCACATACGCAACATTCGACGACCGCAACGGCGACACACGATCAGCATCCGTCACCACCGAACCATCGAACTCCGACACATCCACCGCGTCGATATCAACCACCGGCAAACCAGCGGGCAACACCAACTCACGCCCGGACCACGAAATCGCAGCCACCGGAGCAGCATCAGCCAACATGAACTCGACACGATCAGCCGGATACGACGGATCCACCGGCAAATACCCCGCACCGGACTTCACCACCGCCAACAACGCCACCACAAGATCCGCCGACCGCGGCAACGCCACCGCCACCAACGACTCCGGACCACAACCCTGAGCAATCAACCTGCGCGCCAAACGATTCGACCGAACCGACAACTCCGCATACGTCAACGACTCGCCACCGAACCGCACCGCGATCCGATCACCAAACCGCGCAGCAGCATCATCGAACCACGCCGACAATGTCGAATCCACACCACGATCGATCTGGCCAGCACTGAAGCGGGAGAGCAGGTTTCGTTCACCATCGACCAAGATGTCAACGTCACCCACCGCTACGGTGGGATCAGCAGTCACCGCACGGAAGGTCCGTACCAGCCGATCACCAAATTCCACAACGGTCGACTCGTCGAACAGATCCGTCGCATACGTCAAGGAGGCGGACATTCCGGCGGGTGCGCCGGCCTCGTCGGTCCGTTCGGTCAGGGTCAACTGGAGGTCGAATTTCGCCAGTGCAAGATCAGCACTTTCGATCGACACTTCGAGGTCGCCCAGTTCGAGCGTTGTCTGTTCGTGGTTCTGGAACGTCAATGCCACCTGGAACAGCGGATGACGAGCCTGCGAACGAACCGGATCGAGAACCTCCACCACACGCTCGAACGGAACATCCGCATGCGCGAACGCCTGTAGATCCACTTCACGCGCCGAAGCCAACAGATCCGTGAACGACATCGACGGATCAACCTCGGTACGCAACACCAAAGTGTTGACGAACATACCGATCAGATCGTCGAGCTGCGCCTCACCGCGACCCGCGATCGGTGTACCGATCGCGATGTCGGTCGTTGCGGACAAACGAGAAAGTACGACGGCGAGCGCTGCGTGAACAACCATGAACGGTGTCGAGTTACTGCTGTGCGCAATCGAATTGACAGCTTCGTGCAGGGTGGCGTCGATATCGAACTCGACCTCGGCTCCGCGCCCTGAAGCGACCTCGGGACGCGGACGATCGGCAGGCAGATCCAACTGCTCCGGAAGATCAGCCAACGCATCCGACCAGAACGCAATCTGCTTCGCGATCACGGACCGCGGATCGTCCTCGGACCCGAGAACCTCACGCTGCCACAACGAGTAATCGGCGTACTGCACCGGCAACGGCGTCCAAGCCGGCACCGACGCTCGTGTACGTGCTTCGTAGGCAACCATCACGTCACGGGTCAACGGACCCATCGAGAAACCGTCGGTCGAGATGTGATGCACGACGAACACCAGAACGTATTCGCTGTCGCCGACTTTGAAGAGCTTGGCGCGCAACGGGACTTCGGAAGTCACGTCGAAGCCGACTGTCGCCAGCTCGGCGACGCCCGCAGCCAGGCGATCTTCCGTGATCGACACTGGGCTGAGATCGACAGCAACGTCTCGAACGTCACGGATTTCCTGATACCCGACGCCGTCGACGTCCGGATACAGCGTCCGCAGTGATTCGTGTCGACCCACGACATCGATCACGGCAGCGTTGAGAGCTGCCACATCGAGGGCGCCCGAAATCCTGATCGCCGCCGGAACGTTGTTCACTGCCGACTCGGGTTCGAACCTGTTCAGGAACCACATGCGCTGCTGCGCCAACGAAAGTGGGATCCGAGCGGGCCGGGACTGCGGGACCAGTGGGGCCGTGGCACCCGAACCGGCGTGCAGCTCGAGCCGGAGGGCGAGTGACTGCACGGTCGACGCTTCGAAGAGCGCACGAACCGGAACGCTTGTGTCAAGCGCCTCCCCCAGCCGTGCGGCGACACGGGTCGCGATCAGCGAGTTGCCTCCGAGCTCGAAGAAGTCGTCGTCGCGGCCAACCTGTGCGACTCCGAGAACTTCGGAGAACACCTGCGCGACAGTCTCTTCGACGGTCGTGATCGGCGCCTGATACACCTTCGACTCGAACACGGGCGATGGCAGAGCTTTGATGTCCGTCTTGCCCGCGGTGGTCAACGGAATCGAATCGAGCACCAGGACCGAGTCGGGAACCATGTAGCCGGTGAGGAACGTCGACACCGACTCGATGACCTGTGCGGGATCCACCTCGGCGCCGGCCTGTGGCACCACGTATGCAACGAGGCGATCGCCGAAGTGATCGTCGGAGCGTACAAGAGCAACAGCTTGCGCAACGCCCGCGCATCGGGTCAGTGCGGCCTCGATTTCGCCGAGTTCGATACGGAACCCACGGATCTTGACCTGGAAGTCGCTGCGGCCCACGTACTCCACCGCGCCACCGTCGATCCACCGGACCACGTCACCCGTGCGGTACAACCGCTCTCCCGGCGCCCCGAACGGGTCTGCGACAAAACGACCCGCCGTCAATGCCGGCTGTCCCAGGTATCCACGAGCGACCTGAACACCCGACACGTACAACTCACCTGCGACACCAACCGGAACGGGCTGCAAGCGGCCGTCCAAGATCCGCGCGGCCATACCTCGAATCGGGCCGCCGATGTTCATACGATCAAACGCGGTCAGCGTATCGCTGATGTTCGAGGCGACTGTCGACTCCGTCGGACCGTACGCATTGAAGAATCCACGCACACCGCCATCCGGAAGCGGCACCGCCCACTTGGCAACGAGAGACCGCGAACTGGCTTCGCCACCGACGACAACCACCCGCAACGCGTCAAGCCCGCTCGGATCCACTGATGCCAGCGCAGCGGGCGTCACGAACGCATGCGTCACGCCCTCCGAGCACAAGATCTCGGCCAGTTCCGCGCCGCCGTACACCGTCGTCGGCGCAATCACCATCGTCGACGCGGAGCCGAATGCCATCAGCAACTCGAGGACAGACGCATCGAAACTCGGCGAGGCGAAATGCAGCGTCCGAGCATCCGCGGTCAGCGCATAGCGCTCGACCTGCTCGGCACAGAAATTCGCCACACCGGCGTTGGTGACCACAACGCCCTTGGGCAGACCTGTGGTGCCGGACGTGTAGATGACGTACGCAGGCTGCCGCTCGTCGATCGCACTACGTCGATCCGAATCACTCACCGGCGCGCAGGATTCTGCCGCGCACGCCGCCACTGTCTTCTCGTCGTCGAGAACAACCCACGTCAACGCCGACGGCAATCCTGCCTCGACGTCACTGAGCGCAAGACCCAGCACCGCACCGGAATCGGAGATCATGTGGGCGATACGGTCAACCGGATACGTCGGGTCGACGGGCACGAACGCAGCACCCGTTTTCGCCACTGCCCACAGAGCGAGAACCGAATCGGCCGAACGCGGAATCGCGATCGCGACCCGATCCTCCGGCCCGACGCCCTTCGCAATCAGAACACGAGCGAGTCGCGACGACCGCTCGTCGAGTTCGCGGTAGCTGATCGACTCACCGTCGAAGCGAATCGCATCCGCCGACGGATCTACAGCGGCCGCCGCTGTGAGAATCTCGACCAGGGTTCCCGAGACCGACTGACCTCCATGAACATCGGCCAGCACACCCCGCTCGGTCGCACCGAGAATATCGATGTCACCGACGACAATCGAAGGAACCGACACGACAGTCTCGAGGATACGAACCAGACGCCGAGCAAACCCCTCGACCGTCGAAACGTCGAACAGATCTGCAGCAAACGTGAATTCGGCCGAGAGCCCTTGCTGGATCCCGTCTTCGCCGATCGACTCGGTTACTGCGAGTTCGAGGTCGAACTTGGCAGTGGTCGTGTCGATTTCGGCGGCCTTGATCGCCAGTCCCGGCAGTTCCAATGCCGTTTGCGCGAGATTCTGCAAGGACAGCACGACCTGGAACAGCGGATGTCTGGCCTGCGACCGGGCGGGAGCCAAGACGTCCACCAACCGCTCGAAGGGCACGTCCGAGTGAGCGAACGCTCCGAGCGCAGAATCACTCGCCGCAGCCAGCAGATCCGTGAATGCCTGGGCCGGGTCGACCTCGGTCCGCAGAACAAGCGTGTTGACGAACATGCCGACGAGATCGTCGAGCGCCTCGTCGCCACGACCGGCAACGGGAGTGCCCACGGCGATGTCCGAGGTTCCGCTCAGTCGGGCCATCAGAACGGCAAGCGCCGAGTGCAACGCCATGAAGAGCGTCGCGTTGTTCTCCCGTGCCAGCGCGTCCAATCGACGGTGCACATCCCCGGAGATCTCGAACGCGAATCGCTCGCCGCGCATCGACGCCACATCAGGCCGAGACCGGTCCGACGGAAGCTCGATCACATCCGGTAGGTCTGCCAGAGTCTCGGTCCAGTACGAGATCTGCTGCGAGATCAGTGATTCCGAGTCGTCTTCCGACCCCAGAACCTCACGCTGCCACAACGAATAGTCGGCGTACTGCACAGTCAACGGCTGCCACGCCGGCGCGGTCCCATCCTTGCGTGCCGAGTAGGCAATCATGACATCGCGTGCCAGGGGCGCCATCGACCAACCGTCAGCGGCGATGTGATGAACCACGATCGCGAGGGTGTGCTCGGTGTCGCTGACCGTCAACAGGCGGACACGGATCGGCACGTCGACGGTGACGTCGATCGCTGAGGATCCGATTGCAGCGACTCGACTTTCGAGCTCATCCTGATCCGAAACCGACTCCACGGTCAGTCCGCCGAACGCCTCCGAAAGCGACAGAATCGACTGCTTCGGTCCGGAAGCCCCGTCCGGATATACCGTTCGGAGCACTTCATGCCGGGCCAGTACGTCCTCGAGCGCAGTTTCCATCGCGGCAGTATCGAGATGGCCAGTCAGGTGCAGAGCAAAAGTGATGTTGTAAGCAGCTGAGTCGGTGTCGAAGCGGTTCAGGAACCACATGCGCTGCTGCGCCAGCGACAACGGAATTTCCGCGGGACGCACCTGTGCGACGAGCGCCTTCTGCCCGCCGCTACCTACGTGCGACTCGATGTGTGCGGCGAGCGCCTCGACGGTGGAAACGTCGAATAGCGTTCGCACCGGCACCGTAGTGTCGAGCGCCCGCCCCAATCGGGAGGTGACCTGAGTAGCCACCAGGGAGTTGCCACCGAGTTCAAAGAAGTCGTCGTCGAGGCCGACTCGTTCCACTCCGAGAACATCCGCAATCACCTGCGCGACAATCTCTTCCACCGGCGTGGTGGGTGCACGAAACTCGCGGACCTCGAAAACAGGCTCCGGCAAAGCCCGGCGATCCAATTTGCCCACCGGGGTCAACGGAACCTCAGCGAGTTCCATGATGACGGACGGAACCATGTAGCTCGGCAGAGCCTCCGCCACGAACGAGGCGAGCACGTCCCGATCGAAACTCGACCCGTCAGCCAGTTCGACGTAGGAAACGAGGGTTGTGACACCCGCCGCGCCTTCGCTTCCGACTGTCACCGCGAAGCGCACAGACTCGTGCGAGGACAGAACTGCGTCGATCTCACCGAGTTCGATACGGAATCCGCGAACCTTGACCTGGAAGTCACTGCGGCCGACGTATTCGAGGACCCCCGCGTCACCGCGCGCGTCTCCGCCGGTCCAGCGCACGACATCGCCGGTCCGGTACATTCGCTCGCCGTCCGGCGAATACGGGTTGGCAACAAACCGTTCCGCAGAAAGACCTCGCCGCTCGTGGTAGCCGCGAGCCAATGCAGCGCCCGCAAAGTAGAGCTCTCCCCTGGTACCGACTGGAACAGGATGCAGACGCTCGTCGAGTACCAGTGCCGACATGCCCTCGACGGGACGCCCGATGTCGATCGATCGGCCGATCGCGAGATCGCCGAACGACGAGATGATCGTGGTCTCAGTCGGACCGTACCCATTGAAGTAGGCGCGCCCTGGGGCCCATTTCGCCAGCAACTCGGGAGTGGTCACGTCACCGCCGACGGAGACGACTCGCAATTCAGGCAGCTCTGCCGGCTCCATGGTCCCGAGTACTGCGGGAGTGATGATCGCGTGTGTGACCTTCTCGGAATGAAGAAGATCCGACAACTCGTGTCCACCGATAATTGTCGAGGGAACGATCACCAAAGTTGCACCCGCAGAGAAGGCGACCATCCATTCCAGTACCGACGGGTCGAAGCTCGGTGAACAGATATGGAGGAAGCGTGAGGACTGTTCTACCTCGTAGCGACGCTGTGCTGCGTCTCTGACCCCACGGAGACCACCGTGAGTGACGCTGACACCCTTCGGTTTTCCCGTGGAACCGGATGTGTAAATGACATATG
The DNA here is from genome assembly GCF_002076325.1 of Rhodococcus sp. 66b. Lineage (NCBI taxonomy): Bacteria > Bacillati > Actinomycetota > Actinomycetes > Mycobacteriales > Nocardiaceae > Rhodococcus > Rhodococcus sp. 66b. The sequence goes on from NZ_MUZB01000007.1 coordinate 17,157, forward strand.
CAACGTGAGAACTGTGAATCGGAGCGATTCGGTCCTCGTCCGTGACCGGCGCTGAAGATTGCGTCGACAGTTCTCCGTTCAGCGCCTGGCCGTCAAGGACCAACCATTCTGTGACCGCAGGAAGCTGATCTACGAACTGTCCCGACGTGAGTCCGATCGCGGCCGAAGAATCGGCCAGCATGTGCCGGACACGATCTTCCGGATAGCTCGGGTCGACTGGGACGTATGCCGCCCCTGACTTCGCCACCGCCCATACTGCACAGACCATCTCGTACGAGCGAGGAAAGGCGAGAGCAACAATGGTCTCGGGGCCGGCGCCCCGTCCGATCAGAACCCGTGCGAGCTTCGACGACTGCTCATCGAGCTCGCGGTAGGTGATCGATCGACCCTCGAAGCGCACAGCAACCGAATCCGCCTCAGCCGTGCCGGACAGGAAGATGTCGACGAGACTCTGCCGGGGCATCGTGTCATCCGCGGCTACGACCGTCAGATCGGTGCGCTCGGAGCGTGAGAGCAGGTCGATATCGCCGACGATCGTTTCAGGTCGGGTAGCCACGGCATCGAGAATGCGCACGAACCGAGTAGCGAAAGTGTTCACCGTGGCCGGATCGAACAAGTCCGTGGCGTAGGTGAAGGTGGCACTCAAGACATCCGCGTCTTCGGTTCCTTCGGGATTCTCGGACACCATGAGTTCGAGATCGAATTTGGCGACCGGTACTTCCAATTCAGCTGCAACTGCTTTGACACCTGAGAATTCCAGTTCGCGTCGTCCACTGATCTCCGCAGTGAGCGCAACCTGGAACAGCGGGTGACGAGCCTGCGAACGCGCCGGACTCAGGACTTCGACCAACCGCTCGAACGGCACATCGGCATGCCCGTAGGCAGACAAGCCCGATTCCCTTACCCGAGCGAGCAACTCTTCGAATCGTTCGTTCGGATCGACCTCGGTGCGAAGCACCAGGGTGTTCACGAACATGCCGATCACGTCATTGAGCGCTTGATCGCCTCGCCCGCCGATCGGGGCACCGATCGCGATGTCGGAGGTACCACTGAGCCGGCTCAACAGCGTTGCATATGCCGCCTGCAACACCATGAACAGCGAGACGCTCCTCGAGCGCGCCAACTCGTTCAACTTGCGCGTCGTGCGTTCGCTGATCTGAAAATGGTGCTTGGCACCGTGATTGGACGCGATGGCAGGACGAGGTCGGTCGGTCGGCAGATCCAACTGATCCGGCAAATCGGCAAGTGCCCGGCGCCAGAAGTTGATCTGGCGAGACGACTCCGAGCGCGGGTCTTCGTCGGATCCCAGTGCTTCGCGCTGCCACAGGGCGTAGTCGGCGTACTGGATCGGCAGCGGCGTCCACGCCGGCGCAGACTTCTCACTTCGCGCCGAGTATGCGACGAGAAGGTCACGTGCGAGCGGACGGAACGACAGTCCGTCTGCAGCGATGTGATGGAGAACCATCACCAGGACGTAGTCCGTCGGAGACACCTCGAAGAGGGCAACCCGTACCGGGATTTCGAGCGTCACGTCGAAGCCGCGAGACGCCACGTCGAACAGCGCCGCGTCGAGATGCGAATTCCGAATCTTGACCGGATTCAACTCCACCGCGGCCCGGTCGACCGGCAGAACCAGCTGTTGCGCGGTTCCGTCGACATCAGGGTAGATCGTCCGCAAGGACTCGTGTCGCTCGAGAAGATCCATCACCGCGGCATGCAGGGCGGACGGGTCCACCGAACCGGTGAGCCGGACCGTGAACGGAAGGTTGTACGCGGGCGTCGACGGATCGAGACGGTTGATGAACCACATGCGCTGCTGTGCAAGCGAGAGCGGGACAACCTGGGGACGAGGCTTGGCGATCAGCGGGGTGAGCTGCCTGGCGTTACCCGCCACAGACTCGGCGCGGGCCGCCAAGGTAGCGACCGTGGTGGACTCGAAAAGCTCTCGAACGCCGAGTTGCACTCCCAAGGCGGAACCCACGCGGGTCACCAACTGTGTTGCAACCAGCGAGTTTCCACCGAGTTCGAAGAAGTCGTCGTCGATACCGACGCGCTCGACACCGAGAACGTCGGCAAAGACGTCAGCGACAACCCGCTCGATTTCGGTGCGGGGCTCGCGGTACTGCTTCGCACTCGCGAACACCGGCTCGGGCAACCCGGCACGATCCAATTTGCCACTCGTGTTGAGCGGCAACGCATCGAGCACCATCAACGCGGCCGGAACCATGTACGAAGGGAGGCTTCGACCGGCGAACTCACTGAGCACAGCAGCATCGATGTTTCGGCCCGGGCCCGGCACGACGTAGCCGACCAATTGATCACCGGTCGGGGTGACGGTCACCAAGACAACAGCCTGGGAAACGTCGGGGTGTGCCAGAAGGACGGTCTCGATTTCGCCGAGCTCGATGCGCTGTCCACGGAACTTCACCTGGAAGTCGGTACGCCCGATGTAGTCGAGGTTTCCGTCCTCACGGCGGCGGACGAGGTCGCCGGTCCGGTACATACGCTCACCGGCCGTGCCGTACGGATTGGCTACGAACCGATCCGAGCTCAGGTCCGGTCGACCAACGTATCCGCGCGCGAGTTGAACGCCGGCGAGATAGAGCTCACCCGGCTGCCCGATGGGGGTCGGGCGAAGTTGTCCGTCCAGTACGTGCGCCTGAGTGTTCCACTGCGGCATACCGATCGGCACGGAAGTAGTATCCGTGGCCACGGCCTCGTAGTACGTGACCGACACCGCGGCTTCGGTCGGACCGTACAGGTTGTGCAGTCCGGCTCCACAGAGTTCGCGGAAGGCGGAAGACGTCTCGGGCGGGAGCGCCTCGCCGATGACGAACACGTGGCGCAACGAATCACAAGATCCGGCAGGTGCATTCGCAGTGAACAGCGTGAGCATGGATGGCACGAAGTCGGTGATCGTGACGCCGAGCTCCGCGATCTTGTTCGCCACGTAGATCGGGTCTCGATGACCGTCCGGAGTCGCGACGACGAGCGTGGCGCCGACCTGCAACGGCATGAAGAAACCCCACAGCGACACGTCGAACGTCGTAGCGGTCTTCTGCAGGTAGATGTCCGACGCCGAAAGCTCGTACTCGGCGTTCATCCACTGAAGCTGATTGTTGATCGCCGCGTGAGTGACCGCGACACCCTTGGGTCGACCGGTCGAACCTGAGGTGTAGATCACGTACGCAGTGTTCGAGAAATGCAAGGGAGACAGGCGATCTGCGTTGACGATCGGCCTGCTGTCGAGCTGCCCATAGTCCAGTGTGTCGATCTCGATGACCCGTGTGCCCGAGGGCAGATCCACGTCGTCGCGCGCAGTGGTCACAACACACGTGGGCTGCGCCGACTCGAGAATGTAGGCGGTGCGTTCCGCTGGGTGGTCGGGATCCACCGGCACCCAGGCTCCGCCGGCCTTGGCAATCGCGTACAGACCGACCATCAAGTCCAAAGACCTGCGGATCGACAGTCCTACAAGCGATTCGGGCCCAACACCCATGGCGATGAGTTGACGAGCCAAACCATTTGCGCGAGAGTCAAATTCGGCGTATGTGAGGCTGGCGCCTTCGAAAACGACAGCGGTGGCATCGGGAGTTCTCTCGACCTGACGCTCGAATGCTTCGGTGATGGTCTGCGAGGCAACGTGGAAGCCGGTGCGGTTCCACAAGGCAACCTTGTTTCGCTCCTCGTCGGTTGCGACAGGAAGATCCCAGACCTTGCGGCTCGTTTCGGCCGAGACGAACTTCTCGAGAAACTCTACGAACCGCGAGTGATTTCGCTGGGCGTCCGCGGGCGCGTACAGATTGGGATTCGACTCGAAGTCGATGTGTGTGCGGGTATCGCCGACGCTCTGGTACAGGTTGACACCGAGGTCTTCGATCAAACCCGTGGACAGGATGTGAAGCTCGCCGACAAGGGGCCCGAACGCCAACTCGGTGGAAAACATCATGATGTTGATCCACGGGCCGAAGAATCCGCCCCGGCCCGGCCCGTCACCGCCGCGAACCATGTCCTCGTGTCGGTATCGCTGGTGGCGCAGTGCGCCGGACATTTCGTTCCTGACGTCGTCCAGAAGCTCCTGGACAGTGGTGTCCGCAGTGACGGTCAGTCGCAGCGGCACGACGTTGGAGACCATGCCTCCGGATCGACGCAGCACGGCTGTCGTTCGACCGGAAACGGGCAGACTCAGCGACACGTCCTCTCGCCCGGTCATCTGAGCGAGGTACGCCGCAAACGCCGCGACGACAGTGCCGGCAACAGTGGTCTTCTCTACGCGCTCGAGGAACCGCCCGAGCAGCGCCTCGACGTGGTTGGACAGCGCTGCACTGTCGATCCGACTGACTGGAGCAGGCGCGGCACTTCGACCCGCGAGGCTCGAGATCTCGTCGAGATTCTCGATCTTGTCTGCCCAGTACTTGCGATCGGTTTCGAAACGACTCGACTGGCGGTACTTGTTGTCTACCTCGTAGACGTTCCGGAGATCGGAGGCCTCACTCGGCTCCGGATCCCGGCCCTCCACGCGCGCCGAGTACAGCTCCGCCACACGAGTGACGAACGTCGACGCACCGAAACCGTCGAGAATTGTGTGGTGGACCCGCGTGTACCAGTAGTAGCGGTTCTCGCCGAGGCGCAGGATCGTGGCAGAGATCAGTCGGTCCGTAAGCATGTCGATCGGCCGACTGCGATCTGCTCGCATCCACCGCATGGCGGCGTCGTGCGAGTCGTCTTCACTACGAAGATCGACGTAGCCGACTGAATCATCGAGTGTGGGGTCGATGATCTGGTACGGCTGGGCATCGATCTCGAAGATCCGCACGAAGGCCGACCCGATTTCGCGACCGGCATCTGCACAGGCCTGGCGAAGGGCGTCAAGCTCCAGAGCACCACGGAGTTCGACGTACTGGGCGATGTTGACCGGTACTGCGGGATCAAGGTGCTGCGCGAACCACATACCGAGCTGGGCCGCCGAAAGTGGGAATGCGTCTGATCGCTGAACGTCTTCCGGCGAGCTGCCGACCTCCGGCTTGCCGCTCCCCAGTTCTCCGTTACCCAGCGAATTCACGCCCACAGCCTCTCTTCCACACCATTGCGCACCCGTGCGAGCCGAACGTCCGATTCGCAGCAGCTACCGACCTCATCCAACCTCGACGAGCCAGAACCACCCATTGTCTCCGATACATAGGCGACAAGAGAAATCCATACCCCGGTGTATCGACGGTTTTGCTGCAATTCGTTACAAATCGCCCAGCTCATCTACCCCCCGATCGCATTGCCGAAACGCACGGTTCAGACACTGTGCGCGACATCTCCACCCCTGGAACAATCAATTTGCTGCCGACGATCTGCACCCCCATCCACATCAGTCACCTCGGACAATTTACAGGCCCCTCAGCTACTTGGTGCCCGAGCTCGAACCAGATTCGACAGTCGCTGATCGAGACTATCGGTACACGCCGACAGACCGACGAAAGAACGCGCCGACCAGGGTCGGCGCGTTCTTTCGATTGAAGGTACGAAGCTTCAGGAAAAACCCACACCAGTCACACTCTTCAGGTGTTCACTGGTGACGCCTGGAGCGAGCTCCACAAGCTCCAGCCCGTCCGCGGTGACGTCCAGCACTGCCAGGTCGGTGATGATCCGGTGGACGACGCCCTGCCCGGTAAGCGGCAGGGTGCACGCCTCGACGATCTTGGGGTTTCCGTCGCGATCGGTGTGCTCCATCACGACGATGACGCGGCGGGCACCGTGGACCAGGTCCATCGCCCCGCCCATGCCCTTGACCATCTTGCCGGGGACCATCCAGTTGGCGAGGTCACCGGTCTTCGACACCTGCATCCCGCCGAGCACCGCGGTGTCGATGTGGCCGCCGCGGATCATCCCGAACGAGAGGGCCGAGTCGAAGAACGCAGCACCAGGATTGACAGTGACGGTTTCTTTACCTGCATTGATGAGGTCGGCATCGACCTGATCATCGGTCGGATACGGTCCGGTACCGAGGATGCCGTTCTCGCTGTGCAGGACCACCTTGACACCCTCGGGCAAGTAACTGGGGATCAGCGTCGGCAGGCCGATACCGAGGTTGACGTACTCACCCGGCCGCATCTCGGCAGCAGCGCGAGCGGCCATCTCGTGGCGGGTCCAACCGATACGAGTTTCCTCTGCGCTGCTCACTTGGTACCTCCTGAGACGGTCCGCTTCTCGATCCGCTTCTCCTGTGGGCCTGTGTGCACGACCCGCGCGACGAACACACCAGGTAGGTGCACGTGTGCGGGGTCGATGTCGCCCGGCTCGACGAGGTTCTCCACCTGCGCGATGGTGATCCGGCCGGCCATGGCAGCAAGCGGGTTGAAGTTCATCGCCGTCTTGTTGAAGACGAGATTTCCTTCGGTGTCGCCGTAGTCCGCGTGCACGAGCGCGAAGTCAGCGGTGATCGCCTCTTCCAATACATACGTGCGGCCACCGAACACTGCCGTCGCCTTCGGTGGCGACGCCACGGCGATCGAACCGTCCGGGTTGTATCGCCACGGCAAGCCGCCCTCGGCGATCGGTGTGCCGACGCCGGCCGGAGTGTAGAACGCCGGAATGCCCGTACCGCCTGCTCGCAGCCGTTCGGCCAGCGTCCCCTGCGGCGTCAACTCCACTTCGAGCTCACCAGCAAGATACTGGCGGGCGAACTCCTTGTTCTCCCCCACGTACGACGCCGTCACCCTGGCGATCCGGTGCGCGCGGAGCAGAATGCCGAGACCGTAGTCGTCGACACCGCAGTTGTTGGAGAACACCTCGAGATCGGTGGCGTCGCCGTCGGCGATCGCCGCGATCAGTGCGTCGGGAATACCGCACAGCCCGAAGCCGCCCACTGCGAGCCTGGATCCGCTCGCGATGTCGGCAACTGCCTCAGCTGCCGTATTCACGACTTTGCTCATCCGTTAGTTCTCCTTCTGCTGAAAGATTCCGGCTCGGTGAAGAAGCTTCTCGGCGTGACGAAGAACGGGAGCGTCGACCATCTTGCCCTCGAACGCGAACACACCACGTTCAGTAGACACCGCGGCAAGCACTCGTGTGGCCCAGTCGATCTCTTTTTCCGAAGGTGCGAAGGCACCACGGATGACCTCGACCTGACTCGGGTGGATCGCAACCTTCACGTCGAAGCCGACTGCGACAGCATCAGCGGACTCGACGCCCAGGCCGACGAGGTCCTTGATGTCGAGATACACGGAATCGACAGCCAACCGGCCGTAGCTCTTCGCAGCCAGGAGAGACGTCGATCGGACGTGCTTGGCAACGTCGCGGTACGAACCGTTCGGGTGCCTGCTCGAATTACCGCCGAGACCGGCCACAAGATCCTCGGCTCCCCACATGACACCGATGGCGTTCGCAGCAAGCGCGATGTCGGCCACGGCGAGGGCTCCTCGCGGAGACTCGACGAGTGCAACCACGTCCGCCGGTGCGAGCGAGAGGACGTCCTCGGCCGATTCGCACTTGGACAGCATGAGACGCGAATAGTGTGTGCCGTCCAGCGCGATCAGATCGAGTTCGTGATCAGGCGTACCGACCGGATTGACACGCACAATCGTCCGGTCCGGATCGAGAGGAGTGTCGATCAGGGCTGCACGTGCGGCTTCTTTGTCGGCCGGAGCCACCCCGTCTTCGAGATCGAGGATCACGACGTCGGCAACGGCGGCCGCCTTCGCGTAGCGCTCGGGACGATCCGCCGGGCAGAACAACCAGGCCGGCCCCGGTGGCGTCCACGTCATGAGGACACCTCGGCCGGGCGGAGCTGCACCAACGTCTTGCGCGTGGCAAGTGCGACGACATCGCCGTGCTGATTGCGCCCGGTGTGCACGAGCGTCACGATGCCTTCGCCCGGACGGCTCTTCGACTCACGCTTGTCCGCGATGAGCGTCTCGGCGTACAGGGTGTCCCCGTGAAAGAGCGGCTTCGGGAAGCTGATCTCGGAGAAACCGAGGTTCGCGACGATGGTGCCCTGCGTCAACTGCGCGACCGAGAGGCCGACGATGGTCGACAGGGTGAACATCGAATTGACCAGCCGCACACCGAATTGAGTGCCTTCGCTGTACGCAGCATCAAGATGCAGCGCCTGCGTGTTCATCGTCAGAGTCGTGAACAGTACGTTGTCAGCCTCGGTCACCGTTCGGCCTGGGCGATGCTCGTAGATCGCGCCGACCTCGAACTCCTCGAACCAGAGTCCGCGCTGAGTGATCTTCTTGGGGTTCGTCACAACCCTGCCTCACGGGCGATGAGCATCAACTGCACCTCGGTGGTTCCCTCACCGATTTCGAGGATCTTGCTGTCACGGTAGTGGCGCGCGACGGCGTACTCGTTCATGAAGCCGTATCCGCCGTGGATCTGGGTGGCGTCGCGGGCGTTGTCCATGGCAGCTTCGGAGGAGATGAGCTTGGCGATGGACGCCTGCTTCTTGAACGGCTTGCCCGACAACATGAGTGCGGCCGCGTCGTAGTACGCGGTACGTGCGACGTGGGCGCGGGCCTCCATACGCGCGATCTTGAACGCGATGGCCTGGTTGTGTCCGATGGGCCGACCGAACGCCTCGCGCTCCTTCGCGTACTTGATCGACTCGTCGACGCAGCCCTGGGCGGCACCGACGCTCAACGCGGAAATGGCGATGCGGCCTTCGTCGAGGATGCGCAGGAAGTTCGCGTAGCCGCGGCCACGCTCACCGAGCAGATTCTCTTCGGGGACGCGAACATCGGCGAACGTGAGGGGATGGGTGTCGGATGCGTTCCAGCCGACCTTGTTGTACGCGGGCTCGGCCGTGAAGCCGGGGGTCGTTGTCGGTACCAGGATGGTCGAGATCTCCTTCTTGCCACCGTCCTTGACACCCGTGACCGCGGTGACCGTCACGAGCTTGGTGATGTCGGTGCCCGAGTTGGTGATGAACTGCTTGTTGCCGTTGATGATCCACTCACCGCTGTCGAACTTCGCGGTGGTCTTGGTGCCGCCGGCGTCGCTACCCGCCCCCGGCTCGGTCAGGCCGAAAGCAGCCAACGACTTTCCGCTGGTGAGCTGCGGGAGCCACTCTTCCTTCTGTGCCTCGTTGCCGAAACGGTAGATCGGCATGGCGCCGAGGGACACACCAGCTTCGAGAGTGATCGCGACGCTCTGGTCGACCTTGCCCAGCTCTTCGAGCGCCAGGCAGAGTGCGAAGTAGTCGCCGCCCATTCCGCCGTACTCCTCGGGGAACGGCAGGCCGAACAGTCCCATGTCGGCCATCCCGGCCACTACCTCGTACGGGAAGGTGTGGTTGGCGTCGTGCTCGGCAGCAACCGGTGCCACGACGGTCTTCGCGAAATCCGCAACAGTCTTGGCGAGCTGCTGGTATTCGTCCGGAAGCGCTCCGGTGGCAAGGTAATCGGACATCAGGCGTCTTCCTTCTGCGTCGTGTTCTCGGTCTTTTCTTCTGCAGTCTCTTCGTCCGCGACAGGTACCACGCGGGCCAGAACCTGATCCACCATCACCTGATCGCCCTGACGGACAAGCACTTCCACGATCCCGTCGATCGGGGACGTCAAGGAGTGCTCCATCTTCATGGCCTCGACAACGACGAGTGGTTGTCCCGCGCTCACTGCCGCGCCGTTCTCGACGTTGACTGCGATGACGGCACCGGGCATGGGGCTGGCGATTTCGGCGTCACCGGCATGCTTGTCCTCACCGCGAACGCTGACTTCGGCAACCTCGCGCACGTGCCAGGTTCCGCCGCCTGCCAGCCACAGACCACCATCGGTCTCGGCGACGACAAACGTGCGTCGGCGTCCGTCGATCACTACCGCCAGTTCGGATCCTGTCAGGGTCGCGCTGAATGCGCGCGGCTGTGAACCTTCGACCTCGACCTTTGCATCGGCGGGAACGCCGATGATCGCAACGTGCGACGTTCGGGTGCCGGCGGCGAGCCTGATGCTGGTCGGAGCGGGAGTTCCGACGCGCCATCCACTCGGGACGTCCCAGGGATCAACGGATTCCGAAGTCGTCCATCGCGAGAGCCAGCGATACGCCGCGGCAGCAATGAGAACCTCGTCGGAGGCGTCGGCTGCGACAAAGTCTTCGACGCGACGATCGAGCAGACCGGTGTCGAGGTTGCCCGCGATCACATCCGGATCAGCGAGGAGGAATCGTGCGAACTCGATGTTGGTCACGACTCCGAGCACTGCGGTGTCACCGAGTGCGCGATCGAGCTTGCGCAGTGCGCCTGCGCGGTCGGGAGCATGGGCGATGACTTTGCTGAGCATCGGGTCGTAGTCACTGCCGACGACGGTGCCTGCGAGCAGTCCCGAATCGACGCGCACGCCGGAACCTGACGGCTCGACCAGATCGACGACGCGGCCGCCGGTCGGCAGGAACCCACGGCCCGGATCCTCCGCGTAAACACGAGCTTCGATAGCGTGCCCGGTCAGTGTGATGTCGCTCTGGGAGAAGGCCAACTTCTCCCCTGCTGCCACACGAACCTGCCATTCGACCAGATCCAGTCCGGTCACCATTTCGGTGACGGGGTGCTCGACCTGCAGGCGGGTGTTCATCTCCATGAAGAAGAACTCGTCCGGCTTGTCGGCGGAGACGATGAACTCGACAGTGCCGGCGCCGGTGTAATCGACGCTTCGAGCGGTGTTGCAGGCTGCCGCGCCGATCCGGTCGCGGGTCACCTGATCGAGCAGCGGCGACGGAGCCTCTTCGATGACCTTCTGGTGACGCCGCTGCAGGCTGCATTCGCGCTCACCGAGGTGAACGACGTTGCCGTGCTGGTCGGCGAGAACCTGGACCTCGATGTGCCGGGGCCGCAGGACGAATCGCTCGAGGAACAGGGTGTCGTCGCCGAACGACGACGCGGCCTCACGGCGGGCACTGCGAAGAGCCTCGGCCAGATTGGCCGGATCCTCGACCAGACGCATTCCCTTGCCGCCTCCGCCGGCCGAAGGCTTGACCAACACCGGGTAGCCGATGTCCTCGGCCGCTGCGATCAGTTCTTCGTCGGTCAGATTGGGGCGAGCGATACCCGGGACCACCGGTACGTCGAACGCGGCAACGGCGTTCTTCGCAGTGATCTTGTCACCCATCACCTCGATGGCGTGCTCGGAGGGGCCGAGGAAGGCGATTCCGGCAGCCGCACAGGCAGCCGAGAACGCCGAGTTCTCCGACAGGAAGCCGTAACCGGGGTGAATACCCTGAGCACCGGTGGACTTGGCAGCGTCGATGACCTTGTCGATGACGAGGTAGCTTTCACGCGCCGCGGCCGGTCCGATGTTGACGGCAGTGTCGGCCTCGCGGACGTGGCGAGCATTCGCGTCGGCGTCGCTGTAGACGGCGACGCTGCGAATTCCCAACTCACGCAACGTGCGGATCACGCGAACCGCGATCTCACCGCGGTTGGCCACGAGAACAGTATCGATAGTGCGCAACTCAGTCATTTCGCTCACATCCGGAAGACGCCGTAGGAGACCGGCTCGATCGGCGCGTTTGCGCACACCGAAAGGGCCAGGCCGAGAACAGTTCTGGTATCTGCGGGATCGATGACACCGTCATCCCACAGCCGCGCAGTGGAGTAGTACGGATTGCCCTGAGCCTCGTACTGCTCACGGATCGGCGCCTTGAAGGACTCTTCGTCCTCGGCCGACCACGGATTGCCCGCGCTGTCGAGCTGCTCGCTACGAACCGTCGAGAGCACCGAAGCTGCCTGCTCGCCGCCCATGACCGAGATGCGCGCGTTCGGCCACATCCACAGGAAGCGAGGCGAATACGCGCGTCCACACATGGAATAGTTGCCGGCGCCGTACGAGCCGCCGATGACAACTGTCAGCTTGGGGACCCGTGCACACGCAACTGCCGTGACCATCTTGGCGCCGTGCTTGGCGATGCCGCCGGCCTCGTAGTCGCGTCCCACCATGAAGCCCGCGATGTTCTGCAGGAACAGCAGCGGCACACTGCGCTTGTCGCACAGTTCGATGAAATGTGCTCCCTTCATGGCGGATTCGCCGAAGAGCACGCCGTTGTTGGCGATGATGCCGACCGGGTGGCCCTCGATGTGCGCGAAACCGGTGACGAGCGTCTTGCCGTATTCAGCCTTGAACTCCTGGAACGCGCCACCGTCGACGAGCTTGGTGATCACCTCGTGCACGTCGTACGGAGTACGGGGATCGGTCGGGACGACGTCGTACAGCTCGCTCTGATCGGCGACGGACGGAACCGTGGAGATGACGTCCCACGGGCGCTCGGAGCGGGGGCCGAGCGTGGCAATGATGTTGCGCACGATCCGAAGTGCGTCGCGGTCATCCTCGGCCAGGTGATCGGTGACGCCGGAAACCTTGGAGTGCAGGTCGCCGCCGCCGAGCTCTTCGGCCGTCACGATCTCACCGGTGGCAGCCTTCACGAGCGGCGGTCCGCCGAGGAAGATGGTGCCCTGGTTGCGGACGATCACTGCTTCGTCGCTCATCGCGGGCACGTAGGCGCCGCCCGCGGTGCACGAACCGAGAACCGCGGCGATCTGGGGAATCCCCTTGGCGCTCATGGTCGCCTGGTTGAAGAAGATCCGGCCAAAGTGCTCGCGGTCCGGGAAGACCTCGTCCTGGCGCGGCAGGAAGGCGCCACCAGAATCGACGAGGTAGATGCAGGGAAGGTTGTTCTGCAGCGCAACTTCCTGCGCGCGCAGGTGCTTCTTCACCGTCATCGGGTAGTACGTGCCGCCCTTGACCGTTGCGTCGTTGGCAACGATGACGCACTCGCGACCCGACACACGGCCGATACCGGTGATGACGCCGGCGCCCGGGCACTCGTCGTCGTACAGGCCGTTGGCCGCCAGTGGGGACAGCTCGAGGAACGGGCTGCCCTGGTCGAGCAGCGAGTCGACGCGATCTCGCGGCAGCAGTTTCCCTCTGCTCACGTGGCGCTCGCGAGAGCGCTCGTTGCCACCCAGCGCTGCTTGCGCCAGTTTCTTCTTCAGTTCGTCCACCAGAACGGTGTGATCGGACCGGTAGCCCGATCCTTGCGTGATTCCACTGGGAGTCATCCCGCCGCCTTCGCCATGAGTTAATGCTCGATAACTGAAACTAGATTAACTATGATTAACTGAGTTGTCCAGAACACAAGCGAAGAAAGATCGAGAGAATGACCTCTGAGCAGGTAGCAGCTCCGACGCGACGCGATCAGATGAAGGCCGACCGTCGTCGTCAGCTCTTGGATGCCGCCGCACGGTTGATCGCCGAACGCGGATTCGTGAGTGTGCGACTCGAAGACCTCGGCGCGGCCGTCGGTATCAGCGGCCCGGCCGTGTACCGGCATTTCCCCAACAAGGATGCCGTCCTCGTGGAACTTCTCGTCGGCATCAGCACGCGCCTGCACGAAGGCGGTTCTGCGGCAGCGGAGGCAGCGGTCTCACCGAGCGCCGCTCTCGACGCACTGGTGGAGTTCCACCTCGACTTCGCGCTCGGCGAGCCGGACCTGATCCGCATCCAGGACCGCGACCTCGAAAGCCTGCCGGCCGACGCGCGTCGACAGGTACGCCAAACGCAGCGCAAGTACGTCGAGGTGTGGGTCGGGGTCCTCGAGCAACTCGATCCCCAGCTCGATCAGGCGGATGCCCGCATCAAAGCGCATGCCACTTTCGGTCTGATCAACTCGACCCCTCACAGCGCCAACCCAGCTTCGCCGGCACGCGCACGTCGCGTCCTGCGGGATATGACGCTCGCCGCACTGCGCACCCACTGAAACCGGACACGGCACAATCGGTGGCAGACTGGTTACACCAGCTAACAGATGAGGGTGCCGAACGTGGAAGACAGCAGTGGGGTCAGCAGAGCCGATTTCGCCGAACTGCGGACCGAGTTCTCCCGCTTCATGATGTTGTACCAATTCGGAATCTCCGAACTGATGACCAAGGTGAACATCCTCAAGGACGAGTTCACTCACATCAATCAGTACAGCCCCATCGAACACGTGACGTCACGGGTCAAGTCGCCGGACAGCATCCTGCGTAAGGCTCAACGCCTGAACATCCCGCTCACGATCGACGACATCTCGAAGAACATCTTCGACATCGCCGGCGTGCGCATCACCTGCAGCTTCATTTCCGACACGTACCGGATCGCCGAGATGCTCACCAGCCAGACGGACCTTCGGGTGATCGAGCGAGAGGACTACATCGCCGATCCGAAACCCAACGGCTACAAGAGCTTGCACCTGATCGTCGAGGTCCCGGTTTTCATGAGCGATCGCGTCAGGCACGTACCGATCGAACTTCAGATCCGCACCATCGCGATGGATTTCTGGGCGAGCCTCGAGCACAAGATCTATTACAAGTACAACCGCGAGGTTCCCGTCGAGCTTCTCGACGAACTCACCGAGGCTGCTGCCGCGGCACACCGCCTCGACGTCAAGATGGAACGCCTCAACGACGAGTTCGCGAAAATCAAAGCGCTACCGCATCCCGACGACGAAATCCTCGAGCAGGATCTGCCGGCGCAGTTCCTCGAGGCGCTGCATCTTCAGCGACGGGCGCTCTGAATTTACGGCGACCCTCCCCTGAGCGAACGCGCCTTTCGGCGCATCTGAGGCGACGAAAGTGCCGTTCGCTCACAACTGGGGTCGGACAACTAGGGCAAGCCAAAAGTGCGCCCTCCCGAACTTCGGGAGGGCGCACTTCGCGAATTGCGTTGGCTTGCTATTTCTTGCCAGTGACGGCGCTGTAGCCGATCGAGAGCACGGCCGCCGCGGCGATGCTGATGATCCAGCGGATCCAGTCGATTCCACCGGTGTCGCCCTTGTCCGAGATCGCTCCCCAGACCCAGTACCCGATAAGCGCTCCGGCGATACCCAGCACGACGGTCACGATCATGCCGTACTGCTGCTTACCTGGCAGCACGAGACGAGCCAGGATTCCGATGACTGCGCCGAAAATGATGGTTCCGATAATTTGCCCCATGACAGCCCCTCTCACACGTCGTGCATGCACGCGGACGGAAGATCACCGCTCAGGGAAACAATAACCACAGTCACACACAACTGTCGCTTGTTGACCGAATTATTGTCCGAGATGCAACCTCGACGCGTTACATCCACGACATTCGCGAGTTATTTTTTCGCAATCAAGCAGACCTACCGTTCTGATCCATGCCAACTTCCGTAAGACTGCCGAACAGCGAGCTCGCGCGACTCGCCAACAAGCCGCCCTGGTACCGATCACTGTTCGTGCAATTGATCGCCGCTATCGTCATCGGGGTTCTCATCGGCTGGTTGTGGCCGGAATTCGGCGCGAATCTCAAGCCCCTCGCCGACGGCTTCATCAAGCTGATCAAAATGCTGATCGCGCCGATCATCTTCTGCACCGTCGTGATCGGGATTGCTCACGTCGGGGACCTGAAGGCCGTGGGGCGTATCGGCGTCAAAGCACTCATCTACTTCGAGGTCGTGACCACCTTCGCCCTGTTGTTCGGGCTGCTCATCGGAAATCTGATGAAGCCGGGTGCGGGATTCAACATCGATCCGGAGACGCTGGCGAACGGTGCGGACGCCGTGGCCGCCAAGACCGGAAGTGGCGAACTTCCCCACACCGTGGAATTCCTGCTCAATATCATTCCGGTGTCGATAGTTTCGGCCTTCGCCGAGAACGCACTCCTCCAAGTCCTCTTCTTCGCCGTACTGTTCGGGCTCGCCTTGGCCAAGGCAGGTGAGAGTGGACCACCAATCGTGTTCGAACTCGTCGATCGTCTGAGCCATCTGTTCTTCACGATCATCGGCTGGATCATGAGACTGGCGCCGTTGGGCGCTTTGGGCGCGATGGCGTACATCGTCGGCCAGTACGGGATCGCTTCGCTCGGAAGTTACGGAAAGCTGATCGCCGCATGCTATCTTGCGGCCGTCCTGTTCATCCTCATCCTGGCGGCGATAGTCAGGTACTTCACGGGCGTGAATTTGTGGAAGTTCGTCAAGTACATCAAGGACGAACTCTTCCTCGCGTTGGGAACGGCGTCGACCGAAGTAGTTCTGCCCCGAATCATGGTCAAGCTCACCAACGCCGGATGCTCGCGCACTACAACAGGATTGGTGGTGCCTACCGGCTACTCGTTCAATCTCGACGGCGCCACGCTGTACCTGTCGATCTGCATGCTGTTTCTGGCTCAGGCGCTCGGCGTGGACCTGACACTCGGTGAACAGATCACTGCCGTCCTGGTACTGATGCTCACGTCCAAGGGAATGGCCGGCGTGCCGGGATCGTCATTCCTGGCACTGTCCGCCACCGTGGCCGCAATCGGTCACGGCGCAATTCCGGTTGCCGCAGTCGCCCTCCTACTGGGCGCCGATCGAATCATGGATTCGATGCGGGTGTCGGTGAACCTGCTCGGGAACTGTGTCGCAACCTTCGTGGTCGCCAATTGGGAGGGGCAGCTCGACAAGGAGCGCATGCGCCGAGTGCTCGACGGAGAAGACGTTCCACCGCTCGAGGAAGTCGATCCGATCACCGGGAAAACTGTTCCGGCACCGGAGGCCGAAGCACTCAAGACAGTTTCAACGCCGTGATGCGGTCTTCACTGGAACGCAACAGCACCTTGTCCCCCACCCACAGCTCCCGCGGCATCGCCCAGGGGGTGAACTTGTCGTCCCCGTCCTGATCCACCCGAACCTCCCAACTACGTTGGCCTGTACGGACATCCGTTCCGTAGACGTTTCCCTCGTCGATAACGACATCGCCGTGCCAGACAACCGCCCCGGCGCGCTCGGCGTTTGATCGCCACAAGACCTCACCGGTGAAGAGGTCCACGAACTGGACCTCGGGCTCGGAACCGGAACGGGTCACGGCAACCACGTTGCCGATCACCGCCAACGACTGTGCGGTGTCGAAGAGTTCACTGTTGGACCACAATTTCTCGCCGGAAGTCCGGTCGAAACCGCTGTGTCCCAGAATGATCGGAGTCGATCCTCCTGCGGGATTATCTCGGCTGTATCGCCCGCCGTAGTACGAGGACTCCGAGGGCAGTTCGTCCGTCCTGGCGAACTCGCGCCCGTTCTGATCGAGCGCGTACTCACTTGTCGGACGGCCATCGCCTTCGCAACCGCCATCCGACACCAATGTCACGCCGTCCGACGATGTATGCGCGGTCGAACAGGTGGAGTAACCGTGTACCCACCGCTGTTCGCCCGTCTTCAGATCGAATCCCAGAGACTCGTCGAGAGCGATCACACCAAGATCGCCGTGCACCGACATCACCGGATCGACGTATCCGGCTTCCCACGATCCACCGACGTCGAACGCTTTGGACCAGTTCGCTTCCGGATCGTCGACGGTTCCGCTGTGCACGCGAACGTCGTTGCTCTCGATATCACCCTCGAGCGCGAGGACCGTGTCACCCGAGACAACCGCGATGATCGGTGCCCACGGCGTCTTGATGTCTCGACGCTCTCCTGTCTCGATATCGAAAAGTGAGTACGAACCACCGGATACGTACGGCCCGGAGAAACACAGCACCGAACTGCCGAGCAGAGTCTCGGAGCAACCACCGATGTCGACCGCCGACGTGCGCCAACGAACTGTGCCATCTTCGGCGTCCAATCCGACCAATTCTGCGTCGTCCAACGAATACGCCTGACGATCCGGCATACCGATCATCGTGACCACGAGTGATCCGGCGTCGATGAATCCGCCCATGTCCATGTTGAATTCGGTGCCGACAAGTGGGCTCCGAAATATCGCGAACTCGCGCCCGAGAATCTCGGAGGCCTCGACGCTCCATAGCGGCGACGAGATCGCTGTCGGTTCGGAACTCGTCGACGTGACCACCGTGGCGATGGCGGCAGTGACGGTGACTACGGCTGCGGCGGCCGCGATCCGAAGGCGCGATTTCGGGGAGAATCTGGTGGTCATCGAATCTCCAAGCCTTCGGTCGTCGCGAGAAACTCCAACTGCTCGAACGTCATCGGCACGTTCGGGATCGCAGCCGACGACGAAACCGAGACTTGGGTCCCATTCGGGCGGGTGACGACCACCGACCTGCTCGTTTCCTGCGTCGATTCTGCTTTCGAGCCGTCATTTGTCATGGGCACGGTCGCGTAGTTCCGTTCGTCTCGCTCGATCACGGATCCATCCGGTCGCGTCACGACCTCCAAGGGGTGCCCGTCGTAGGAAGGGTCGTATTTGTTGGGCTCCTCGGGGAGTGGTTGTCCGCCGGTAATTGTCATGTTGAGCGTCGACTCGCTGTCTCCCGTCCGGGTGAGAAGTCTCTGACATGCAGTGGACTTGTCATTCTCCGCCACCGTCAGAGTGCCCGGTCCGGTATCAAGAATCGGAAAACCCGGAGGTACAGCGCGCCATCTGACTTCGAGTACCGCGTTGAGACGTTCGATCGTCGCGCGATCGAGTTCGGCCACGTCGCCAGAGTCTCGGGGGATCCCGTGGCACCCGGGCGAAAGCGGTGCCGTACCCGGCGGAGCAGGCGTCGTGATTCGCAGTTGCGGCAGGCTGACCAGAGAAACCAGTTCGTCGATGGTCAGTGGAAGCGCGCCGCTTGCCTGAACCTCGGCGCCGACTCGATCGGTAGTGTCATCGAGATAGGCGTGAACTCGTGTGCCATCGATACCGTAAAGGAACGCCGAACGAGAAAGAGTGCGTTGTCCGTTGATTTCACTCCACGAGTCCTGCACGTCCACTACTGAACCATCCGCGAGTGAGCGACGTTCGACGAGAGAACCGGCAACGCACGGAGGAACCGGCGCCTTACTGCTGTTGACCGAGACCGACAGTCCACCACTGGCCTCGCCTCGAAGTATTGTCGCCGACGCATCAGTGGACGCCAGATCCTCGATCGTCCATCCCTCGGGCAACTCGTCCGAGGTCGACGGTGCCGAGATCGGACCGAACTGGAGTGATCGGCTCGGACTGGCGAACTTGATCTCGACGCCGTCCGGAATCGCATCGGCGACCGCATCCGACATCGATACAGCCTTGGCGCCGGAAAACCACGGAAAACGTGGGTCGTCGTACGCGTCGTCGCCGCCTGTCGATGTGAAGATCGAGATTCCGTGGTCATCGTCCGGCGCTTCGACGCTTTCACAACCCGGAATCGTTGTCGGGTACACCGCGCTCGGCGTGACGTACGAGAATTCAGGCACGTCCTCCGGCGAAATCTCGTCCGGTGTAGACGTCATGGTGATCGAAGATGACGCAGCTACCGAGATGTCATCGGACGGCGAGCTGCTCCACCGATCCACCAGCCCGGCAACCACTGTCCCACCGGCGACCAGGGAGACGACCGTCAGCGCGAAGGTCCACTTCTCGGCCCGCTTCGAATCGGTTTGCTCCTTCGACACGTACCCTCGCAGTCACTGTCACGGCTCGCTCCCGATGCGCGTCGCCTCTGGAAGTCCTGTCGCGATCACAGCGATTTCTGTTACCAACCGGATGGTTTCCTATCGCGCGAGCGCCGCATGAAGACAGAAGAACGGGGTGCCAGTTGCTGTGCAACCGGCACCCCGTCCTGACGACCTGAGTGCTTAAACCCTCACCGGCACCTGATTCGGGTCTGGATCGGAATCCGGATCCTGCTCGATCGGAATCCGCCGAATCGCTTCACCCTCGATGTCGACGTTCGGCAGGATCTTGTCGAGCCACGCGGGCAACTTCCACGCCGAATCACCGAGGATCGACATAACCGCAGGGATCACGATCATGCGGATGATGAAGGCGTCGAAGAAGACTGCCGC
Source organism: Rhodococcus sp. 66b (assembly GCF_002076325.1). NCBI lineage: Bacteria > Bacillati > Actinomycetota > Actinomycetes > Mycobacteriales > Nocardiaceae > Rhodococcus > Rhodococcus sp. 66b. The sequence goes on from NZ_MUZB01000007.1 coordinate 36,873, forward strand.
CGCGAGACCGAAGCCCATCATCTTGCTTGTCGTCTCCGAGGACAGCATGAATGCGCCGAACACGGAGATCATGATGATGGCCGCCGATGCGACCACGCGAGCACCATGGGTGTAGCCGGAGATGATGGCGTCCTTGGCCGACAATCCGTGCACGTATTCCTCGCGCATTCGCGTCACGAGGAACACTTGATAGTCCATCGCCAACCCGAAGACCACACCGATCATGAAGATCGGCAGGAACGAGATGATGGGTTGTGTGTGCTCGATCAGCCCGAAGTCGCCCAACTGGAAAATGGCCACCGTGGCGCCGAAGGTCGCACAGACGGAAAAGAGGAATCCGAGAGTTGCGGTCAGCGGCACCAAGATCGAGCGGAAGACGACCATCATGATGATGAACGCCAGCCCCACAACCACGATGAGATACGGGATGAGCGCGGAACTGAGCTTCGACGACATGTCTGCAACGATCGCGGTTTGACCCGCTACACCGAGTTCTGCGCCTTCCGACTTCACCGTCGATCCGTAGTCCCGGATCTGATTCATCAGCTCGTGGGTTTCGGGGCCGCTCGGAGACATCTGCGGGGTGACCGCGATGAGCGCAGAGTTTGCGCCCGCCATCGGGTTTGCCGCGTCCGGTCCGTTTCCGACCCACATCAACTGATCCGGCGTTGCGACGTTGTCGAGGCCCTTGATGTGCGCGACAGTGCCTTCGGCAATCGCAGTGATGTCGGTACCGTCGGGCGCGTCGAGCACGACGAACAATTCACCGTTGACGCCTTCACCGAATCCTCGTTGCAGGAGGGCCAGTGCCGGTCGCTCTTCGTCTTGAGTGAACGAGAGTCCGAGTTCGAGCTTCGTCATCGGAATAGCCGCGATCACCAGGAGGACCAGAGCAGCACCCGCGATCGGCCACGGGTACTTGGTGACTATCTTGGCCCAGCGATGTCCGTTGGATTCCATCGTCTCGGGCTCGTCACCGTGGCGAAGCCCGGGAATACGAGGCGAGAACGCAAAGCGGCCGAAGATACCCAGAACGGCTGGGATCAACGTGATTGCGCCGAGTACGGCGATGATGACGGCAACCGCTGCCGAGATTCCCATCTGCGTGATCATCGGGACCCCGACGACCGCCAGGGCTGCCAGCGCAACCACCACTGTCAGGCCTGCGAATACGACCGACGAACCGGCTGTACCTACTGCGCGTCCGGCAGCAGCTTCCCTGGTTCCGCCCAGATTGAGCTCACTGCGGTAGCGCGAGACGATGAACAACGCATAGTCGATCGAGACTGCGATGCCGATCATCGTGACGATTCCCGTGACACCTTCGTTGATGTCGAAGAAGCCCGAGCCGAGTGTGACCGTCAGAGTGGCCAGCGCAATTCCCAAAATTGCAGTGAACAACGGGATGAACGCCGCGATGAGTGCGCCGAACGCCACGATCATCACGATGAACGCCACCGCGAAGCCGAGCATCTCCGACAGACCGCCCGCGGCCTGCACCTGCATCATCGAACCGGTGCCTTCGACTTGCAGGCCACCGGTGCGGAATTTTGCCATCAAATCGAGGAACGCCGTCTTGTTCGCCTGCGTCTGATCCTCGATGCGAATCGACTGATTGAGCTGGATCAGCCCGACCTTGCCGTTGTCGCCGAGAACGGCGGACGCCACCGCCGGATTGGCCTCCGCGAGCGTGACCGGATTGACGATCTTCTCGGGATCGACGATGTCCGGCAACGTCTTCGCCTGTGCGATCAACTGGTCGATCTGATCGCTGTGCGCGGCAAGCCCGTCGTCTGCCGCGATGAGAATGCTGGTCGACGCCTGAGTTTGCTGCTCCGCGGCAGCTGCAAAGTTCTCGTTCATCAACTCGGTCGCACGCTGTGAATCCGTGCCCGGAAGATTGAATTCTTTGGAGAACGTCGGATTTGTGGCGCTGATAGCGCCCCCCACCACCGCGATCACGATAATCCACGCGGCCACCACAAGATACTTGTGGCGGAAAGCGAACTTCCCCAACCTGTAAAGATACGTAGCCAACGTAGGCCTCTCTCGCCGTGGACTGGTCTGTCCGAAGAACACGGAGTCTTTCGGTGCCAAGGTCATACGGTACGGACCGATCGGCCCATTGGCACCCGGTATATCTGCGAAAACGGCATATCCGGCGCGCTCTCCGTCTCCTTTTCAGACCGCTCGGTACCGTGGACACGACACGGGCAGGCGCCTCACCAGAGCAGACGTCGCGTAGTACGAAAGGCAATCCCATGAATCACGGCCAGGCCGTCGATCGCGATCTCCTCCTTGCCGGCCAACAGCGACTCGACGCGCTGGGGCCACGATTGACAGGATCACCGTCACACCACGCTGTGGTGGAAGAAGTCGCGAACGAACTGACCGAACTGGGCCTCGAAGTCCGGCGTGATTCACACACTTTCGAACGCTGGGATCTACCGGACACATCTGAGGGGCTTCGCATCGAATTGCCGACGGGACCGATCAATGTTTCGTCCGCATTCCCCTACTCGGGATTGACCGGGCCTCAGGGAATCTCCGCTCCCCTGGTCTACGTCAGCGCGCGACGCCCCAAGTGGTCCTTGGCCAAGGGCGCGATCGCGGTGATCGAGGTGCCGCACGTCGATCTTCCCCGCAAGCTCCTGGTCAGCGAGTGGGGTCCGATCGCCACCGACGAGACTCTTCGAAATCCGGTTCTCTCCGCAACTCTTCTGGGCCCGAAACTCGACAAGGCCCGCAAGGCCGGAGTGCTCGGCGTGATCGCGGTGTGGCGTGACATTGCTCCGGACAACGCGCTGGGACAATATCTTCCGTTCACGCAGCCGTACCACGACATCCCCGCCGTCTGGGTGGCCGGCGACGAGGGCAGGAAGGTTGTCGCAGCAGCTCGTTCCGGTCAGCGGGCGACTCTGGTTCTGGATGCAACTCTGCATCCGGACACCCGGACCGACACGGTGTGGGCGGTATCCCCGGGGACATCACCGGAAGAGACGATTCTGCTCATCACTCACAGCGACGGAACCAACGGCGTCGAGGAGAACGGGCATCTGGGAATGTTGGCCTTGGCGCGGCACGCCGTCGCGCAGCCGCATCGACGGTCGTACGTTTTTGTGCTGACGACTGGCCACCTGCGAATTCCAGCGGTGTCCAAGCACGGACAGGCAACCTCCACCTGGCTCGAAGCGCACCCCGAGATGTGGAAAGGCGAAGCCGGTCAGGCGCGCGCAGTAGCCGGGATCGCGATCGAACACCTCGGCGCGCTGGGTGATACCGAGGACACCTCGACCGGCAGCTATGCGTTGGTGACCACTCCGGAACCGGAACTGCTCTACGCGACGAGCCGAGAAGTACACGACATCGTTGCACCGCTGTGGCGCGACATCGGGGCAGGCGATCGCCGAATCGTGGCGCCAGGACCGGTCATTCATTTCGGCGAGGGTGAACCACTGTTCGAGCGGAAGATCCCGGCAGTCGCCTTGGTGACGGCGCCGCAGTACCTACTAGCTCTGCGTGATGCCGACGCCGCCACGCACGTCGATCTCGACGCGATGGTCAAACAGGTCGAAAGCTTCCGCGATCTGCTCGACGCGTTCGATGCAACCGACACCGCGGCTTTCGGTCCGGTGGTCTCGCGCTCGGTATTCGCTAAGTTCTCGGCACTACTTCAGTTGATGCAGATTTTGTCGAAAGCCAAGAAATAGTGCTGTGCGCCTTTATTAACCGCCGGCGGTTAATAAAGGCGCACAGCAGTTGTCCTACTTGTCGTGAATGATCACGCCACGGATGTTCTTGCCATCACGCAGATCCTGGTAGCCCTGGTTGACGTCTTCGAGGCTGTAGGTGTTGGTGATCAGTTCGTCGAGCTTGAGCTGACCCGCATCGTAGAGACGAAGCAGTCGCACGATGTCGTACTGCGGGTTCATTGATCCGAACAATGTGCCCTTGATCGTCTTCTGGTTCAGCGTCAGATCGGTTCCCGACACGTGCACGGTCAGCTTGGCCGGATCGGCGAGACCCGTGATCACCACGGTGCCGCCCTTGCCGATCACTGCTGTCGCTGCACTGACCACGTCCTCGTCGACGGTGCCGACAAGGATGAGCGCCGCGTCGGCGCCCTGTCCCCAGGTCAGCTCGTTGACCTTGGCAGCAGCGCTCTCGGCGTCTGCAAAGGCATGGGTTGCACCGAACTTCAGTGCGGTCTCACGCTTGAGAGCAACCGGGTCGACCACCACGACATACTTGCAGCCGGCCGAAACGGCGCCCTGGACGGCGTTGATGCCGAGACCACCGATGCCGTAGATCACAGCGGTGTCACCGGCGCGAAGGTTACCGGCATTTACTGCCGTTCCCCAACCCGAAGGCACGCCGCAGCCGACGACCACCGCTGTCTCCAAGGGAAGCCAATCGTCGATCTTGACCACCGAGTGCTGAGAAATGGTGGCGCGCTCGGAGAATGTTCCGAGCATGCACATTCCGCCGAAATCCATTCCGTTGCCGTGGAAACGGAAGGAACCGTCCGTCATCGAACCTTCGAGGATGGTGGCACCCATGTCACAAAGGTTCTGGCGACCGGTCGAGCAGTAGCGACAGGTGCCGCAGTTGGGGATGAAGCTACACACGACGTGGTCGCCCGGCTTGACCTTCGTGACGCCGGGTCCGACCTCTTCGATGATGCCCGAGCCTTCGTGTCCGCCGACAATCGGGTAACGCGGCGGGAGATCACCGTCGGTCAGATGCAGATCCGAATGGCACAGTCCGGCAGCGGTGTACTTGATCAGTACCTCACCCACCCCTGGTCCGTCGAGGTCGAGTTCCATGATCTCGAAAGGCTTTCCGGGCTCGAGCAGTACAGCAGCTTTGGTCTTCACTGGTGATCTCCTTGATTGTCGGACGAGAGAATGAGCGATGGGGGTCGGTCAGAGGGCGATGTTGACGGCCTTGGTCTGGGTGTAGAGATCGATAGCCGAAGCGCCGAGCTCGCGGCCCCAACCGGACTGCTTGTATCCGCCGAAAGGCATTGCGGTGTCGAAGCCGTTGTACTGGTTGATCCACACCGAGCCAGCCTTGAGACGCTTGGCCGTGCGGTGGGCCTTGGAAATGTCACGGGTCCAGATGCCGGCGGCAAGTCCGTAGATGGAATCGTTTGCGGCAGTGATGGGTCCGTCGTCCGCGTTGAACGGCAGCGCTGCCACGACGGGTCCGAAGATCTCCTCCTGAACGATGGAGAATTCGGGCTTGACGTCGACGAAGACAGTCGGCTCGACGAAGTAGCCCTGATCGCCCCAGCGGTTACCGCCGGTGAGTGCACGTGCGCCGTCGGCGATTCCCTCTCGGAGGTAACCGGTGACCTTGTCGAACTGCTCCTGCGAGACCAGCGGTCCGAGCTGGGTGGTGGGATCGAGGCCGGGTCCGATCTTGACCTGGCTCGCTGCGTGCGCGACGGCCTCGGTGAACTTCTCGAAGATGGTGTCCTCGACGTACAGACGGGTACCCGCAACGCAGCACTGACCGTGGTTGAACAGCCAGGCGTTGAGTGAACCCTCCACCGCGGAATCGAAATCCGCGTCGGCGAATACGATGTTGGGGCTCTTGCCACCGAGCTCGAGCGTAACCTTCTTCAGGTTGCCTTTGGCGGCGTCGACGATCTTCTTACCCACCTCGGTGGAACCGGTGAACGCGACCTTGTCCACGTCGTCGTGGCCGGACAGTGCAGCACCTGCATCGCCGAAGCCGGGAACGATGTTGACGACGCCGGGCGGGAAGCCTGCTTCTTCGAAGACCTCCGCGAGAAGCAGTGCGGTGAGCGGGGTCTGCTCAGCCGGCTTGAGGATCACCGTGTTGCCGGCGGCGAGCGCGGGGGCGAGCTTCCACGACGACATCAGCAGCGGGAAGTTCCACGGCACGATCAGTCCACAGACGCCGATTGCCTCACGCAGGGTGTAGGCGTGGAACTCGCCGCCCGGAGAGAAGGGCATCGACACGTTGACGGTGCTGCCTTCGATCTTGGTGGCCCAACCCGCGTAGTAGCGGAAAACGTCTGCAGCCCAAGCCACGTCGACGGCGGTGGCGATGGCAACGGACTTGCCGTTGTCGAGAGCTTCGAGCTGACCGAATTCCTCGGCACGAGCACTGAGAATGTCTCCGACGCGCCAGATCATCCGCTCGCGCTCGTTTGCCTTCATCCGAGACCAGGGGCCGTCCTCGAAAGCCGTTCGGGCGGCGCGCACCGCGCGGTCGATGTCTTCGGCCTGGCCGTGTGCCACGTCTGCGAGCTTCTGTCCGTCAGCCGGGTTGTACGTCGCGAAGGTCTGACCCGAAGCGGCGTCGACGAATTCGCCGCCGATGTAGAGCTTCTTCGGTCCGTTCAGGAAACCCTGTACCGCGGAACTGATGGTGTGTTCGGCTACTGCCGTCATCGGAAACTCCCCTGAAGTAGTGAGGTGCGAATGTGATGCACGCCATACTTCCGCGCTTCCGGGGGTGCTAACTGTCCGAACTTTGTACAACTCAATTCGGACAGCAAACTACACAGTGATGTCGAGCGCCCGCATCCGTGTGTAGAGAGTGCTTCGGCTGATTCCGAGTTGCGCCGACGCGTGAACCTTGTTGCCGCCGCAGTCTTTCAACGCTCCGATGATCGCCTGGCGCTCGGCCTTCTCCCGCCCTGCCAACCGCGACACCTTGGTCGTGGTGCGATAGTCCTCGGGCAGATCGACGACGTCGATGCGATTGCTCGAGCGTTCACCTGAGGCCCGATTCAACACGACGCGCAATTCGGCCAGGTTGCCCGGCCAACTGGCCGCAGCGAGCGCTTCGGCAGCGCTGGCAGTCAACCTCAACTCGGGCGAGATCCCCTCCAACATCGCCTGAGCCAACTCGGCGATCTCAGCCTGTCGCTCGCGCAGAGGGGTGATGACAACCCTGGAGGCGCATCGTGAAAGCAGCGCCGCGATGGTCGGCGGAAGATCAACTGCCGCCCCGCTGGTCAGTACGATCTTCGGCCCCTCGGCGCTGGCGTCAATCAGGTCTGCGACCAGCGGCAACACCGAACCGGGAAGGAGCTGCACCTGTTCGATCACGACCACGCCCGAACGCTTACGGGCTGCTCGCACAAGATCGGTGATCCACTGCTCACGGCCGTCGAACGCGATCCGCGTGGCATCGTGCCAACTGGCGTCGACGCTCCCGACCACGTCCGATGCTGCCGAAGTTCGACCGGAACCTGCTTCACCCGAGATGGCAACTGCGGACGACGAGGCCCGCGCTCGCATGAGGTCTCGGCGCAGTCGCTCCCCCGGAGATGGTGCCCGCTCGTGGGTTCTGCGGATGGGTGCCCGTTCCCGCTGGAGTGGTTCGACCAGGAAGAGTGCGCCGCCGTCGGCCCCGGAAATCCGGTCGGCTTGAACTCGCGCCAGCGCACCGGACGCCAATTCGACTGTCACAAGCCTCGATTGATCAGGATTGAGATCGGCGATCAAGGACCGGAGTGATACGTGGTCGGCGGTGTCGAGCAGATCCAAGGCCGTTCGGTTGCTCAGCAGGATGTCGTCACCGATGGCCGCGACGGCAATGTGGCGCTGATGTGAAACTCGCTGGAATGCGTCGACCAGCCGCTGCTCCGACGCTTTGGAGCCTTCGAGCAGTCGTTTCTCGATATCCGCCGCAGCACGCGCAAGGAAGGGCGCGAACAGCGGGTTGGCCTGCGAGACAACGCCGGTCATGTCGAGAATACCCTCGACGCGACGTGTGACGGGATGCAGGATCGGCTGGCCGTAGCAGCTCAATCCCTTGAGGCTGTCGAGGAAATGCTCGTCCCCGTGGATCACCACACTTCGACCTACCTCGAGCGGCGTACCGAGTGCATTGGTACCGGCGTGCTCTTCACCGAAGCGTGAACCGTTGACGACGCCCAACCGCTCGATCGTCCGCTCGACGCGGCTGTCGGAGTACACCGAAGCGACCACGCGACATTCTCGATCAGCAAGCAGCACACAGAAACCGGTGCCCGCGATCTGTTGCGACACCTCGTCGAGCACGGGCGCGGCGGCCCGGAGCAGACGAGACTCGCCGTCTTGCTCCTCGGTGTCCACGGCGATTGCCGACGACGGATCGAGGCCACTCAGTCGAGAACGCTTCCAGGAGAGCGCGATCTCGGGGCGTACCGGCTCACGCTCCCCTGGGTTCGCGGACATATGCTCAGGCCTGACCGATCAATTCGATCGCCTGTTCTCGCATCGCGATCTTGCGGACCTTGCCCGTGACTGTCATCGGGAACTCGTCCACGACATGGACGTACCGCGGAATCTTGTAATGCGCGAGCTTGCCGGTGCAGAAGGCACGGACCGAATCGGCGTCCAGATCGTCTGCACCTTCGCGCATCTGGACCCACACCATCAATTCCTCGCCGTACTTTGCGTCAGGCACACCGATGACCTGCGCGTCGAGAATGTCGGGATGGGTGTAAAGGAACTCCTCGATCTCACGCGGATATACGTTCTCACCACCGCGGATGACCATGTCCTTGATGCGTCCCGTGATAGCGACGTATCCGGCCTCGTCCATGACTCCGATATCTCCGGTGTGCATCCACCGGGCAGCGTCGATCGCCTCGGCGGTCTTCTCCGGGTTCTCCCAGTAGCCGAGCATGACCGAGTAACCACGCGTGCACAGTTCGCCCGGCTCGCCGCGCGGCACCGTCAGTCCGGTTGCCGGATCTACGATCTTGATCTCGAGGTGCGGCCCCACCCGACCGACGGTTTCGGTGCGCTGCTCGATCGAATCGTCCGAGCGGGTCTGCAGCGACACCGGCGACGTCTCGGTCATGCCATAGCAGATGGACACCTCTGCCATGCCCATGCGATCGATGACCTGCTTCATCACTTCGACCGGGCAGGGCGAACCCGCCATGATGCCGGTGCGAAGGGACGACAGATCGAAGCTGTCGAAGTCCGGCAGCGCCAATTCTGCAATGAACATCGTCGGAACGCCGTAGAGGGACGTGCACTTTTCGGCCTGGACGGCTTCAAGCGAAGCGCGCGGATCGAATGCCGGGCCCGGAATGACCATGGCAGCACCGTGACTGGTGCACGCAAGGTTGCCCATCACCATGCCGAAGCAGTGATAGAACGGCACCGGGATGCACACCCGATCGACCTCGCTGTAGTGGCACAACTCGCCGACGAAGTAGCCGTTGTTGAGAATGTTGTGGTGGCTGAGCGTCGCGCCCTTCGGGAAACCGGTAGTGCCCGAGGTGTATTGGATGTTGATCGCGTCGTCGGCCGACAGCGCGGCTTGGGCAGCTGCGAGCGGAGCCGGATCGCTTGCCTGGGCCGCCAAGCCGTCTGCAAGCACCGCGTCCCACTCGGGTGAACCGAGCAGGAGCACCGACGTCAGATCCGGGCACTGCGGCCGCACCGTCTCGATCATCGACGCGTAGTCCGAGGTCTTGAAGCTGGCCGCAGACACCAGCGTCGAGATTCCGGCCTGCTCGAGCACGTACTGCAACTCGTGCGAGCGGTACGCCGGATTGATGTTGACCAGGATCGCGCCGATCTTTGCCGTCGCGTATTGCGTGAACGTCCATTCCGGACAGTTGGGAGCCCAGATTCCCACTCGGTCGCCCTTCCCCACACCACGGGAAAGTAGTCCGGCAGCGAGCCCGTTCACCTGCTCGGCGAACTCCCGGTACGTCCATCGTCGACCGCTGGCATGGTCGATCAACGCATCGCGGTCACCGTGTGCGGCAACCGTGCGATCGAGGTTGTCTCCGATGGTGTCGCCCAGCATCGGACCGTCCCATACTCCGGACGTATAGCTGGGCAGCGGCGTACTCATGTGTTCTGTCCTCTCCGGTTACCTGTTCAGGCACCTATGAGAGGGGCCGCCGCAGCGGACCCTCTCATCTACGAATTTACTCGATTCGGTGTGATGCACGACATACTTCCCGGTGCGGGGTGTCCGTAACTGTTCGAAGTCCGGACACCCCACCCGCCTGCTGTGCGCCTTTATTAACCGCCGGCGGTTAATAAAGGCGCACAGTGTTTACAGGGCGTGGTCCTTGGTCTCGACGAGCGCCCAGGTGCAGACCAGACTCACCACGCCGAGGATTGCCAACATGATTCCGATGGCCATACTCCCGTATGCCGAGGCCAGCGGTGCGGCGATCAGCGGCGGCACTGCGCCGCCGAGCACTCCGGCGAGGTTGTAGCCGAGGCCGGCACCGGTGTAGCGGTAGCGGGTCTGGAACATTTCCGGAAGCAGCGCACCGCAGGGGCCGTACGCGATTCCGAAGATCATCAGCGTGCCGAACATTCCGAGGATGAACGCGATCGGTGTTCCGGTGTCCAGGAGCGGGAACAGAATGAGCGCCCACACCACAGCCAGACCACAAGAGATCATGATGACCTTGCGACGCCCGATGCGGTCCGAGTACAAGGCGGAGACGATGATCGCCGCACCGAAGACGAAGGCGGACGCGATACCGACCGACAGGACGAACGGGCGGGAGAAGCCGAGGGTCTTGGTTCCGTAGCTCGTGAGGAACGCCGTGCCCATGTAGAAGAACGCGAACAGGCAAGCGAGGGCGCCGGCCGAGAGCAGGATTTCCTTGGTCTGGAACCGCCAGGCATCCAGGAACGGGAGGGTGCGAGGTGCTTCGTTCTTCTGCTCTGCAACGCGCTCTGCCTGCTCCGCCTTGAAGACCGGGGTCTCCTCGATAGCGAGTCGCATGTAGAGGCCGATGCCGACCAACACGATGGAGAACAAGAACGGGATACGCCAGCCGTAGTCGAGGAAGGCTTGGTTGGTATCGCCGAGAACAGCGCCGGTGATGAGGAATGTACTGCTCGAGAGCACGAAGGCGATTGCGGGGCCGAGCTGCGGGAACATCGCATACAGACCACGTTTGCCCGGTGGGGCGTATTCCGCGGTGAGCAGAGTTGCGCCTGCCCATTCACCACCGACCGCGAAGCCTTGGCCGAATCGCAAGAGCACCAGGATGATCGGAGCCGCAACACCGATGGTTGCCGCACCGGGCAGCAAGCCGATCAGGAGCGTCGAGATACCCATGAGCAGGAGCGTCGAGATCAGAGTCTTCTTGCGACCGATGCGATCACCGAAGTGTCCGAACAGCATTGCGCCGACGGGCCGGGCGATGAATGCGACTGCGAAGGTCGCAAACGATGCGACGGTTCCCGCGGTGGCACCGAGCGCGGGGAAGAATACCGTCGGAAAGACAAGTGCCGCAGCAGTTCCGTAGATGAAGAAGTCGTAGAACTCGATGGTCGTGCCGATGCAGCTCGCGATCGCGACGCGCCGCACACTGGTGGTCTGCGGGGGTTGTGTCGCGCCTGCGGCACTCGCACCCCCGGCGCCGGCGGCGCTGTTGCCGCCTGTGGGAGAGACTGTGGTCACTCGATTCCTCCGTGGTCCCGTGGTGTCGCCCTGTGGGCATCACCGTCGATAGGAGGAAAGGTAGTGATGTGGCTCACCCCTGCACTACCCCCGAAAGGGGGTAGGAGTGATCTCGGTCACGACTTGTATGCAATGGTAACGAGTTTCACCGCTCTCCACATGCCGTGGGCCGTCCGATTCGTTCACACGAATCGGACGGCCCACGCTGAACTGCGTCAGGGTCCAGCTCTACGAATCACGCCTTTCCGGCAGCCCCGAAAAGCTCCTGACGGATCTCTCCCCACACCGTGGCGTAGGAGTCGATGATCGGTTCTGAAATCCACTTGGACTCCCCCGCTTGAACTTTCGCGAGAGCATCCGAGAAGAGATCCTGGTAGCGGGACAACCGCGGAACGAATGCCGACAAATCGTCGAACAGGTTTGCAGCCCGGCGGTCCAGCTCGGCAAGGGAATTCGCGTCCGCGTCGTCGATAAGTGCAACGAACTCCTCGTCCAGCGGAACGAAAGCCTCGTACACCTCGCCGATGGAGTCCTCGTCGATCGAGACCCGCTCAGCGTCCAACTGATCTTCGAGTTCCGCGAGGCCTTTCTCGGTCAGGCTGATGGCACCTTCTGCTTCGGCCGCTTTACCCTGCGCGACAAGTGCGTCGTACGCAGCTTGACCGGACGCTGCGCTGACGCCCAAGTGCTCGGCCAGTACAACCGCTCCGACCCGCTCCTTGAGACGTACTGCTTGGAGCAGTGCCAACTCGTCCACATTGCCAGCGAAGGCCATCGATTTCTCCTACTCACGTGCCGCCTCTGCGGCTCCAGCATCACAGCGGACACCCGTGGGTTTCCGCAGCCCGACAAAGGGCTCGAAAGAATCAGATCACACGCCGATCGATCGTTGTGAAGTCACCGCAGCAAGCCGACTGTCACGCGACGGTATCGGCCTGATCGGGGATCACGCTGCCGTCCGCACGAGTTACGGCGCCTTTGGCCCCGGCCGCGTCGGTGTAGGCATCGGTCGAGCAGTGATAGGGAGCATCCGCCTGTGCTTTCGGTTCGATGAACATGGGGTTGACCAGCCATTTTCCGTCACTGTTGTCGTAGGCATTGCACATCAGTTCGGGATTGTTGCGGTTGATCACCAGGCGCGCACCGGTCGCATCTCCGAGGAACGTCACGTCGGTGACAGAATCACCGGCAGCAAACACCTGACGCCGATCGGCAGGCAACTGCTCGAACGCCGTAGGCCCTTGGACCCCGTAGACAACCTCGTTGACCTGACACCGCTTCCCATCGATGTACGGAATGACCGAGTCGTCACCGTCCGCAACCCCACCACATCCCCGCAGGCGCCCCGTCAGAACGCCGCCCTCGACGATCGGCCGAACTCCCATCACGTGATCGGCATCCAATCCCAGCTGCTCCGACCAGACTCGAACGACCGGTTCGGCCGACGCGGAGATGATCCGCACGTCGAATCCATGAGCGCCGAGGGCTTTCACCAAATCTTCGATTTGCGCGTAGTAACGCACCGAGCCGTCGACTTCCGTGGTACCGACGGTCTGATCGGATCCTTCTGCAGCAGCGAGATTCTCAGCACGCGCTGCGCGGGCGTACTCGGCGATCTCGTCCTCGGTGTGCCCTGCCATCAACTGCACCGCCCACGCGTATGCAGCCTTGGTCCGGCGGTGATCGTAGCCGTCGAATGCAACCTGTCCGTCGCGAGTTTTCTCCTCGAGTACCGCAACGATCTCGTCAGCGCAGTCCAAGTCGGTACTGGTTACCAAGGGTTGACCCGCGGCGGTCTCCGAGCCACACGCGGCGGAAAGTGCGGCAGCGCCGGCTGGAGTCATGAAGCGACTGGTGGTTGCCCAGTCCGCTCCCACGGGCTGTAACACCTTGTTGTTCTTGATCATCCAGAATGCAGTGGCGCTTCCGATGTCGTTCTTGACAACTGTGTTGTCCCAGTCGAAGAGCGCCAACGGAGCGCCGTCATCGACATCACCTGCAGCTCCACACGTTCCGAACTCCGTCATCATGGCATCCAACCTCACACGGTTGTCGCCGTACCACGCCAGACTGGGATCCAACACCGCGCAGGATGAACCACTCTGCGCCGCATCCTCTTTCGTGGCACTCTCGGCCGAACTACATGCAGTTGCACTCAACAGGACACTACCTACGGCCAACGCACACAGGGCGCGGGCATGCAGCGAACGGAACATCGATTCCCTCATTTTCGTCGTGATTCGGGTACGACGGCATACCCGAGTGTCGATCGACCCGGGTATGCCGTGCAGCTGTCAACTAGTCGAGCGTCAGCACTTCTCCCGACGCAACGGCGTCGGCGCGAGAGGTGTCCTTGAGGTCGACGCCGGAGCGGCCCAATTGGCGCGCTCCCGTCACCAACCCAAGGACGACACGAGCAGCCTGCTCGTATCCGAGGCCCTCGGGTGGGTGGACATTGGAAATGCAGTTTCGATCCGCGTCGGTACGACCGACGCGCGGAAGGTGAGTCAGATAGATCCCGACGCTGTCCGCAACGGAGAGCCCTGGACGTTCGCCGATCAGGACGATCGCCGTCTGCACTCCCATCGCGGCGGCGATGTGATCACCCAGTGCCACACGGGCATTCGTGGCGATCACCGGCGGCGCAATCGAGTACCGCTCCCCCAACACCGTGACCAACGCGGACAGTAGTTGCTCGCCGTGGTCCATCAGTGCTCGCGGGGAGAGTCCGTCGGCGAGGATGAACCCGATTTCCTTGTCGGAGCTCTTGATCGCGCTCAGGTCAGCAGGCTGGCGCCCCAGGTCAGGTCTCCGGAGATACTCGCTGCGAGTCGAGACGCTGCTCGCGACCACCACCGGTGCCCCGATACCCACCCCGTCGACCCGACTGGCGAGAGTCTCGGAATCGAGTGGCTCGTGCACTGCGTCGCGGGCTGCGGCGTGTGCTGCCTTGAATTCGAGAACCCGCTTGGTGGGCAACGAATCTCCGGCACGCCCCAGCCCGATACGCGATTGTGTGGTCTTGCGCAGTGGACCCCAGAAATCGAGGATCGGTGCCTGATCTTCGGTCATGAGTTCACCGTCAAAGCCCTCAGCGGCGACATTTCGGCGTCGATCGGAAGAACCCGACCGTTTGCGTCGGTCATCCCCAAGTTGTGGAGCCAGGTCTCGAACTCCGGGGCGGGCTGCAAACCGAGGACCTTACGCACGTACAACGCGTCGTGGAACGCCAGACTTTGATAGCCGAGCATCACGTCGTCGGCGCCGGGCACCGCGATCACGAACGCCGCGCCGGCGACGCCCAGCAAGGTGAGGAGGTTGTCCATGTCGTCTTGATCGGCTTCGGCGTGGTTGGTGTAGCAGACGTCCACTCCCATCGGCAGCCCGAGGAGTTTTCCGCAGAAGTGATCTTCCAAGCCCGCGCGAATGATCTGCTTGCCGTCGTAGAGGTACTCGGGACCGATGAAACCGACCACCGTGTTGACCAGCAGCGGCTCGAGATCTCGGGCCACGGCGTATGCCCTGGTCTCGAGTGTCTGCTGATCGACCGGGGCTCCGCCGGTGCCGTAGTGGGCACCTGAACTGAGGGCGGACCCCTGCCCTGTCTCGAGGTACATGACGTTGTTGCCGACCGTTCCGCGGTTCAAGGAGCGTCCGGCCTCGTTACCCTCGCGCAGTAGCGGAATGTTCACTCCGAAACCGGAATTGGCGCCTTCGGTACCGGCAATCGATTGGAAGACAAGATCGACCGGCACCCCCGATTCGATCAGTCCGATCGTGGTGGTCACGTGAGAGAGCACGCACGACTGAGTCGGGATCTCGAATCGCTGACGGATGTCGTCGAGCAGGTGGAGCAGATCCGAGGTGGCCTGGGGTGAATCCGTCGCAGGGTTGATGCCGATGACGGCGTCGCCACATCCCATCAGGAGACCGTCCAATGTGGCCGCCGCAATGCCGCGTGGATCGTCCGTCGGATGGTTTGGCTGGAGTCGGGTGCTCAGCCGTCCAGGCAGTCCGATGGTGGTGCGGAACCCCGCGGTGACCGTGATGGCCTTGGCGACGGCGATCAGGTCCTGATTGCGCATGATCTTGCTGACCGCGGCAACCATCTCGGGGGTCAGACCGGGACTCACGGCGGACAAGCGTGCTGAAGCTTCCGGCGCCGACGCAGTCTCGAGCAGCCAGTCCCGTAATCCGCCAACAGTCAGGTGGGCCACTGGCGCAAATGCGAGGCGATCGTGGCTGTCGATGATGAGCCGGGTCACCTCGTCGTCCTCGTACGGAACCAACAGATCTTCGAGGAACACCGTCAACGGAAGATCAGCCAGAACCCATTGGGCAGCAGCACGTTCGGCGTCGGAGCTTGCCGCACAACCGGCTAGTTCGTCACCCGACCGCAGTGGTGTCGCTTTTGCCATCAGATCGACGAGACCGTCGAACGAGTAGTTGGTTCCGGATACCTGCTGGTGATACTTGGCCATCCCGCGACTCATCCCAATTCTTCTTCCGCCTGTGCAAGTACAGCAAACTCCTCGTCCGGCGAGTTGGCAACAAGGTGGTGACGACTGTAGAGACCGAAGTACGCCATCAGAACTCCGAAGGCAACCAACGTCAGCAATGCCGCAACGGGATCTACCAGGAAGGTGGCCACCACCGACACTGCCGCGATCACGAGCGCAAACGAGGTGGTGGCGATACCGCCGGGCGTGCGGTACGGGCGCGGCATGTTCGGCTCACGCTTACGAAGAACGATGTGACTCACCATCATCAGGACGTAGCTGACTGCCGCGCCGAACACCGCCATGTTGAGCAACATGGCACCTTCACCGGTGAGTGAGAGCGCGAAGCCGATGATTCCGGGAACGACGAGCGCGAGAGTGGGGGCCTTGCGCTTGTTGGTCACCGACAGGTTCTTCGGCAGGTAGCCGGCGCGGGAGAGCGCAAACGTCTGACGTGAGTAGGCGTACATGATCGAGAAGAAGCTCGCGACCAGACCGGCAAGTCCGATGTAGTTGACGGCCTTTGCCGCTCCGCTGTCCCCCAGCGCCTCGACGAGCGGATTTCCGGAGGTGGACAGGGCGTCGGCGCCGAGCGCACCGGTGGCGAGGAAGAGAACCGTTGCGCCTGTGACGATCAGGATCAACATGCTGATGATGATGCCGCGGGGGACGTTCTTCTCCGGCTCACGTGCTTCCTCGGCGGCCAGCGGTACACCTTCGACGGCAAGGAAGAACCAGATCGCGAAGGGCACGGCGGCCCAGATTCCGAGCAGACCGAATGGCAGGAACGACGACGATCCGACTGCGCTGGTGTCGACGGCGATATCGGTGAGGTTGGACGAATCGAAAAGGCCGACAGCCGAAACCGCGAACACGACCAGGCCGACGAGTGCAATGGCGGTGATGATGAACATCGCCTTGAGTGCCTCACCGGCGCCGGTGAGGTGAATGCCGATGAAGATCGCGTACACCGCGAGGTACACCCACCACCCGTCGGTGATCCCGAACAGGTTCAGGGACTCGACGTACGCACCGATGAAGGTCGCGATCGCTGCGGGTGCTATCGAGTACTCGATGAGAATTGCTGTGCCGGTGGCAAATCCGCCCCAGGGCCCCATGGCCCGTCTGGCAAACGTGTATCCACCACCAGCGGCAGGAAGTGCCGACGACATCTCGGCCATACCGAGCACCATCGCCAGGTACATCCCCGCGATGACGACGGCCGCGATGAGAAGGCCACCGAAACCACCTTCGGCCAGACCGTTGTTCCAGCCGGCGTAGTCACCGGAAATCACATAGCTGACACCCAACCCCGCAAGCAGCACCCACCCTGCTGTTCCCTTTCGGAGTGTTCGTTTCTCCAGATACGAATTGTCTTCCGCATGGAAGTCTGCGCCGTCGTGGTGTGCACCCGCGGCACCGGCGTTTTTGCCGGTTGCGTGGTCGGAAAGAGACATGTCCATCCTCTGAATCGGTCAAGAATGAGACGACGCACGGTGGATGCGTCGCGTGAAATGAACGGTATGTGGGCGATGTACGGAGAAGGTCGCGTGAAGATGACCGTGCTGTTAACTGGCTGTCATGTGAGCGGCCCCGAGTCTGTTCAGATCTTCTTCAGGCGGCCGTTCTCAGGATCGGGCGGCCGCGCCTGGCACCGGGCAGGCGTCGACGGCCTCGGCGACGACCTGGGGAACTGTCGGGGGCGATGGACGCACGCCCGCTTCCCAATCAGCGCCTACGAGAATGCTCGACGCGCCGAGTGCTTCGTTTTCGTCCGGTGTGAATGCCCTTGCTCGACTGAGGAATCTGAATCCTTCAGGAGACTCCAGGCTGAATCCGCTGCCGCGGCCGGGCACGACGTCCAGCACCAACTGGGTGTGCTTCCAGGCTTCGAACTGTGATCCGGAAATCCAGACCTGTACAGCGTCGGTTCCGGTGGGAAGGTCTTCGGGAATCTCTCCGACAGCAAGTCGGAGATCGACGATTCCGAGTAGTACGTCACGGTCCCCGACGATGAATTCGCCTGAGGGATAACACATCGGGGCCGAGCCGTCGCAGCATCCGCCGGATTGATGCATCATCAGTTCGCCGTGCGTCCCGCTGAGGCGGCGTAGCAGGTCAGCCGCCCCAGCGGTGGTCACCAACCGGGGTGGAACGGCGCCGGTATCGGGTGTGTCCGTGGCGCTCATTCCAACCTCCGTGTGTTTGTGCAGGTTTCGCGTGTTGCAGTCTTGCGCACCGGCACCCGCAGCGAGGGGCTCACGGGTGCCGGTGGGTCGATCAGAAGAAGCCCTGAGCCTTCTGGGCGTAGCTGACCAGGAGGTTCTTGGTCTGCTGGTAGTGCGAGAGCATCATCAGGTGGTTCTCGCGGCCGATGCCGGACTGCTTGTATCCACCGAAAGCGGCGTGTGCCGGGTACTGGTGGTACGTGTTGGTCCAGACGCGACCGGCCTGGATGTCGCGGCCTGCTCGGTACGCGACTCCGCCGTCGCGGGACCAGACACCGGCGCCCAAACCGTAGAGCGTGTCGTTGGCGATTTCGATGGCCTCGTCGTAGTCCTTGAACGAGGTGACCGAGACGACGGGTCCGAAGATCTCTTCCTGGAAGATGCGCATCTTGTTGTTGCCGGTGAACACCGTCGGCTGGACGTAGTAGCCGCCGGACAGGTCTCCGCCGAGTTCGGCCCGCTCACCACCGGTGATGACCTTGGCGCCTTCGGCCTTGCCGATCTCGATGTACGAGAGGATCTTCTCGAGCTGATCGTTGCTGGCCTGGGCACCGATCATGGTGTCGGTGTCGAGCGGATCCCCTTGGCGCACAGCCTTGGTGCGAATGGCGGCCATCGCGAGGAACTCGTCGAAGATGTCTTCCTGGATCAGCGAACGTGACGGGCAGGTGCAGACCTCGCCCTGGTTGAGGGCGAACATCGTGAAGCCCTCGAGTGCCTTGTCCTGGTAGTCGTCGTTGGAGGCGAGGACGTCGGAGAAGAAGATGTTGGGGCTCTTGCCACCGAGTTCGAGGGTCACGGGGATGAGGTTCTGCGACGCGTACTGCATGATCAGGCGACCTGTGGTGGTTTCACCGGTGAACGCGATCTTCTTGATACGCGGGCTCGACGCGAGCGGCTTTCCGGCCTCGACGCCGAAGCCGTTGACGATGTTGAGCACACCGGCAGGCAGCAGGTCACCGATGATGCCGATGAGGTGCAGGATCGAGACGGGTGTCTGCTCGGCAGGCTTGAGCACGATGGCATTGCCGGCAGCAAGGGCGGGTGCGAGCTTCCACACGGCCATGAGGATCGGGAAGTTCCACGGAATGATCTGGCCGACTACGCCGAGCGGCTCGTGGAAGTGGTACGCCACGGTGTCGGAGTTGATCTCCGAAAGCGAACCTTCCTGTGCGCGAATAGCTCCCGCGAAGTAACGGAAGTGATCGATGGCGAGCGGAATGTCGGCGTTGAGGGTCTCGCGGATCGGCTTGCCGTTGTCCCACGACTCGGCGAGTGCGATGGATTCGAGGTTCTCCTCCATACGATCAGCGATCTTGTTCAAGATGATCGCGCGCTCGGCGACCGAGGTCTTGCCCCAGGCCGGAGCTGCTGCGTGCGCTGCGTCGAGAGCGAGCTCGATGTCTTCTGCGGTGGAACGAGCCACATCACAGAAATTCTGTCCGGTCACCGGTGTCGGGTTCTCGAAGTACTGACCCTTGACCGGAGCAACCCATTCGTTGCCGATCCAGTTGTCGTATCGAGACTGGAAGGACATGATCGCGTCGGCGGTACCTGGGCGGGCGTACACGGTCATTGCAAGCTCCTATGTAAACGTGATCTTCCTGGGCGCACCCACCAAATCGGTGACTGCAATCCCACCCCCCGGTGGGGTGTGATTCACAACACTAGGAGTTGCAACGTTGCAAGTACGTTGCGTGCGAGAAACGCAGATGATTCTCAGATGCCCAATTGGCGGTCGAGGAGATCAATTCTTGCCTGGACCTGCGAATACAGCGGAGATTGAGGATCCAACGTGGACAGGTAGGCCTCCCACACGACGGAGTCTTCGCGCCCGTGTACGGACGTGGTCCACCGGGCCAGAAGGTTGGCATCACCTCCACGCAGCAGAGCCGCCTGAACCCTGGTGCGTAGTTCCTCCCGCACCTCTTCGATTCCCGGGGAGGCCGAGCCTGCCAGTACCGGGCCCGAATACAGTTTCATCGCCGTCGCCGCGTCTCCGCGATCCAACGCTGCCCGCACGTCGCCGACGTCTGTCGTGAACTCCGTGATGATCCGATAAGGACGCGAAGCCAGCCGGTCGGCGCCGAAAACCTTACGAAGCCGCGACATTTCCGCGCGAATGGTCACTGCGTCGAGCTCCCCCTCGTCGAGCAGGACCGCAAGGTGGTCGGAGCTGAGACCCTCCGGATGTTCGGAGAGCAGAAGGAGAATCTCGGCGTGACGCTGCGAAATCGGGATGCGGTCACCGCCGCGAACCAGCGTCGGCCGGCCGGCACCGAATGTTTCGAGGCGCGGAGCCGTGGCGCTGAGCGGGATAGGCGAGTTCAAGAGGTGGAATCGCAATTCCGATTCGGCGGCCGCAACAGTTGCACGGATCAGCGACAGCACTTCGGGAACCGCGACCCTGGGACCACCGGTGATGTCGATGGCACCAAGGATTTGCCCAGTGGTGGGATCGTGGACGGGTGCGGCCGAACAACTCCAGTCGTGCACGGTTCGGTTGAAATGCTCGGATCCGAAAATCTGTACGGAGTGGTCGAGAGCAAGCGCCGTTCCCGGCGCATTGGTGCCGACACGATCTTCGCTCCAGTCGGCGCCTTCGACGAAGTTCATGGACAACGCTTTGTCCTTGGCCGAGTTGTCACCCTCCACCCAGAGCAGTCGACCGTGTGCGTCGCTGATCGCGATCAGCAATCCGGTCTCGGCAGCATCTTCCACCAGGAGTTTCCGAATCACCGGACGGATCAGTGACATGGGATGCGCGGACCGATATTTTTCGAGTTCCAACCCCTCGAGCATCTCAGGATTGCCGACAACGTCAGGATTTACTCCCTTGTTGCGGCTCCGCATCCAGGACTCGAGCACGACCGAACGGACATGGGAGTCGTCGGTCAGCCCTTGGCCGGGCACGCCGCGGGCATCGATGAACGACTGATGGGCAGTCGAAAGTCGCCGCGCGAGTAACGCGACGTCATCGCCTGGCCTGACCGCCACCCACGGGTTGCCGGACACAGCCTGTTCACGTGCCATATTTTGCGTTCCTCCGCTCCGTGGACCACTGTAACGCCGATCACAGCCCATAGGCGAGAACGACCATTCGGTATGACTGTCGACCTAGCCTGCTGCCCCTCGCGGCCACTCGTCACCGAGCAGGATGGCGCTTGCTCGTTCCGCGACCATCACCGCGGTCGCGTGTGGGCCGCGGGTCGGGATCGTCGGCAGGATTGACGTGTCAACAATACTGAGTCCTGCCGCGCCGATCACACGGCACCGATCATCGACGACTGCGAACAGGTCCGATTCGGCACCCATCACGCAGCTACCGGACATGTGCAAGGACGTACCGAGGCGAGATTCGATCCACTCGTCGGTGTACTCCACGACGGGGCGATCGATCAACCCGGTCTCGGCGATCGACTCGAGAAGGTTCTCGGCGATCTGCATTCCTTCCCGAATGGCTGCTCGATCGTGCGTCGACGCGACGTAGTTGTATCGAATACGCGGTGCCCCAGCGGGATCCCCCGATGCCAGTTCGATGCTCCCACGACTGCGCGGCGCCATGAGGACCACCCCGACGCCGTGATCCATGCGAGGCACACCGGGAACCAAGTCTGTGAAAGATGCGGTGTACGGGCGGATTTCAAGCTCGGCGAGATTGAGTGCAGTCTCCAGCACCGGTGTCTGCGAGCGAATCGCACGAGGCGTCGAAAAATGGTACGGCAGCAGCACTTCCGGATGGTCGACGAAGTTCTGGCCGACGCCAGGTCGATCGAGAATGACGGAAACTCCTTGCTCTGCAAGTTGTTCCGCCGGACCAACACCGGAATTCAAGAGAATGTGCGGCGTCGCCACCGCACCCGAACACACGATCACGTGGTCGGCACGAATGCGTCGGACGTTGCCGTCGTCGAGAACGTCGACGCCGATCGCACGGGTTCCCGAGAATACGATGCGAATGACGTTCACTCCGGATTCCACCCGCAAATTCGGGCGGTGCAACGCCGGCATCAGATACCCGATCGCAGTACTGATCCGACGATGATCCGCCACGTTCAGTGGCACTCGGCCGACGCCGAACGAGTCCGGCGCATTCTTGTCGACGTCGTCGGGAAAACCTGCTCCGAGCGCTGCCGCATGAAACTCACCGCTCAGTGGATGCAGTTGGTCCCACGCTCGACGCTCGACCGGGATCGGACCGGCGGTCCCGTGGAACTCGCCCTCGAAATCACGATCCGTCTCAGACTTCTTGAAGTACGGCAAGACGTCGTCGTATCGCCAAGCACTCGGCCAGTTCTCGAAATCTGCGCGGGTCGCTCGAGTGAAGTACGCACCGTTGACGGCCCCGGACCCACCGAGCGTCCGCCCGCGCGCAATCGTGGACGCCCGACGCGGTGTCAGTTCGACCGGATAGGTCCACGTGTATTCGCTCGCAGGTCCGACCGGCAGTCGGTACGGATCACCCAGGACGTCCGGAAGTTCGAGCGCCGAACGATATCCGCTTCCCGATTCGAGGAGCATCACCGTGGCGGATGGATCTTCACTGAGCCTGGCTGCGACGACGCAGCCACACGTGCCACCACCGACAACCAGGAAATCTGCGTAGTCGGCTTCTGTCACTTGGTGATTCGAGGTTTCAGCGCCGCCCAGTCACGGGCGTCGAACGCGCCCCGCCAGAGTCCGGCTCCATACGCGATGTCATCTGCTCGTTTGAAGAAGACGTACCGAACCGGACCCAGCCCGCCTGGCTCACGGTGGCGATACCAGTCCACCAAACCTTCGGTGACTGCCGCAGCGACGGCCAGTCGCCGAATTCGACGGGAGGCGATCACCGCCAGAAGAGTCACCGGCCAGTAGTGACGACACATCGCCGAGGCGAGTTGCCAGAATCCTCCGACAAACCCCTGCGCAGTGAGGATCGCTGCGATCCGGGTGGGCTGACTCAGCCCGTTGAACATCTTTCGCAGGCGATACACCGTGAAGAGCAGAGCGCCCAGCGCACTCGCAAGACCGGAACGGGTCAGTGTTGCGGCGGCGATGCACGCGAAGAGCGTCGAGAACGACATCGCCATCGGCGGAACCGAACCCTCGTGTCTTGCAGCCAACGGCGCCGCGCCCGTGCCGTAGAACGCTCTCCTGGCGAACCACTTGTCGAACTGAACTCGATGATCGTGGGCGACATGCGCAACCGGTTCGTACCTCAGTCGCCAACCCGCAGCCTGCAGTCGCCAGCAGAAATCAACGTCCTCGGCCACTTCGAGACTCTCGTCGAAACCGTTGCATTCGAGTGCCACGTCGCGCCGGACGATCACGGCCGCGCTGGGAACATAGGCGACCGGACTTCCCGACTTCACCGCAGCTTCTTTGCGTCCGAGGTCGAGAGACGATCGCATGTTCTCGTACCGCGCCAGCGCCGTCCCGTACGGATCGAGGGCGACGATGCGGGGCGCAACAAGGGCAACCCCTGGATCGCTGAAGTGGCCCAACATCAACTCGAGCCAACCGGCACGCGGTATGACGTCGGAGTCGAGGAAAGCTACGAAACGTGTTTGGGCCGAACGCAATCCCGAGTTTCTCGCTGCCGAGGGTCCGCGGGCGCTCTCGTGCCGCACCACTGTGATGGTTCCGGTGCCCGGGCAGGCGCGACGGGGCTCCACCGGCACTTCCGAACCGTCGTCGACAACGATGACGGTCAGATCCTTGAGGACGGGCAGTAGGCGTTCGACGCCGGCCTGGTTGTCCTTGACCGGAATCACGACGGTGACATCTGCAGCAGACGGTGTCGACATCGGACGAGGATTCGCGACGCCTGAATCGAGAAGGTGACGAGCAACCGCAGCGCTCTGCTGGTCGACCACCTCGAGGAAGCCGTCACCGATCATCGCCGCAGCCGTCGGAGCCAGCTTGAGCATCCGTGTCGGAGAGCCGCCGATGAGCACCCGGCCGCCCGAGTACGTGCGCACCTTGGGGTCCAACCGAATGCCGAAACCGTCGGGGAGTCTTGCTGGTCGCATCAGATGATCGTAAGGGACGTAGCCCGTCGTGCTGCAACTCGTCGCAGCCTCGAAAGCCGTCGCAGGTGGACCGTCCGCCCCCACTCGGTCGTGGTCGTCACCGAAGCCTCCCATCTGGACCAGGCTCCCACCGGGCCAGTCCATCCGTCACGCGTCCTACCAACTCACCGAAGATGTATGCGCCGTCTTCGGCGGTAGCCCCGACTGGATTGCCGAGAACGCCGTTTTGCGACACAGCGACCATACCGCCCGAACGCATTCCTGGCATCAGGTCCGCGATAGGAGACAAATTTCCTGTCTCAGCAAGGCTCATGTGCACCAAATCGGGCGAAAGGTGCAGCAATAGGCTCGTTTCAGTGTGCCCCGCGTGCGCATCGGCACCCGCAACAGCGCACGGCACCCAAGCGGCGTCACGTCCCTCGTATCGAAGAAGTGCCACAGCTTTGGCCAGCGCGGGACCGTTTCCGCCGTGGCCGTTGACGAACAGCACCCGCTTCGTCCACCTGAACGCCGACCTTCCGTATTCAACGACGAGGGTTTCCATAGCCTCGGCACCGATCGAAATCGTGCCGGCAAACCCTTCGTGTTCGCCGCTCGCCCCGTATTCGATGGCCGGGGCCACGACAACGTCGGGCAGAGCCTGTGCGACTGCTCTCGCGATCCGAGTGTCGGTATCGAGAGGCAGGTGCGGTCCGTGTTGTTCGAAAGAACCGACCGGGACCACGACGGTGAGCGCAGTGCCTTCGAGCGCAGGACTCGGGATGGCAGCAAGGTCACGCGGAGAACTCATCCCTCGATGGTATTGGTGCCGGCCCCTCCCACCGCAACACAGCATGCGGATACACCGGAGCATGGTTGTGCCCCGGTGTATGAGTTTTCAGTGGTCGCGGTTCACGCCGCTGTGGGTGGACTGTTCCCGCCGATCGGCTGCTGATACGGATCGATCGACATCGGTGGATAGAACACCGTCTTCCGATCCGGGCCGATCTCCACCCGCCACTCCGTGTGGTGCAGTGTCCGATGGTGATGACCGCACAACAAGATCAGATTGTCGAGATCTGTTGGGCCACCATCGTTCCAGTGAACAATATGATGAGCATCGCACCACCCCGACGGCGTCCCGCACCCCGGAAACGCACACCCACCATCACGAACCGCCAACGCCCGCCGCTGCGGCACCGTCGCCGTTCTCGCTTCCTTACCGCACTCGAGCGGAACACCATTCTCGTCCAATAAGATCCGCGTCACGGTGCAGTCGCACGCCAGCATCCGGGCAGTGTCGATACTGATCGGGCCCACCCAATCCGTCCACGCAAACCCGAGTTCCTCAGTGGACGGCAGGAGGTCTTTCAACGCTTGCAGGTCCGTCATGTCTTTCACCGATGCGGTCACCGTGATGTGTGGTTTCACTCCGCCTTCGATCGGACCCAACCCCGCCCCCTCGTACCGGCGCAACAACTCGCAAAACCCGTCCGCACGCCGTAGCGCCGGAGTACGCGTGTCCTTGACACCGTCCTTCTCCGGTGTCGGAGCGGACAGGCTTGACAACAAGGTGATCAACCGGGCCCCGTTCACAGCATCCAGATCACCCTTCACAGACACACGCCCGTACAGGCCTTTCGAGGCGTAGAACTCGTTCCGCTCCGAATCTTCCCCGACCGGGACCCCGTCCTCGCGTTTGCCGTACTGCTTCTCGATCCGCCGAATCGCTGCCCGCGCCGCATCACAATCCGCGATGTTCTTCGACGCCAACCCCAACAAGATCCCGCGGGCCTTGTCCACATCCGCCGGCGTCATGTTCTTCGGCGGATGCTGACAAAACGACGCCACCTGCCGCGCCTTCAACGCATCAACATCACCCCGGTGAAACGCATCCGCCACAACGGGTTCGAGCATCAACAACCGCGCCAACCCGACCAGCAGACTGCACTCACCGATCTCCAGATTCGTCGAACCGTGCAACCACTGCGCGATCGCCCGAAAACCCTTCCCGCCGAGAACCTCTCGGGAAAACATCTCCACGATCAGCAACACCATCCGCGACTGCAACTCGTGCCGGGCGCGCACCAGATCCAGAACCTCACACTTGAGGCCCTCACCATCCAGCTGCCATGCTTCCCGACTGTTCATACCGAAAGCTTAATCGAACATACTTTCGATAACCAGAGACAAAACGGACGACTTATATCGCCAACGCAGCCCGATGCCCCTCGATGACCGCTGCGTGCGAACGTCTCGGGGACAGGGCGTCACCGATGCGAAATATCTCGAAAGAACTTCCCTGCAAGGAGTTCCACAACTCGTCGACAGGTTCCTGCTGTGTCGCGAAGACCACCCAGTCGACCGCGACTTCCTCGACCACACCCGTCGGAAGGTGAACCAAGCTCACGAGCGGCGAGGCTCCAGCGCTCACCGAAGTCACCATCAGATCCGTCCGTTGCACGATCGACTTCTCGAACGCCCGGCGGTTCCACCCCTCGAAATCCAGGGTGACGCTCAGATCTTGGGCAACCACCATGCCGTTGGTCGCGATCGTGACAGCGCAACCTCGATCAGCCAGGAATTCCGCCACCGACGTACCTTGATGGAATCCCAACTCGTCGTATACGAGCACCGTTCCGCTCGGCAGAACCCTGCCGTCGAGAACGTCTCGAACACTTACGACACGCTCTGATCCACCCGCCCACGTTGGGCGCACGGGCCGCGCGCCGGTTGCGATCACGACCACGTCGGGCGCCCGTTCCTCCACAATCGCAAGGTCAGCTCCAACACCCAGCTCGATCGTCACACCGCTTCGGCGACACTCCGATTCGAGATTTCGCACGAGGTCGGCGAGCTCACGGCGAACCGATACCACCGAGGCGGTAAGAATCTGTCCGCCAAGTCTTCGTTCACGCTCGAACAGCGTCACCGCATGACCTCGCTGGGCCGCGGTGGC
The DNA here is from genome assembly GCF_002076325.1 of Rhodococcus sp. 66b. Classification (NCBI taxonomy): domain Bacteria; kingdom Bacillati; phylum Actinomycetota; class Actinomycetes; order Mycobacteriales; family Nocardiaceae; genus Rhodococcus; species Rhodococcus sp. 66b. The sequence continues at coordinate 63,973 of NZ_MUZB01000007.1, forward strand.
CGCAGCTTGCAAGCCGGCCGGGCCGCCGCCAACTACAACCACCGTGCGGCCCCGTCGCCGCGGCATCGGCAGTGGGACCGATTCCCGACCGGCGCGCGGATTTTCGGTGCACCCCAACCAACGCCCCAGACCCATCCGCCCGACGCATTCCTGGTTGCAGGACAGGCAGGTTCGCACCTCTGACGATTGACCGGCACGCGCCTTGTTCACAAAATCCGGATCGGCGATCTGCCCGCGAACTACGCCCACCAGATCGCATACACCGTCCTCGAGTGCAGCTTCGGCTTGCTCCGGCGTCTTGAAACGGCCGACTCCGACGACTGGAAGATCGACGACCTCCCTGATCGCAGACGGGACGAACTTGGCGTAGCCGGTGGGTACAGCCATCGATGCTTCGACCAGATGCAGTGTTTCCGTGGCCATTCCGACGGTGGTGTTGATGTAGTCGACGTGACCGTCAGCTTCGATCAGTTGGGCGGTGGTTACCGCGTCGGACAGTTCGATGCCACCCCGCGTTCCTTCGTATCCACTCAGGCGCACACCGAGCACACGATCCGGGCCGATGGCCTTACGCAGTACCCCGAGCACTTCGAGAAGGAAACGCGCACGATTCGCCACGCCCCCGCCGTAGCGATCGGTGCGCAGGTTGGTCGAGGGTGCGAGAAACGCGCGCACGATGGACGACTGCGACGCCTGCAATTCCACCCCGTCGAAGCCACCGGCGACGCAGTTGCGCGCAACAAGGGCGAACCCTGCGAGAATCTCGGCAATGTCCGCGTCATCGACAGCCTTGGGCACCTCTCGGAACAACGGATCCGCAACGGCGCTCGGCGCCAACAGCGGCGATCGCGAATAGGTTCCAGCGCCCTGACCCCCATTGTGGTTGATCTGCGCGAGAATCGACGAACCATGCGCATGAACGGCGTCGGTGATCCGCCGGTATCCCTCGATCGCTTCCGGCCGATAGCCCGCAATCATCTTCTCGTACGGTCGATCCGAAGGATGCGTCGAGTGCTCCTCGGTGATGATCAGACCCGCACCGCCGCGTGCCCGCGCCTCGTAGTAGCTCGCGTGCTGCTCCGTCGGCAACCCGTTCTCCGCGTAATTGGTCAGGTGTGCGGAGAACACGACCCGATTGCGGAGTGTCAGGTTGCCCAGGCGCAGTGGCGCGAAGAGGCGCGGGTACGGCGTCATCAGACCTTGGAGTTTCCTTGATCGAGAGCGATATGACTTGCCGTGACGGTGCGTGAACCGTCACCCGCGAGCCACAGAACGGTATCGGCGATCTCGTCGGGTTCGGCGAACGCGATGTCCGAGAGGATCGGAGTGAAGTTGGGAAGGTACTGCGGAAACTTTGCAAATACCTCGAGCGCGCCCTGGTCGACCCCCATCGGCGTATTTACTCCGTAAGGGTGGATCGAGTTGACCCTGATCTTGTACTCCCCCAGTTCCTTTGCCGCGGCCTGCGTCAGACCGACGAGACCGAACTTGGCGCTCGCGTAGTGCGCCTGTCCGGGCAGCGCCTTGAGTCCGGCCACCGAACTGACCACGATGATCGATCCACCGCGCCCACCTTCGATGATCGCCGGCACCGATGCCTTGAGGGTTTTCCAGACTCCGGTCAGGTTGATGTCGATCAGGGTTTCCCACTGCTCGTCCGACATTTCCCAGAATCGATTCCAGTTACAGACCCCGGCATTGGCGACCACGATGTCAAGGCGTCCGAACTGCTCGACACCATCCTTGACCACCGCGGTGAGCGCTGCGCCGTCACGGACATCGACCTCGCGAGCGAGGATCTTCCCACCCTCCGCTTCGACCAGACGTATCGTCTCGGCAAAATCCTCGGAAGTTGCTGCGTCGTAAGAATTGTCCGACGCCACCGACGCGCACACGTCGACTGCGATGATCGCTGCTCCCTCGCGCGCCATCTTGACCGCGTGCGCACGTCCTTGACCGCGCGCTGCGCCGGTGATGAAAGCAACGCGACCTTCGAGCGAACGAACTGAACCCTGTGTCATGAGATAGCCCTCTCTGCAGAATTGAAACTCGTTCTAGTAGTAAACCCTGCAAAGCGCCCTTCGCGGATGGATTCGAGAACAGTTCTCGGGGCAACCGAGTCACCCACCGGGATGTCGGCCGCTTCCTTCAGCGTTTCGTTCGGCAGACGGGGCGAGCAGTCGATCACCACTTCACACTCGAGCTGTGACCACTCGCCGGTATGAACGTGCTCGACGCAGACGGCCCCTGAGGCGATTTCGATGACACGGGACGCGAGCACCCTGGTGACCCCGGCCTGCTGGATGCGCGTGTTGGCGCCGACCAGATCCCCACTCGCACCGAGCCTCGAACCGACGATGCCGTCCGGAGTCACAATCGAGACGGAGACGCCCTCGGCCGCGAGTGCTTCTGCGAGCGCCACCGCGATCGGTCCACCGAGCGGATCGATCAGCGCGACCGGACCCGGCCCCACGGTGGTCAACTTCCCGAAGGCTTCCGACGCATCCAACCACCGAACCGAGTCGTCGACCGGATACGTCGGCGGCCGCGCAGCACTACCGGTGGCAACCACAACCAGCTCGCCCCGACTACGTGCATCACTCAGGTCCTGCGCGTCGACCGCCGCCCCGGTCCGCATCGTCACGCCGCTACGACGGCATTCGTCCTCGAGCCACTGTGCGAGGAGTGTGAACCGGCTGCGGCCGTCACCTCGCGCAAAAGTTCGGATCATGCCGCCGAACTGCGATGAACTCTCGACGAGTGTGACCGAGTGCCCCGCCACCGCCGAGATCCGCGCGGCTTCCATCCCGGCGGGGCCACCCCCCACGACCAGCACGGCTCCCGGTGTCGAAATCTGCTCTCGCTCATCGGGGTCCACCGTCTCGAAACCCGCGCTCGGATTCCCCACGCACGTCACGACCGGGTTGCGAGGATCACGCACGAGGCACGTCTGATTGCAGAGCACACACGGCCGTGGACGATCACCGCGCGCGGCTTTCACGACCAGGTCCGGGTCCGCGATCTGGGCCCTGGTCATCTCGACGAACTCGGCCACTTCCAGCGCTGCACGAGCGTCGGTGATGTCCACGACGCTCCCCTGCACGACAACCGGAATCGAGACCGCGGCCTTGATCTCACGGCACAGATCGAGGTTGAAGTTCGGCGGACAGTGAAAGTCGGGTCGGTACCCCTCTGACGAATAGAGTCCGCCACGAACGACGACAAGGAGATCGAGTAGTGGCGACAGATCGCGTGCAAAACCGGCGGCGAGATCGGGTGTCAGTCCCGCCCATGGTGCTTCCTCGTCGCAGGACAACCGCAGGGAGACAACGTGGTCCGACCCGACTTCCTCGCGCACTGCCGAGATGATCTCGCGAACAAGGGCAACGCGATCAGTGCCGTATCGGTCTTGCCGAGTGTTGGTCAGACCCGAAAGGAACTGCCGCAGAATGCTTCGAGGACCGGCATCGAGTTCGACTCCGTCCATTCCCGAAGCGATGGCCATTGCCGACGCTTCACGAAAGCCGGCCATCAACTGGTCGATTTCCGGCTGCCCCATTGCCATCGGCAACTCACGCGTCACCGGGTCGGCCACTCTTGACGGTCCCCACAGCACCGATTGGGAGTATGCGCTCGATCCCTGCATGCCGGTATGACCGAGCCCGGCAAGAACCAGCGTCCCGTACGGAGCACATGCGGCCGCGATCGACTGCCACCCCGGGCCGCATTCCGACGCCAGCGGTGCACGCTCGTACGGCCAGTCGTTCTCCAATACCGAGGCCACTTCGGTGACGACGATTCCGGCTCCACCCTCGGCGCGGCGCTGGTAGTACGCACGGTGCCGATCGGAAAGTGATCTTCCCACAGCAAGATTGGTCTCATGCGGACCGAAAACAACCCTGGACCGGACGAAGCGTCCGGCCAGGGTTGTGTGTTCGTCGAGTGTCAACTCACAGCTCTATCGGAACCGCAATCTCAGCTGGCGCCCAGTGAGCGTGTGAAGCCTTCCGGGATCACCAGGTCTGCCGGGCTCAGTTCGGTGATGGACGAGTGGCCAAGGCCCATCAGCCCCGAGTCGATGCCCATCCGCATCAGGTCGAGCACGTTCTCGACACCGGCCTGGCCGTTTGCCGAGAGACCCCACAGGTAGGCGCGCCCGAGCATGACGGCCTTGGCTCCGAGTGCTAGCGCCTTGACGACGTCGCCGCCGCGTCGAATGCCGCCGTCGAGAACAACTTCCACCTGATCGCCCACGGCCTCGGCAATGCCCGGGAGCACGCGGATCGGCGCCGGGGTGCCGTCGAGGTTGTTACCACCGTGGTTGGAGACCGAGATAGCGGAGACACCGGCGTCGACAGCTCGCTTGGCGTCGTCGATGCGCATGATGCCCTTGAGCATGAACGGTCCACCCCACTGCTCACGAAGCCAGGCGATGTCTTCCCACGTCGGAAGCGGCGTCTGCATCCACTCGCCGTACGCGCCGAAGAACGTCGGTGCCGGCTGGCCGGGAGCCGCGAGGTTGGGTGTTGTCAGGTCGGGGATCTTGCCGGTCTTGGCGAACTCCAGCAACCACTTCGGGCGCATGATGCCCTCGGGAGCGAACTGGAACATCGCCTTGAGGTCCATCTTTTCGGGGATGGACGGGCTGCCCCAGTCGCGACCGTACGAGAAGGACCAGTCGGTGGTGATGATCAGGCCCTTGGCACCGGCAGCGCGAGCGCGCTCCATACGCTGCAGGAGCACGTCGCGGCTGCCGACCCAATACATCTGGAAGAAGACCTGCGGGTTGGCCGCGGCAACTTCTTCGATGGACTTGCTGGCGAAAGAACTCAGTCCGATGGCTGTTCCACGTGCTGCAGCCGCACGAGCTACCGCTACCTCACCGTCGGGGTGCACTGCCTGCACACCGGTCGGTGAAATCATGACGGGCAACGAAATGTCCTGGCCCATAATGGTGGTGGACATCTCGCGCTTGTCCGACAGTCCCGCAGCGTGAGGAGCGAAACCCAGTTCGCTGAATGCCGCGACGTTGTCGTCGACCGTCAGCCCTTTCTCGGATCCCGCCACCAACGCCGCGTACACGGACTTGGGCAACCTCTTCTTCGCACGGCGCTGTGCTTCTGCCACCGTCTCGAAGAAAGCATTCTTAGCCATTGAACTGACCTCTCTGGGGTGCAGCTTTCGCCGCACTGTCGGTATCGCGCAGTAGTTACTGCATTCCCGCAAGCGGGTTTTCGTCACAAATCTTGGCGGGCGGACGCATCATCAGTGTCAGTGGCACCGATGCACGTGGGGTCTTACGTTGACCGGAACGGGAGTGGTCGACGCTGGACTTCGGGACCTCTCCCGCCGACGCCAATGCCATTTCACCGTTACCGATGACGCATTCGGGGTCAGGTCCGTCCATCGGCAGTCCGGTGAAGAACTTGGCTGCCATGCAGCCACCCCGGCAGGAGTCGTAGTGATTGCACTTGCTGCAGGCGCCACCGGTCTGCGGCGAGCGCAGCTCCTCGAACAGGTCCGAGTGCTGCCAGACTTCCTGGAATCCACCGTCTTTCACGATGTTTCCGGCGAGGAACTGCTCGTGAATCGCGAACGGGCATGCGTACACGTCACCGACCGGGTCGATCAGGCACACGACGCGGCCCGCGCCACAGAGATTGAGACCGGGCAGTGCATCGCCGAACGCGGAGAGGTGGAAGAACGAGTCGCCCGTCAGGACGCCTTCGCCGTTGGCCACCAACCAGTTGTAGAGCTCACGCTGCTGCTCCGGGCGTGGGTGCAGGTCGTCCCACACATCGGCGCCGCGACCCGAAGGGCGCAGTCGAGTGATGCGCAGGGTCGCGTCGTACTTGTCCGCGAGAGCCTTGAACTCGTCGAGCTGACTGACGTTGTGCCGCGTGACGACCACCGAAATCTTGGCGTCCTTGAAGCCGGCTTCCTTCAGGTTCGCGAGAGCCCGCTCGGCCATTGCGAACGAACCAGGCCCGCGCACAGCGTCATTGACCTCAGCGGTGGCACCGTCGATGGAAATCTGCACGTCGACGTAGTCACTGGCCGCAAGCCGTGCCGCGACCTTCTTGTCGATCTTCACGCCGTTGGTGGAGAACTTCACGCCAACCTGGTGGTCCGTTGCGTAATCGACGAGCTCCCAGAAGTCGGAGCGTACCGTCGGCTCGCCGCCACCGATGTTGACGTAGAAGACCTGCATACGTTGCAGCTCGTCGATGATGGACTTGCACTGTTCGGTGCTCAGCTCGTTGGGGTCACGGCGACCCGACGACGAAAGGCAGTGCACGCAGGACAGGTTGCAGGCGTAGGTGAGTTCCCACGTCAGGCAGATGGGGGCGTCGAGTCCGAGTTCGAACTGATCGACGAGGCGACCCACCTTGGCGGGCGGAGAGGGCTGTTCAAGAACTGAGGTCATGGCTGTGTCCTCGCGAAGAAATGAAGCGGGCGAACGTGCAGAAGGGCTGTTCCGCACGTGGGGGCGAGCGTCTGGCTCAGACAGGCACGATCATGTGCGAATCGGCGAGAGTGCTCAGCGCGCGGGCATATTGGGGAGCCGCGTCATCTTCGATGCCTTGCGCACGTAGTGCGGACCTGACATCAGGATGGTCTGGCAACGCCTTGACCACCGCAACGATGGTCGTGTTCTTCAGGAACGACAGCTTGCGCGTTCCGAAGTGGTAGAGCAACGCCCCGAAAGGTTCGGGGCGAAGCGCTACCTGCGGGTGGAGTTTCCACCCCGCATCGAGATCCAAAGCAGACACGGTCAGTACACGCCGCACATGCCGTCGATGGAAACTTCCTCAACGAGGGACTCCTCGACGAGGTCGTTCTCGAGCGCCTTGTTGTCACGATCTGACATGGATTCCTCCTGCGGTCGCACTCCGTCTGGAAGTCTGTAGATCAGACTTCCAACCTGGGAGTTGGTGGTCACTAGTGGGACTTCACTGTGACTCGGTTCACCACTGTAATGGCATCGAGTGCAGAATGACACACATGGAGCGAAAAAAGTATGCGTAGCCGCAAGAAACCGTCCGCTCGGATAGGTCGTCGCCCCTCCACAACGAGGGAGGGAATCAGCACGATCGGCATCGAACTGTTCTCCACCGTCGGCTTCAACGAGGTGAGCGTCGACCAGATAGCCGACGCCGCCGGCATCGCGCGCCGGACTTTCTTTCGCTACTTTCCGTCCAAGAACGCCGTCCCCTGGGGCGACTTCGACGGACATCTCGACGAGATGCGCGAGCACCTGGATTCACTGCCCGCTGACATACCGTTGGTCGACGCACTCGAATCCGCATTGTTGACGTTCAACACCTTCCCGCCGGAAGAGACTGCGGTACATCGCAAACGGATGGAATTGATCCTCGAAGTTCCGACGCTTCAGGCATACTCTGTGGTGATGTACGAAGGTTGGCGGCAGGTGGTCGCCGACTACGTCGCACGCCGAATGAATCTCGAGCCGACCGATCACGGCCCACGCACGGTCGGCTATCTTCTGCTCGGGGTCGCCATGTCGGCGTACGAACAGTGGCTCACCGACGATTCACTCGAGCTACCGGAACTCTTGAAAACAGGTACGCAGTCCTTGCGGACCGGCATCACCACCTGAGAAAGGCGATCATGTCCACCATCACGAACGAACCGGTCCTGGATTCACTGGCACCGTCGACGCCGGGCTTGTGGTCGTTCGGGCATGTCACCGTCGAACGTGTCGATTCCGGTCCGATCTCGCTCGATCGTCGAGGCGGCAGACTCCACGTCAGGCACTCCCTCACTCCCGCCGATCTGAGCGAGCGACTCGTAGCCGGAGTCACCTCGTCGATCCAGGACGCGGAGTTCGGTCAGGACGAATTCGAGTTGACGATGGTCGGACTGGTTCGGTCCACCGTGGACGGCGCTCTCGAATCCTGGACCACCTACTACCGGAACTCCCTTGCCGAACTACTGGACGGCACTGCAGATTTCGCGCCGATTCACGACAAAGCCGAAGAACTGGTTCGCGGTTCCGTACTCGATCTGGGTTCCTGCTTCGGTTTCCTGCCCCTGCGGCTCGCGCGCGCCGGAATGGACGTGACCGCCACGGACATCCTGCCCGGAACGATGATCCTGCTCGACGCGGTAGCCCCCGAACTCGGCATCACGATCGACACGGTGATCTGCGACGCGGGTGAAGTACCGGCACCGGACAACAGCGCCGACACCGTCACCGCAATTCATCTCCTCGAGCACGTCGACGACTCGGTCGGCGAAGCCGTGATCGCGCAGGCACTCCGAATCGCACGTCAACGGGTCGTCATAGCCGTCCCCTTCGAAGACGAAGCCACCGCGTGCCACGGCCACATCCGTACGTTCGATCTCGAGTCACTGCGTGCGGTCGGCCGGCAGACCGGTGTGCCGTTCGAGGTATTCGAGCATCACGGCGGCTGGTTGGTGCTGGACGCATCGGCCGCCTGAAAAGAACTAACCTTCTTTCAGCGTATGGGCGACAAGTGCATTCGCGTGCCCATGCCCCATCCCGTGCTCCGACTTCAACCAATTCACCAATTCCATGTGCTTGGTGAGGTCTGAGCTTTTGATCAGCTCTTGCCACTCACCGATCGGCCGACCGTATTTCTTCTCGATCGACGGAAAATACGACGCCGGGCCTTTCACGGGTTCAGTCATGACCGGAATCTACCTCCACCGCCCGACAATATTCGCGCACCTGCGGTGCCCGCATGTCCGCACCTGCGGAATCGCTGGGTAGATACGCGACCATCGGATTATGGTCGAAGTACACCCACCCCAGAGCACAGGAGTTTCAGAGATGCGACTGTCCACACGAAATCAACTCACCGGCACCATCACCGAGGTCAACCTCGGCACCGTCATGGCAACGGTCAAGGTGAAGTTGGACGGCGGCAACCAGATCGTGACTTCGTCGATCACCCGCGATGCCGCACTGGATCTCGACCTCGAACCAGGCCAAGCCGCAACGGTATTCGTGAAGTCCACCGAGGTGACGATCGGCGTCGAATAACTGGTGATCGCTGCGATCAGGGCCGGGTGAGATGCGTGGTCATCGTGTAGTTCTTGCTCGGCCCCGTCACGGTCCAGACGACCGCCCAAGCCGATCCATCTACTGCAGTGACGTCGATTCGCCCGCGGTAGGTGTCCGCACCGCACAGGTGCTCGACTTCCTCCCCCGGCGCCCAGTCGTGGAACTCTCTGCCGTCTTCGAATGTCACGGCCCATTCGAGGCCGCGCTTTGCAATGAACAGAGTGCGGAACACTGGCAATTCCAGATCGCCGTCACGCAGAGTGCCACTCTCGTACCAGCGCATCCGACCGTCACCGGCGTCGGAGATAGTGGTCTCGCCGAAGACATGCTTGGTGGAACCGGAAAGGCGGTCGACGATGTCGCGCTCGAAGTGCCACGTTCCTGCCAGCGCCCTCGGCTCGATCTTCGCGTCGTCAACCATGTGACGATTCTAGTGACCCTGGACAAGGACTTGCGAAGGAGCCGAACGCACTGCGTGGAGTATGTTCCGAGTACACCCGGAACACGCAGGAGATTCACACAGACATGAATGATTCGGCCGCCCTTCACCAACGCACAGTGTTCGCCGAAGATCTCGAGATCGGCCAAGTGATCCCATTGGGCTCGTATTCGGTGACCGAAGAGGAGATCGTCGAGTTCGCAACCCAGTGGGATCCCCAGTGGTTTCACATCGACAAGGAAGCCGCCGGGTCCGGGGTCTTCGGCGGGTTGATCGCCAGCGGGCTGCACACCCTGTCGATCTGCCAGAAGTTGGTGGTCGACAGTCTCTACGACCAGTGGAACGTGATCGCCGGAAAGTCCATGCGCGACGTGAGCTTCCTACGTCCACTTCGCCCCGGTGACACCCTGAGCGGAAAGGTCACCGTCGACAACGTCGTGTTCGACAATCGCGCGCGGGGATTGGTCACCATCACAGCGAAATTGGTCGATGCAGACGGCAATCGCGTTCTCGACGTAGTCACTGACGCCTACCTGCACTGTCGCCCGACTCGCGGACAGTGAATTATCGGTAAATTCCGCACCGCATTGTCTGAATTGCCGTACTTTCAGTGACGTTGCGACGCAACAGTACCCATCCCCGCAAACAGGAGTTCCTCACACATGAGCAGCCTCGGCGAGATCAATCCTCTCGGCATTCTTCAGATCCTCATCTACATGCTCTTCGGTGGGTCGTCCAGCACTCCCGAGTAGACCCTAGCTTGCCATAGCCATAGTCAGCATCTAGGGTGCTGACTATGGCAACTAATAGTCAGGCGTCCGCGACGGTAGCGCCGTCGACCGACGCAGCGTGTCATCACACCGAATTCGACTCCAGCTGGCGGAGTTTCGACGGCATTCAGGGCGGACTCGCCGTTGCACGGATGCTGCGAGTGGCTGCCGACGCGTCCGGAGCCGAACCTCTGGCAGTCACGGCGCACCTGGACCGCCCCGTCCCTCCGGGGCCGGCCGAGCTGACTGTCGACGATATGCGGGGCGGGCGGACCGTCAGTTGCCACGTCACGCTGACCGGTTCGGGATCCGCTCTCGTTCGGCTAGCCCGCGACACAGGAGGCACAACGATGTCCGCCCCTGTCGCCGCACCGACTCCGGCCGACCCGTCGACCCTGCCGCCGCTGGAGATCCCGGTGGATTTTGTGCCGTTCTCCCAGCACCTCGACATCCGGCCGATCAATTCCGCGAGGCCGTTCGCCGGTGGCGACTCCCCGGAATTCGACGTCTGGATCCGATTGCTCACAGACCTCGATTTCACGGCCCAAGAGCGCGCCGCGGTCCTTCTCGACGCGCTTCCGCCCGGATTGTTCGCGACACTGACGATGCCCGTGGCTATACCCACTATCGAGTTCACCGCGCATTTCACACCGGAGCACCTCACGGCAGATCCCCAATCACTGTCACCGTGGTATCGCCTACGCCACGGGACCGCCTGGGCGACAGACACTCTCTGTGTTGACGAATCCGAACTATTCGACTCGACCGGACGGCTCGCTGCTCGGGCTCGCCAGCTTCGTCGAATTCTGGGTTGAACTCCCAATTGAGTTCAGCCCTACTACCCCTGGAGGTCGCGACGACGGAACGCAACAAGCGATGCTGTCGAAAGCACTACTGCCACAACGATCATTGCCAGCAGCGGTAGAACTGTCACTGGCTCGGCGGGGGCACCCGGCACGTGGGTGAAGGGTGACAGATCCAGCACTAACTGTGGAAGCTTCAGCAACGTTCCGAGTTGCCCGAGCACGATGCATGCCGCCAAGATTCCCCAGGAGAGCGCCGACGCGTAGGTCGGAAACAGTCCGAAAGCCAACGACACCAACCCCACGACTACAAGCACCGCGGGTAGATAGGCCAAGGCGGCGCCAGTCATCCGGAGTGTGTTGCCGCCGATGTCGTCCGTGACGAGCCCGAAGGCAAATCCGGTGAAGGCACCCATCAAGACGTGCGCGAGGATCACCCCACCCACAACCATACCCAGGTGGGAAAGCATCCACCTCCACCGCGACAAAGAGGTTGCCAGCAACGGTTCGAGCCGTCCCGATGTTTCCTCACCCCGCATCCGGAGAAGACTCTGGACCGAATATGCCGCGATGACAATCGAGGTGAGACCGAGAGCAGTGGCCAAGTACGAATCCACCAGATCCGTACCGCCGCCACCAAGTTTCTCGAACATCTCCGCGGTCTGCTGCGACGATCCCACCATCGCGTCGATCTCGTTGCCCACAGCGCCGTAGGCGAACCCGAGAATGACAACGGCAAAGATCCACCAGAACATCGTCATTCGCTGCATGCGCCACGCCAGGCCCCAAGCCGACGGCAACCACGATGCTGCGGTCGGCGGGCCGGGCCGGGGCTGCACGAGCCCCGCTCCCTGATCGCGATGGCCGATGAGAACAAACGCCACCACCACGTGCACAACCGCAAATCCGATCAGCAACAGCAGGATCCACCAGGCGTCGTCGTCGAAAGGTCTGATCTGTTGCGCCCATCCGATCGGCGAAAGCCACGACAACCAACCGCTCACCACGCGAGTTCCGTCATCGACGACCGTACTGTTCACGTCGCCGATCGCGCGCAGCATGAAGGCAACACCGATCGCGGCACCCGCCAGACCGTTGGCCGTACGAGCACCGTCGGTGATCTGCGCAGTCACCGCCGCCACACCGGCAAACGCGATTCCGGTCCCACCTATCGAAGCACCCAACGCGAGCGAACCAACGACAGGCAAACCGACGGCGATCGATCCCAGGGCAATTCCCAGTGTCAGAACCACGTTCGCACCGACCGTGACAATCAGTGCGGACGTCAGAAGCGCTCGCCGACCCACCACCGCAGCACCGATCATCTCGGCACGGCCGGTCTCCTCGTTCTGTCGTGTATGACGAACCACCGCAAGGGTGCTCATCAATGCCGCCACCAACGCGAACACGAGCACCGACTGACTGGCGACTATCGCGCCCTGCGAATCGCCGGACACGATTCCGTTGGTCGCCAGCGCCACCGGCGATACCGCGGAACTGACTGCGATGTTTCGTAATTCCTCGGGTGTCGAGTACAGCCCGGTCACACTGGCGACGACTAGCAGCATGAACAAGACGATCGAGATGACCCACACCGAAAGCTGAATTCGGTCCCGTCGCAAAGCCAACCGGACCAGTCGGCGTGTGCCGGTGAATTGACTTGCCGAGGCAGGTACCGGTGGAGCGGCCTCGACAACAACGGTCATGGCCGCACACCGGTCTCGGCTCGCAGGTGGACCGAAGTCTCCCTGGCGCGCTCGTCACCGTAATGACGCAAGAAGAGTTCTTCGAGTGTCGGCGGAGTGGAAGTGAGCGCCACGATTCCGAATCCGACCAAGTACGTCATGAGTGGTCCGAGTTGCGCGCTGTCGACTTCGCAGGTGACGTGGTTACCGTCGATCACCGCGTCGTGGACCCCGCCGAGCCCGTCGAGTCCGCCGATCTGGCGCTGTGTCTCCGCCGAGATGGACGTGCGCGTGAGATGCCTGAGTTCGGACAGCGTTCCCTCTTCCACCGTCCGCCCGTCGCGGATGATGCTCACGCGATCGCACAGCGCTTCGACCTCGGCGAGGATGTGGCTCGACAGCAGGACCGTCTTTCCGGCGTGAGCCACCTCCTCGACGCAGTCCTGAAACACCGCTTCCATCAACGGGTCGAGCCCCGATGTCGGTTCGTCGAGTACGTAAAGGTCGACGTCGGACGAAAACGCCGCCACGAGTGCAACCTTCTGCCGATTACCTTTCGAGTACGTCCGCGCCTTCTTGGTCGGGTCAAGTTCGAAGCGATCGAGCAACTCGCTGCGGCATTTTCGGTCCAAGCCACCGCGCAGACCCGCCAACAGATCGATAGCCTCCCCGCCGGTGAGGTTGGGCCACAGATTCACGTCGCCAGGCACGTAAGCGAGACGTCGATGCAAGGTAACAGCGTCTCGCCACGGATCGCCGCCGAGAACAGTTGCGTCTCCGGAGTCCGAGCGGAGCAGGCCGAGGAGCACCCGAATAGTGGTCGACTTTCCAGAGCCGTTCGGTCCCAGGAATCCGTGCACTTCACCTGCTGAGACTTCGAGGTCGAGGCCGTCCAGCGCGCGGGTGGTACCGAAGGTCTTGACGAGGCTTTTCACTGAAATTGCCGCACCCATGAATTTGACCGTACGCCGATTTCACAAATGTGTGAAGATAGAAAAGAAGAAAGATCGAAGGGTTCCGATGACCGACATCAGCCGCACCGTTGCACCGGACGAGAGCCGACATTTTGTCGAGCGACTCTCACTCGTTCTGAGCGACATGGGTTTTCCGCCGATGCCTGCACGCGTCTGGGCCGCGTTGATGACCAGCGAGACACCCTCGTCCACGCCAGGAGATCTCGGATCCCGATTGGGAGTGAGCCCCGCCGCCATTTCCGGAGCAGTCAGATACCTCCAGCAAGTCGGATTGATCGAGCGAGTGGCCGTCCCCGGATCGAGGCGTCAGCACTACTGCGTCAGCGTCGAGATGTGGGCCGACGCGTTTGTCACGAAACAATCGTCCCTCTACCAGGTCTCGGCAGTTGCGGACGAGGGCATTCGGGTCCTCGGTGAAGGCACTACGGCCGGCGATCGTATGGAAGATCTGCGCGACTTCTTCGACTTCATGGCCGCGGAAATGCCGCGCATGCTCGCGGACTGGCGCTCCCAGCGAAAAGACCGGACACCTGGAAGGTAACTTCAGGTTTACCCGCATTTTCGTTGGGGTACCTCAATTCTCGTTCCAGCATGATGAGGTGCGCTGTACCCGAGGAGTTGTTGATGAAGCTGTCGATCAGGGGCGCGAAGACTTCACCGACGCCACCCTCCGCACGAACCGCTTCACCCGAAACCTGTGAACAATCGATTTCCTTGAACCGCAACGCCGCCGGGGCATTCGCCGGCGATCATCACGCACTGTCGAAACTCCTGGCCCGATTGCACCCTCGCGTCGTTCTCTACTATCGCGCCAGGCTTCTCGGGACGCCTGTCGCAACATTCGCCGACGATCTCGCCCATCAATGCACCCTGGACGTCGTCACACGAATGTCCGAAACGATCTCGGCCGACACACGAATCGAGAACTTCGCCTACGAGTTGGCCTCGCAACGGATTGCGTCAATTCCCCAGTCACGCAACATCGACGGACAATTCAAACGCCCACGTCGCCTCACTGACGACCAACGTGAGGTCCTGGTATTGCGAATCGCAGTGGGTCTGACTGCCGAGATGACCGCGTCGACTCTGCTCACAACTCGATCGAGCGTGCTCCTCGTACAGCATCAGGCGCTGCGCGCCTGGGCGGTCTCCGAGCGGAGCTAGATCAGACCTTGCTTACTCGCGGCGTAGACGGCCTCTGCTCGCCGACTCACCTCGAGTTTGCGCATGATGTTGCTGACGTGGAACTTGACCGTGGTCGGCGAGATGAACAGTCGCTCACCGATCTTGATGTTGGACAAGCCGTTTGCGAGCAGTCTCAGTACTTCGAGTTCACGATCGGTCAATCGTTCTTTGGATGACGACTGCCCGTTGAGCGATCGGACGACAGCCGATGCGCTGCGAGAATCGAACGCACTCTCACCCCGCGAGACCGCCCTGATCGCACGTACCAATTCGGTGGTGTCGACGTCTTTGACGACATAGCCGCGAGCACCCGCGTGTACCGCTCGCACCACCAGTTGATCGTCGAGAAAGGTGGTGAGAACCAACAGTCCGAGCCCGGGATGCGCCGTAGACAACTGGCCACAAAGGGTCAGTCCCTCGTAGTCGGAACTGGCGGAGAGTTTCAGATCCATCAAGACGATGTCCGGGCCCACCTTGTCGACCACGGCAAGCGCCTCGGCGAGAGACGAAGCCTCCCCCACGATCTCGAGGTCGCTTTCGCGCTCGAGAACCGAGCGGAGCCCTTGCCGCAAAATTGCATGGTCGTCGACCAGGACGATTCGAACCAATCCCTGAACCGGCGATGCTCCGCGGGTGATGACGGGACGCGCAGTGGTCATGATTCCTCGCTCTCGATTTCAGTGATGGAGCAAAGATTGTCGACATCCGCCTGGAGCGGAAGTGCCTGTGGCAGTGGTAGTGGCAGTCGCACGAGAATCTGAATTCCACCGATCCGCGCGCGCCGAACTTCGAGCGCACCACCCAACTCGAGAGTTCGTGTCTGCATGTTCGCCAGTCCGCGATGACGGCCGTCGACGTCGTTGGTGGCTGCGAGCTTGAGGATCAGACGCATCCGCGCAGGGTCGCCGTCACCGTCGTCGGAAACCGACAGCAGCACCGTATCCGCTCGATAGGTCAACCGCAGGACCGCTCGACTCGCATGGGCATGCACCGCAACA
This sequence comes from Rhodococcus sp. 66b, assembly GCF_002076325.1. Taxonomy (NCBI): domain Bacteria; kingdom Bacillati; phylum Actinomycetota; class Actinomycetes; order Mycobacteriales; family Nocardiaceae; genus Rhodococcus; species Rhodococcus sp. 66b. Next base: position 79,879 of record NZ_MUZB01000007.1, read on the forward strand.
TTGAACAGCGCCTCCCCCGCGATCCGCAGAAGAGCGTGTTCGGCATCGCCTGGAAGCTCGGTCGGGGTGCCGCCGACGCGAACGCTGACCGCCAACTCGTCCGGCATGTGAACCACGCCGAGCTGCTCGAGCATCTCGGGCAGCGACGTCCGGTCCGCGTCCGAGGAATGATTGAGCGCGTAGATCGCCGAGCGAAGCTGCTCGACCGCCCGCCTGGTCAAATCCTTTGCCAAGTCCAGTCTTTCACTGCGTTCTGCCTCCGGGATGTCGCTCCGGCAGACCTCGATCTGCATGCCGGCCGACAACACAGCCTGTGTCACGCTGTCGTGAAGTTCGCGGGCGATCCGGTGCCGTTCGTCGTCGACCACCTGGTGCCGGTGAGCCACTCCGAGTTGACGCTGCGTGGACTCCAATTCGCTGTTGCGCACCGCGAGGTCGGCTGCAGTGCGATTGGCCTCCGCATATGCGTCTTCGGCTCGTTCGAGCAGTAGTTGTCCGCGCTGGTAGAGCGCCGAGTTCTGCAGGGCCACAGCAGTCTGGCTGGCCAGAATGCTGAGCACGGCTCCGTCCGTCGTATCGAGTGTCCGGTTGGCCGGAGTCCAGGCCGCAAAGGCGCCGACCACACCGCCGCCGAGCACGATCGGCACAAACGCGTAGTGAGCGTCGATCACCGAGTTGGATTCGATTCTTCCGCAGCGGATGTCGTCGAGGCATTCGACGACATCCTCCGGAAGTGGTGGCCCCTCCACGTTGTCGACCAGAAATGGGGTGGCGTCCGGGCCGAGAACCAATCGCCGTGGTCCGGCGTCGGGCAATGTTCCGTCGGCCAAGGCGAAGACTATCCAGTTGGCACTCAGATGAGCACGGGCAGCTTCCGCGACCGCGCAGACGAGGGTTTCCGGCCCCTCGACGGTCCGCACCAAAGCCCGCGAGATCAATTCCAACGCATGTACGACGCGTTCGAGACGCTCGGCAGCGCCGCGGTACTGCGGATAAAACGAACTCTTACCCGAACGTAATCCGGTGAGCCGCGACAGGTCCGCGGTCATCGTCTGCACCGCTTCACCCTGCACCGCATCACCCTGCACCGCATCACACTGTCCCTCTTCACAACGCACCTCGGAACAACGCCACCATCTGCTCCTGCGTCGCTTCCCTGGGATTGGTGGACATGCAGGCGTCGAGCAACGCGAAGCTGGCAAGTCGACTGAGGTCTTCCTCGCGAACACCCAACTCCCCCAGCCCCTTCGGGACCCCAACCTCCCGGGCGAGACGCTCGACCCGGTCGGCCACCGCCAGCGCTGCTTCCTCCGGGGTGCCGTGCTGTTCAGGAAGGCTCAGCGCCGCAGCGATGGCAACAAAGGGGGCAGCGTCCGTCGTGGAATTGAATCGGATGACGTGGGGCAACAGAATTCCGTTGATGACGCCATGTGGCAGATCAAGCATGCCGCCCACCTGATGGCTCATGGCGTGCGCGGCTCCGAGTATCGCGTTGGTGAACGCCAACCCGGCCTCGAGACTCGCCTGCGCCATCACCGATCGAGCTTCCATCTCCATCGGGTCCTGGATCGTGTTCACCAGATTCTCCGTCACGAGGCCGACCGCACGGAGCGCGTGATGATCGGTCAACGGATTGTGCGCCAGTGAGACGAAGGCTTCGATTCCGTGCGTCAGTGCATCCAATCCCGTTGCTGCATTGAGCCACTCGGGCATCGTCGTGAGCAACCGCGGATCGATGACCGTCACATCTGGCACCAGGGCACGGCCGATGATGGTGATCTTGGTGCCGCGGGTCGTGTCCGTGACGATGCAGAACTGCGACACGTCAGCGCCCGTTCCGGACGTGGTGGGGACCATCACCAACGGCGGGATCGGTTTTGTCGCCTGATCGACACCCTCGTAGTCGAGTATGTTGCCGCCGTTGGCAGCGAGGACGGCTACACCTTTTGCCGCGTCGATGACGGAACCGCCACCGAGCGCGATGATGACGTCGCACTCGCCTTCCTGGTACACCTCGAATCCGGCCGCGATCTCGAAGTCCTTGGGGTTGGGCGTCAGCCCTGACCACACTGTCGCGGTCAAGCCCTGCTCCGTGAGATGGTCCTCGAGTTCGCTGACCCATCCCGCGTCGATCAAGCCTGGATCGGTGACCAGAAACGGGCGGAACCCGCCGAACCGCAGAGTCGCGTGTGCTGCCTCGACCAGGGAACCGATACCGAAGACGATCTCGGGGGCGTGAAATTTGACCAGTCGAGCAGCAGTGCCGCGGCGATGAACACCGTGGTTCACAGCATCCGGATATGCCACGGACACGACCCCACTCTCCTCTCGCGCGGCACCGAGATCACCGCTTCGCGAATTCCCAGCTCGCTCGCCCGAGCACCAACTGGTGTGATCCACCTTACAAGTGCTGGCCCCGAGCCTACGCGGACAGCAGTCGGGGCACACCCACCGAAGGAGAGGCACTTACCTACCCGTTCGGGCAGGTAGTCGTCGCCGGAAAATAGATGGCGCGGCAATCAGGTCCCGTTGTACTTTCGGTTCTGGCCAGAGCGGCCCGTAGTACCGATCCAGAAGGTGTTTATGACCCAGCCCGCGCCGAGCGCGCCTCTCGTCCCTGCACTGCCGGCAACCTCGAGGGTCACTTGCTGATCCCCGAAACGACGGACTGACAGCCGCGAGGCCACTCGGCCTGCTCCTACCTGCTTTGTTCACTCAGCTAGGAGTTCTCCAGTGCCTCAATCACACAATTCCATCTCGAAAACCGACACCTTCTCGTGCATTCAGTGCGGACTCACCGTCATGACCTACGACCCCGATGGTGATCGCCGAAACCACTGCCCCAGTTGCCTGCATTCCCGACACCTGTTCGACCAGGTGGAAGGTGGACCGTCGGACTGCGGAATGCGGATGGCCCCCATTTCGATCGCGGTGCTGCGAAGCGGCGATTGGATGATCATCCACCGCTGCGCACAGTGCCTCGAACTCACCTCCAACCCCGTAAGCCGTGACGACAACCAGTTGTTGTTGATGAGGATGGCGGTGCGGCCGCTCGCACAACCACCCTTCCCGCTCGAAGCCTTCGGCGACTTGTGAGGGGTGAGAAAGCAGATGCCACGTAGGAATCCCAGCACCCGCGCGCGGCGGGCACCGCAACGGACCAAGCACGTATTGCACGGAATCGGCGGAGAACAAGGATCGAGCTTCCGTTGTCTCGCATGCCGTTTGGACATCTCCATTGCGGCACCGGGTACCGCTCATCGGAACCACTGCCCGAACTGTCTGGCAAGCCGCCACGTCGATGGTCGCGTTCCGGGCGACCGAGCACAACAGTGCAGAGGTGCCATGGCGGCGCTGTCCCTGTCGGTACGGCAGGACGGTGAGTGGATGCTCGTTCACCAGTGCATCGAGTGCAATACGTTGAAAGTCAACAGGATCGCCGGCGACGACAACGCCCTGGTCTTGCTGCGGTTGGCGCTACGCCCCTTGGCGGATCCTCGACTGGGCTCGCGCGCGTTGCTAGCGCTCTGATCGATCGTCCGGCGTAATCGCGCGGTCCTGCGCGCGATTACGCCGGACGAACACCACGAACACGATCCCGGCAAGCAAGCCGACCGCCGTCGGTCCGAGGACCAGTCCCGAATACAGCCACGGAGCAGGTTCTGCCGGAAAGAGGTCCATGAATATGGGCCCGGTGTATGTCGGCTCGGCAAACGGCTCCCGATAGGACCCGCCGGTGAGAATATGAGGTGATGCCAACGAGTTCCACCACCACTGAAACACGCCGAGCGCCACCAACCCACACACGGCGCCGAGCACTGTCAGCGCCGCGATCGGCCGCCAGATCGATCCCCTGATTTCGGACATGAGATCAAACTAGTTCACGACGGATCGCGCAGTGACATCGGTGAAGTGCAGTGACATCAGCGAAGTGCGTGCCCCAGTTCAGCGGCCTTTGCCATCAGTTGCGCGGCATCTCGGGCAACAACAACCTCGTCGCAGATCTCCGAATACTCCGGCATCGCGCACGATGCCTGGTTCCAGTAACGCTGAGGTTCAGGCGTGATCCAGGCCAGACGGTGAACCTTTCGGCGGAGTTCCTCGAGCTTGTCCACCTGTGGGGGCAACCCGTTGCACCGACCGTCGCCCACGATGATGACGGACGTCCGTGAGTTCAAGCTGTTTCCGTGCTCGTCCAACAATTCTGTGAGCACTCGACCGTAATCGCTGCTGGCTTCCAGATCCAGACCCGGGTGCGCAAGTACCGCAGCCAGTGCGCCGTCACCGCTACTGGCGAGAAGGGTGTCGGTCACGTCGACCGGACGATCGACGAATGCGAGGACTTCACAACGATCTGCCCGGCGATGCATTGCCTGAGCCAACCGCAGAGTGAACGCGGTGATCGGGCGCACGGACAGCGACACGTCTGCGATGAGAAGTAGTCGAACACGATCGGGGCGAGGAGCTTTCACGACCAGATGGAAGGGAATTCCGTCGGTGCGCAGACTCGAACGCACCGTGCGTCGCATGTCGAGATGCCCTCGAGAGCGCTCCCGAGGACGAGGCCTGGACGGTCCTCTCATCCGCCGAAGCACCTCGTGGCACGCGAGTTCGATGTCGTTGTGCGTTGCGCCCGCAGCAGATTCGCTGTCGGGCGCATCGGGAGCGCTTTCGGCGAGTGCAGCGGCCGAGAGTGCTTGCACGAACGCTTCGACCGCCTCGACGAGCCGGTTCAGTTGCGCCTGCGTCAGCGGCCCGTCGTCGGAGACGTCCGCATACGCTTTGCTCGGGTCGTATGCATCCAGCCAGGCGAGGATCGACGTCGGATCGTCCCAGGACAACGAACCGATCACTGCTGCAGCAACACTGGTGCTCAGGTCGCCGACCACTGCCGACGCGGCACGGTCCACGTCGACCGTGTAGCTGACTCCCCGTCGACCGGTCTCCGAACCGGTATCCACCGACAGTTCCGCATCGCTGGACGTCATCGACACATCGTCGTCGTCCTTGTGCGGGTTGAACCCCTTCTCCGCTTCCGGAGTGTCGAAGTAGTCGCCGACCTCGGCTGCACGCTCGTTGTACTCGGCATACCGGCCTACTTCTTGATCCTCGTCGATCCCCAGCGCGGTGGGCAGACCGTCCGCCACCTCGGCGCGCGAAGCCATCCGCTCGGCGTGCGCTTTGCCTGCGGCAGGCCGGAACAGCGCGTCGAACGCCCGATCGAAACCGGCCTGTTCGTGAGAATACTTGGCGCACACAGCCCGAAGACATGCGCGCAACGTCTCACGATCCGAAGCTCCGACCATCGCGAGTACACGCCGAACCTCGATGACCTCGGCCGGTGACGCGGAAACTCCGGCTGCCCTCAGCAATCGGCCGAAACTCGCGGACACCACGTCGAGAACAAACGACGGTTGCCACACGGCGAGGCCACCGAGCGTCGTCATCGCGTCGAACGGATTCCGCTGCCGCCGCGGATTCCCTGTTGATGAGGGTCACGTCCACCCGTGCCCCGGAACACGGCCGTCGTCGTGTTGGCGGGTTTGCTTGCCACCGTGGATCGCTCGATCGGCTCGCCACCGTCACGCGACGGTGATTCGAGACGCTTTCCGTCGAATCGTTCTTTGGCCAGCGTCACATCTGACGAGTACTTGAGCAACGCCGTGAGCAGGATGTCGCGCACCTTGGCGTCGGAAGCGGTGTCGAATCCGCTGGCGGCGAGCACTGTCGCCGCTCTGGCCGCGTCGATGACCTCCGAGATGGACGGGCTCTTGCGCAGCGGGAGATCACGCAAGATGCGAGCCAATTCGACAACCTCGGTGGCCGTAGCCGCATCCACCTCCGGCGCTCGGGCCGTGACGATCTCGCGTTCACGCTCCGACGTCGGATAGCCGAGATGGTAATGCAGACAACGACGCTTGAGCGCGGGTGAGAGCTCGCGGGTGTCGTTGGACGTCAGGATGACCCAGGGCTGCGAGCGGGCAACGAACGTACCGACCTCGGGAATGGTGATCTGCTGTTCGGCGAGAATCTCCAGGAGCAGTGCTTCCATCGATTCCTCGGTGCGGTCCACCTCGTCGACCAGAAGCACTACCGGATCGGGTGAGAGGATCGCTTCGAGCAGCGGACGGACGGACAGGAAGTTCTCGGAGTACAACCCGAAATCCTGATCGGCCAGAAACTTCGACGCTTCGGCGACGCTGTCGAATTCGGAAACCTGATCACTGATCCGGTCGCGAAGCATCTGCACGTGCAGGAGTTGCTTCGCGTAGTCCCATTCGTACAGGGCCCGATTGTCGTCGAGCCCTTCGTAGCACTGCAATCGCACCAGTTTGCGGTCGCCGATCGCAGCCAGAGACTTCGCCAGTTCCGTCTTGCCGACACCGGCCGGCCCTTCGAGCAGGAGCGGACGCCCCAGCGCCGTCGCCAGATGAACGACTACCGCGAACTCGTCATCGGCAATGTAGTCCTGCTCTCGCAGAGCATCTTTCACTTCGATTCCGCTGGAGAAACTGCGACCGGACATGGAATACCTTTCGATAGGGGCACAGCCCCTGTGCGCGCTCGAGGAGTCTCTGGACTCCTTAAGCGCGCACGGGGCCGGAGGCCCTGCTAGAAGTACGACTTGTTGATCGCGTGATCGACAACCGGGATCATCGACTCCACAGTGACCTCACGAGGGTTACCCGGGGTGCACCAGTCGTCCTGAATGTGCTCGGAGATGGCGCGCACAGTCTTCTCGTCACCCTTGATGACATCACCGCGACCCTCGTACTTCTTGGTGTTCATCTGGTTCTTCGCGTACGAGTCTGTGCGAACCTGCCCGAAGTTGTCGGGGATACCGACGTCCTTGGCCAGACGGATGGCAGCCTCGACGGCAGCATCCGCGGCCTGAACCGTGGTGAGGTTGCGAGTGTCGACACCGAGTGCGCCGGCCAACTGGGCGTAGCGCTCGTAACGCGAAGGCAGGTTGTACTCCCACACACGCGGCAAGGCGATGGCGTTGTTCAAACCGTGGTGGCTGTCGAAGAATGCACTGACCGCGTGCGAGATCGAGTGAACGATGCCGAGGCCACCGGAGTTGAAGGCCTGTCCGGCAATGTACTGCGCGTTCATCATTCCCTCGCGGGCCTTGAGGTTACGCGGCTCGAAGACAGCCTCCCGCAGGTTCTTCGCGACCAACTCGACCGAGTAGATCGCATTACCGAGCGAAGGCGCGAAATCGAGACGAGAAACGAAAGGCTCACTGCCGTGTGCGAGTACGTCGAAGCCGCAGTACGCGGTGAAATGCTGAGGGCAGGTGTAGTAGAGCAGCGGATCGTCGATCGCCAACGTGACGATGGTCGCCTCGTCGAAGCCCACCCACTTGTGCGGGTTGTTCATGTCCGAGGTGTCAGTGATGACGTATGCCCACGACGTCTCGGATCCCGTTCCAGCCGTGGTGGATACGGCGATGTGCGGCGGGTTCTCCTTGTTGGTGGACTTGGCGAAGCCCTCGAACTCGTTGATGTTGCGACCGTCGTGTGCGATCACGACGCGAGCACCCTTGGCGGCGTCGTGGCTCGAACCACCGCCGATCGAGATGATCGAGTCGCACTTCTCCTTCTGATAGAGAGCCGCGGCCTCCATGACGTTGTAGTCCTTGGGATTCGACTCGACCTTGTCGTAGAGCACGACCTCGACACCCTGGTACTCGATCTTGCCGACGAGTTCCTCGATGATGCCCGAACCGCGCAGACCGGTCGTCATCAGAAGGGTGCGCTTGAAGCCGAGATTCTTGGCCTCCACACCGATGATGTCGTGAGCGCCCACACCCATCAGGGCGCGCGGGAAGGGGTGGAACTCCTTGATCGGAAAGTCCCAGATCTGGTTGAGCTCGATAGCCATCGGTATCTCCTCATGGATGTGCACGAATGTGACTGCGGGAGGGATTCGAGCCGATTCTTTGTGACCGGCGTCTCACCTGGTTCCCACTGTGTACCGACAAACACCCCGTGCACAGACTTCGGCAGCTCAACCGCCCGGACGCCGCCCGCGAACCGCCCGTTCGGGCAGGTCGTCGCCACCCCGGACCGCCAGGAAGGCCGGATCAGACTGCCGTGGTTCCCGCTGATCGGGAACGTGTTGCTCGGCGACTACGATCCCCAGTAGCTTTTCATCACTGCTAACATTGAACTAGAACACGTTCTAGATGTTGCACTTCACTGACCTGCGCTTTACCCAGCTTCACGAGAGGACTAGCTTCGCGATGACGACAGTCGAGGTACCGCACAGCTCGCGATCGGCGGTACTCACCGTGTCCGGAGTCATCGAAGAGACTTCCGACGCCCGGTCGCTGGTGTTCGAAATTCCCGCAGAACTGAAGGACAAGTTCGACTACAAACCAGGTCAATTCCTGACCCTGCGCATCCCGAGTGATCAGACCGGCTCGGTCGCACGCTGCTACTCCCTGGCCAGTTCACCCTTCACCGACGACGCCCCCAAGGTGACCGTCAAGCGAACCGTCGACGGCTACGGCTCCAACTGGTTGTGCGACAAGCTCCAGGTCGGCGACACCATCGAAGTGCTGCCGCCGTCAGGTGTCTTCACGCCCAAGTCGCTCGATCACGACTTCCTGCTCTTCGGTGCAGGCAGCGGAATCACTCCGGTGATCTCGATTCTCAAGTCCGCCCTCACGCAGGGCAGCGGCAACGTCGTGCTGATCTACGCGAATCGCGACGAGAAGTCCGTCATCTTCGGCGCCGAACTTCGCGAGTTGGCAGCGCAACACCCCGGCCGCCTCACCGTGGTCCACTGGATCGAAACCGTGCAGGGACTCCCCGCCGTCTCACAGTTGGCGACACTGGCCAAGCCATTTGTCGCGTACGAGGCCTTCATGTGCGGTCCAGGCCCCTTCATGGACGCCGTCCACAAGGCACTGGCAGAAGCGGGCATGCCCCGCACGCAGGTTCACGCCGAGGTCTTCAATTCACTCGCCGGGGACCCGTTCCGTGACGTCGAGGTAGCCGAAGTCTCCGACGAGGAAGCTGCCGACGCCGCAACCGTCGAGGTCGAACTGGACGGTGAAACCCACACCCTCGTCTGGCCGCGCAAGCAGACGCTCGTCGACATCATGCTCGCCAAGGGTCTCGACGTTCCGTACTCCTGCCAGGAAGGTGAGTGCGGGTCGTGTGCCTGCACCGTCACCGAAGGCGAAGTTCAGATGGACAACTCCGAAATCCTCGACGCCGAGGACGTGGCGAACGGCTACATCCTCGGTTGCCAGGCGAAGCCGATCACCGATCGCCTGAAGATCGAGTTCTGAACCCTGCTTCGATGCATGACGGCCCCTGATTCCCTGCGGAATCGGGGGCTTTGTCATCTTCTGAGCCATCATCCGCGCCATCTTCCGAGTCCCGCCCCGTAATCCACTCCGGCGCCGTTGTGGGCAACCGCCACAGCGCAAGGATCAGCACCAGGGTCACGATCAGGAAGCCCTCACGAAGGACCAACCCCAGCGGCAGCAGGAGCGGCGACGTCTCGATGAACTGCTGCCCCATGCTCGGCCCGCAATAGACGACGGCCAACCCCACAGCGGCCGCACCGAACTGCAGCGGCGATCGAAGCCGAAAGAGAACCGTGACGGCAGCAGGCACGAGATACACCCAGTGATGAATCCAGCTGATCGGCGAAAGGATCGGCGCACTCAAACCGATCACCAACGCCGCATCGACCCCACGACCGACGCGATGTACATCTCGGGCGACCCAGAGCGCTACCGCCGCGCACAGCACGGTCAACGGCATCGCCAGAGACGCCGTCCATGTGCCCAGTGCCGCAAGTCCGCCGTGCAGTGAACTGTTACCGGCACTCGCGATCGCCTGCCCGCTCAAGTCCACCCGGTCACTGAGGTTCCAGACGACGTCCGACCAGAAGGTCCAGCTGACGGCCGGGTCCACCATTGCTGCGACGGCGGTCGCCGCGGCAAATCCGATCGAACTCCAGATCGCGAGTCGCCACTGCTTCGTGACGACGAAGTAGACGATGAACAGCGCCGGCGTCAGCTTGATCGCGGCTGCGACGCCGATCAAAAGTCCTCGTGGAAACCACCGGCCGAATCTCGAATCGCCTCTGCGGGTCACGTCGAGCAGTACGAGCACCATCAGCACCAGGTTCACCTGGCCGAAGGAGATGTGCGCGCTGACGATGGGTGTCACCGACACGGCCAGGACCAATGCCGCCATGACGAGCGGTCGCTTGGGGACGCGAGCGGGAGTGAACTTGGCGACTGTCCACACCACCGCCGCGATGCACAACGCCGACCACAGCAGATAGGCCGTCCACCAGTCGAAGAGAACAGTCGGCCAGAGGAAGATCACCGCGAACGGGGTGTAGGTGAACGGCATGCCCTCGTCGACGATCAACGGGCCGACAAGGTTGCTCTCGTAGATGTTCGAGCCTGCGGCAAATGCCTGGGCAGCGTAGCGGTAGACGAGAAAATCAACGGGTTCGACGGCCCGAACGGAGTACACGAGATAACACAGAGCTGCGACGCCGGCAGCGATCAGTGAACCGATCGTCACAATTCGAGACGCCTCGACACGGGTGGCGGGCATACCGAGAATCGTCCCACAACCTACCGAGCGGTACTTCGCTAGCGGGCCGCCCGGAAGTGCGCTCGCTCGTCTGCGGTCAGGTGTTCGCACGCGTAGCTCAGCGCCGTGCGTCCCATGTCTGCTGCATTCTCAGTAAGGAAGCCGGTCAACAAATCCCGATCCACCCGCTTGCCCACCTCGCGGAGCATCCAGCCCATCGCTTTCTGGGTCAGGTCTCGTCGATCACCCAGCACCTGCGCGGCAAGCTCGAGCGTGGTCGACGCGTCGCCGCGAGTGATGAATCCGTACGTCGTCAGCAGCGCCACCCGTCGTCGCCACAGGTCACCCGAATCGGAAAGCTCGAAGATCAGCCGGCGATCTCGGTCGTACAGCCAGCCGCCGAGGATCTGTCCGGCGGACGAATCCACCAGATCCCAATTGTTGACCCGCCCGTCCTCGACAGCGGTCAGATAGAAGCCTGCGATGCGAGCGCGGCCCTCGTCGTCGAAAAATTTTGGGCGACTGACTTTTTCGAATTGAGCGACCAGGATCAGCAGCCCGGCCAATCGGTGCTCGTGAACGTCACTGTCGAGAAGGAGACGTATCTGAGGCAACGCGAGTCCGACGTGCTTCTTCACCACCGATCGCGTCTTCGGTACTCGCACGCCGATGAATACGTCACCCTCGCCGTACTCCCCCGGCGCTGTCTTGAAGAACCGCTGCAAGTGGACGGCATCCGCGGGATCCGCGAGGTCGGCCAACTGCTCGATCACGTCCGGGGCACTCGATTGCGTCACCCCAGAACCTTCTCACGGGTCGTCTGTGCGGACTCTTCGATTCTCTCAGCGTCCTCACACCGTGTGCCCTGCTCGGCCACAGGTCGGCAGACGACACTCGAGGACAGTCAGTGAAAGGACCACCCATGATCACCGCCGCTATCGCATTCACCACTCTCACCCTCATGGCACTCTCGGGACATATCGCGGCAAGCGCGCCGCGCGGGCTCGTGGCCATCCGGACGAATGGTCACAAATCTTGATATTCGAGCCTCCGCATCGCCTCTAACTGCAACGCGAATGCAATTGGCGGAGAGTTGATCTCGATCTTCCGCGGGCGTGTACTACAGGTGGACACACTCTCGTCTTTGGAGGTCTCGTCATGAAGTCGTGGAATCGAATGCAAGATGCCGTCGCGGTGGTTCTCGGCGTCTTTGCGGCTCTCTCGCCGATGTGGCTCGACACCACCGATCGGGCAATGTGGTCACTCGTCGTCCTGGGTGTCCTGGTTGCACTGTCGGGTCTGGCGCACATGGCACGTCCGGACATGTCCATGGCGGATTACGCGATGGGTGTTTTCGGCGTCTTGATGTTCATTTCACCCTGGGTGATGAACTTCGACGCTCTGCGCGGTGCGTCGTGGACGGCCTGGGTGGTCGGGGTTCTGACCGTTGTGGTCGCGGTGAGTGCGATGCCGGTGATGAGTGCGCGGATGCATCACGGGGGTCACGGCGGCGTAGCCGCCCATTGACGGAGCGGCGTAGCTGCCCATTGACAGAGCGGTTTGATCAGGCTTTGATCGCGCCCAACAACCGCCCGGCGTCGAAGGCTTCGGCGCTGGGCGGTAGTGCGCCCGGACGACCGCTCACGAACACCTCGACGGTTCCCGATCCTTCGCCCACGGCACCGAGCCCGTCGATCCGCCGCAGAGTCTGTCGTGCAACGGCTTCGGCGCTGTCGAAGAGTGTGACGCCGGCGGGTAGCCGCGCTGCGATCTCGTCGGCGAGCAGTGGGTAGTGGGTGCACCCGAGGACAACGCCGCTGACGTCGTCCGGCGTCCGGGCAACCGCGGAATCGATGGCAGCAAGTGCGGCTGCGCGATCACCGAGGTCTATCGAATCGGCCAGGCCGTGGCACGGCACTCCGACGACCTTGGCGCCGTTGCCGAACTGCTCGATCAGATCGGCTTGGTACCGGCTGGCCGTCGTCGCGGCTGTAGCCCAGATCGCCACTGAATCGCACGCGGCAGCGGCGGGTTTGATCGCGGGCACCGTTCCGATGACCGGTACTTCCGGCCCGACCAGTTCTCGCACGTGTGGCAGCGCGGTGACGCTGGCGGTATTGCATGGAAGAACGATGACCTGAGCCCCACGATCGAGGCTCCGCCGCACCGCACCGAGTACCCGGTCGACGACCCACGGCTCAGGCTTGGGGCCCCAGGGGGCGCCGTCCGGATCCAGGGAGAGCACCAGATCGAGATCCGGGCGCAGGCGTCTGAGCCACGCAGAGGTAGGGAGCAGGCCCAGTCCCGAGTCGATGAGTGCAACGATCACCGCACAAATCTATCGCCTCGGAACCGGTCCTGCCTCATCCGTTCAGGCCGGTGTGGACTCCAACACGTCAGAGATGGGCGTGCCGGCTGCGATCTTGGCGCGCATCTTCATCACCGCTCCCGCGCTACCTCCGCCGACGACAGCTGCCAGCACACCGTCGCGCTCGTAGTAGGCGACGAACTTTCGGCCGTCGTCCTTGACGATGTGAACGGTGTCCGTGGGTGCGACGGTCCCCAACGCCTGGATCTTGACGTCGTACTGATCGCTCCAGAAGTAGGGAACCTGCGCCGGCGCATCGGGATCACCCGTTCCGGTGAGCGCTCCCGCCAGGATCTTGGCCTGGTCGCCCGCATTGGTCCAGTGTTCGACGCGCTTGCGTCGATCACCGATCTGCCAGGACGCGACGTCGCCGACGGCCCAGACGTGGTCGGTACTGGTGCGGCCGACGCCGTCGCAGAGCACTCCGTTGTCGAGTTCGATTCCCGAACCATCGAGCCATCCCGTGACCGGCACCGAACCGACTCCGATCGCCACCACGTCGACCGGGATCTCCGAACCGTCGCTCAAGGTCGCAGTGGCAACCGCTCCGTCGCCGGACAACGAGGTCAAGCCGGTGCCGACGCGGACATCGACGCCCTCGTTCCGATGCAGACGTTCGACGAGGGCGCCAACGGTGGGGCCGAGCACCGACGCCAGCGGTGTCGGCTGAGGTTCGAGCAACACGACGTCGACGCCGTGAGACTTCATGCTGGCGGCCAGTTCGCAGCCGATGAAGCCGGCCCCGACGATCAGCGCACGCTTGCCGGGAGCCAGCTCGGCGCGAAGGGCCAGCGCCTCCTCGATGGAGCGCAGAACGTGCACTCCGGACAGCTCCGGAAGGCCGGCAATGCGACGCGGAGTCAGTCCGGTCGCGATGACCAACTCGTCGTAGTCGAGGGTGGATCCGTCCGCGAACGCCACCGACTTTGCGGCAGTGTCCACCGAGGTCGCGGGCGAACCGAGCTTGAGATCCACCTTGTTCTCGACGTAGAACTCTGCCGGACGCAGCGTCGTCTCGTCCTTGTCGCCGCGGATCACTTCCTTCGACAGCGGCGGCCGGTCGTAGGGCAGATGTGTTTCCCCACCGGCGAGCGTCAATTCACCCTCGAAGCCTGCTCGTCGCAGTTCCTCGACGGTCCGCAGCCCCGACAACCCCGCACCCACGATCACTATCCGTGCCACCACGTACCACCCTGTCCGACCCACGTCACTAGCAGCGCTCACTATGAACGCCGTCACTATTTGCCCCCGACTCTGCCATACCAAATGCCGGAGTAGGTGTGGTGCATCCCGCATGGCCACCTACCAGTCACTACAGTTGGAGGTACTTCAGACGCACGCACTGACACATGAGCAGGGAGCCCCCATGACCAGCGATTCCAGTGAAAAGAACAGCGTCCGATTCGGCGCCGACGGTGGCGCGGAACTAGTCAGCACCCAGGGCAAGACGATCATCGCCGACGCCGTGGTCGCCAAGATCGCCGGTATCGCGACCCGCGAGATCAACGGCGTGTACGACGTCGGTGGGGGCACCGCCCGCGCGGTGGGGGCACTTCGCGACCGTATTCCGGGCGCCCGCGTCAACCATGCCCAGGGCGTCGCGGTGGAAGTGGGCGAGAAACAAGCCGCCATCGACATCGGCATTGTCGCCGAATACGGCGTCGCACTCCACGAATTGGCGGTAGGTATCCGCCGAAACGTTATTGCCGCAGTCGAAAGCATGACGGGTCTCGAGGTCACCGAGGTCAACATCACCGTCTTCGACGTCATGCTCTTCGAGGATGCAGAGAGCGGCGGCAGTACCGATCCGGAAGCCAAGCCGAGGGTTCAGTGAGTACCGCCGACGCCGGCCGCGAGATCGACGCGGCCGAGATCGTCGCCGACGCAGTTCTTGCGATCCCGGAAGTGGCAGATCTGCACGGCGGGCAATTCGGTGAGGTGGGAACCTACCTCCCCGGACGCCGAGTCACCGGCGTCGTCGTCGACGAAAACTCTTGTGCGGTACACATTTCCGTTCACTATCCGGCCGACGTTCGCGGCGTCGCCGAACGCGTCCGAGCGGTGGTGGCACGGTTGGTCGACGTACCGGTGAACGTGACCGTCGGAGACTTGTCCACAGCTGGATATCCACCCGAAAATTCCGAAGATGCAGTCACCGAGCTTTCCACCGTCACCGAGATCGCACCGAACATTCGAGAAGGGAACTGACATGAACAGCACTACCGTCGGACTGCTGGTCGGTCTGCTCCTCGCGCTCGCCGGAATCATGGGCGGATTCAGCGGATTCGTCTTCGCCGTCCTGCTCGGCGCCGCCGGTATGGCGATCGGAGCACACCGCGACGGACATCTCGATCTCGGCGCGATCCTCCGAAGCCGTGGCCGTGGCTGAGCCGACCACTCCGAACGCGGCAGACGATCCCGGCCTACGAGGTTCACTGGTCATCAAGGACCGGGCGATGGCCAAGATAGCCACTGCCGCAGCGGTGAACGTCCCGGGGGTGGTCCGCCAGTCCGGTGGCTTGACCCGCCTGACCGGGCGCGACCTTCCGCGAGCCGACATCTCGATGGGCAGCGACGCCGTGGCCATCAATCTGTTCCTCGCTGTGTCCTGGCCATGTTCGGTCACCGAACTGACCGGTCGCGTGCGGGCAGAAGTCGGACGCAGCGTCGAGTCGCTGACCGGCCTGCCCCTCCACGACATGAACGTCATGATCGCGGCAACCGAGGGTTCTGACGAATCCTGTGTTTCCGGCGTCGAAATCGCGGAAGGCCCCGCACAGGAGGCACTCTCGGATCCGATTCCACCCCGAGTTCCCTCCGCGAACCCCGCCGCCGCGGTGTCAGCCGTCGTCATCGCGTGCGGTCTACTCGCACTCGCTTTCGTGGTCTCGCGCGAATGGTTCATCAACCGCGGAACCTTCGATTCGGCGCCCTGGATCCGAAACTCCGTGGAGTGGACGTCGCGTCTGCACTGGCAACCGTGGCTGCTTCCGGTGGCCATCGCTGCCGTCGTCGCGGGCGTTGTCCTGATCATGTCCGCCCTCAAACGCCGGGCGAAAACCCATGTGCCGTTGGGTAACCCGAGCGCATCGACGGTATGGATGCGGCCGACGGACATTGCACGTCTGTGCAGTAGCCACGCAGCGGTCGTTCCCGGCGTCGACTCGGCCCACACCAGCGTCGACCGCAAACACATCAAGGTCCACATCGAATCCACCGGCGGCGATCGAACCGAACTTGCCGCGGCCGTCGACGCGGCAGTTCGGCCTCATCTCGCGATACTCCAGCAGCCACTGCACCTTTCGATAGTCGTGAGAGAAGCGCCAGTACGACGAAAGGACGCCTCGTGAACCGTTGGATCTCCGCGGTCGATCGGACCATCGTCCTCATCGTCGGAATCGCACTCCTCGCGGCGGGCGCATACGCCATCGCGTGGGACGCGGGTGCCTCACTGATCAGGACCTGGGTGTCACGACTCGATCGTGAGGTCCTCTTCGGTCTTCCGGAGGAGCCTTGGTGGCACTGGGTGCTGTCGGGCACCTTTGTCCTCTGCGTCTTCGCCGGTTTCGGGCTGTTGTACCTGAACCTTCGTCGACGCCGAACGAGCGCAGTCACATTGCGGCACAACGAGTCCGGCACAGACGTCAGCGTGGATCTGGGACCGGTCGCCGACGGCGTAGCGGCAGAACTCGCCCAACTGAGCGGCGTGCGCAGCACCAGAAGCAAAGCGACGATCGATCGCGGACTGCCAACGCTGTCGATTGTCGTCACCGCAGACCCGGCGATCGATGTCGTCGGCTTCACCACTTCGGCCGAACACATCGCCCGTGCAACCAGGCGAAGCCTCGACGGCTCACCTGTCGCGGTACAGGTTCTGTTGCATCTCGACCGGGTAGAAGCCTCCAAGTAGAAGCACCCCGAACAACCGATCGCAGACCACCTGGCCATAGACACAGAAAAGGCGCTCACTCCCCGAAGGGAATGAGCGCCTTTCCTAGTGCTGCGAATCAGCTAGCGAGACAAGAGTCTCACTTGATGATCTTGGCAACCTTGCCGGCGCCGACCGTACGGCCGCCTTCGCGAATTGCGAAGCGCAGGCCCTCGTCCATGGCGACAGGCTGGATGAGCTTGACGGACATCTCGGTGTTGTCACCGGGCATGACCATCTCGGTGCCCTCAGGCAGCGTCACGACGCCCGTAACGTCCGTGGTACGGAAGTAGAACTGCGGGCGGTAGTTGTTGAAGAACGGGGTGTGGCGGCCGCCCTCGTCCTTCGACAGGATGTATGCCTGGCCCTCGAACTCCGTGTGGGGAGTCGTGGTGCCCGGCTTGACGACAACCTGTCCACGCTCGACATCTTCGCGCTTGATGCCACGAACGAGCAGTCCGACGTTGTCGCCGGCCTGGCCCGAGTCGAGCAGCTTGCGGAACATCTCGATACCCGTGACGGTGGTCTTGGTGGAGGTCTCCTTGATGCCGACGATCTCCACCTCCTCGTTCACGTTGACCGAGCCACGCTCGATACGACCGGTGACAACCGTGCCACGGCCGGTGATCGTGAAGACATCCTCGACGGGCATGAGGAAGGGCTTGTCCGTCTCGCGGACCGGGTCCGGGATGGACTCGTCGACTGCAGCCATCAGGTCGAGGATGGACTGCGTCCACTTCGGGTCACCCTCGAGTGCCTTGAGTGCCGAGATCGGAATGACGGGGGCTTCCTCGTCGAATTCCTGAGCGGCCAGCAGTTCGCGGACCTCCATCTCGACGAGCTCGAGGATCTCGTCATCGTCAACCATGTCGGCCTTGTTCAGGGCGACGAGGATGTAAGGAACGCCAACCTGGCGAGCGAGCAGGACATGCTCGCGCGTCTGGGGCATCGGGCCGTCGGTAGCTGCGACGACGAGGATAGCGCCGTCCATCTGAGCTGCGCCGGTGATCATGTTCTTGATGTAGTCGGCGTGACCCGGTGCATCGACGTGCGCGTAGTGGCGCTTTTCCGTCTGGTACTCAACATGCGAGATGTTGATCGTGATGCCACGAGCCTTTTCCTCGGGAGCCTTGTCGATCTGATCGAAGGCCGAAGCCTCGTTCAGGTCGGGGAATGCATCCGCGAGAACCTTGGTGATGGCCGCCGTCGTCGTGGTCTTGCCGTGGTCGACGTGACCAATGGTGCCGATGTTCACGTGCGGCTTCGTCCGCTCGAACTTCGCCTTCGCCACTTTGTGTCCTCCTGGACTGTTGTTGCTTGCCGTATGCAGCAGTGCGGTTGGTTGTTACTTGGTCGTGCTTCGTGCCGGAAGCAACCGAGGTCACTTGCCGGCGCGGGCTGGGGAGCTCGCTGTGCTTACTCGCCCGTCGCCTTGGCGATGATTTCCTTCGAGACGTTCGCGGGAACCTCTGCGTAGGAATCGAACACCATGGAGAAGTTCGCACGGCCCTGGGTCTTCGACCGCAGGTCACCGATGTAACCGAACATCTCCGAGAGCGGAACCAGCGCCTTCACGACACGGGCACCACTGCGTTCCTCCATGGCCTGGATCTGGCCACGGCGGGAGTTGAGGTCGCCGATCACGTCGCCCATGTACTCCTCGGGCGTTGTGACCTCGACAGCCATGAGCGGCTCGAGAATGACGGGGCCGGCCTTGCGGGCGGCTTCCTTCAGTGCCTGCGAACCGGCAACCTTGAACGCCATTTCCGAGGAGTCGACGTCGTGGTAAGCACCATCGAGCAGCGACAGCTTCAGGTTCACGAGCGGGTAGCCGGCGAGAACACCGTACTGCATCGCGTCCTGCGCGCCGGCATCCACGGAGGGAATGTACTCGCGCGGGATACGTCCGCCGGAGACTTTGTTCTCGAACTCGTAGGTAGCACCGTCTTCGCCCACGAAAGGCTCCAGAGCGATGATGACCTTTGCGAACTGGCCCGAGCCACCCGTCTGCTTCTTGTGGGTGTAGTCGTGCTTCTCGACCTTCTTGGTGATGGTCTCGCGGTACGCAACCTGCGGCTTACCGACGTTCGCCTCGACCTTGAACTCGCGACGCATGCGGTCGACGAGGATGTCGAGGTGGAGCTCGCCCATACCGCCGATGACGGTCTGACCGGTCTCTTCGTCGAGTTCGACCGAGAAGGTCGGATCCTCTTCGGCCAGCTTCTGGATCGCGACGCCCAGCTTTTCCTGGTCGGACTTGGTCTTGGGCTCGATGGAGACCTGGATGACCGGCGCGGGGAACGACATCGACTCGAGGACGATGGGGCTCGCCTGATCGCACAAGGTGTCACCGGTGGTGGTGTCCTTGAGGCCGATCATTGCGTAGATGTGGCCGGCTACGGCCTCGTCTACCGGGTTCTCCTTGTTGGCGTGCATCTGGAAGAGCTTTCCGATGCGCTCCTTCTTGCCCTTGGTTGCGTTGAGCACCTGAGCGCCCGGATCGATACGACCCGAGTACACGCGGACGAAGGTCAGCTTGCCGAAGAACGGGTGAGCAGCGATCTTGAAGGCGAGAGCCGAGAACGGCTCTTCCTTGCTCGGCTTGCGAGTGATCTCTACTTCTTCGTCACCGAGCTTGTGGCCGACGACCTCGCCGATGTCCAGCGGGTTCGGCAGGTAATCGATGACTGCGTCGAGCATGGGCTGAACGCCCTTGTTCTTGAACGCGGAGCCACAGATGACCGGGTACAGCTCGGAAGCGACCGTCATCTTGCGGATGGCGCCCTTGATTTCCTCGACCGTGAGCTCTTCGCCGCCGAAGTACTTCTCCATGAGAGCTTCGTCGGACTCGGCAACGGTTTCGAGCAGCTTCTCGCGGTACTCTGCAGCCTTCTCGACGAGGTCCGCGGGGATCTCTTCGATGGTCGGCAGTGCACCGGTCGGAACTACGCCGCGCCAGGTGATGGCACGCATCTCGACCAGGTCGACGACGCCGTCGAAGTCGTCCTCAGCGCCGATGGGCAGCTGGAGAACGAGCGGCTTCGCGCCGAGACGGTCGATGATGGTCTGGACTGTGAAGTAGAAGTCCGCGCCCATCTTGTCCATCTTGTTGACGAAGCAGATGCGCGGAACGTCGTACTTGGCAGCCTGACGCCAAACCTGCTCGGACTGCGGCTCGACACCTTCCTTACCGTCGAAGACAGCAACTGCGCCGTCGAGCACGCGCAGCGACCGCTCCACCTCGACCGTGAAGTCGACGTGGCCGGGGGTGTCGATGATGTTGATCTGGTTGTTGTTCCAGAAGCAAGTCACGGCGGCAGACGTGATCGTGATGCCGCGTTCCTTCTCCTGCTCCATCCAGTCCGTCGTCGACGCACCGTCGTGCGTCTCACCGATCTTGTAATTGACACCGGTGTAGAACAGGATGCGCTCGGTGGTGGTGGTCTTGCCGGCATCGATGTGCGCCATGATGCCGATGTTGCGGACCTTGTTCAGGTCAGTCAGCACTTCCTGTGCCACAGGTTTCTTCCCCGCTCGTTGCTTGGTTTTCGGGTGTCGGCCGTATCCGGTGTGTTCCACCGTCAAGGCCATGGTCTTTCAATTATGTCTCTGCCGAGGCGAACCTGGCCACCTGCGTCCGGAAACCGGCGAGATGATCAGGTCGCCAACGGCGACAAGCGTCGGAGCCCCACCCGATGGCAGTTGCTCCGACGCTTTACATCACCAGCGGTAGTGGGCGAATGCCTTGTTGGCTTCGGCCATCTTGTGAGTGTCTTCGCGACGCTTCACAGCTGCACCGAGGCCATTGCTGGCATCGAGGAGCTCGTTGGCGAGACGCTCGACCATGGTCTTCTCACGACGTGCACGCGAGAAGGTGACCAGCCAGCGCAGTGCCAGCGTGGTGGAACGACCGGGACGAACCTCGACCGGCACCTGGTAGGTAGCGCCACCGACGCGGCGGCTACGAACCTCGAGTGCAGGCTTGACGTTGTCCAGGGCGCGCTTGAGAGTGACGACCGGATCGGTGCCGGTCTTCTCGCGTGCCTGCTCGAGAGCCTGGTACACGATTCGCTCTGCGGTGGACTTCTTGCCGTCCAGCAGGATCTTGTTGACGAGCTGCGTCACCAACGGGGAACCGTAAACCGGGTCGTTGATGAGCGGGCGCTTCGGAGCGGGGCCCTTACGTGGCATTAGCTCTTCTCCTTCTTGGCGCCGTAGCGGCTGCGTGCCTGCTTGCGACCCTTGACACCCTGGGTGTCCAGGGAGCCGCGGATGATCTTGTAACGGACACCCGGGAGGTCCTTCACACGACCGCCACGGACGAGCACCATGGAGTGCTCCTGAAGGTTGTGACCTTCACCGGGGATGTACGCGGTGACCTCGACCGAAGTCGTGAGGCGAACACGTGCGACCTTACGGAGCGCGGAGTTCGGCTTCTTGGGGGTGGTGGTGTACACGCGAGTGCACACGCCACGACGCTGCGGGCTGCCCTTGAGGGCTGCCGTCTTGACCTTGGCGGTCTTGTCGCGGCGACCCTTGCGGACCAGCTGGTTGATGGTTGGCATTTACCGGCTTTCTTGTGACGAACAGACTGCTCGAGCGAACTCGGGCCGTTCGAAAACGTGGCTGTTCTGAAATTAGGGATCTAGCAGTTGGAGCAAGAGAGCTGCTGCTCCTCACCCACCTCAGAGTCTGTACTCAGCACTTTCATGCCGCGCACTGCCCCCGAGGTCGGGCGTGTCGCATACCCCCACACAGGCAGCCGGATGCTCGTTCATCAGCAGTTTCTGCTCGAACGCGCGCACGGCAATACCTAGCTAGGCACACAGATCGGCCCGGGCATGCCGGACACGACCCATAACGATACCTGTCGGCGCGCCACGAGGTCAAAGCGAGGCCACGGTGATAGTGACCTCACGCTCTGACCAGACACTCTGGCTGCAAACTCAGACCACGCAGCCGGACCGGTCACGATCAGATGCTGCGGTTCAACGTCAACGCGCCGAGCTTTGCCGCAGCCTCGCAGGGGTCCGCGCCGCCCTGCGGCTCGGTGACCCACCACCCGAACACTCCCCCGGCCGGTGCGCTCGCGCTCACGCCGCAACTCTGCGGATCGGCCGGCTGGCGAACCTCGTAACCGCCACTGCCGTTGATGTCGATTTTCGCCACCACGTATCCCAGATGTTCGAAAGCAGCGCGCTCGTGATCGAGGGTGCCCGTCTCGAACCAGTTGAAGGTGATCTTGATCGGACCCGCGGCCCCGATGCCGTCCCAACGGCAGATGGCGCCGAAGAACCCACGCCCGACGGCGTCGGCACCCACGGCACCGGCGATCTGCTCGTCGGTGACGGCCTCGCATTCTTGGAGGACGTTCGCGAATTCCTGGCTGTCACTACCGCCGTAGCTGCCCTCCGCACGGGGAGTCCCGGTGACCACGGAGCCGCACCCCGTGAGTAGAACCAGCGACCCAGCCAGGGCGAGCCCGATCCGTACGCGCTTCACGGCGCCCTCGAACTTCACTGTGCCCTCGAAACTGTTTTTTCCATCAGATCCCGCGCCACCGTGCATGGATCCGCGGTCGGTGGCAGCAAGCCGTAGGTGATCGACCAGTGCACGAAGTCTCCGCCGAACGCGATACCCAACTCGCACAACGAACCTGCCGTGGACGCGATGAAGCCTTGATGACCGCCGATCGTGATGTCGTCGGCAGGACGTCCGAGCAGGTCGGACCCGGCCCGTTCGCGGCCGATCGGGCTCCCGCGGTACCAGGAGAAACTGACGCTCGGACCGCTCGAACCAGCGACCTCCCACTGGCAACCGACACCGTTGCGCGTCGTCGTCGCAAAAGTGCCGAGGTTGAAGGCATTGACAACTTCTTCGTCGGTCACCGAGCCGCATTCGGCGAACATCGGACCGGGATCGGTGGGTGCGAGTGCCTGCGAACCCGCGCCGTCGCCCGGCTGATCGACGGCCCCGTCGTCGGAGCTGCAGCCGACCACCGCCGAAAGCACGGCAGCCGAGACCAATACCGAAGTCCCGATCGAAGTGAGGGTGCGTGCGGCCATGGAGCCGACTGTACTTCTCGGTGGCCCCCGACACACGCCACGTACGCACCTCGCTCATCGGTCGCCGCCACGCCGCTACCGATTCAGGGAGTTGGGACCGGTACCCGAACCAGCGTGGAATCCAATTGCGCCGCCCATTGTTTGACCACCTCGGTGCGTCGACGCGAGTCGTCGGTCAAGACGTCTGCCAGCCCCAGCCCGCGGGCCAGGTCCAGGGTCGCCTGTACCAAACGGTGCGTCACCGGATCGGAGTCGTCGACGCCCAGACTCTCGACGGCCATGCGGTGCGCGATGCGCCCGAACCGTTCCTCGAGGGGCAACACGCGGGCCCGCAGGTCGGGGTCGGAGGCAGCGGCCGTCCACACCTGCAGTGCTGCTTTGAACAGAGTCCCGGTGTAGTACTCGACCAACCGCGAAATGACCGCCTCGGTTCGTCCGGCACCCACCGGAAGGTCGGTCGATTCCTTTCGTGCCTGATCCATCCTGGCGTCGAACATCACCTCGAGCGCCGCGGTGATGAGGTCCTCGCGGGTCGGGAAGTGATGCTGCATCGCACCGCGGGACACCCCGGCACGCTGGGCGACGACGCTCATCGTCGTTGCGCTCCATCCGAGTTCGGCGAGACACTCCACAGTCACTTCGAGCAGGTGGGAGCGCGTGACTCGACTTCGGTCCTGCTTGGGTTCTCGAGTCATCGCGCCGCCATCCTTTCTACCGCTGTGTTCCAGTGCGCAGTTCTACTGCGCCCAGGCTGCTGGACGCTTCTGCAAGAAAGACATCATGCCCTCACGAGCCTCGTCAGAGGAAAACAGCCGGGCCGACTGCGCGATCATCTCCTCGCCGTCACGGTCGAATCCGGCCAGGACCGAACGCGTCGTGATCCACTTCGATTCGGCAAGTCCCTGCGGTGAACATTGGCGCAAGGTGCCGAGCAGTTCGGTGATCGACTCCCCCGTGTCCTGCGACGCGGCGGTGACGAGTCCGATGGATTCGGCCTCGTGCTGGCCGAACTTCTCTCCGGTGAGCAGGTATCGGCTCGCAGATCGCTGGTCGAGCCTCGGTAGGACCGTGAGCGAAATGATGGACGCTGCCAAACCCAACCGTGATTCCGTCACCGCGAAGGTGCTCGCCGGTCCGGCGACGACAATGTCGCACGCCCCGACAAGACCCATACCCCCGGCCCGGACGTGACCGTCGATGCGCCCGATCACCGGCTTGGGAAGCTCGAGAATGCTGCGCAAGAGCGTCAGCATTCCCCGCCCTCGTTCTTTGACGGCCTCTTCCGGTGACGCGGACGATCCGGAAGCCTCGCTGAGATCGGCTCCCGCACAGAATGTTCCACCGGTGTGGGTGAGCACCACCGCTCGAACTGCCGGATCGGCGGCCGCTGACGTCAACCCGGCCTGTAATTCCGTGACCAACCGCGTCGAAATCGCGTTGCGGTTGTGGGGTGAGTCGAGAGTGATCGTGGCAGCACCGCCCGATACTTCGTACCGTACGTATGGCTTGTCCTGATCCGTCATGAATCTCCTCTTCAATAGGACCGTTTAGTACGACCGCGGCAGACCGAGAGAGTGCTGCGAGACGAAGTTGAGGATCATCTCGCGGCTCACCGGCGCGACACGGGCGATACGGGCCGCACCGAGCATGGCGGCCAACCCGTATTCCTTCGTCAGGCCTGCGCCGCCGTGCGTCTGGATCGCCTGATCGAGCGCCTTGATGCTGGCTTCGGCGGCGGCGTACTTTGCCATGTTCGCGGCTTCGGCAGCACCGAAATCGTCGCCGCTGTCGTAGAGTACCGCGGCCTTCTGCATCATCAGCTTGGCGAGCTCGAGTTCGATCTTCACCTGCGCGAGTGGATGCGAAATACCTTGGTGCGCACCGATCGGCGTCTTCCACACCGTGCGCTCGTTGGCGAACTTCACCGCAGCGTTCAGGGCGTAACGGCCCATGCCGATGGCCATCGACGCACCCAGGATGCGCTCGGGGTTGAGGCCGGCGAACAACTGCATCAGGGCGGCATCGGCTTCGCCGACCAGAGCGTCGGCCGGCAGACGGACGTCGTCGAGGAACAAGATGAACTGGTGGTCCGGCTCGATGATGTCCATCTCCATCTGCGTCTTCACGAATCCGGGAGAATCCGTGGGGACGATGAACAGAGCGGGCTTGAGCTTGCCGGTCTTGGAGTCCTCGGTGCGCGCGACGATGAGGACCGCGTCAGCCTGATCGACACCCGAGATGTAGATCTTGTTGCCGCTCAGGATCCAGTCGTCGCCATCCCTGCGTGCCGTCGTGGTGATCTGATGAGAGTTGGAACCGGCGTCGGCCTCGGTGATTCCGAACGCCATGATCTTGGAGCCGTCGGCGAGGCTGGGTAGCCACTGCTGCTTCTGCTCCGCCGTGCCGTACTTGCCGATGATGGTGCCGCAGATGGCCGGGGATACGACAACCAGGAGCAGACCGGCACCCTGCGCCGCCAATTCCTCCTGCACCAGCGCGAGTTCGTAGATACCGGCACCGCCGCCGCCGTATTCCTCCGGCAGGTTGACGCCCAGGAATCCGAGTTTGCCCGCCTCGTTCCACAATTCGGTGAGCGCCTCACCCTTGCGCGCCTTGGGCAGCACGTAGTCGACGTAGTTGAAGCGCTCACCCAGTTTGGAAACGGATGCCCGCAGTTCCTTCTGCTCTTCGGTTTCGATGAAACTCATCATGCTTCCTCTTCTGTAGCGGGTTCTTCCACACGTGCGAGTACCGATCCGACTTCGACCTGCTGGCCGACGGCGACCGGAAGTTCTACCAGGACACCGGAAGTCGGCGCGGTGACGGTGTGTTCCATCTTCATGGCCTCTAGCCACAGAATCGGCTGGCCGGCAGTGACGGTGTCACCGAGTGCGGCGCCGAGGCGGATAACCGATCCCGGCATCGGAGCGAGCAACGAACCGGCGGCGACTTCCGCCGACGGATCCACGAAGCGCGGTGCTGCGGTCAACGCGACGGGCCCCAGCGAGGAGTCGACAAAAATCTCACTCCCGTATGCCGCCACGTCGAACGAACGCCGTACTCCGCTTTGCTCGAGCACGACCCGTGCAGCAGTTGCCGATACCAGGCTCACGTCGTCGAAGCCTTCTGCGTTCAACACGCCGCTTCGGCTCAGGGAGTAGCGGACGTCGTAGTCGCCCGACGCAGTGGAGTAGCTCTTGCTCTGCGGCTGCGACGGCAGGTTGCGCCACCCGCTGGGCAAGCGGCCGATGACGCGCGCCGACGCCCGGTTGTGCGCGGCATCGGCAAGTGCCGCCGCCAGCGCCGAAAGCCTTTCGGCGTCGGTGTCGGCCAGAGGCGTTGACAACTTCTCGAGGTCATGGGTCTCGAAGAACGCCGTATCGGTGTCCCCGGCAATGAAGGCGGGGTGAGCCAGGACATTGACGAGCAGATCGCGGTTGGTGCGCAGGCCGTGAATCCTGGTGCGCGCCAGCGTCGACGCGAGCAGCCGGGCAGCTGCGGTCCGCGTCGGCGCGTACGAGATGATCTTGGCCAACATCGGGTCGTAGTGGACGCCGACAACACTGCCGTCGACGACGCCGGAGTCGAGGCGAACGCCCTGCTCACGCAGAACACTGAATTCTTGTGGGTCACCGGGCAACTCGATGTGGTGAACGGTTCCGCTCTGCGGTTGCCAGTTTTTGGCGGGGTCCTCGGCGTACAGGCGCACCTCGATGGAATGTCCGCGAATCTCCGGCTGCTCGTCCGGAAGCGCTTCACCTGAAGCGACCTGCAATTGCAGTTCCACCAGATCGAGTCCGGTCGTGCACTCGGTGACGGGATGCTCTACCTGCAGGCGAGTGTTCATTTCCAGGAAGAAGAAGTCGCCTTTTTCGTCTGCCAGGAATTCAACGGTTCCTGCTCCTTCGTAACCGATGGCGTTGGCTGCGAGCCGCGAGGCGTCGAAGAGCTTGTCGCGCATGGCGGGGATGCGCTGCACGAGCGGCGACGGTGCCTCTTCGACCACCTTCTGATGCCGCCGCTGGATCGAGCACTCGCGCTCCCCCACCGCCCACACCCCACCGTGGCGGTCGGCCATGACCTGGACCTCGATGTGCCGACCGGTCTCGAGGTAGCGCTCGCAGAAGACAGTCGGGTCGCCGAAGGCGGACTGCGCCTCACGCCGCGCCGCTTCCAGTTCGCCTTCCAGCGCCGACAATTCACGAACGACACGCATTCCGCGTCCGCCGCCGCCCGCCGACGCCTTGATCAGCACTGGCAGATGAGCGTCGGTCACCGCAGCGGGATCGAGTTCGGACAGCACCGGAACTCCGGCCGCGTCCATGATCTTCTTGGACTCGACCTTCGATCCCATGAGCTCGATGGATTCGACGGGCGGACCGATCCATGTCAGTCCGGCATCGATGACGCTGCGCGCGAACTCCGCGTTCTCGGAGAGGAATCCGTAGCCGGGGTGAATCGCGTCGGCGCCCGAAGCCTTGGCGGCGGCGATGATGAGCTCGCCCCGCAGGTAGGTCTCGGCAGGCGTGTTACCCGGCAGGCGAACCGAGGCGTCGGCTTCGGCGACGTGCGGGCTGTCGGCATCCGCGTCGGAAAAGACCGCGACCGTCCCGATTCCGTTCTTGCGGCATGTTGCAAAGACACGGCGGGCGATTTCGCCACGATTGGCGACCAGTACTGAAGTGATTGTCACGGCGTGCCTCACATACGGAAGACGCCGAAGTTCTCGGTGCCTTCGATCGGGGCGGTGGCAATGGCCGACAGGCACATTCCCACCACGGTGCGGGTGTCTCGGGGATCGATGACGCCGTCGTCGTACAGACGCCCGGACAGGAACATCGGAAGTGACTCGGCCTCGATCTGGTTCTCGATCATCGCGCGCATGCCGGCATCAGCCTGCTCGTCGAAAACCTGGCCGCGGGCCTCGGCAGCAGCGCGTCCCACGATGGAGATGACGCCGGCGAGCTGCGCACCGCCCATGACGGCGGACTTGGAACTGGGCCAGGCAAAGAGGAATCGCGGATCGAATGCCCGTCCGCACATGCCGTAGTGACCGGCGCCGTACGACGCTCCGAGCAGGATCGAGATGTGCGGAACCCTGGAGTTGGCTACCGCATTGATCATCATCGATCCGTGCTTGATCATGCCGCCCTCCTCGTATTCCTTACCCACCATGTAGCCGGTGGTGTTGTGCAGGAACAGCAACGGCGTGTTGGAGCGGTTGGCAAGCTGGATGAACTGCGTTGCCTTCTGGGACTCTTCGCTGAAGAGCACTCCACGTGCGTTGGCCAGGATGCCGATCGGGTAACCGTTGAGTTCGGCCCAGCCGGTCACGAGGGAGGAACCGTAGAGCGGCTTGAACTCGTCGAAGTCGGAACCGTCGACGATACGGGCGATGACCTCACGCGGATCGAACGGAATCTTCAGGTCGGCCGGAACGATGCCGAGCAACTCTTCCGGATCCTCGAGCGGTTCGATGATCTCCGCGCGAGGCGCCGGCCCCTTCTTGGTCCAGTTGAGTCGCTTGACGATCGAGCGACCGATGCGGATCGCGTCCTGCTCGTCGGCTGCGAAGTAGTCGGCCAACCCGGACTTGCGAGCGTGCATTTCGGCGCCGCCGAGTGCCTCGTCGTCGGATTCCTCACCGGTGGCCATCTTGACCAGCGGCGGGCCTGCGAGGAACACCTTGGAGCGTTCCTTGATCATCACGACGTGGTCGGACATGCCCGGGATGTACGCGCCGCCGGCAGTCGAGTTACCGAAGACCAGTGCAATGGTGGGGATTCCGGCTGCGGAAAGCTGTGTGAGGTCACGGAACATACGCCCGCCCGGGATGAACACCTCTTTCTGCGTCGGCAAGTCTGCGCCACCGGACTCTACGAGGGAGATCACCGGGAGGCGGTTCTGCATGGCGATGTCGTTGGCGCGGAATCCCTTACGCAGCGTCCACGGATTGCTGGTGCCGCCGCGCACGGTGGGATCGTTGGCGACGATCAGGCATTCGACACCTTCGACGACGCCGATACCGACCACGGTGCTGGCGCCGACCGGGAAGTCACTCCCCCACGCAGCGAGGGGACACAGTTCGAGGAACGGTGAATCCTGATCGAGCAGGAGTTCGATCCGCTCGCGTGCCAGGAGCTTTCCCCGCTTGTGGTGCCGCTCGGTGTACTTCTCGCCGCCACCGGCAAGCGCCTTGGCGTGCTCGACCTCGATCTCGGCGAGCTTGGTGTTCATGGTCGATGTTGCGGTCTGATACACCTCGGAATTGGTGTCCAGTGTTGACCGGATGACACTCATGACTGATACCCCAATCGCTTGGCCGCGAGGCCGGTGAGGATTTCGGTGGTTCCGCCACCGATTCCCAGAATTCGCATGTCCCGGTACTGCCTCTCCACTTCACTTTCCTGCATGTATCCGAGGCCGCCGAACAGCTGAACGGCTTGGTTCGCAACCCATTCGCCCGTCTCGACTGCCGTGTTCTTCGCGAAGCACACCTCGGCGATCAGGTCGCCGTCACCGGCCATGTACCGCTCGATCACCGAGTGGGTGTACACCTTGGCGACGTCGATCTTGCGGGCCATCTCGGTGACGGTGTTCTGCACGGCCTGCCGACTGATGAGGGGCCGACCGAAAGTTTCGCGGGCGCGGCACCATTCGAGGGTCAGCTCCAGGCAACGTTCTGCACTGGCATACGCCTGCGCGGCGAGCGCGACACGTTCGGAAACAAATGCCTGGGCGATCTGCGCGAAGCCGCTGTTCTCTGCGCCGACCAGATTCTCCACCGGAACCCGGGCATCGACAAAGGACAGTTCCGCGGTATCGGATGCGCGCCAGCCCATCTTCTCGAGTTTGCGCGAGACGGTGAATCCCGGTGTGCCCTTCTCGATCACGAGCAGTGAGACACCACCCGCGCCGGGACCACCGGTGCGCACCGCTGTGACGACGAAGTCGGCTCGAACGCCGGAGGTGATGAACGTCTTGGCGCCGTTCACGACGTAATGATCGCCGTCGCGCTTGGCTGTGGTTGTCAGGTGCCCGACGTCGCTGCCTCCGCCGGGCTCGGTGATGGCGAGCGAGCCGATCTTGTCGCCGCGCAGGGTCGGCTTGACCCACTTCTCGATCTGCGCCTCGTCGCCGGCCGCGATCAGGTGCGGCACCGCGATGCCGCAGGTGAAGAGCGATGCGAACAGCCCGCCCGACGCACCTGCCTGATGCATCTCCTCACAGATCACGATGGAGTCGACGGCGTCGCCGCCCTCACCGCCGGCCGATTCGGGTGCACTGGCCCCGAGGAGACCGAGAGCGCCTGCCTTGCGGTGCAATTCGCGCGGAATCTCGCCGTCGCGCTCCCACTGCGTCAGATGCGGCAGAATCTCCTGGTTCACGAATCCGCGTACGGTCTCGCGAAGCGCAAGCCTTTCCGGTGTGGTCCACACGGTCACCGTGAATCCTCTTTCTCGTCAGTTACGGGGAGTAGCGAAATCGGGATGTCGATGTGGCGCGAACGCAGCCATTCACCAATTCCCTTGGCCTGCGGATCGAACCGTGCCTGTGAGGCAACACCCTGGCCGAGGATTCCCTCGATCACGAAGTTGACGGCACGAAGGTGCGGAAGCTGGTAGCGAGTGACGTTCAGGTCTGCTGCTTCCGGTAGCAGTTCCTTGAGCATTTCGACGGTCAGTGTGTGCGCCAACCACTTCCACTGATCGTCCGTGCGAACCCAGACGCCGACGTTGGCATTTCCACCCTTGTCGCCACTACGGGCACCGGCGATCGTGCCGAGTGGTACCGAAAGCGAAGACTGTGGCGGCAACGGCTCCGGACGCTCAGGTTCGTCGACGGCTTCGAGGTCCTGCGTCAGCGTCGACGGAGCGATGTCCACGCGAGTGCCGTCGGGCAGTACGGCCATGTGAGGCACCGATCCGGCGTCGACGTAGCCGGGGGTGAACACTCCGTACGGTTGTCCGTTGCTCGGCGGCGCGGTCAGCGAGAAGCCTGGGTAACTGGCGAGTGCCATTTCCACCGCAACCGCAGAGAAGGGACGACCGATCACCTTGGGATCGGAATCGCGAACCACGCAGCGCAGCAACGCACTCGCGGTTTCCTCGGTGTCGGAATCCGGGTGATCCGTGCGAGCGAGAGTCCAGACCAGTTCGGCGGGCTTCTTCGTCAGCCAGGATTCGAGTTGAGTCTTCGCCAGATCCGCTTTGGCCTCGATGTCGAGACCGGTGAGGATGAACGTGGCCTCGTTGCGGAACCCGGCCAGCGTGTTGAGTGAGACCTTGTACTGCGGCGGCGGGGCCTCGCCCGTGACTCCGCTGATCAGCACCCGATCCGGGCCTTCCTGGGTGAGCACCGCGTTGTCGATGCGGGTGGTCACGTCCGGGCCTGCGTAGCGTCCACCCGTGATCTCGTACAGCAGCTGCGCCGTCACGGTGCCGACGCTCACCTCGCCGTCCGTTCCGGCATGCTTGGTGATGACCGAAGATCCGTCCGCGTTGATCTCGGCGATCGGGAATCCAGGACGGCCCAGATTCGGAATCTCGGTGAAGAACGCGTAGTTGCCGCCGGTGGCCTGGGTTCCGCACTCGATGACGTGGCCCGCCGCGACAGCACCGGCCAGCTGATCGAAATCATCTCGCTTCCAACCGAAATGGTGAGCGACGGGACCGACGATCACCGAAGCGTCGGTGACACGTCCGGTGACCACGACATCGGCGTCGGCTGACAATGCTTCGACGATGCCCCAGGCGCCGAGGTACGCGTTGGCCGTCAGCGGGGAGCCGAGTCCGAGTTCGTCTGCCCGAGAGACCAGATCGTCGCCCTCGACGTGGGCGATCTTCGCGTTCAACCCCAGCCTGGTGTTGACCTCGCGCAGCGCGTCGGCCAGTCCAGCCGGGTTGAGACCGCCGGCATTCGCGACGATCTTCACGCCCTTGTCGAGCGCAAGTCCGAGGGTGTCTTCCACCTGTCGCAGGAACGTCTTCGCGTAGCCGAGCGACGGGTCCTTCATCCGGTCCCGTCCGAGGATCAACATCGTCAGTTCGGCCAGGTAGTCGCCGGTCAGGTAGTCGAGGTCGCCGCCCTCGAGCATCTCGCGCATCGCCGAGACGCGGTCGCCGTAGAAACCGGAGCAGTTACCGATCCGTACCGAACTCATTTATCCACCTTCGCTTCTCGTGCGGCTCGTCCCTCGCCGCTGGGTCCGGCAAATGCCTGCGCGAACCCCAGCCACTCGTCTGCGTCGGCGCCAACGGCGACCAGATCGAGATCGGCGCGATTGGCACGCTGGGTGACCAGCAGGCAGAAGTCCAACGCCGGCCCGGTCACCTTCTGCGGTGCATCTTCCGGCCCCCAGGTCCAGAGCGAACCGTCCGGCGCCGTCAACTCAACCCGGAAATCGTCGGCGGGCGGCGTCTTCTCGTTGACCGAGTACGCGAAGTTTCGCGTCCGCACACCCAGGTGAGCGATGTTCTTGATGCGCGCCGTCGGGGCTCGTTCGACGCCGAGTGCGTCGGCAACGTCCTGCCCGTGCGCCCACGTCTCCATCAGTCGCGCGGTAGCCATGGAGACACCGCCCATGGGCGGGCCATACCAAGGAAACTTGGTACCGGACGGGGCGGCGGTGAGAGCCTCGACGAGAGCGGTGCGCCCCGCTCGCCAATCGGCGAGCAACTCCGCCGGCGGGCGGGCCGCCTGCTCGGCAGCACCGTCGTCGACAAATCCCGCCGGATTCACGAACGCCGCCTTCAACTGCTCCGCAAACCCGTCCGGGTCGGTGATCGCCAGGATCGCAGCACTGTCCGTCCAGTGCAGGTGCCCGATCTGATGCGCGACGCTCCACCCTTCCGCCGGCGTCATTGTCGCCCACTTCTCCTCGGGCAGATCCGCAACCAGGGCGTCGAGGCTCTCGCCTTCGGCCCGCAAGTCATCGATGAACGTCTGAAGTTCGGCCATGCGACCAGCATCACACCCGGGTCCATAAAAATCAAGCACGAATGATTGTTATTGAGAAATCTTGTGGTGAGAGACTGAGCTCAACTGCCATCGACTACCAGGAGCACCCATGAGCGACGCCGTACTGATCTCGCGAACCGGCGATGTGGTCACGTGGACCCTCAATCGCCCGGACACCCGCAACGCGATCTCCGAGATCGACATGATCGAGGCCCTCGAAGACGCGGTCACCGCAGTCAACCGAGATCAGAGTGTGCGAGCGGTCATCCTCACGGGGGCCGGGTCGGCTTTCTCCTCCGGCGGCAACGTCAAACACATGCGAGACAAGGAAGGCATGTTCGGTGGTGCTCCCGGCGAGATCCGCCAGGGCTACCGGCACGGCATCCAGCGCATTCCGCTCGCGCTGTACACATGTGAGGTGCCGACCATCGCAGCCGTCAACGGCCCGGCCATCGGAGCGGGCTGCGACCTCTCCCTCATGTGTGACCTCCGCATCGCCTCGACCGCCGCAGTCTTCGCCGAGAGCTTCGTCAAGGTGGGACTCATCCCCGGCGACGGCGGAGCCTGGCTGCTCCCCCGCGCGATCGGCAACGCCCGCGCCGCCGAGATGGCGTTCACCGGCGAACCCATCGATGCTGCGAAGGCACTCGACTGGGGTCTGGTCTCGCAGATCACCGAACCCGAGGAATTGCTTTCCGCAGCGCACGCTTTGGCAGCTCGAGTAGCCGCCAATCCCCCGCAGGTACTCCGCATGACCAAGAAACTCCTCCGCGAAGGCCAGCACCAGAGCCTCGAGAGCCTGCTCGAACTCTCGGCCGCCATGCAGTCGATCGCCCACCACACCCGAGATCACCACGAAGCCGTCGCCGCGATGCTCGAGCGTCGAAGTCCCGAGTTCACCGGAGAATGAAGGCGGGCAGTCAGCTACTGCCGGTCGGCGCGGTCCTCACCTCGATACTGTCGCTCCAGTTCGGAGCGGCATTCGCGACGACATTGTTCTCGCAGATCGGGCCCGCCGGAGCCACGACGCTGCGGCTGACGATCGCTGCGATCATCCTCGGCGTCATCGTCCGTCCGCGATGGAGCAGGTGGTCGAACCGGCAACGCAAAGGCATCTTCGCGCTGGGCATCGCCCTCGCCGTGATGAACGGCGCCTTCTACCTCGCCCTCGACACGGTGCCCATCGGCACCGCCGTCACCATCGAGTTCCTCGGACCGCTCACCCTGGCCGCAGTTCTGTCTCGTCGGTGGGCCGACGGAGCGTGGGTACTGCTCGCCTTCGGCGGAGTGTTGCTGCTCGGGTTAGGCGATCACGGCGAATCCGGATTGGACCCGATCGGGGTGATGTTCGCGTTGATCGCCGCGACTGCGTGGGCCGGCTACATCGTGGCCGGTTCCCACCTGGCCGCGACGCTCCCGAGCGCCGACGGGTTGGCAGGCGCAAGCATCGTCGCAGCCGTATTGACGCTCCCCTTCGGCGTTGTCTCGGGCGGAAGCGAACTGCTGGATCCGAAGATGCTCGCCGCAGGCGCCGCCGTCGCCATCCTCTCGTCCGTCATCCCGTACAGCTTGGAAATGTGGGCGCTGCGCTCCTTGGCCAAGAAGGTCTTCGCGGTCCTCATCGCGCTCGAACCGGCAGCGGCCGCACTGGCCGGAGTCCTCGTGATCGGGCAAACGCTCGACGCTTTCACACTCGTCGCCATCGGACTGGTGGTGACCGCGGGTGTCGGGACGGTAGTCATGAATCGAAAGTCCACACCGAAATAGTCCAGGTACCGTCAGAGCACGTCATTCCAACGCACAGGAGAACCATGACCAACCCGATCATCGCCACCGTTCTCGGTAACACCCCGCAGATCGACGAAAGTGCATTCATCGCACCCAACGCCACCGTTGTCGGCGCTGTGACCATCGCTGCGGGAGCCAGCATCTGGTACGGCGCGGTTATCCGCGGCGACGCCGAATCGATCTCCATCGGCGCTGACACCAACATTCAGGACAACTGCACCGTGCACGCCGACCCGACGTTCCCCGCAGTGCTGGGCGAGCGAATCTCGGTCGGCCACAACGCAGTGCTGCACGGGTGCACCGTCGAAGACGACGTTCTCGTCGGTATGGGTGCCGTGGTGCTCAACGGCGCACACATCGGTTCGGGATCACTGATTGCAGCCGGTGCGGTCGTGTCTCAGGGGATGCAAATTCCGCCTGGATCACTGGTCGCCGGCGTGCCCGCCAAGGTCAAACGTGAACTCTCCGAAGGCGAAAAGGCCGGTATCACCGCCAACGGCGCCGGCTACATCATGCTCGCGAAGGCTCACCAGGACATCGAACAGGCCTGATCGAGACGATGCTCGCGGCTGGCAGCAGCAACAGCAGCGACTAGCCTCGGGGCCGCAACGTACTGTTCGGCAACTCGGGTGCCGGGAGCGCCGGGCCGTCGTATCCCGGCACGACGCCGAAACGCTGGTCCGGGACGCTGCCGTCGAATCCGGAGGCCAGCTCGGCCTGCCACTTGCGTCGATACTCGACGATCTCTTCGTGGGTACGACCCATGAAGTTCCACCACATGATGACCTGCTCGCCCAACGGTTTCCCGCCGAGCAGTAGCAGTCGAGCCGGTTCGGATCCCGGATTGCGCAAAGTCAGTTTTCCGAAACCTGGTGCTTGATAACCCAACTCGGCCCAGCCGACGGTGGTACCACGCAGAACAACCGATCCTTGATCGACGATCACGCCGTGCTCATGTGAACGATCGACATCGAGGGCGATCTCGGCCCCAGGATCGAGAATCACCTCGGCACCGAGTAATTCGGTGAAGGTAGACACCGGAGACGTTTCACCGGCGAGCGAGCCGAGGAACACACTGAGCGTGACACCATCGGTGGTCACCGGCTCCGGTCGATAGTGAACGAACGCGGGTGCGGTATCGCGCGCCGCATCCGGCAGCGCCACCCACAACTGCATCCCGTGCAGAACCTTCGTATTCGGCGTCGACACCTCGGAGTGCGCGATCCCACTCCCGGCCGTCATCAAATTCAGTTCACCCGGCCGCACCATCGCATGGGAACCGATGCTGTCACGGTGCTCGATCTCTCCGGTGAACAGCCAACTCACCGTTTGCAATCCGGTATGCGGATGCGGCGGCACATGCATGCCCGGTCCTGAGCCGACGTCATCCGGACCGTAATGATCGGCAAAACACCATGCCCCGATCAGCGAACGCTCGCGTTGCGGAAGGGTGCGACGCACTCGCATCGCCCGCGGGCCACCGAGCGGTACGTCGCGCGGGGTGAGAATCTGAATCTCGCTCTCCGCCGGATGGCCTTCGCATTCCTGCTCGACGGGCTGCGCTTCGAGGTTGCTCATATCGTCCATCCTGCCTCTAGTCATGACTGCGCGAGACGCAGACGCGTGCACAATTCGGCCAACAGTCGAAGTTCATCCGCGTCCAGGGCCGGTCCGACGTGGCGACGAATGCTCGCCGCATGACGGCGACCCACTGATTTCTGCAGCGCTGCACCCGCTTCGGTGAGTTGCACGATCGTCCCGCGGCGATCCTGTGGATCAACACTTCTCGATACCAGACCTTCACCCTCCAACCGTTCTACCAGGCGGCTGAGTGACGGCTGGCTCAACAGGATCTCGCGATTCAGGTCATGCAGGCGAAGTGAACTACTCGGTGTGAGGCTCAATGTGAACAGCACGTCGTACTCTCGCATCGACACCTGATCCCAGACGTCGTCGGCAGCCAACCGCCGCAGCACCGACACCTGGGCGCGAAACAAGGCTTCCCAGGCGTCGGTGGCGAGTTCGGTGGTGCTGACCGGAACCTCAGGCGGTTGCTCGTCAGGCAGTGACACTGCTTGCCTCACGAGCCGCCTTCATCGACGCGTGAGTGGGCGGGTTGTCCGGCACATGTGCGGGCCGCCTGGCCGCGAACTCACGGCGCAGAACCGGAACAACTTCCTCACCGAGCAGATCGAGCTGCTCGAGCACCGTCTTGAGCGGCAGCCCGGCGTGATCCATCAGGAACAGCTGGCGCTGGTAGTCGCCGAAGAAATCGGCAAACGCCAACGTCTTCTCGATGACCTGCTCAGGGGAACCGACGGTCAGCGGCGTCTGCTCGGTAAACTCTTCGAGTGAGGGCCCGTGGCCGTACACCGGAGCATTGTCGAAATACGGACGGAATTCCTTGACCGCGTCCTGACTGTTCTTGCGCATGAAGACCTGACCACCGAGACCGACAATCGCCTGATCCGCGGAGCCGTGGCCGTAATGCTCGTAACGCTGGCGGTAGAGATCGATCAGCTCGATGTAGTGCTCTTTCGGCCAGAAGATGTTGTTCGCGAAGAATCCGTCGCCGTGATACGCCGCGATCTCCGCGATCTCGGGGCTGCGGATCGAACCGTGCCACACGAACGGCGCGACGCCGTCCAGCGGGCGCGGGGTGGACGTGAATCCCTGCAGCGGTGTGCGGTACTCCCCTTGCCAGTTCACGACCTCCTCGTCCCAGAGCCGGCGAAGAAGTTGATAGTTCTCGAGCGCCAACGGGATACCGGCGCGAATGTCCTTGCCGAACCACGGGTACACCGGCGCGGTGTTTCCGCGTCCCATCATCAGATCGACACGCCCCTCAGCGAGGTGTTGAAGCATCGCGTAGTCCTCGGCGATCTTCACCGGGTCGTTGGTGGTGATCAGCGTCGTGGACGTGGAGAGCGTGATCTTCTCGGTCTGGGCCGCGATGTATCCGAGCATCGTGGTCGGAGATGACGGCACGAACGGCTTGTTGTGGTGCTCGCCGGTCGCGAAGACGTCGAGACCGACTTCCTCGGCGTGCTTGGCGATGGTCGTCATGGCCTTGATGCGCTCGTGCTCTGTCGGGGTCTTACCCGTCGTGGGATCAGTGGTGACGTCACCGACCGTGAAGATTCCGAACTGCATGGTTGCTCCTCCGCGAACTAGATCCATGCGTTTGCATGTAACTGATCAAACATTCAACCATCCAGCTGTATTCCACGGCAAAAAGATGAGGGCGGCACACAAGATGTGTGCCGCCCTCATCTGGACAAACGATCTACCGAAAAGCGGTCAGTGCATAACGATCGGCGTTGCCGTCTCGCCCTCGGCCACCGGCCTGGTGGTCTTGCTCCGCGGCAGGAAGAACGCCGGGATGAGGGTCAGGACGATCAGCACAGTGGCAACGAGGAAGGTGTTGCCGAAAGCGTCCGACGCCGCACTGAGAATCGAATTCGCAGCAGACTCCTGCGGACTTCCCGGCTCGGTCGGAATGTGCGACGCCGCACCGACCATCGTCGTATCGAGGCCACGATCGAGAAGCTGGTTGGTCAAGACCACCGACATCACGGCGGTACCGATCGAACCTGCGGTCTGCTGAACGATGTTCATCAGAGTGGAGCCGCGAGCGATCTGCTCGTTGGAGAGCGTCACGATAGCTGCGGTCATCAGCGGCATCATGGTGCAACCCATACCGAGGCCCATGACGAACAAGGCGCCCATCAGCAGCCACGTCGGGGAATCCGAGGCAACCTGTGTGAACACACCCAAACCGATGAGAATCAGCGGCAAACCGGTCAGGACGATCTTGCCCGGGCCGATCTTGTCGACCAGTCGACCAGCGATCGGCATGGTGACCATAGCGCCCAGACCCTGTGGAGCCATCAACAATCCGGCCGCGAGCGTGGTGTGCCCGCCGACCTGAATGAAGTAGCTCGGGAACAGCAACCCGGCGCCCATGAACGCGACGATGAACAGCGACGTCGTGATGACGGCGGTGGTCAACTGACGGTTCTTGAACAGGTGCAGGTCGATCAGCGGGTGATCCTTGTTGAGCGCGTGGAACACGAAGGCGATGATCAGTGCCAGACCGATACCGGCCGACACCAGAACCCGAGCGGACGCAACGGTTCCCACCTCAGGGATGGACGACACACCGAACAGGAACAGCGCCAGGCCGGGCGACAGCAGGATCATGCCGAGGAAGTCGAAGGACTCCGAAG
Organism: Rhodococcus sp. 66b; assembly: GCF_002076325.1. Taxonomy (NCBI): domain Bacteria; kingdom Bacillati; phylum Actinomycetota; class Actinomycetes; order Mycobacteriales; family Nocardiaceae; genus Rhodococcus; species Rhodococcus sp. 66b. The sequence continues at coordinate 118,791 of NZ_MUZB01000007.1, forward strand.
GCTTTGCCTTGTCGGACGGCAGAATGATGAACGCAGCAGCCAGAGCGATGATGCCGATCGGCAAGTTGATCAGGAAGATCCAGTGCCAGCTCGCGGCCTCGATCAGCCAACCACCGAGAATCGGGCCGCCGATAGGACCGAGCAGCATCGGGATACCGAGAACTGCCATGACACGACCGACACGGTCCGGACCGGCGGCCCGGGTCATGATCGTCATACCGAGCGGCATCAACATGCCGCCGCCGAGACCCTGGAGCACGCGGAAGCCGATGAGCGAGGTGATGTCCCACGCCATCGCACAAGCGACCGAACCGAGCACGAACAGCACCAGGGCCGTCATGTACAGGCGCTTGGTGCCGAAACGGTCGGCAGCCCAACCGGTAACCGGAATGACCGTCGCCAAGGCGAGCGTGTAGGCCGTCATCGTCCACGCGACGGTGGCGTACGAAGTTTCGAAGTCCTCGGCAAAAGTGGTGAGCGCGACGCTCACCACGGTTACGTCGAGAATCGACATGATGGCGCCGAGCACCACCACGGAAGCGATCTTGAGGACCGCCCCGTCAAGTTTGTCGGACGCCGGTGCCGGCGCGTTCGGCGATGTCATCGCGAAGTCTCCTGGTTAAGTGCTCGCAGATAGTCACCCGCGAGAATGGGCTTGAGAGCCTCGAACAAACGAATCCGCTCTGGCTCAGGAACACGCGACGCGAATTCGCGAAGCTGGCCGCGCTTGCACTCGATGTGGTTGGTCGTCACCTTACGACCGGCCTCCGACAAGGAAACCCGCTTGACGCGTCGGTCCCGCTCGTCTTCACGGCGATCGACCAGACCCATGTTCACGAGCTGATCGATGTTCCGCCCCGTAGCTGCCACCGAGAGCCGAAGCTCGTCGGCAACCTCGTTGATCGGGATCGCCGCATCACGTTGTGCAAGTACGAACAGCACACGCACCTGAGAGAACGAGAGATCCAGTTCGATCAACGCATCGATCGACTCCGAATCACCGGCGCTCATCAGGCGAGTGAACAACTCGTCGAGTGCTCCATACAGGTCATCAGAATCGGAAGCGATCACCTGGCAAATGGTAGTGCGGTTGCAACTATTGCCCAAATGAAAACATGTTGCAACTTATTATTTGGTGAGCACCATCACGTTGCGAAGAATCATTCCTGCAGCAAGATGGCCTTTCCGAGAACTTTGCCGCTTTCTAGATCAGCCAGGGCAACTGCTGCGTCGGCAAGCGGATACCGTGCCTTGACCAGCGGACGCAAGCCGTTCCGGACGTGTTCTACCAGCGATGCATGCACCTCGGCTACCGCTTCGGGATTGGTGCGCGTGAACTCGCCCCACGCCGCGCCGACAATGCTGATGTTGCGGAAGAGCACCCGGTTCACCTTGACCTGAGGGATGCCGCCGCCGGCAAATCCGATAACCACAAGACGCCCCTCCGGCGCCAGAACCCGGACCGCGTCGTCGAACGCATCCCCGCCTACCGGATCTACCACGATCTGAGCGCCGACGCCGTCGGTCAGTTCCCGAATCCGCTCTCCCCATCCCGGAGCCAGCGCGACAACCTCGTCGGCACCGAGCTCACGCAAGAAGTCCTCGACGCCTTCGCGTCGCACTACGGCAATCACCCGAGCCCCGTGTGCCTTGGCCAGCTGGATGGTTGCCGTTCCGACTCCGCCCGCAGCGCCGAGCACGACGACCGTCTCCCCCGCGACGATCTTCGCGCGACGAGCCAGCGCGAACTCCATCGTCTGATAGTTGATGATCAGAGAGGCCGCCTCGTCGAAGGCGAGTCCGTCCGGAATTCGGAGTACCTGCGCCGGGTTGACGGCAATCCGCTCTGCATAGCCGCCCAGATACGCGGCCGCGAGAACACGATCGCCCGGAGCGAAACCCGACCCTTCCGGCGCGGAGACCACGACGCCCGAGATCTCCGCGCCGGGAATGAACGGCGGTTCCGGGCGGATCTGATACTTGCCGTAGGTGATGAGTAGGTCCGGAAAGCAGACGCCACTGGCCTTCACATCGATGAGAACAAGACCTTCGGCTGCGGGCTCGGGAACCTCCTGCGCGACAATTCCTTCGGGACCGGACAGTTCCGTAACCACCATGGCGCGCACAGAAAGCTCCTCTTCGGGACATCTGAAGTCTGGACCGGTAACCCGGTTTTCTCGACTTTAACCCGGTACTCACGTCAGATCATCGTTCGCTCCCGATGTGCAGACGTTCGAGTCCGTCGAGAATCAGATCAAGACCGAAAGCGAATTCGGCGGCGTAGCTGTATCCCGGAGCTAGGACGTGCTCGGTGGTCAGCTCGGCCAGGTGCGGATACTGACCGCTCTCGAACGAGCCCATGATCGCCTTCGCCAGTTCCGTCGTTTCCTGCGCTGTTTCGAACGGCAAGCTCACCTCTTGCAGCACGAAGCCGTAGATGTACGCATCCATGATCGAAAAGGCATGCGCAGCAAGGGCGACCGGAAAGTCGGCAGCGCGTAGTGTTCCGATGACGGCGTCGTGGTGGCGCAGGGTCGCGGGACCAGGCGTCGTTCGAGACTCCATCAACGGAGTTGCCCACGGGTGCCTCCCCAGCACCTCCCGAGTCGATACCGCTCGCGCGTGAACTTCCGTTCGCCACGGCAGTCCCGGCGTCGGAAGATCGATCTCCGCAAAGACCGCGTCGACCATTCCGTCGAGCAGATCCCCCTTGTCCGAAACATGGTTGTACAGAGACATCGCCTCGACGCCCAGTTCGGTCCCCAGCTTCCGCATGGTCATCGAATCGATTCCGACGGAATCTGCAAGCGCCACGGCAGCGCGTACAACGTGATCTCGGGTCAATCTTGTGCGCTTCTCCACATTGACAGAACTTACACCGTAAGTGCAATACTTACGGTGTAAGCATTCGACGAACGGAGACTCGCATGCCGCAGGAACTGATGACCGCCGTCGTACAGGATCGGTACGGCGAAGCCGACGTTCTCTACCTCGACCACATTCCGCGCCCCACTGTCGCCGACAACGAAGTGCTGATTCGCGTCGAGGCCGCGTCCGTCGACCGCGGGGCATGGCATCTCATGGCCGGACTGCCATATCCGTTGCGCCTCGCGGGATTTGGACTGCGCAGACCTGAGAACCGGGTCCGCGGACTGGACGTGTCCGGCCGAGTCGAGGCCGTCGGCAGTTCGGTGACCCGCGTGGCAGTCGGCCAGGAGGTATACGGGATCGCGGTCGGTTCGTTCGGAGTACGCGTGCGCACTCGAGACGAAGATTGCTGCAAAACCTGCTCGGTTGTCGTTCGCACAAGCAGCAGCGGTGCCGGTCTCCGGCCTCACAGCGCTGCAAGCCGTGCGCGACCACGGCCGCGTGCAGGCCGGGCAATCCGTCCTCGTTCTCGGTGCATCCGGTGGCGTCGGGATCTACGCGGTGCAGGTGGCGAAAGCCATGGGCGCGCTCGTCACCGGCGTATGCAGCACCTCGAAAACCGATACCGTCCGCTCCCTCGGTGCCGACGAGGTTCTCGACTACCGCGTCGACGACGCCACCGACGGATCGCATCGGTACGACGTCATCATCGACACCGGCGGCAACCGCCGACTGCGAGATCTTCGACGGGCGCTCACACGCACCGGAAGGCTCGTGATCGTGGGCGGCGAGAACGGCGGACGGTGGCTCGGCGGAATCGATCGCCAAATCCGCGCACTGTGCTTGTCTCCGTTCGTATCTCAGAAGCTCGGGTCTTTGATGGCTTCGGAGAACGCCGAGGATCTGGAGGTGCTGACCGCAATGATCGACGCAGGTGTCATCACCCCGGTGATCGACTCCGTTCATCCCCTTGCCGACACCGCCGTCGCCGTGGCACGAATGGTCGACGGTTCCGGCTGCGGAAAGCAGATAATCGCCACTCGCTGAAAAGCCTGACAGAATCGGCTCACTCCAGCGAACAGGAATCTCACGTGAACCCAGATCTCACGCTCGCGCCGCAGCCAGACAGAGGACCGATCTTCGTCAAGTCCCGCCCGGTCCGTACCGGCGACATCGACGTCGCCAAGCAGGTCAGGCTCGACGCCGTCGCCCGTTATCTGCAGGACATCGGCAACGACAACATCGAAGCCGCCGGCGCCATCGACACTCATCCGCTCTGGATAGTGCGTCGTACGGTCGTCGATGTCGTACGCCCGGCGATCTGGCCGGAAGAGTTGACGATGACTCGCTGGTGCTCCGGCTTCTCCACGAGATGGGCGAACATGCGCGTGCGCTTCGACGGCAGCAACGGCGCGCTGATGGAAACCGAAGGCTTCTGGATCAACATCAGCGCCGAGTCGGGCATGCCCACGCGGATGAGTGACGACTTCATGCGGCCGTTGGAAGAATCCACCGACGAGCATCGCCTGAAGTGGAAGCGTGTCCTCGCCGAGAACGCACCGGAGGCGGATGACGCGGGTGTTCTGGACACGCCGTTCGCTCTGCGCGCCACGGATATCGACCCGTTCGACCACGTCAACAACGCCGTCTACTGGCAGGCAGTCGAAGAGGTCCTCAGCGCGCGCACCGAACTGCGTACAGTTCCGCATCGAGCACTGATCGAGTACCTCTCCCCCATCGTCTCCAGTGACGACGTCGTCCTGCGCAGCCGCGTCGACGACAAGACCGTCACGGTCTGGTTCCTGGTCGGCGAAGCGCTCCGCACAGTTGCGCAGGTGAGCGCCCTCTAACGCAGTTTCTGGGTCGCGACAGCCGCGACACCGAACACCAACGCAAGAAGAATCGCGGCCCAGAAACCGAAGAGCCACCACACCACGCCGAACACGACCACTGCCGGGGCAACGGTGATGAAAGCGATGGTGGGGCTTTCGCGTACCACCTCGAGTGCAGTTCGGGCATTAGTTCGATCGAGCTTCTTACCGGCCATCGAAAACCTCCTTCAAGGTCCTGACCATCCAGAGTAACCGGACTGACGGGCACAAAGCGGATACCGTGAACGCATGGCCGACCACCGCACCCTCGTCCTCATGCGACACGGCAAGTCCAGCTACCCCGAGGGCATCCGTGATCACGAGCGTCCGCTCGCCGAACGGGGCCTGCGCGAGGCCCGCATCGGCGGCGAATGGATCCGCGAAAACGTCCCGCCCGTAGACGCCGTTCTGTGCTCCACCTCCCGGCGGACCGTCGAAACCCTTGCCTCGACGGGAATCGAAGCTCCCGCCGGATTCGAGAAGTCCATCTACGGCGGCTCACCCGCAGACGTCATTGCAGCTGCGCGAACCACGTCCGACCACGTCAAGACGCTCCTGATCGTCGGACACGAACCCGGAATTCCCTGGACTGCACTCGATCTCGCATCAAACGAAAACTCCGAAGCAGCCCAACGTATCCGCGACAAGTTCCCGACTTCGGCGATCGCCGTCCTCTCCGTACCGGTGCCGTGGACCGAACTCGACGACTCCGTCGCCACTTTGCTCGAGTTTCACGTGCCCCGTTAGATCGACCACACCGCTAAAGCACCTCACGTAGAAGGCGGTCCGAAAGTGCAAGCGCGTCACGGTCGTACGTCGACGTCGACGCCAGCACTTCGTCGGCACCGGTCCGCTCGGCGAGATCGTGAAGCTGTTGTTTCACCTCGACAGGTGTGCCGTGCAGCGCCGACGCCATGAACGACTCGATACGCCTGGCATTTCGATCACTGCGCGGGGCGCGCCTGATCTCGTCCGGCGACGCGAGCGGAGGAAACTCCCCCGTCCGTGACGATTCTGCGAGCGCGTATGCCTCCGGGATCAGCAACTCACGCGCCGCGTCGGTGGTATCGGCAACCGCCACTTCGAGAGAAACCACCACATAGGGTTCGGGATGAGCGTCGGTGGCCCGGAAAGCTCGGCGGTACTCGTCCAATGCATCCACCCGGTCGGTGCTCCCGGTTCCGAGTATCGGCCCACCCACGACCACCGGAAGCCCCAGTTGCGCTGCCACTTTCAAACCTGTACGCGTCGCGAGTACGAAGATCGGCACCCCGGTCTCCGACGCCGGCCGTGCCGTCACTGCCGCGGATCCGTCCAGGTAGCGCCTCACCTCTTCGAGATCTGACGCAAACGTGTCCGGAGCATCCTTGCTGCGTCGTAGTGCCTGACGAACAGGCTCCGTGAATCCCAGCGATCGGCCGAGGCCGAGATCGATTCGCCCCGGGTACAGAGCCTCCAGCATCAAGAACTGCTCGGCGACGATCAGCGGTTGGTGATTCGGCAGCATGACCCCACCGCTCCCGAGTCTGATATCGCGCGTATGCGCGCCGATCGCGGCAAGCAGTACTGCCGGCGACCCGCTCCCGATCCCGGGCACCGCGTGATGCTCGGCCACCCAGAACCGGTGGTAGCCGAGAGCGTCGGCGTGCGCGGCGCGTTCGACGGAATGCGTCAGAGCTGCGGAGTCGGGGTATCCGCTCCTGGTTCGGGATCGGTCGAGAAGTGAGAGAAGCACTCTCGGAGCAACAAGGAATTCGGAAAGTTTCATCCGGACGCCTAATGAGGACCGTTTCTGACCGCAATCCCCGCAACACTGGACCTGTCGCCGGAATCCACCATCACATGAAGGGCACGTCATGGACATCAAGCTCGAACTGGTCGCCATTCCCGTCACCGACATCGACCGCGCCAAGGACTTCTACGTCCGCCTCGGCTTCAACGCCGACCACGATCACACGGTCAGCGAGGACCTGCGCTTCGTCCAGCTGACCCCACCCGGTTCGGCCTGCTCGATCTGCATCGGCAAGGGAATCACCGACGCCGAGCCCGGTTCCGTCGTCGGCATGCAGGTAGTGGTCAAGGACATCGAAGAGGCTGAGCGCGAGTTCAAGAGCCGCGGCATCGACATCAGCCCGATCGACGACCAGGCTTGGGGCCGATTCATCTACTTCGCCGACCCCGACGGCAACAAGTGGGCAGTCCAGGAGATCGTCATCCCGGACCTCAGCGGCAGCAACTCCTGAAGCGAGCGAGATGAAAAATCCCCCCACCTCTTTCGAGGTGGGGGGATTTTCTACGAACTAACGCTTAGCGGTAGTCGTCACATACGACTACCCGACTAGCGGTAGTCGTTGCTGAAGCCGTAGTCGTCCAGCGGAACTGCAGCACCGGTGTTCTGGCCGAAGCCGTCCGGGCTGTAGTACTGGTCGTCGTACGACGGCACTGCGTAAGCAGCGGCGCGTGCCTCTTCGGTGGGCTGAACCTGGATGTTGCGGTAACGGTTGATACCGGTACCGGCAGGGATCAGCTTACCGATGATGACATTTTCCTTCAGACCGATCAGCTTGTCCGAGCGGCAGTTGATAGCCGCGTCGGTCAAGACACGAGTGGTCTCCTGGAACGATGCCGCGGACAGCCACGAATCCGTCGCGAGCGACGCCTTCGTGATACCCATGAGCACCGGACGGCCGGCTGCGGGCTCGCCACCCTCGGCGACAACGCGGCGGTTTGCCGACTCGAACTCGGCGCGCTCGGTGAGCGAACCGGGCAGGAACTCGGTGGCACCGGAATCGATGATCGTCACGCGACGAAGCATCTGGCGCACGATGACCTCGATGTGCTTGTCGTGGATCGACACACCCTGGCTCCGGTACACCTCCTGGACCTCGTTGACCAAGTGGATCTGAACCTGACGCGGACCCATGACTCGCAGGACCTCGTGGGGATCGGCAGCACCTTCCATGAGCTGCTGTCCGACCTCGACGTGGTCACCGTCAGCCAAGAGGCTTTCGCGACCGTCGGCATGCTTGAAGACGCGCAGACGCTGACGCTTGCTGAGCTTGTCGTAGACAACCTCTTCGCCGCCGTCGTCCGGAACGATGGTGATCTTGTAGAAACGATCGCCGTCTTCGAGCTGTACCCGACCGGTGACGTCCGCGATAGGAGCCTTGCCCTTGGGCACACGTGCCTCGAACAGCTCCTGGACACGCGGCAGACCGCCGGTGATGTCATCTCCTGCGACACCACCCTGGTGGAAGGTACGCATGGTCAGCTGGGTACCGGGCTCACCGATCGACTGAGCGGCGACGATACCGACAGCCTCACCGATGTCGACCAGCTTGCCTGTGGCCATCGAGCGGCCGTAGCAAGTGGCGCAAACGCCGGTGCCGGTGGTGCAGGTCAGGACCGAGCGGACCTTGACCGTCGTGATGCCGGCTTCGAGCAGAGCATCGATCGCGGGGTCACCGAGATCGTGGCCACGCTCGACGATGACGGTGCCGTTCGCGTCGACTGCATCGGCCGCCAAGGTACGGGCGTACGTGCTGGTCTCCACGTGAGCATCGCGGATCATCGTGCCGTCGGCCTGCTTCTCGGCGATCGTGGTGACGATGCCGCGCTCTGTTCCACAGTCGACCTCACGGACGATGACGTCCTGCGAAACGTCCACCAGACGACGGGTCAGGTAACCCGAGTCGGCGGTGCGGAGTGCGGTATCGGCCAGACCCTTACGAGCACCGTGCGTGTTGATGAAGTACTCGAGAACGGTCAGGCCTTCCTTGAAGGAAGACTTGATCGGACGCGGGATGAACTCACCCTTCGGGTTTGTCACCAGACCCTTCATACCGGCGAGCGAGCGAACCTGAGTCATGTTGCCGGCTGCGCCGGACTTCACGATCATCGGGATCGGGTTGCTGTCGGGGAAGTGAGCCTCCATGGCCTTGCCGACCTTGTCGGTCGCTTCCTGCCAAATGGTGACCAGAGCGCTGTTGCGCTCCTTCTTGTCCAGAGCACCACGCTGGTACTGCTTCTCGATCTTGTCGGCCTGAGCCTCGAAGTCCTCGATGATGGCAGGCTTCTCCGGCGGCACGAGCACGTCGGAAATCGAGACCGTGACACCCGAACGGGTGGCCCAGTAGAACCCGACGTCCTTGAGCTTGTCGACGGTCTGAGCAACCACGATCATCGGGTACCGCTCGGCGAGATCGTTGATGATCGTCGCCTGGCGCTTCTTCGGCATCTGCTCGTTGACGAACGGGTAGTCCGCCGGAAGCAGCTCGTTGAAGAGCACACGGCCGAGTGTCGTGGTGGCGGTCCAGCCGTCACCGTATTTCCAGCCCTCGGGGAACAGTTCGTTCTCGAGGTCGCGCGGCGGACGCTGCTGCGTCAGACGCACCTTGATCTGAGCCTGAACCGAGAGCGCGCCGCGGTCGACTGCCATCTGAGCCTCGGCGGGCGAGGAGTACACGCCCTGCTCTGCCTCGTCGTTGGTCGGAGCAACGAGCTCACCGGTGACACCCTCGTCGAGACGGGTCAGGTGGAACAGACCCGTGACCATGTCCAGACGCGGCATGGCGAGCGGGCGACCCGAAGCAGGCGAGAGGATGTTGTTCGAGGACAGCATCAGGATGCGGGCCTCGGCCTGAGCCTCTGCCGACAGCGGGAGGTGAACAGCCATCTGGTCACCGTCGAAGTCGGCGTTGAAGGCCTCACACACCAGCGGGTGGAGCTGAATGGCCTTGCCCTCGACGAGCTGCGGCTCGAATGCCTGGATACCCAGACGGTGCAGCGTAGGTGCACGGTTGAGCAGCACGGGGTGCTCGGCGATGACCTCTTCGAGGACGTCCCAAACCTGGACGCGCTTGCGCTCGACCATGCGCTTGGCCGACTTGATGTTCTGCGCGTGGTTGAGATCGACCAGACGCTTCATCACGAACGGCTTGAACAGCTCGAGAGCCATCAGCTTGGGCAGACCACACTGGTGCAGCTTGAGCTGAGGACCGACGACGATCACGGAACGACCCGAGTAGTCGACGCGCTTACCGAGCAGGTTCTGACGGAAACGACCCTGCTTGCCCTTGAGCAGATCGCTCAGGGACTTCAGCGGGCGGTTACCCGGTCCGGTGACCGGACGTCCACGACGACCGTTGTCGAACAGGGCGTCGACCGACTCCTGCAGCATCCGCTTCTCGTTGTTGACGATGATCTCGGGAGCACCGAGGTCGATCAGTCGCTTGAGGCGGTTGTTGCGGTTGATGACGCGGCGGTACAGGTCGTTGAGGTCGGACGTCGCGAAACGTCCACCGTCGAGCTGAACCATCGGGCGAAGCTCCGGCGGGATCACCGGAACAGCGTTGAGGACCATGCCCATCGGCGAGTTGCCGTTGGTCTGGAATGCCGCAACCACCTTGAGGCGCTTGAGTGCACGCAGCTTCTTCTGGCCCTTGCCGCTGCGGATGGTCTCGCGGAGAGACTCCGCCTCGGCGTCGAGGTCGAAGTTCTGCATCAGGATCTGGATGGACTCTGCGCCCATCGCACCCGTGAAGTACTCGCCGTAACGGTCGACCAGCTCGCGGTACAGGAGCTCGTCGATGATGAGCTGCTTGACGCTCAGCTTGGTGAAGGTGGTCCAGATCTCGTCGAGACGATCCAGCTCACGCTGCGCGCGGTCACGGAGCTGACGCATTTCGCGCTCGCCGCCGTCCTTGACCTTGCGGCGGACATCGGACTTCGCGCCCTCTGCCTCGAGCTCGGCGATGTCGGCTTCGAGCTTCTGCGCACGTGCCTCGAGATCGGCGTCGCGCTGATCTGCGACGGTCTTCTTCTCGACCTGCATCTCGGCTTCGAGGGTGGACAGCTCGTTGTGACGGAGCTCCTCGTCGACGCCGACGATGACGTAGGCAGCGAAGTAGATGATCTTTTCGAGATCCTTCGGAGCCAGGTCGAGCAGGTAACCGAGACGGCTCGGAACACCCTTGAAGTACCAGATGTGCGTGACCGGTGCGGCCAGTTCGATGTGACCCATACGCTCACGACGAACCTTGGCGCGAGTGACCTCGACGCCACAGCGCTCACAGATGATGCCCTTGAAGCGGACACGCTTGTACTTACCGCAGTAGCACTCCCAGTCCCGGGTGGGGCCGAAGATCTTCTCGCAGAAGAGGCCGTCCTTCTCGGGCTTGAGCGTGCGGTAGTTGATGGTCTCCGGCTTCTTGACCTCGCCGTAGGACCAATTGCGGATGTCCTCTGCACTGGCCAAGCCAATGCGGAGTTCATCGAAGAAGTTGACGTCGAGCACGTAACTTCCTTTCCCCGTTGGGGTTACGGTTGCCGGTCACCCGGCAACCTGACTGCCAATTCAAATGTGAACTACGCCCCCGGGCCGCTCTTTCAAGAGCAACCCGGGGACCGAAACCTAGTTCGCGAGGTCGTCGACCGTCGCAGCTTCGTTCCTGGACAGGTTGATGCCCAGGTTCGCTGCGGCCCGCTCCAAGTCCTCGTCGTCGCCGTCCGCCATCGTGATGGCCGCGCCGTCCGAGGACAGCACCTCCACGTTGAGGCAGAGCGACTGGAGCTCCTTGAGGAGCACCTTGAACGACTCGGGGATGCCGGGTTCGGGGATGTTCTCGCCCTTGACGATGGCTTCGTACACCTTGACTCGACCGACCACGTCGTCCGACTTGATGGTCAGCAGTTCCTGCAGCGTGTAAGCCGCGCCGTAGGCCTGCATCGCCCAGCACTCCATCTCACCGAAGCGCTGGCCACCGAACTGGGCCTTACCACCGAGAGGCTGCTGCGTGATCATCGAGTACGGACCGGTCGAACGAGCGTGGATCTTGTCGTCGACCAAGTGGTGCAGCTTGATGATGTACATGTAACCGACCGAGACCGGGTACGGGAACGGCTCGCCGGAGCGGCCGTCGAACAAGGTGGCCTTTCCGTCGGGTCCGACCATCTGCTCGCCGTCACGGTTCGGCAGCGTCGCGCCGAGGAGACCGGTGAGCTCGTCTTCCTTCGCACCGTCGAACACCGGGGTGGCGATGTTCGAGTCGGCCGGAGCGGACAGCATCTCTTCCGGCAGGGTCGCAGCCCAGTCGGGACGAGTGCCGTCGGACGCGATCTGAATGTTCCAGCCGGTCTTGCCGATCCACCCGAGGTGGGTCTCCAAGACCTGACCGATGTTCATACGACGCGGGACACCGTGCGTGTTCAAGATGATGTCGACAGGCGTGCCGTCCGAGAGGAACGGCATGTCTTCCTGCGGCAGGATCTTGCCGATGACGCCCTTGTTACCGTGGCGGCCGGCGAGCTTGTCGCCGTCCTGGATCTTGCGCTTCTGTGCCACGTAGACGCGGACCAACTCGTTGACACCGGGAGGCAGATCGTCGTCTTCGTCACGTGAGAACACGCGGATTCCGATGACCTTGCCGGTCTCACCGTGAGGAACCTTGAGGGACGTGTCACGAACCTCGCGAGCCTTCTCACCGAAGATGGCGCGAAGGAGGCGCTCTTCGGGGGTCAGCTCGGTCTCGCCCTTCGGCGTGACCTTTCCGACCAGCACGTCGCCGTCACGAACCTCGGCACCGATACGGATGATGCCGCGCTCGTCGAGGTCGGCAAGGACCTCGTCGGAGACGTTCGGGATGTCGCGAGTGATTTCCTCGGCACCGAGCTTGGTGTCGCGGGCATCGATCTCGTGCTCCTCGATGTGAATCGAGGTCAGGACGTCCTCTTCCACGAGACGCTGCGACAGAATGATCGCGTCCTCGTAGTTGTGGCCTTCCCACGGCATGATCGCGACGAGCAAGTTCTTGCCCAGCGCCATCTCACCGTTCTCGGTGCAAGGGCCGTCGGCCAGAACCTGGCCGGCCTCGACACGCTGTCCCTCGTCCACGATCGGACGCTGGTTGGCGCACGTGCCCTGGTTGGAACGCGCGAACTTGCGCATCCGGTACGTCTTGCGACTTCCGTCGTCAGCCATCACCGTGACGTAGTCCGCGGAGATCTCCTCCACGACACCGGTCTTCTCGGTGATGATGACGTCGCCGGCATCCACAGCTGCACGCAGCTCCATGCCGGTTCCGACGAGAGGTGCCTCGCTGCGAACCAGCGGGACAGCCTGACGCTGCATGTTCGCGCCCATCAGGGCACGGTTTGCATCGTCGTGCTCGAGGAACGGAATCATCGCGGTTGCGACGGACACCATCTGACGCGGCGAAACGTCCATGTAGTCGATGTCGGAGGACGCGACGAACTCGACCTCGCCACCCTTACGGCGGACGAGAATCTTCGAGTCGGTGAAGCGACCCTCGCGGTCGATGGCCGAGTTGGCCTGCGCGACTACGTGGCGGTCTTCTTCGTCAGCGGTCAGGTAGTCGACCTCGTCGGTCACCTGTCCGTCGACGACGCGACGGTACGGGGTCTCGATGAAACCGAACGGGTTGACGCGGGCGTAGACCGACAGCGAACCGATCAGGCCGATGTTCGGGCCTTCCGGGGTCTCGATCGGGCACATGCGGCCGTAGTGCGACGGGTGAACGTCGCGAACCTCGAGGCCGGCGCGCTCACGGGACAGACCACCCGGGCCGAGGGCGGACAGACGACGCTTGTGCGTCAGCCCCGACAGCGGGTTGTTCTGGTCCATGAACTGCGACAGCTGGGAGGTTCCGAAGAACTCCCTGATCGCAGCGACGACGGGACGGATGTTGATCAGCGTCTGAGGCGTGATTGCCTCGACGTCCTGCGTGGTCATGCGCTCACGAACCACACGCTCCATGCGGGACAGGCCCACGCGGATCTGGTTCTGAATGAGCTCGCCGACGGTACGCAGACGACGGTTGCCGAAGTGGTCGATGTCGTCGACCTCGACGGGAACCTCGACGCCGCCCGGAGCCGTCATCGAGGTGTCACCTGCGTGCAGACGCACGAGGTACTCGACGGTGGCGACGATGTCTTCTTCGGTGAGAGTGGATGCAACGATCGGCTGACCCGCGTTCAGGCCGAGCTTCTTGTTGATCTTGTAACGACCCACGCGAGCGAGGTCGTAGCGCTTGTCCTTGAAGAACAGGTTCTCCAGCAGGGTCTGCGCGCTCTCCTTGGTGGGGGGCTCGCCCGGACGCAGCTTGCGGTAGATGTCGAGCAACGCCTCATCGGTGCCGGCGGTGTTGTCCTTCTCCAGCGTGGCCATGAGGATCTCGGAGAAGCCGAAGCGCTCCGTGATCTGCTCGGTGGTCCAGCCGAGTGCCTTGAGCAGGACGGTGACAGGCTGACGACGCTTGCGGTCGATACGGACACCAACGGTGTCGCGCTTGTCGACGTCGAACTCGAGCCATGCGCCGCGACCCGGGATCACCTTGACGCTGTGCAGATCCTTCTCGGTGCTCTTGTCGACGCTCATGTCGAAGTACACACCGGGGGAACGCACGAGCTGCGAGACGACCACACGCTCGGTGCCGTTGATGATGAAGGTGCCCTTGTCGGTCATCATCGGGAAATCTCCCATGAAGACCGTCTGGCTCTTGATCTCACCAGTGTTGTTGTTGATGAACTCCGCGGTGACGAACAACGGCGCCGCGTAGGTCATGTCCTTGTCTTTGCACTCGTCCGTCGAGGCCTTGACCTCGTCGAATCGAGGGTCGGAGAAGGACAGCGACATAGTGCCGTTGAAATCCTCGATCGGAGAAAGCTCCGCGAGGATGTCCTCGAGACCACCGGACACTGCATTGTCGCCGAGTGCCGCTGCTCGTTCACGCCAACTCTGCGCGCCGATCAGCCACTCGAACGAATCTGTCTGTACGTCAAGAAGCCCGGGAACTTCGAGGGGTTCGCGAACTTTCGCGAACGAAACCCTCTTCGGGGCTCCGGGGATTCCGGAAACTGCCTTGGTCTGGCTAGAGACTGCCAAGATGCGTCCTTCCAGCACCTCACGCGGGCCGCTCCGTGCTGTTGCGACCGCCGCTGTATCTGCTTCGAATTTCGCTGGTTACAACCCGAACGAAACCCGTCGCAGAAAGCAAGAAGTACTTGACTTCGCAGCGGTTGAGACGAGGGGTGGACAGGAGGCAGCCAGCGCAACGTCCAAAAGTACACCCTTACTCTGGAAATGTCGAGTCGGGTGTAACTGAGGGTCGAATTCAGATACTGACGTGAGACTGCCGATCACTCGTCCGTGCATGTTCACCGATCAGAGTGGACCTTGCGGACCGCTCCGTCAAGGGCGAGAGCGCGTGTCGCAGCATTCGAACATTCGTGACGCGCATTCGAACACTGCCACCGGAAGTGTAGCCAGCAACGGCGTCACATACGAAAAATCTGGACCGACATCGTGCGTCGGTCCAGATCTTCGCGCTGGTACTGGTCGCGAATCTCCGAGCTACTGGTCGCGAATCTCCGAGATCAGCCAGTTTCCGTCCTGCTTCTCCAGACTCACGATGACCATTCCGGAGCGAGAGTCTGCCGCCACGCCGTTCTGCGTCGAGCTGACGTTCAGTTGGGCGAGCAACTGTGCCCGGTCCTTCTCGAGTCGTGTGATCCCGATCAGCGGGACATCAGCGGTCGTTGCCGTCTGAGTTTGTTCGACGCCGGCCTTCTGCGTGTCCTTGTACTGGGTCAGCTGATCGCGCATCGACTGGTTCAGGCCCTGGACACCCTTGTCGAAATCGGCGTCGAACGTGTCGGGAGAGAACGTGAAGACTGCAGCCAACGCCGACGGCGTCACACGAAGAACCTCAGCCGTGGCGCCTTCGTCCACCCAGGCGATGTCGTCCGTCTTCGCGCCGACTTTGAAGAAGGCGATGCCGGCGAGGATCGCGACGATGACCGCTGCGGCCCCCAGGATCGCGACCAGGCGCCAACCGGCCTTGGATTGTGTAGGTGTTGTCGCCGACTCCCCCGCGCCCGTCTCCGGGGTAGCAGGGGCCTTGGGCTCGTCTGCGACGGTTTTCGCCGGTTTGGTCAGATCGGGGCCTGGTGTGGATTCCGGAGCGTCGGTTTCCGTCTTCGACGGCTCGATGTCTCCGGACTCGGCCTTCGTGAGCGTCGGCTTCACAGCCTCCGGCTTCACAGCCTCCTGTGTCTCTTCTTCCGGCTGTTCGATCGTGGGCTCGACCGGGTCCGAGTCGGACGTCCCCGCGGGGACGTTGAGCGAACGAGCGCTTCCAGCGATCTTCGGCCGACGGTTCTGAGGGGAGGACGGTCCGCCGGTACGACGTTTGGGTGGCATTACGCGCTTCTCCTTCGAGGGATGTCGGTGTGCAGGTTCGACGAACTACTGGCCACCGGAATCACCACCCTCGGTTGTCGGTGCAGGAGCACCGGATGCAGGTGCTTCGGTCCCCGAACCGGGTGCGGGCGTTGCGTCAGGAGCAGGCGTGGAGCCGTCGGCAGCCGGCAGAGTGCCCGAGCCGAGATCGAGCCGCGATCCGATCGGATCAGCGGACTGCGCCTTCCAGACCCCGTCGACCTCGACCATGCCCAGCCGCATGCCGAGCTGATTCTTGACGAACTGGTTGCCCTGGGTCGTGGTGACTCGAACGACGACCAGTGCCGTGGCGGTCCGGTCATCGGTATTGAGCTCGGTCAGCGCGGACTGCACAACTTCGGTGTCAGCCTTCGAACCCGAGTTACGCAACTCGTCGGTGATGGAATCCTGAACGGTCTGCAGGTACGTCGTCATCTCGTCACCGGTCACCGAAGAACGCATGTTCTCGATCGACTGGTCGAGATTCGCCGAATCCGCGTTGTTGAGGTTGATCGCGACTTGCTGCGCACCGATCAGCGCGTCGTCACGCATCTCGGCTGTGGTGCGGTCGGTGGTGAGCGCCCGAACGTACGGGACGCCGAACACACCGAGCGCAACCACTGCCGCCAGAAGCAAGACACCGACCGCAATCAGAGACGCTGTCAGCCCCTTCGGTCTACCGGTTGTCGGCGCTCCCGATTCGACTTGCTCGGGCCCGCCGGACTGCGGGGAACTGTTTCTCTGAATCACACTCACTACCCTACTTACCTGTTTTGCCCAGCCTCTGGCCGCGAATCGTCAACTGCCACAACTCAGTAGCCTGAACTGCACAAACTCGACCACATTCGGATCGGTCTACTTCGGTGTCACTCCGAGCAACGGTGCCAACTGCGTCGCGATCGGGTTGAGGTTCAACTTGTCCGGATCGACCTTCGGCTTGAAGTCCCAAGGCTGGATCGTGTCGGGATCGGCGTACACCACGCGGTTGGCACTGCGGACGCCCGTCTCGCTGCCCAGCGGCGTCTCACACGACGCCGCGGTGTTGAGCGGGAAATCCTGCTGGGTGTCGTCGAAATTGGGATTCTGACGCTTCATCTCGTCCAGGATCGCCATGGTGCCTTCGTAACCCACCGTGCACGAGAGCGGATTGTTGGTCTCGAGCACCAAGCCCTGATGGACCGTTCCGTCGCCGGGAGCAACCGTCGGTGCGGCAGCGGCCAGGCCGGGAAGGAAGATCAGGAACGGTTGCAGCGCGATCGTTCGGGGTGCAAGCGTCTTGGTGGTCGCGGCAAGATTGGTCAGGTCAGTCGTCAGGCTCGGGCCCGCCTCGTTGATGAGGGCACCGATCTGATCGCTGGCCGGGATGCCGTTGTCGATCAAGCGACGGATGTCCGGATCGCTGGTCCGCAACTGCGCCGTGACAGCATCGAGATCGGTACTGAACTGCTTGATCGCGGAGGACTGATCCGACTGCGTCGTCAGTACCGTCTCACTGTTCCGAATCAGCGCGAGCGTCTGAGGCAGAGTGTCGAGCCCGGACTGCGAGAGACCGGACAGCGAATCGGCCAGGACCTGAATGTCCTCGCCCTTGCCGTTGAATGCGGCACCGAGTTCGACGGCGACGGTGTGGAGCGCGTCGACCGGCACGGACTTGACCAAGCCGTTGGCACTGGTCAGCACATCCTCGATCGGGATCGGAGTTGTGGTGTCCCCCACCGCGATCACCGAGCCGTCCGCGAGGAACGGTCCCTGATCGGTATCGGGCTGAAGGTCGACGTACTGCTCACCGATGGCGGAGCGGTTGGCCACGACTGCACGGGCCGACGCGGGAATCTCCGGAGCACTGTTGTCGATCTTCAGGTCGACCTGAATTCCGTCGTCGGTCAACGACATGTCGCCCACTCGACCGACCGGCACACCGCGATACGTCACTTCGGCGTTGGTGAAAATTCCACCGGACGTGGCCAATTCGGTCTTGACCGTGTACTGACCGAACCCCATGAGGTTGTCCAGACGCACGTACTTGGCGCCGACGTAGATGAGACCCAGAAGCGCGACCACCACGAAGCCGACGAGCTGCCATCTGACCAGAGCTGATCTCACTGTCCATCACCACCGATTCCGAACTGTTCCAGCATTCCCTGGATGGGGTTGAGTGGGTCCGCTGCCGGAGCCGGTGTTGCCGGGTCACCGGCCGTGGTGGCGGGTAGACCGGCGACGACGGGGATCTGCGGCAGGATCGGAGCGATCGGCAGCAGCGACACCGTCGGCCAACCCGGCCGCGGTCCGTTTCCGTTGTAGTACGGGTTGGACGGATCGACTACCGGCTTGGGATTGCCGAACTTCGGCTGACGGTATTCCGGTTCACCCTGTCCGACACCGAGACCCGAGAGAGTGTTGCCGATCTGCAAGTCGACGCTCAGGAAGAGGTTCACGGAACCACCCTGCGCAATCTTCTCGACACCGTCCGGGAACGGGAACGTCGGAAGGAAAGGAAGTGCCCCGACGAAGTCGTCACCGGAGTCTGCGAGCGCCTGAAGCGTTGGACGCAGAGCCTGAAGATCAGCGATCAGATCGTCCTTGGACTGCGTGAGGACGTCGGTTCCCACTGTTCCGAGTCGATCCACCTGAGCAAGCATCTGCGTCAGCTGCGGGCGCTGCTCGTTGAGAACCTGTGTCGCAACGGGGAGTTCCTCGAGAATCTTCCCGATCTTCTCGTTCTGATCGTTGACGCGGGTCGAGAGCACATCCAGGCCGTCGAGCGCGCGGGTGATGTCGTCACGCTGTTCGTTGAGTCCACCGATGAGTGTGTTCGCCTGCTCCAGAAGACTTCTCGTCTTGCCCTCGCGACCGTCGAATGCGGCCCCGAGTTCTTCGACGATGGGTTGCAACTGGCCCACACCGCCGCCGTTGAGCAGCAGCGACAATGCGCCGAGAACCTGCTCGATCTCCGTGGCGTGGCGAGTGCGATCGAGCGGAATCAGGTCTCCGTCGGCCAGCTTCGCAGAGTCCGGTCCGGACGGCGGGGCCGACAACTGGATGAACTTCTCGCCGAGCAGGTTGGTCTGCTCGACCGCGGCAATTGCGTTGGCGGGTAGATCAACCGACGAGTCGAGGATGATTCCGACGTCCGCGGTCCATCCGTCCGGTCCGACCGACACGTCGTCGACTCGACCGACCGGAACACCGTCGACCTTCACAGCGGACTGCGGAACAAGGTCCAAGACATCGTCGAACTGAATGGTCAAGTGCATCGGATCGGAACCCACATCGGGACCGCCGGGAAGCGGAACCGCGTAGATTCCCTCGGACGAGCAGGCTGTTGCCGAGATCAGGACGGCGCACAGTCCGGCGCCGACTATCAATGAACGCTTCACTCGCCCTCCCCGTTTCCACTGGTCAGTCGCGGTGACACGACGCCGGGCACAGTGCCCGGAACTACCTGCATCTGCCGTTCGGAACCGGCAAGGATGCCGAAGGGAAGGTTCAGGCCTGCAGCCTGATTGGCTGCGTCGGTCATCGCAGCGACGTTTGCACACTGGTCGATAGCCGGTTGCATCTGCCTTCCCAATGCCTCGAACCGCGGATCACCGGGCAACAGCTTGCCGAGGTCCATCAACTTGCAGAGCACGCCGGCCGGGTTCTGCAGATCAGGGAACGCCAGACGTGAAGCCAGCACACCTGATTCGGCGTCGTACGAGTTGACCAAGTTGGAGATCGCCAGCGGAAGCATGGTGAGCGTGTTGGCCAGTGCTTCCTTGTTGTTCGCCAATGTCTGTGTCGGTTCGACGAGACCCTCGGTTGTCTGGACCAACTGATCGCGGTTGTCGGCCACGAACTTCGCGACGTCGCCGAGAGCAATCGAGAGCTGGTTCAGAGCGGCACCGAGATCGTCGCGCTCACCTGCCAAGAATCCGGTCAGGTCCGACAGCTGGGTGTTGAACTGACGCACCTGCTGATCGTTGGCCGCGAGAGCGCCCACGAAAGTATCCAGGTTCTTGATGGTGAGCGAGATGTTGTCACGCGAATCATTCAGCGTCCGTGCGGCATCCGAGAGGTTGGTGATGCTGTCTCCCAACGCTTCACCGTTGCCCTCGAGGTTGGCCGCACCCGTCTCGACGAAATCGGACAGCGCGCCGTTCTTGTTGGCACCTTCGGGACCGAGCGCCGACGCGAGTTCGTCGATGCTGGAGTACAACTGGTCGACCTCGACGGGCGTCGCAGTCTTCTCGATCGGAATGACTGCACCGCTGGCCATCTTGTCGCCGCCGGTGAAGACCGGTGTCAGCTGGATGTAGCGGTCGGCAACCACCGAAGGCGTGATCTGAGCGGCGCTGGCGCCGGCGGGGATGTCGATCCCACGATCGACGCGCAACTCGACCTTGACCTGATCTCCCTGAGGTTCGACGGATTCGACGGTGCCGACCTTGACACCGAGAACACGAACGTCGGAACCGTCGTAGATACCCACCGACTTGTCGAAGTAGGCGGTGATCTTGGTGGTACCGGCGCGAGTGAACACCCACCACAGCGCGCCACCGAGTACGAGTAACCCGATCAGAACAGCGGCGATGATCGCGACCGAGCGCTTCTTGGAGCCGCTTCCGGCTTCGGCAGTATCAGCCATCAGTTGCCTCCCAACGTACGAACGGGGTCACGGTAGCCCGGAATATCCGGCAGACCCGGCGGAAGGAGGTTCACGACGACCTGGTCGAACCAACGGCCGTTGCCGACCACGTTGGCGTACAAGCGAATGAAGGGTTCGTAGAGCTTCAGTGCCTTGTCCAAGTTCTCGTTGTTGGCCTTCAAGATGTCGATGACGCCGTTGAGCTGCGTCAGCGCCGGCCCGATTGCCGCCTCGTTGTCACGAACGAGACCGGTGAGCTGCTGAGAGACGCGCTGAGTTCCGGTGAGCAGCTGCGAAATCGCTTGCTGGCGATTGTTGAGCTCCTGCACCAGAAGTCCGCCGTCACGGATCAGCTGGGTGAACTCCTTGTTGCGATCCGCAAGAATCTGCGACGTCTTCCCGGTGGCGGCGAAGAGCTTCTGCAAGTCCTGATCGCGGCTCGCGATCGTCTGCGACAGCCGACTGACACCGTCGAGCGAAGCGCGGACATCGCCAGGTGTCTCGGAGAATGCCTGGGACAACGTCTCCATGCTCTTCGCCAACTGGTCGGTGTCGATGTCGCCGACGGTGTCCGCCGCGGCCGAGAAGGCCTGAACGACGTCGTACGGAGAGGTGGTGCGCTCGAGCGGAATCCGGTCCTTGGGATCGAGGTTGTCGGTTCCGCGCGGATCGAGTGCGAGGTACTTCTGTCCCAGAATCGTCTTGATCTGAATGGACGCAGAGGTTTGATCTCCCACCCACGCGTCACTGACCTTGAAGTCGACGAGAACACGGTCACCGTCGAGATCGACGGAAGTGACCTTGCCGACCTTCACGCCGGCGATACGAACCTCGTTACCAGGCTTGAGACCCGCAGCTTCGGAGAACTCGGCGGAGTAGGACGAGCCTGCTCCCACGAACGGAAGCGAATCGAGGAAGAACGCGGACAAAGTGGCCAACAGCACCACGAAGATACCGATGGCTCCGGCCATTGCCGGACTGCGACGTTTACTCATCGACCTTGCAACTCCCTCATACCGTCTTGAGTGCATCGCGTGGCCGCGTTGGTGTAAATCGGCTGATTGACCGTCGGCAGGCCGGTGGGCAGATTCAGCGAGGCAGACTGTCCTGGACCGGCAACGATGTCGATTCCGCACAGGTAGAACTGGAACCAGGAACCGTAACTCGCTACGCGAGCGAGCTTGTCGAGCTTGACCGGCAAGGTCTCGAGCACCGCGTTCACGTCGTCACTACGACGGTTGAGCGTGGTCGCCAGCGTGTTGAGCGCCGTGATCGAGCCCTGAATCGACGGCCGCGTCGGCTCGAGCAGATCTGCAGTGGCATCGGTCAACCCGGCGAGTGAGGTGACGGCCGAACCGACGACACCGCGCTCGTTGGCCAACCCGGTGACGAGTTGCTGGGTATTGACGATCAGCGAATCGAGGTTCTTGTCGTTCGCGTTGACGGTGTCGAGAACGTCGTTGAGGTTCTTGATCACCGCCCCGATGACGGCGTCCTTGTCCGCGACGGTGTTGGTCAAACTCGCTGTGTTGCGGACGAGTTCGCTGATGGTGCCGGACTCCCCCTGGAAGACCTGGATGATCTGGTAGGACAGCTTGTTGACGTCGTCAGCGCTCAGAGTGGTGAACAGCGGCTTGAAGCCGTTGAACAGCGTCGTGAGATTTACTGCCGGGCGAGTCTGCGCCAACGGCAGGGTGTCGCCGCCGGTGATCTTCTGCCCCTGGCTGCCTTCACCTTGCGAGAGCGAAATGTATCGCTGCCCGACCAGGTTGCGGAACCGGATCGTGGCGATGGAACTGGCAGGCAACCAATCACGGTCGGACACCGAGAACTGCACCTCGGCCTGGTTGTCGTTGACGATCGCGATCTTCTCGACCTGTCCGACACGAACACCGGCGATGCGCACCTCGTCACCCTCGTTCAACGAGGTGACGTCGGAGAACACTGCGTTGAACTTGGTGCCTCCGCCGCCGCCGAGGTTGGCGATGCTGGCGGCCAGCAATCCTGTCGCCAGGACGGTGACCACCACGAAGATGATGAGCTTTGTCAGTGGAGCTGCGAGTCCTCTCATTGGACGCTCACCTCCGCACCGGAAAATGCCGGAGCACTGACCATCGTGGTCCACGCCGGAACATCGTCCGGCGCAACACCGTTGGCCTGTCCGTAGATCACCTTCAACGTATCCTCTTCGAGTTTCGAGCCCGCGTAGCCGGCCTGCTGAGCAGGACCGCTGTTGTTGGTCGAGAACAACTGAGGTCCTGAGCCCTCGGGTGCAGGCAGGAATTCCATGGTGGCGGGACCGGGATTGCGGGAAGGAACCTGGTAGGAACCGTCACCGTACGAACCACCGGGGTACTGCGGGAACGGACGACCTGGCTCGGTGACGTTGTCGTAGCAAACCGGGCCGCGGTTGTCGACGAGCCGTGGCTCGTCCTGGTTGGGCAGGTAGCGCCCCTTGGGGTTCACGATCTGAATACTCGCACGCACACCAGGATTGGGCGCGTCGGTGGACAGGATCTTGGCAGCTTCCGGGGCGGTGTCCGAGAAGCCCTTGAACGTGCACCCGAACGTCGGTGAGTACTGAGCCAGAAGCTGGAGAGCTTCCTTCGAATCCGCAGCGAGCGTGATGATCGAGGACGAGTTCGCTTCGAGGAAGGCTGCGGTGTCCGACGATGTCACGGTGAGCGACGCCAGCAGAGTCCGCAACTGGTCCTGCTTCTGCACCACCGTGTTACCGGTCGTCCGCAGATTGTCGAGAGCGTTGATCAGATCGGGCGCAGCGTCCGAGTATGTCTGGGAGAAGTCCGCGAACTTGCGCAGATCCTCTTGCACCGCGGGCAGCTCGGTGTTGACGCCGCGGAAGATCTCCTCGAGACGATCGACCGTCAGACCGAGCTCAGCGCCGCGTCCCGTCAGACCCTGCGCGAGAGAACCGAGAGTGTTCGCCAGATCCTGCGGCGGAATCGCCTGCAGAAGTGGGAGAAGTCCGTCCAGAACGTCGCCGACCTCGACAGCATTTCCGCTCTTGTCCTGCTGGATCACCGTTCCCGCGGAAATCGGCGCAGCGGTGGTTCCCTCCGGAATGATCAGGGAGACGTAGCGCTCACCGAAAAGCGTCTTCGGGAGCAGACGTGCCGTCACGTTCGACGGAATCAGATCAGCCTTGTCCGGTTCGATCGCGAGGACCGAGGTGACCTGACCGTCTTTTGTCGACGCGGATCGCACCTCGCCGACCAGCAGACCCCGAACCTTGACGTCCGCGTTGGGTGGCAATGCATTTCCGACGGTGTCGGTGACGAGGTCGATCTTCACGACGTCCTTGAACGTCTTGTTGAAGGTTCCGATGGTGAAGGCCAGGAACAGTGCCAACACCACGAAGAACACGAGTCCGAGCACACGGCGGCGCAGGACTGACGGAGCCTCGATCATCCGGCCACCCTCACTGTCGTCGTGGTGCCCCAGATTGCGAGGCTGAGGAAGAAGTCGAGAACGGCGATCGTGACGATTGCGGCGCGAACAGCACGGCCGACGGCCACGCCGACGCCTGCGGGACCACCCGAGGCATGGAACCCGTAGTAGCAGTGGATCAGAATCAGCACGAAGGCGAAGACCAGGACTTTCGCAAACGAATACAGCACGTCCTGCGGTGGCAGGAACAGATTGAAGTAGTGGTCGTACGAGCCCGTCGACTGCCCGTTGAACACGGTACTGATCACTCGCGACGCGAGGTACGCCGCAAGCAGACCCACGATGTACAGCGGGATGACGGCGACGAAGCCGGCGATCATGCGGGTCGTGACCAGGAACGGCACTGACGGAACTGCCATGACCTCCAGTGCATCGATCTCTTCGGAGATTCGCATAGCGCCGAGTTGAGCGGTGAAACCACAACCCACCGTGGCCGAGAGCGCAAGAGCCGCAACGATCGGAGCGATCTCACGGGTGTTGACGTATGCGGACAGGAAGCCGGTCAGGACCGAGCTACCCAACTGCTCCAGAGCGGCGAAGCCCTGCAGACCGACGACGACACCGGTGAATCCCGACATCATCGCGATGACACCGATCGTTCCGCCGATGACTGCGAGCGCACCGCTACCGAAGGTCACTTCGGCGAGCAGCCGAAGCGTCTCCTTCCGGTACCGATGCAGGGTGCGCGGGGTCCATGCGATGGCGCGCGCGTAGAACGACATCTGCTCGCCCGCGCGGTCCAACGCGTTCACTGGAATTCTGGCAACTTTGCGGCTCTTCAGCAGGAACTGATCGCCGCGGCCTCGTGCGATGGTCATTTAGGTCAAGATCCCTTCGCCGGCACGATCTGGAGGTACACCATCGTCAGAATCAGATTGGCGAAGAACAACAGCAGGAACGTGATGACGACGGCCTGGTTCACCGCCTCACCGACGCCCTTCGGGCCACCGGATGGGTGGAGTCCCTTGTACGCGGAGATCACACCGGCGATGACACCGAACACCGCGGCTTTGATCTCACCGCTCCAAATGTCCGGTAGCTGCGCAAAAGCTGAGAACGACGAGATGTAGGCACCGGGGTTACCGCCCTGCAGGATCACGTTGAAGAAGTAACCACCCGCGATACCGACGACGGACACCAGTCCGTTGAGCAGCACAGCGATCAGCACCATCGCGAGTACACGCGGAACCACCAGGCGCTGAATCGGATTGATTCCGAGGACTTCCATCGCGTCGATCTCTTCGCGAATGGTTCGAGAACCGAGGTCGGCCGTCACGGCCGATCCGGCCGCACCGGCGACCAACAATGCTGTCACCAGAGGGCTACCCTGCTGGATCACCGCCAGGACGCTGGCAGCGCCGGTGAACGATTCTGCACCCAACTGCTTGATCAGCGAACCGGTCTGCAGTGAGACGACGGCGCCGAAAGGAATGGCTACCAATGCCGTCGGCAAAATTGTCACGCTGGCGATGAACCAGGCCTGCTCGATGAACTCACGGAACTGAAATGGACGCCGGAACGTATTCCTGACGACGTCGACAAACAGTTCGACGATGTTTCCGGCCTGAGTTAATGCTCCGTTGACCGGACTCAGAACCGAGTTGCGGGTAACCCCCATCCGATATGCCTACCCTTGCCCGTGTGTCGTGTTTCCGTAGGGATCGCCCTCGTATGCAGGAATGACCTGCGTGTCTTGCGAATTGTCGTTCCACTCCCCCTGATAGCCGCTCGCGTCGGCGTACTGGGGAGCGTACTGCCCAGTTCCGTCAACCTCGTCGAGGCTGTCCTGAATTGCCGCCTGAGCGTTAGCTGGGAGGGTGTGCATGATCTGGCGGACGCGCTCCTGGCGACGACGAACAGCCTGACGCTCCGGGTTTCCGGGGGTGGCCTTCATCTGCGGCACGATGCCCTCGACGTCGTCGACACCACCGGCGTGGTGACCGGCGTCGACGAGCGCCTGCTCGTGCGCCATCTGAGCCTCGTCCTTTTCCTCCGACATACCGATCGGACCGATCATCGTTCCGTTGAGGAACTGCTTGACGACGGGCTCGTCAGAGGTGAGCAGCACCTCACGAGGACCGAACATCACCAACTGACGACGGAAGAGCATGCCGATGTTGTCCGGCACCGTGCGTGCGAGGTTGATGTTGTGCGAGACGATCAGAATCGTCGCGTCCGACTGGGCGTTGATGTCGATCAGCGTCTGGCTGATGTACGTCGTACGCACCGGATCCAGACCGGAGTCAGGCTCGTCGACGAGGATGATCTCGGGATCGAGAACGAGTGCACGCGCAAGACCGGCACGCTTGCGCATACCGCCGGAGATCTCACCGGGAAGCTTGTCCTCGGCGCCGACCAGACCCGTGAGATCGAGCTTCTCCATCACGATCTTGCGGATATCGGATTCCGACTTCTTGGTGTGCTCACGAAGCGGGAATGCGATGTTGTCGTACAAGTTCATCGAGCCGAACAGTGCGCCGTCCTGGAACAGAACGCCGAACAGCTTGCGGATCTCGTAGAGCTCCTTGGAGGAGCACTGCAGGATGTCCGTGCCGTCGATGACAATGGAGCCTTGTTCAGGGCGGAGCAGTCCGATCAGGGACTTCAGGAACACCGACTTACCGGTACCCGAAGGCCCGAGCAGTGCGCTGACCTCACCCGCGGGAAGTGTCAACGACACGTCCTGCCAAATCCTCTGCGACCCGAAAGACTTTGTCAGTCCTTGTACCGCTACCTCGACTCCCACCATTACCTCCGCGACGTCCGTTGCATGCATGCACCCGTGTGGGTTGGGTCACTCTATCGCATGGGAGTGGTACCCGTGACTGCGAATACTACTAACGAGTAGGGAAGAAGCATAATTCAGATCACAGCCTAGTTCGGGCACCCCTCCCACCTGCATGGATTCCGACATATCACCCGCGAAAAAAGTTCAAAAAAAGAGGGCCACTCCCCGTGGGGAGTGGCCCTCTTCGTTACTACTCGCGAAGAGCAGCGGGAAAACCGTCTTACTTGATGACGATCTTTGCGCCGGCAGCTTCGAGCTTTTCCTTGGCAGCCTCTGCGGCGTCCTTGGCAACCTTCTCGAGGATGGCCTTCGGAGCGCTCTCGACGAGGTCCTTGGCTTCCTTCAGGCCGAGGCCGGAAACGACCTCACGGACGACCTTGATGACCTGGATCTTCTTGTCGCCAGCCGACTCGAGGACGACGTCGAACTCGTCCTGCTCTTCAGCAGCTTCTGCGCCGGCAGCCGGTGCGCCTGCAGCGGCGACGGCGACGGGAGCAGCAGCGGTGACCTCGAAGGTCTCCTCGAATGCCTTAACGAACTCCGAGAGCTCGAGGAGGGTGAGCTCCTTGAACTGGTCCAACAACTCTTCGGTGCTGAGCTTCGCCATTGTGGCGGTCCTTCCTGTAAGTCCCATGTCGCTGATCCGCGACCGGGCGGGGTTATAGCAGTGATGCGCGGGTGCGGATCAGCTTTCGGCTTCGGCCTCGGCCGGAGCCTCGGTGGCAGCCTCTGCGGGGGCCTCTGCGGCTCCGCCTTCTGCGGCCTTCTTCTCCTGCAGGGCAGCGGCCAAACGGGCCATCTGCGAAGCGGGAGCATTGAACAGGCCTGCGGCCTTTGCCAAGTTGCCCTTCATCGCGCCGGCAAGCTTTGCCAACAGGATTTCGCGGGATTCGAGATCCGCGATCTTGTTGACCTCTTCCACGGACAGCGCAGCGCCGTCCATGTAGCCGCCCTTGATGATGAGCGCCTTGTTGTCCTTAGCGAAGTTCTTCAGAGCCTTCGCAGCGTCGACCGGTTCGCCCTTGATGAATGCAATGGCGGTCGGACCAACGAACAGGTCATCAAGGCCCTCGATGCCAGCCTCTGCGGCGGCACGCTTGACCAGGGTGTTCTTGGCGACGGAGTAGGTGGCACCTTCTCCGAGAGCGCGTCGCAGTGTCGTGATGTTGCCAACCGAAAGGCCACGGTATTCCGTGACCACAGCGGCGGTCGAACCCTTGAACTGCTCGGTGATTTCCGCAACTGCGGAAACCTTCTCAGGCTTTGCCATACTTCGCCTCCTCTCGTGACAGTCGTTGTCCCACTCAGGAACCGCTGCACCTCATCGGGTGAACCCGAGAAGACACAGTCCGCGACATGCAAAACGCCCCGGCGCAAGCGCACGGGGCGTACAGAGGAAACATGAAGAAGAGGCTTACGAATCAGCGTAACGATGCAACGCAAAGCAGTGCATAACCAGGCAAACTGTAGAACCACTACATCAAGCTATCCCCCTACCTCGTTCACCTACGTGGGCCGCCGGGCACTCCCGGACTTTCAACCACACTCATTACTGAGTGCAATCACCAACGGTCTTGGGTAGAACATGATTTTGGGGTGAAGTTCATATCCAGCACTGAACTCCGCGTCGAAGACTACCTGACTGCTCGCTGCATAACCAAATCGGGTTCGTCACGCAGCTGGTTTCTTCACGCACCCGGTTTCTTCAAGCACCGATAGCCCTGGCGATCTTGTGTTCGATCTCTGCCCGAGCTCGGTCCGGCAGCACCAGCAGCCCGTCGAGTTCCTTGTGAGCCTTCCGATACGCACTCTGACGTTCCTGCGGCGTCGCGCCATCGTCCATGGCCAGGCGCAGCAGACGTTGCGCCCGTACCAGGCGCTCTTGTTCATCGAGGGTGAATCCGCTCCGTCGGCGACGCTTCGCCTCCGCTTCCGCGATCTCGAAGGCGATCGAGTAAGCGTGCACCGCCTCGCGGTACTCGGTTTGCGCCTGCTGGTTACCGATCATCGTCTCCGAATTTCCTGGACGGAGCAGATCGGCCCGATATTTGGCTCGATGAAAATCGGCCGTCAAAGGCTCACGCATGTCCGTCATCATCGGAGTGTCGAGCAGTGTGACCGGATCGAGCTCGTACGAGAACCATCGGGCGTCGACCGCATCGTGCTGCTCGATGACCTTGCCCAGCTCTCGGCGCTGCGTTTCTTCGTCGGCGTGATGTTGTGCGTTGGCCTGCGCGATGGCGACCTTGGTCTGCTGTTTGAGCCGGAAGCGCTCTTGCCGGCGCTCGATCCGCCGTTCGTTGGCAACCGCGACACCTTTCAGCGCCCCACCGATGGTGCCGCCGAAAACGAAGATCAGCCACCAAAAGTTTCCGAGGAATTGGAACGCTTCGTGCATACCCCGATGATGCCACCGTTAGATCGATACCACCGTTGGACCGATACCACCGGCAGGGATCACCCTCTCCCGAAACAGACAAGAAGGCCGGCAGGGAGTGATCCCTGCCGGCCTTCTTGTTCGTATGCGGACTGCTTACGCGTCTGCAGCATCCTCGAGGAGGTTGCGAGTACGGTTCGGATCCACCGGGATGCCCGGACCGGTGGTGGTCGAGACCGTGATCTTCTTCACGTAGCGACCCTTGGCCGACGAGGGCTTCGCACGCAGGATCTCGTCCAGGGCTGCGCCGTAGTTCTCCACCAGCTTCTCATCGTCGAACGATGCCTTGCCGATGACGAAGTGCAGGTTGGCCTGCTTGTCGACGCGGAAGTTGATCTTTCCGCCCTTGATGTCGTTGACAGCCTTGGTGACATCCGCCGTGACGGTGCCCGTCTTGGGGTTCGGCATCAGGCCACGCGGTCCGAGGACACGGGCGATGCGGCCGACCTTGGCCATCTGATCAGGAGTCGCGATTGCGGCGTCGAAATCGACCCATCCACCCTGGATGCGCTCGATCAGGTCTTCTGCACCGACTACGTCAGCGCCTGCAGCCTCGGCTTCTGCTGCCTTCTCGCCAACAGCGAACACGATGACGCGAGCGGTCTTACCGGTGCCGTGGGGCAGGTTGACCGTTCCGCGGACCATCTGGTCAGCCTTACGGGGGTCGACGCCCAGACGAACTGCAACCTCAACGGTTGCATCCATCTTGGTGGACGACGTCTCCTTGGCGAGCTTTGCAGCCTGAAGCGGGCTGTAGAGCTTGTCTGCGTCGATCTTCTCAGCGGCGGCGAGGTACGCCTTGCTGCGCTTTGCCATTTGTTCTGTCCTTACTTATCACTGCAGCGAATTACCTGTGCAGTGGTGAATGGTTCAGTTGTGGTCGGGGCCTGGCCGGCCCTCCCACGTAATGCTGTGGAGCGGACTATTAGCCCTGGACCGTGATGCCCATGGAACGAGCGGTGCCGGCGATGATCTTCGCGGCCTGCTCGATGTCATTGGCATTGAGGTCTTCAGCCTTGGTCTTCGCGATTTCGCGCACCTGATCCATGGTCACCGAGGCAACCTTGGTCTTGTGCGGTTCGCCGGAGCCCTTGGCGACGCCGGCTGCCTTGAGGAGCAGCTTGGCGGCGGGAGGGGTCTTCAGCTTGAAATCGAAGGTCCGGTCTTCGTAGACCGAGATCTCGACCGGCACAACGTTGCCGCGCTGGGACTCAGTCGCCGCGTTGTAGGCCTTGCAGAACTCCATGATGTTCACGCCGTGCTGACCGAGCGCGGGA
This sequence comes from Rhodococcus sp. 66b, assembly GCF_002076325.1. Lineage (NCBI taxonomy): Bacteria > Bacillati > Actinomycetota > Actinomycetes > Mycobacteriales > Nocardiaceae > Rhodococcus > Rhodococcus sp. 66b. The sequence goes on from NZ_MUZB01000007.1 coordinate 149,363, forward strand.
CCCACGGGAGGTGCAGGGTTAGCCTGACCTGCCTGGATCTGCAGCTTGATGAGCCCGGCGAGCTTCTTCTTCTTTGGGGGCATCTCTAGTTCCTAGTTTCTAGCTTGGGTGTGTGTCTTGCGTCGAACAAATTGCAAGTTTTGGGGTGGTCAGATCTTCGCGACCTGGTTGAAGTTGAGCTCAACCGGGGTTTCACGACCGAAGATCGACACGAGAACCTTGAGCTTCTGCTGCTCGCCGTTGACCTCGCTGATGCTGGCCGGAAGGGTTGCGAACGGGCCGTCCATGACGGTGACCGACTCGCCGACCTCGAAGTCGACCTCGATGAGGGGCTTGCCGAAGGACTCGGACGGTGCCTCGCCTGCTGCGACGGCGGCCGCTGCAGCCTGCTGCTTCTTCTGCTCCTGCTGCGGGAGCAGGAACTTGACGACCTCGTTGAGGGTCAGCGGCGAGGGACGCGACGTGGCACCGACAAAACCGGTGACGCCAGGCGTGTTGCGCACTGCGCCCCACGACTCGTCGTTGAGCTCCATGCGAACGAGGATGTATCCGGGCAGAACCTTGCGATTGACCTGCTTGCGCTGGCCGTTCTTGATCTCGGTGACCTCTTCGGTGGGAACTTCCACCTGGAAGATGTAGTCACCGACGTCGAGGTTCTGAACGCGAGTCTCGAGGTTGGTCTTGACCTTGTTCTCGTAACCGGCGTACGAGTGGATGACGTACCAGTCACCCGGGGCGCGACGCAGCGCAGCCTTGAGTTCGGCAACGGGATCCTCGACCTCGAGCTCGGCGGCGGGAGCGGCCTCGTCGGAGTTCTCGGCATCGTCGGAGATGACGTCCTCGGTCGCTGCAGCGTCTGCATCAGTGCCTTCGGCAACGTCTGCATCGGTGCCTTCGGCAACCACGACGTCTACTTCGGCTGCCGCCTCGGCAGAAACACGCTCTTCGGCCAAAGCCTCATTCGTGTCGTTCTCGGGGGTGCTCACTGGGGCACTCGCTTCCTCTCGTTACTCGGACCCGGGTCGGGTCTTGTCGCGCTCGCAGGCAAAGACGCCCGACTGCTACGGCGATCAGCCGAACAGCCAGGTGACACCCTTGATCACAGCGATATCGACGCCGCTGATGAAAGCGACCATGAAGACCACGAACGTCAGCACGACGCTGGTGTAGGTGATCATCTGCTTGCGGTTCGGCCAGATGACCTTACGGAGTTCTGCGATGACCTCGCGGAAGAATTTGCGCAGGCGCTTGAAGATGTTGTCCTTCTTCGCCTTGGGCTTCTTGCCGGGGTTCGTTGCAGTCGGCTTGGCCGAAGATGTCCGGGATGCCGTCCGGGCCGGAGTCTTCACGGTGGACGCACTGACCGAGGCGCCGCGTGCAGCGCGCTTGCCGGTCGGCTTGTTGGAAACCCCACTGGATGCGGAGGGAGCCTTCTCGGCACCGTCCTTGTCCAACGACAGATCGGAACGCGTAGTCGCGTCAGCTGCAGTGTCGTCGACACCGGTCGAATCGGCAGACGTTGAAGTCTCCGCATCCGAAGTGTCGGCGTCGCGCTTGGCGCGCTCCTCGCTCACGTCGTTCCTCTCAGTCGCTGGCATCCGGGGGCAGGGGCGACAGGACTTGAACCTGCAACCTGCGGTTTTGGAGACCGCTGCTCTGCCAGTTGAGCTACGCCCCTTTGGTTGACATCGACAGGTGGACCCTGCCTGAATCAACCGTTCTGCGATCACACAACATACGCGCTACCCGAGGTGAATGTCTTGCAACATTCAGGGCAGCGCGCAGCGCTGAGGAATCCCAGAAATCTCAGTGTACTTCAAAGCCCCGGAACAAACACAATCCGCCCTGCGATCAGGCTAGACGGACCGTGGCGGTGGCACGACCGAAGATCTTCTTACCTTCGGACTTGGCCACGATTGCCAGTACTGCGGTCTTGCTTTCTTCGTCGATCGACTTCACCTTGGCGGTGAACTCGATCTCGGCAGCCTTGTCGGCTGCCACGATCACCGGGCTCGTGAACCGTACGTTGTACTCGGTCACTGCACCCGGATCCCCCAGCCATTCGGTGACGTAGCCGGCACCGATGCCCATGGAGAGCATGCCGTGCGCGACGACGTCCGGCAAGCCGGCAAGTCGTGCGACCTCGTCACTGAAGTGAATCGGATTGGGATCTCCCGAAACACCCGCGTAGTTGGCGAGGTTTCCACGCGTCAGGGTGACGGACTTCTCGGGGAGAAGTTCGCCGACACTCACGTCGGAAAATTTACGAAGCGACATGCATCATCACGTCCTTGACTGCGTGGGCGATGTTCTCGTCCACTTCCCCACCCGTTCGAGCAACGAGCGTTGTCCACGTGGTGACAACTGCTTCGTCGTTCTGATCGGTGATGATGTTCTTGGTCACGATGATGTCGCTACCTGCGGCCTGCCTGAACGAATCCAGGAAAACGTCGCAGAAGAGTCGGTCACCGACCTGCATGGGCTTGTGCAGCACCAGTCGCTGATCGGTCTGAAGAATCTGACTCAAGTCGTAGCCTGTGACGATCTCTTCGAACAGACGTCGCTGAGCAATGGCACCTACGATGGCGACGAACGTAATGGGAGCAATCAGGCCGTCGTATCCGAGGCCTTTGGCTGCCGATTCGTCGTAGTGCGCAGGATGCGCGTCCTGGACGGCGCGAGCGAACTCGCGCACCTTCTCGCGTCCGACCTCGTAGAAGTCTTCGACACGATAGTGGTGACCGACCATCTGGACGGCATGAGCGGCCGGGTCCGTAGGGACCTCGGCCGCTGCCTGGTTCTCTTGCAAATCTGTCACGCGGTGAGACTCTCTTCTAGCTAGGACCCGAAGACGCAGGCCCAGAGAGGGTCTTCCGCGAAAATCGTCGTCCTGTTAAGGACTTACTACTTCGACTCGCGATGCGACTGATGGGTTCCGCAGTTGGGGCAGAACTTCTTGAGCTCCAGGCGATCGGGGTCGTTGCGCCGATTCTTCTTGGTGATGTAGTTGCGATGCTTGCATACCTCGCAGGCCAAGGTGATCTTGGGCCGAACGTCGGTCGAGGAGGCCACGGGATGCCTTCTTTCGGGTGTATCTGATTACGAGCAATCAGGGTGGATCATGCATATTGTGTAGCGGTGACCGGACTTGAACCGGCGACGCAACGATTATGAGTCGTTTGCTCTACCAACTGAGCTACACCGCCTCGGTGTCGAGTGTCGCGCGGAAAGCACGGCACCACAATCCAGCGAGCCCCCTAACGGAATCGAACCGTTGACCTTTTCCTTACCATGGAAACGCTCTACCGACTGAGCTAAGGGGGCGTGGCTCAGGAGTGCGTTGCCGCTCTCTTGAAGCCTCCGAAAGATTACACACGAACGAGCGCCAGCACCAAATCCGCTGGTCATCGGGGCAAAAATGGTGCCGGAGCCCATTGTTGCACCGATCGGGGCCGCTGGCGAGGGCTTTGCGGGAACCAACTTGACCCCGCACTCCCCCGAAGCCATCCCAAGAAGCACTCCCGAGACCCCTGAGCCGCAGCCGACGCCGGCGTCACCAACGCGCACCCGACCTCGGAACAAGCACAAAAAAGTCAGCCCCGACTCTCGAAAAGAGAATCGGGGCTGACTTGGTGTGGCAGATGTAGGATTCGAACCTACGTAGGCATAAGCCGACGGATTTACAGTCCGCTCCCATTGGCCGCTCGGGCAATCTGCCGTGCTTGCACCAGGCTTCGATCCGGCGCATTCGCAAGTATATCGCGACGTGCGGCGGCCGAAAACGGCTTCCTCGGTGCGGTGAGAAGAATACAACGAACACACCCCCATTTTGCAAACCGGGTGGTAACGGGCGGTGCCGACCCGATAACGTCGAGGTGTCCACCGGTATGGAAGGTGGGCAGAACTCGATGTTCGTGAACTACCGGAAAGCGGGAGTGTGAAGTGGCTGATTCGTCCTTCGACGTGGTGAGCAAGGTTGACCGTCAAGAGGTGGACAACGCCCTGCATCAGGCTGCCAAGGAGTTGACCACGCGTTTCGACTTCCGAAACACGGGAGCGTCGATCGAGTGGTCTGGTGAAGAGACGATCACGTTGAACGCCGACACCGAGGAGCGACTGCTTGCCGCCCTCGACGTGTTCAAGGAGAAGTTGATCCGTCGTGACATCTCGCTGAAGGCATTCGATGCCGGCGAGCCGGCGCAGTCCGGAAAGATCTACAAGCTGTCCGGAACCTTGGTCCAGGGCATCAGCAGCGAGAACGCGAAGAAGATCACCAAGAAGATTCGCGACGAGGGCCCCAAGGGCGTCAAGGCGCAGATCCAGGGTGAGGAACTTCGTGTGAGCAGCAAGAAGCGCGACGACCTCCAGGGCGTCATCTCCCTGCTCAAGGGTGAGGACTTCGGGATCGCCCTGCAGTTCGTGAACTACCGGTAGTAGGGGCTGCGCCCCTGTGCGCGGTTAAGGAGTCCTGGGACTACCTAACCGCGCACAGGGGCCGAAGGCCCTACATCCCGGCCATCTTCTCCAAACGCTCGATACGATCCGCCATGGGCGGATGTGTCGAGAACAGCTTGCTCACCTTGTCCCCCGCTCTGAAGGGGTTGGCAATCATCAGGTGGGACTGCGCCGCGAGCTTGGGCTCAGGCGGCAACGGCGCGGCTGCCACGCCCGACTCGAGCTTGCGCAGCGCCGACGCCAACGCCAATGGGTCACCGGTGAGCTCGGCTCCCGATTGATCAGCCTGATACTCGCGAGAGCGCGAGACGGCCAGCTTGACCACGGTTGCCGCGATCGGTCCCAGTAGGGAGACGAGCAGCAAGGCGATCGGATTACTTCCCTGCCCGTTCCCTCGGCCACCGAAGATGCTCGCGTACATCGCGAAGTTGGCCAGGCCCGAGATGACGCTGGCCATCGCGCCGGCCACGGACGAGATCAAAATGTCCCGGTTGTAGACGTGAGAGAGTTCGTGCCCGAGTACGGCGCGCAGTTCGCGTTCGTTCAGGATCTGCATGATGCCGCTGGTCACGCACACCGCGGCGTGCCGAGGGCTACGACCGGTGGCAAACGCGTTCGGGGCGTTCGTGGGGCTGATGTACAGCCTGGGCATCGGTTGGTGCGCCGTCGTGGCGAGTTCGCGCACGATCCGGTAGATCGCCGGTGCCTCGACCTCGGTGATGGGCTGGGCGCGCATCGATCGAAGCGCCAGCTTGTCGCTGTTGAAGTACACGTAGGCATTCATGCCGACGGCAAACAGAACGGATCCCCACAGAAGGAACGGGCTGTTGAACAGCGAGCCGATGAAGACGATCAGCGCCGACATCCCCACCAACAACCCGAATGTCTTCGCACCGTTCGCGTAGCCGTGCAAACTGCTCACCTCTTGCCTCGCTGGAGCCGAAGGCTCACCCGAACTCCCGGCGTATGCACCGGTTCTGTTCAGTCAACGAAGGACAGGGTCATCAGGGTTCCCACCCAGGGTCGTCAGGGTTTCACCCCAGGTGTGTCAGCCGACTCGTTCGATCGTGTAGTCCACGAGGCGCACAAGCGCTTCGTTCGCCGGTCCCTGCGGGAGCTCAGCCAACTGGGCCTTTGCCGAGACTGCGTACTCGCCCAGCTTTGCCTTCGCCTTGACCATGCCCGGCGAACGCTCGAGCAGTTCGAGAGCTTCTTCTACCAGTGCGTCTTCGGTGACCGGGCCCGCGAGCAGCTCCCGCAGGCGATCTGCGTCGGCTCCCTCTTCGCGGAACGCGTACAGGACGGGCAGGGTGTGGACACCCTCGCGCAGGTCGGTGCCCGGAGTCTTGCCGGACTGCGCCGATACGGAGGAGATGTCGATGATGTCGTCGGAGATCTGGAACGCGGTGCCGACGGCGTCACCCAGGCGCTCGAGACGCTCGATGTGAGCTGCGTCGGCGCCGGAGAAGGTGCCGCCGAATCGTCCGGATGCAGCGATGAGCGAACCGGTCTTCTCCCACACGACCTTGAGGTAATGCTCGACCGGATCCTGTTCCTTCTTGACGCCGATCGTCTCGCGCATCTGGCCGGTGACCAGTTCGGCGAAGGTTTCGGCGATGATCCGAACGGCTTCAGGTCCGAGCGTCGATACCAGGCGTGATGCGTGCGCGAACAGATAGTCGCCGGCCAGGATCGCCACGCTGTTTCCCCAGCGGGCGTTGGCGCTGGGTGCTCCGCGCCGCATGGACGCCTCGTCCATGACGTCGTCGTGATAGAGCGTCGCCAGGTGAACGAGTTCGGTGACAGTCGCTGCGGTGATGATCGACGGATCGTTCGGCACCGGTCCGAGTTGCGCGGTCAGGATCGTGAACAACGGACGGAAGCGCTTTCCCCCGGCTCGCGCGAGATGCAGCGCGGCCTCGGTGAGGAAGTCTTCGCCGTCGGACAGCTCGCTGACCAACAACTCCTCGACATCGGAGAGTCCACCACGCACTACTGCGGCGAGCTGTTCGTCGCCCAGGTCGATGCCTGCAACGACGGTGCTCGATGCGGTTGCGTCGGCAGCAGTCTTTTCGGTGCTCACGATGTCAGTACCCATTCCTGTCGTCAGTGACGGCTCGGTTCCCACGGTAGTGAACCTAGCGGTTCGCACTCGGGACGGCCTCGCCACGGTGGCGATCGCGAGCCTGGGAAGATGTGAGTGTGTCCGTAGAAGAGCAGTCCCCCGTCGTCGATTCGCTTCCGACCGAAACCGACATTGTGGTCATCGGCGCAGGTCCCGCGGGTTCTTCGGCCGCGGCTTGGGCCGCCCGCAGCGGCCGAGACGTCGTGCTGGTGGACGCTGCCGTGTTCCCGCGAGACAAGACCTGTGGTGATGGACTCACTCCGCGCGCCGTGGCCGAACTGGATCTCCTCGGCCTCGGCGAGTGGGTTCGGTCACATACGACGAACAAGGGCCTGCGGTTGTCCGGCTTCGGACAAGAACTCGAACTCGAGTGGCCAGGGACGTCGTTCCCGCCGATCGGCAGTGCGATCCCCCGGACCGAACTCGACGACGCCATTCGCCGGTGCGCCGTCGAATCCGGCGCGGTCATGGTCGAGGGCACCAAGGCCGTCGACGTCGAACTCGACGGTGATCGAGTAGCCGCCGTCGTACTCGCCGGCCCCTCGGGACGCAGCACTCTTCGTTGCCGGACGCTGATCATCGCCGACGGCGTTCGCTCGACGCTCGGCAAGAAGCTGGGACGGCAGTGGCATCGGGACACCGCGTACGGCGTCGCGGCACGCGCTTACGTCGCGACGCCGCGCAGCGCCGACCCGTGGATCACCTCGCATCTGGAACTGCGGGACGCCGAGGGCACGTTGCAGGCGGGGTACGGCTGGATCTTCCCGCTCGGCACCGGCGAGGTGAACATCGGCGTCGGGACACTGGCGACGTCCAAGCGTCCGGCGCCGGGTGCTCTGCGTCCCTTGCTCGACTTGTACACCGACCAGCGCCGAACCGAGTGGCAGTGGAGCAGCGAAATTCATTCCGTCGCTTCGGCTTTGCTACCCATGGGCGGCGCCGTCTCCAACATCGCCGGACGCAACTGGGCCGTGATCGGCGACGCCGCAGCGTGCGTGAACCCGCTCAACGGTGAGGGCATCGACTACGGCCTCGAAGGCGGACGTCTGGTGGTCGAACAGCTCGGCGCCGACGACCTCACGGAGCTGTGGCCGACCGTGCTTCGGGAGCATTACGGGCAGGCGTTCTCGGTCGCGCGCCGGCTCGCAGGCCTGCTGACGGTTCCGCAATTCCTGCCCGCCTCGGGCCCGATCGCGATGCGCTCACGGGCACTGATGACGGTCGCCGTTCGGGTGATGGGGAACCTCGTCACCGACGCCGACGCCGATCTGACGGCGAAGGCATGGCGTGCGTCGGGGGCCGCGTCGAGAAAGATCGACTCCCGACCGCTGTTCGGTTGAGCAAGTGCTGTGCGCCTTTATTAACCGCCCGCGGTTAATAAAGGCGCACAGCAGTTCAGGCAGTGGCGTAATGCAGCGCCACGATGCCGCCGGTGAGGTTGCGCCACTTGACGTTCTTCCACCCGGCAGCCTCGATCTTGCGTGCCAGCTCTTCCTGGGTCGGCCAGGCGCGGATCGATTCGGCGAGGTAGACGTAGGCGTCGGGGTTGCTGCTGACGGTGCGTGCGACCTGCGGGAGCGCCTTCATGAGGTACTCCATGTAGACCGTGCGGAAGGGCCCGAAGACGGGCGTCGAGAACTCGCTGACGACGAGACGTCCGCCCGGCTTGGTGACGCGGGCGATCTCGCGCAGTCCGGCTTCGAAGTCGGAGACGTTGCGCAGGCCGAAGGAAATCGTCGCGGCATCGAACACGTTGTCGGCATAGGGCAGGTACATCGCGTCACCTGCGACCATCGGAACTTTGCGCGAGATTCCGGCCTTGAGCATTCCCTTGGAGAAATCGGTGGCGACGCACCAGGCACCGGAGCGCCCCAGTTCGACGGTCGAGACTCCGGTGCCGGCGGCGAGGTCGAGTACCTTCTCTCCCGGCTTGAGGTCGAGGGCTTCGCGGGTGGCCTTGCGCCAACCCTTGTCCTGGCCGAAGGACAGCACGGTGTTGGTGAGGTCGTATCGCTCCGCGACGTCGTCGAACATCGACGCGACTTCGTGCGGTTGCTTCTCGAGAGTTGCTCGGGTTCCGTGTGTAGTGGCCACACCCGAAACGCTACCAACCCTCGGGCAGCGAGGGCGTTCAGGCTGCTCTGGCACCCGTTCGCCGCCCGAGGCCCTGCACGTCCTCGTAGTGACGGAGCAACTCTTCGCAGATTGCCGGCCAGGTCCGGTGCAGCACCGAGCGCCTCGCTGCGGAGCCGAACTGCACCCGCAGATCACGCTGACGAAGTGCGTCGACTGCGCTTGGCAGGAGTTCGGTGAACCTGTCCGTCGGCAGGAGGTAGCCGTTGCGGCAATGCGAGATCAGGTCACGCGGGCCACCGGCGTCCGGTCCGACGACAGGTACACCGCTCGCGAGGGCTTCCTGAACCGCCTGGCAGAAGGTTTCGTGCTCGCCGGGGTGAACGAATACGTCCAGGCTCGCATAGGCGTCGGCCAGCGCGGTACCGCCGAGTTGTCCGGTGAAGATCGCATTCGGCATCAGTCGTCGTAGGTTCTCGCGATCCGGACCGTCTCCGACGATCACGATCTGCACGCTGGGATCGGCGGCCAGCACGGCCAGTCGCTCGACGTGCTTTTCGGGCGCGAGGCGACCGACGAAGCCGACCACCAACCTGTCGCTGTCGCCGATCCAGGACTGCCGCAACGCCGAGCTACGACGCGAAGGCGCGAATCGTTGTGCGTCGACGCCGCGGGCCCATCGGTGCACGCGCGGAATGCCGTGCTCTTCGAGGGCGTCGACTGCCGACGTGGATGGCGCAAGGGTCCTGTTGCAGCTCTTGTGGATTCGACGGGTCCACGCCCACGCGGCGCGACTGGTGACGCCGAGACCGTAGCTTTCGGCAAATCCGGCGACGTCGGTCTGGTAAACCGCGACGGTGGGTATCGCGAGCCGCTTGGCGACGGCCACTCCCCCGGCGCCGAGCAGGAACGGCGACGCCAGATGGACGACGTCGGGCGCGAAGGTCCGCACGGCCGTCGTCAGACGCGGTTGTGGCAGGCCGACGGGGAGTGAACTGACTTTGGGCACCATGACGGCGGGCACCCGAACCACCTGAACACCTTCGTGTTCGGTGGCGGCAGAGGTGTCGGATCCGACAGTGTCCGGCGCAATGACCATGGCGTCGTGGCCAGTGCGATCGAGGTGTTCGAGCACGCGTAGTACCGAGTTGGTGACGCCGTTCATGTTGGGCAGGAATGACTCCGCAACGATGGCTACTCTCACACCGAGAACGGTGACAGGGCCAGGAAAAGTCCACGTCATGTTCGTGTGAAGTTCCGGCGAAGCGCGAACTAACTCGAAGCGACCGACGCCGATCCCGGAGCTCCCGCTTCCCGCTTGCGCAGGTACCAGATCGACGGTCCAGCCAGGAGCCACGTCACGACGATCACCGATCCTGCCGGGATCAGCGCCACCGTCGCGTTGCGTCCCGCTACCCGGACCAAATCAGGGTCGGCTTTGGAGTACTCCACCTCGATGCGTTGTCCCACAGTCAGATTGGTGGGGTAGAGCACGCCGAGTTCAGGGTTGTGATTCGCGCCGTCTGGTGTCACGAAGCTGATCGCCGAACGTAGCGAGCCTGCCGAGAGCACCTCGGCGGTTGCGGTCCCCATGTTCGATTCGATGGTCCGATCGTTGCGCCAGGCACCGAGAACCAGGATCACCGCGAGCACCGAAATGCCGACCGCAACCACGAGTACGCCGATGCGGAAGCGCCGCAGAACCGTTTGCGTCACAACTGTGCTCGCACGGAAGCGTGGAGTTCGCGCAGTCCACTGCGATCTGTCGCGACTTCGAGCACACGAATGCCGTTTGCGGGTTGCGCCAGCGTCGTTGCCAGGGCGTCGACGGTGACGGCTGCGTGCGGCACGCGGTAGGCCGCGCACAGCGCAGCGAGGTCCATGCCGTGCGGTGTTCCGAACACTCGCTCGAAGACGCCGGCATACTGCGGGTCGCCTTGTTCGAGGAGTTCGAAGATGCCGCCGCCGTCGTCGTTGGCCACGACGATGGTGAGGTCGCTCGGCCTCGGCTCACCGGTCCCGATCAGCAGCCCGGACGCGTCGTGCAGGAAGGTCAGGTCGCCCATGAGAGCGACGGTCCGGCCGCCCTCGTATGCCAGTGCGGCACCGACCGCCGCCGAGACGGTGCCGTCGATACCTGCGACGCCGCGATTGGACAGCACCCGGACAGTGGGCTTGGGATAGCTCACGAGGGCCGCGTCGCGAACGGGGTTGGAGGCGCCGAGCAGAAGCTGGTCGCCGTCCGCGAGTGCATCCATCACGGCAGCTGCCACGTGCAGGCCGGTGGCCTTGGGGTGGGCGTCGAGTTGCTTGCGGACGGCAGTTTCGGCGTGTTCGGTCAGCGCGGCGCATCGAGCGATCCAGGCGGGATCGGGAGTCCCGGTGACCACTGCTCTGGTTCCGGTGGCGAGTACGTTGCCGGATACGTCCGGCCAGCGCGGCCCGGTAGTCAGCGCGTAGACGTCGACGCTCGGATCGGCCAAAACCTTCGAGACCTGACGATGCAACGTCGGGCGGCCGGTGATGATCGCCTGCTTGGGCTTGAGTTGTGAGAGCGCGAGTGGATGCAGTGCGATCCCGTGCATCGGAGCCGTCGGCTCGGCCACCGTCGGCATGCCGGCCAGCTCAGGCCGAAGTGCGCTGCCGTGTCCGGAAATGACCACCGTATCGGCGGTGAGGTCCAGATCGACCGGAACATCGAGCGTCGCGTTCTGCGTGGTGGTCCAGGCTGCACCGCCTGGACGGCCCTCCGGAACCGGGCCATGGACGTGCACGTCCGGCACCAGCGGCTCTCGGAGCGGGATGTCGAAATGCACCGGACCCGCGTTTCCGGATCTGGTTCCGCGGGCAGCGGCGAGGACCCGGCAGACCGCCGAGCGCCACTGGCTGTTCTGCGTCGAATCGTCCTCGGCCAAGCCCAGGCTGATGGTTGCGCGAACCTGACTGCCGAAGAGCCCGAGTTGCTCGACGGTCTGGTTGGCGCCGGTGCCGAGCATCTCGTAAGGCCGGTTGGCGCTCAGGACCACCAGCGGCACTCGCGCGTAGTTGGCCTCGAGGACAGCAGGTCCGAGATTCGCGACGGCGGTCCCGGAGGTCATCACGATGGGGACCGGTCGTTTCCCGGCGATTGCCAGTCCGAGTGCCAGAAAGCCTGCTGTCCGCTCGTCGATCCGCATGTGCAGACGCAACCGGCCGTCGAGATCGGCGGCCTGGAGGGCAAATGCGAGGGGCGCGTTGCGAGAGCCTGGACACAGCACGACTTCACGCACGCCACCACGAACCAGTTCGTCGACGACGGCTGTGGCTTGTGCAGTGGACGGATTCACGCCTTCAAGAGTGTCAGATGTTCGGGTGCAAGCATGCCCAGGGGCGGGGACAGCGGCATTATGTGTGGGTGCGCACACTCTTCGATCCAGCCGAGCTCGAACCCCGCCGGTTCTATCAGTTACTCACCGCTTCGGTGGTCCCCCGGCCGATTGCCTGGGTGTCCACCCTGTCGGCGGACGGCGTCGGCAATCTGGCTCCGTACAGCTTTTTCACCGTGGCAAGTTCGGCGCCGCCGATCGTGCAGTTCACGTCGGTCGGACGCAAGGACAGTCTGCGCAACATCGAAGCGACCGGCGAATTCGTGATCAACCTGGCGACCGCCACGCTCGCAGACGTGGTGAACAAGAGTTCGGCCTTCTACGACGCCGAGGCCGACGAGTTTCTCGAGTTGAACATCCGTAGCGAACCGAGCGAGCGGGTTCGCCCCGTCCGGGTCGCCGACTCCCCGATCGCCATCGAATGCACGCTTCACCAGGTCATCGAGGTCGGTAATTCATTTGTCGTGATGGGAAATGTGGTCGCGGTCGCAGTACGTCCCGAGGCTGTCGCCGACGACGGGTTACCGGACTTCGCGGCAATCGCACCGATGAGCCGACTTGGCCGAGCGCAGTGGGGTCTTCCTCCCGAAGTCGTCGAAAAGGACAGACCCACCACTCCACACCGGCCGTAAATCAGGTTAGGGTTACCTGATTAGGTACGAGTAACAGCTAATCAGGGAGCAACCAGTCATGGCCAAGCGCGCCAAGTTCGTGAAACCGGCCTCACGCAGTATCGTGTCGGCGCAGGTCGTGGCGAACAAACGAATCAGCCCGAGCTTCATCCGAGTGACCATTGCCGGCGAAGAGCTGTCCACCATCGCACCGATGGGTGCCGATCAGTGGTTCCGCATGTTCATCCCGCAGGTCGGCCAGAGCGAACTCCGGTTGCCGAGCGCGGCAAGCAATCTCTGGTACGCGCAGTACCTGTTGATGTCCAAGGACACGCGACCGGTCGTGCGCAACTACACGATTCGCGCCTACCGTGCTGCCGGATCCGGTCTCTTCGGTGAGACCACGGAGATCGACATCGACTTCGCCTATCACGGCGACATCGGCCCGGCATCCGCGTGGGCGGACATCGCGTCGACCGGCGACAATGTCGCACTCTTGGACGAAGGCTGCATCTACAACCCCACACCCGAAGCCAAGTGGCAACTGCTCGTCGGCGACGAGAGCGCACTTCCGGCGATCATCGGCATTCTGGAAACCGCGCCGGCAGACCTGCGTGCCGAGGTCTTCGTCGAGATTCCGAACATCGAAGACAAGCAAGACATTCCGGAGTTGGCGAACGTCAACGTGCATTGGCTCGTTCGCGAGGACGAACACGCAACGCCGGGTGTTCTGACCCTCGAGACCGTCCGCGCCGCCGAACTGCCCGAGGGGCCGTCCTACACGTTTGTCGCCGGCGAACAGGCACTCACCACCGGGCTGCGTCGGCATCTCGTGAACGACCGAAAGTTCGCCAAGACCGACATCACCTTCACCGGCTTCTGGCGCCACGGACATTCGGCTCACTGACAAACGAATGCAAAAAACGAGCGGCCCGGGAGAATCTCCCGGGCCGCTCGTTGTCTACGTTCGCTTATGCAGCGTGCTTCTGGATCACATCGCCCAGACGCGGCAGAGCTGCAGTCACATGCTTCTTGGCCGAACCGCGCAGCTTCGAGTACATCGACTTGACGACGGCCTTGTCGCTACCTTCGATACGCTCGTCCGTCACCTCGAGGAGGGAATCGGCAACCGCGTCACCGCGGGCGCTGATGAAATCGGCGAAGCTGCCTTCACCGGAAGCCGAGAATTCCTGCCAGTACGGCTCGAGCTTTGCCACGAAAGCCGGCAGAAGCGCGGTGACGGCGTCCGGCACGATGGACGGGCTCACCTTCTTGACCGCGCCGTAGCCACCCTTGAGAGCCAGCCCTGAGGCCCCCGACTTATCCGAAACCTCTGCGTCGATCAAGGTCTGCACGTCCGCGACGACCGCGGGAACCCGTGATTCCTCGAGCAGGGTTTCGTTCAGAGCTGCAACCACTTTCGATCCCTTCATTCTTCACTGATGTTCATCAGGTCGCGCCCGAGACTATACGAAATTCGGCAGGTCTCTACTGCCGAGTATCCGATGGCAGCGCCTGGCCCTCTCCAACCACCAGTCGCGCCGGTCCGCGGGCGCGGCCAGCGTCTCGAGCAGAACCGGATCAGGCTCGACGGCACCAACGGACAAAGCGCCGTCGACGGCTGCTCCGGTGACCGCGACATCCCGGACGAACAGGCCGCCCGTGCCGAGGCCGCAGGCAAACGGAAGCCTGGGCAAGGCTGCCGCGGCCGCCAGTCCCGCGGACATCCCCACAGCCGTGTCCAGCGCACTCGAGACCACCACCGGCACCCCGTAGTCCGCCAGCTGCGCCGACAGCGCCACCACAGCACGCATTCCGCCCAGCGGGGGCACCTTCACGACGGCTACGTCCGCTCCCCCGGCTCGTACGACGCGCAACGGGTCCTCGGCACGGCGAATGCTCTCGTCGGCGGCGATCCGCACACCGGTCCCCGCGGCGCGGACGCTGACCAGTTCCTCGACGCTTGCACACGGCTGCTCCGCGTATTCGAGTTCACCGTCTTCGGTGATCGCTCGCAAAGCCGTGATCGCCTCGTCCACACTCCAACCGCCGTTGGCGTCGACGCGCACGTTCGGGATGTGCCGACGCACCTCGTTCACCCGGGCGACGTCCTGCGCCAACGACTGCCCCTTCTCGGCGACCTTGACCTTGGCGGTCCGGGCCCCGGGGAAGCGCTCCAACAATTGCGGAACGGCAGAGGCGTCGATCGCCGGCACGGTGGCGTTGACGGGAACGGCGTGACGAAGCGCAGGCGGCGGACCCAGCCACGCCGCCTCGATCCCGGCGAGCAACCACTGCGACGCCTCGTCGTCGTCGTACTCGACGAACGGTGCGAATTCTCCCCACCCGGCCGGGCCACGAACGAGCAGAGCCTCACGAGTCGTGATGCCGCGAAAGCGAACTCGCATCGGCAGCGCGAGCACCACGGCGTCCGAGATCAGATCGTCGAACGAGGGGAACATCTCAGGGCTGTCCTGGAAGCAGTTCGATCATGAGCGCCTCACCGTCGGCGAGGAGCTTGCCGTCGAGGTCGGTCAGGCGTGCGCTGACAAAGGTCTTGCGACCCTCGACCCGATCCACCTTCCCTTCGATCACCAGTTGCGTGTTGAGCGGAGTGATCGCACGGTAGTTGATGTGGAGGTAGCCGGTCCGGGAAATCGGACGACCACCCGCGTGGACCGTCATCCCGAAGACGTCGTCGAACAGCAAGGGCAGGACGCCGCCGTGAGCGGCACCGTTGCCGCCCAGGTGGTAGCGGCGGAAGACGCCGGTACTGCGGACTCCTTCGGTGTCGAACTTCTCGACCATCCACGGGAGCATGAGGAGGCTGCCGCGTCCGGGCAGTTGGATGTTCGAGCCCGCGGGCGACTTGCCCTCCGGCACCTCGTACGGAGTCAACCGATCGGCAAGCTCCTCGGCCTGCGTAGCGATGTCAGCGAGTACGTCGTCGGGAACATTGGTCGAGACGGCAAGGTCCTGCAACCTGCGCATCGCTTCGACGAAGCGGCCGAAGTCCGGACCTGCAGGAGTGTGCCGGAACCGTGGAAATCCGCCCCGCTTCTCACCGTCTGTGACGATCTCCGTGCCGTCTGCGGTTTGTTCGCTCATGACCTGCACGTTAGCGCGCCCGGGAACGTGTTCTACCTCAGGCATCCGTTAGACACGCGAGGCGTGCCTCTATCGTGACTGAGGTGACCTTCAACCCGCAGCTCTGGCGCCCTGTTCCCGGATTCGAGAACCTCACCGACATCACGTACCACCGGCACGTCAGTCAAGGCACCGTTCGCGTCGCCTTCGACCGACCGGAAGTACGTAATGCGTTCCGCCCGCACACCGTCGACGAGTTGTACCGCGCGCTCGATCACGCCCGTATGACCTCCGACGTGGGAGCGGTCCTGCTCACCGGCAACGGACCGAGCGAGAAGGACGGCGGCTGGGCGTTCTGCTCGGGCGGAGACCAGCGCATCCGTGGCCGCAGTGGCTACCAGTACGCCGAAGGTGAAACGGCGGACACCGTCGACAAAGCACGCGCCGGACGCCTTCACATCCTCGAGGTCCAGCGCCTGATCCGCTTCATGCCGAAGGTCGTGATCTGCCTGGTCAACGGTTGGGCTGCGGGCGGCGGTCACAGCCTGCACGTGGTGTGCGACCTGACGCTCGCCAGCCGCGAGCACGCACGGTTCAAGCAGACCGACGCCGACGTCGGAAGCTTCGACGGCGGCTACGGCAGCGCCTATCTGGCAAAGATGGTGGGCCAGAAGTTCGCTCGCGAGATCTTCTTCCTGGGTGAGACGTACACCGCCGAGGAAATGCATCAGATGGGCGCGGTCAACAAGGTTGTCGACCACGCGGAACTCGAAAACGTCGCGATCGACTGGGCCGGCAAGATCAACGGCAAGTCGCCGCAGGCACAGCGGATGCTCAAGTACGCGTTCAACCTGCAGGACGACGGGTTGGTCGGCCAGCAGCTGTTCGCCGGTGAGGCAACACGTTTGGCGTACATGACCGACGAGGCCGTCGAGGGTCGCGACTCGTTCCTCGAAAAGCGTGATCCCGATTGGTCACCATATCCCTGGTACTTCTGAGACAGTAGGTGCGAGAGGGAGGTCGGACGTGGAGATTCTGAGTAGCCGTACGATATTGCGCCCGAGCGAGTACGAACGAACGCTGAGCTTCTACCGAGACACCCTCGGTCTGGCGATCGCTCGTGAATATCCCGGCGGCACAGTCTTCTTCGCCGGCCAAGGGCTGATCGAAGTCGCAGCGCACGGCGGCACCGGCGAAGGTGGCTTTCGCGGCGCGATCTGGCTGCAGGTCCGTGACCTCACTGCCGCTCAGACCGAACTGGTTCTCGCCGGAGTCAAGATCGCCCGCGAGGCCAGGCAAGAACCGTGGGGCCTGCACGAGATGTGGATCGCCGACCCGGACGGGACACCGATCGTGATGGTGCAGATCCCGGAGGACCATCCCATCCGACGCGATTCCCGGCCACCGTCCGCGTAGTCGAGACACCGCTGTAGCCGAGCAATGACAGATGCCCGCCACGAACTTCCGTAGCGGGCATCTGTCGGTTCTTCGCAGAGATCAGTTGCGCGTGCTCAGCGCCTGAGAGATCTGATCTGTCTGGGCCTGACCCTCGAGCAGTTGGCGAACCAACCACAGCCGCAGCACCTTTGCCACCGATGCGGCCAGGAAGAGTGCGGCACCGACCACTGTCAGGGCGAGGAAAACCACGGTGAGGATCTGGTACGACACCAGATCCCGCAGGTCCGAGAGCGTCAGCGAAGAGATGTAGACGACGAAGGCGCCGACGACTCCGACGACCATGAGCACCAGGCCGGCGATGCGCGTCGCCGCGTCGCCGCCTGCCTGCTTCTTGTCCAGCTTCAACTCTGCGATGTTCTTCTTGAATTCCTCACGGCGATCTTCGGCGAGAGTAGTCATCGTCATCCTCCTAGATAACTGGTAGAAAGTTCGTTTTCGATGTCGAGGGGATCGCCGGTCTTCACGACGCGTCCCTGCAACATCAGTGCGGCCGAGGTCGCGATGGGCAGCACCGCTCGTGCGAACTGCTCGGCGACGAGAATGGAAATGCCTTCGGCTGCAAGCGAGCCGACGACGTCGTACATCTGCGAGACGATTCGCGGTGCGAGACCCATCGACAGCTCGTCGAGCAGGAGCACCGTCGGGTGAGTGCCGAGCGCCCGTGACAGCGCCAGCATCTGCTGCTCGCCGCCGGACATCGATCCGGCCAACTGCCCGCGCCGCTCCCCCAGGATCGGGAACCTGCTGTACGCAACCTCTTCGAGTTCGGCCAACCCGACGCCCGTTCCCGTGGCGATCCACAGATTTTCGCGCACGGTCAGGTTTGCGAAGATCCCGCGTCCCTCGGGGATGGAGCAGACGCCCAGCCTCGCCAACTCCGAAGGCTCGACGCCGTTCACGACCTGGCCCGCGAGCCGGAACTCGCCGCGGGTGACCGGCAGGACGCCTGAGCAGATCTTGAGCGTCGACGTCTTGCCACCACCGTTGGGTCCGAGCAGCGCCACCACTGCGCCCGGTTCGAGTACCAGATCCACCCCGTGCAGAACCTCGATGGATCCGTAACCGGCACGGACACCGGACAGTTCGAGCAACGGTTCGGCGCGGTCGGGGCTGCGTATGCCCTCGTCGATTTTCGCCTCGCCAATTTTCGCTGAAGTCATACCGCCTCCTCCTCGGTCCCGATGTAGGCCGCGATCACTTCCGGATCCGTCCGGATCTTCTCCGGATCACCCGAGGCGAGGACTGCGCCGTAGTCGAGCACGTGAATGGTCGAGCACACCTTCATCACCAGCGGAATGTCGTGCTCCACCAGACAGATTCCGAGTCCACCCGCCGCCAGCTCGGTGAGCATCTCGGCAAAGACCTCGGTTTCCTGCTCGGTCTGGCCCGAGGCCGGTTCGTCGAGCAGCAGCACTCGCGGGTCGGTCATGAGCGCCCGTGCAACTTCGACGACGCGGGCGCGTCCGGTGGGGATGTCCGCGACGTCCTTGTCCGCGACATCCGTCAGCCCGGTCAGCTCCAGCAGACGATCCGTCTCGCTGTCCACGTCGATCTTGTTGCGGCCGTTCGCCTTGTGGATGTCTCCCGCGACACGCAGGTTGTCACGCACCGACAGCGAGACGAACAGTTCGAGCCGCTGGAAGGTACGCGCAAGCCCGCGACCTGCCCGCTTGTGCGGCGGCAGCTTCGTCACGTCGACGCCGCCGAGGAACACCTGACCGGACGTGGGTTTCTGCAGCCCGGTGATGGTGTTGAAGAGCGTCGTCTTGCCCGCACCATTCGGTCCGATCAGTCCCGTCACGGTTCCGGGTTGCACGGTGAGCGAAACGTCCTTGACCGCGACGTGCCCACCGAAACGAACGCTCACACCGCGTGTTTCGAGAAGAGGTGCATCAGACATGGGCGGTCAACTCCTTCGGCGAGCCGCCCTGGTACTGAGGAATCCCCAGTTCGCGGTCGATCTCGTCACGGATCTCGGGGCTGTACGGGACGTCGATCCCGACGTCTTCGGGAACGACTGTCGCCTTGGCTGCCAATTCTTCCGGAGTGAGAACCGCACGGGGCATGACCATCTCGCCGATCACGGGCAGCATGAACACCACCGCGATCGTGATGGATGCGAACCACCAGTTGCCGAGTACGCCGGTCAGAGCAAGGACGTAGGTCAGCAGAACGACTGCGGCGCCGCCGATCAGAACCGGCCTGGCATCGGTGAGCCGACGGTAGCCCTCGATCACGCTGTGCACGGTGCCACTGGGGTTCGCGCCGACACCGATGCCGATCAGGGCCGGGCTGACGGCCGCGATGTTGCCCAGCAGCAGCCACATTCCCTCCAACTCCGGTTGCGCCGAAGCCAGATTGGTGAACGAGACCATGATGACGGCAAAGCCGATTCCGGCCATGAGTCCACCGAACAGCGCGCCGGTGACGTATCCGATGCCCGCGACGACGGTCAGCATGAGCAGCGAGAGGCTGACCAT
Source organism: Rhodococcus sp. 66b (assembly GCF_002076325.1). Lineage (NCBI taxonomy): Bacteria > Bacillati > Actinomycetota > Actinomycetes > Mycobacteriales > Nocardiaceae > Rhodococcus > Rhodococcus sp. 66b. Next base: position 169,017 of record NZ_MUZB01000007.1, read on the forward strand.
GATGGCAAAGCTCTCGCCCGAGACGGAACCCATCGCGCTCGACATCAGAATGCCGCCGAGACCGGCGATCCCTGAAGAGATCATGAAGACGCTCAGCTTGAGCCGAACCAGGCTCTGGCCGAGCATGGCCGAACCGGCCGGGCTGTCCTTCATCGCAGCGAGACGGCGCCCGTAGCCGCTGTTACGCAACGCGATGACGCCGACGCCGAGTACCGAGAACAGCGCGGTCACGGTCATCAGGAACACCGTTTCGTTGCTCAGATCGAGCGGGCCGATCTTCAGCGGCGGGAGGGCGATGTTGCCGTCTTTGAACAGCGAATACTTCATGCCGAACATCTCGTGTTCGGTGGTGTCGCGAAGGACCATGTTGGAGAGGAACACTCCGAATGCCATGGTCGCAAGCGCGAGATACAGCCCTCTGAGCCGCAGCGCCGGCAGGGCGACGAGGCCACCGATCACTGCGGTGACGAGGACTCCGACGACGATGCCCCACAGGTTGAGGTGCGCAGCCAACCCGGAACCTGAGATCCCGAAGTGGAAGGCCACGATGGTCGCGATAGCGCCGAAAGATACCGGCGCCAAGTTCAATTCACCCGCGTAGCCGGTGAGGAGTGTGAGCGAGAGTGCGATGATCGCGAAAGTCATTCCGATGGTCAGTGTCGTGACCGCCGACGTCACCATCAGCAGACGGATCAGGTACACGATGACGATCAGTGCCACGCCCCAGACGACGGCCTTGCGCACGCTCGGAACGTGGTACCGCTCACGAGTACGAGTGACCGCGCCGCGCAGGCGGTCCTGAGGTAGGACGATGAGTACGACGAACAGCGCGATCATCGGTAGGGAGACACGGAAATTCGACGTCCAACTCCAACTGGTCGGAAAGTACGCCAATACGTACGTACCGGCAAGCCCGAGAACCACGGCGCCGACGAACGTGCGTGGGATGCTGCGCAACCGACCGAACATGGCCGCGGCAAACGCGTCGATCACCAAGAGCGTCAACATGTTCGCCTCGAGTGTGCCGCCACTGATCGGGGTGATCAGGATGCCGGCCAGGACTGCGAGCGTCGAACCCATCGCCCAGGACAGTGCCGCGAGACGCTCCGGATTGTGGCCGTTGAGGCGCAGTAGTTCCGGATCGTCGACGACACCGCGCATCGCAACACCGGCACGGGTGCGCGTGAAAAGAATACGCAGGCCGACGGCGATCGCGATCGCGACGAGGATGCAGATCAGCTCGTGGTAGCGGATGCTCGCGCCGAACACCGTGATCTTGGACTGGTCACCGAAGAACATCTGCATCGTTCGGGCGGTCTCGGGATGCCAGAACCAGTGCGAGATCGAGAGCATTCCGAGCAGGATCGATACCGTCACAACGATTTTGGTGACCTCGGCGGTATCGCGTAGCCCCTTCATGATCAGGACGTAGAGGCCGAGACCCATCAGCGGACCGACCAGGACCAACGAGATCAGCAAGGCGACAACCGTGGGAAGTTCCCAGCCGTAGCGCAACTGCCAGTAGATGAACGCACCGAGCATTGCCTGTGCACCGTGCGCGAAGTTGAAGATGCCTGACGTGTTGTACGTGAGCACCAGCCCGGAGGCAGCGATCGCGTACACCGACCCCAGGACCAGGCCCAGGATCGTGAAAGTGACAAAAGTGTTCATGGCTGAACCCTCGTTAGGGACTCGGGCGGCGGTTGGCGCTCGCCGCCCGAGTCGGAAGAATCAGGACTGCGGCTTGATGACGTTGGCGTTCTGGTACTTCGTCGAAACGCGGTCAGCGCCGAGCTCGGTTCCCCAGGTGCTCTTGTCGGTCGCGACGAGGTACTTGGGGTCGCACTTGAATTCGCCCGCGGTGGACGGGAAGGCCTGCGAGTAGGTACTGCCCTTCAGCGAGGTCATGAGTCCGCAGGTGGCCGGCATGTTCTTGCCAGGATCGGTGGCGGCATGCAATCCGCCGCCGTCCCACTCGTGAATGTTCGAGAGTTCGTCGACCATGCACTGACGCGTCAGATCGCTGCCGCACTCGTCCGCGGCGGCCGCCCACAGCAGGAACGACGACGCCGCCTGCATACCGAGAAGCGCAGTCTTGCCACCCTGCTCGGAAACCAGATCCACGTACTTCTTCACTGCGGGCACCTTGTCCGCGTTCTCGAGCATCTGGAAGGTCATGCCCGCGTTGAGGTTGTCGAGCAGTCCGGTGTCCTTGTTCCAATCGGAGACGGTCGCGCCGTACCAGGTGGCTTCACCGAAGAAGATGGGATCGATCCCGACCTGGTCGAGGGCCTTCACGAAGTTCAGCTCCGACGGGCTTGCCGATCGTGACGTCCAGATACCCTTCGCACCGCACTCCTTGTACTTCTCGGCAAACGGCACGTAGCTCGATTCGCCCTCGTAGTTGAGTGTGACGCCGCAATCCTTGAGCTTGAAGCCCGCTGCCTCGGCGATCGAACGAATCTTCGTGGTGGAGCTGATGATCGTGGGCATCGTGCTGTTGACGACGTCGAAGTCGTTCACCAGATCGGGATGCATCTCGGCCATCTGGAACCACTGCGAACCGTTCGCGTAGTCGACGGGGAACGGAACTCCCTGGAACGTCATGGGTCCGTTCGCGGCGTCCGGCGAGACGGTGAAGCCTGGCACGGACACCAGGTTGCACGCGACACGCGTCTGCTCCGCGGTCTGATCCATCGCGAAGCCGTAGCCGACCATCATGAACTGACTCGCGCACGCTTCCTGCATGACCGAGTTGGCCTGCGTCATCGCGGCGTCGTAGTCGGTACCGACGACCTTGCGGCCGTTGATACCGCCTTGATCGTTGCACCACGAGATGAGCGCGTTCACCGCATCGCTCATTTCCTTGTTCAGCCCGGGAGACTTCACGTACCCGCGGTCGTCACCGAACCCGATCTTGATCTCGGTGTCGCTGACGCCTTGATCGGTTGCGCCGGTGGCATCGCCTTCGCCACACGGCGAATCGAGGGTGCCGAACTTCGCGTCGGATGTGCTCGACGCAAGATCGGCGCTGACGCCTGATCCGCCGACAGCGACGGCGTAGGGATCGTCACCACGATTCGATGCGCAGGCTGATGCCAGAACGGCGGTCGCTGCGAGTGCCACGATCAGCTTCGTGGACTTGTTGGGCTTCACGGTCGGAGCTCTCCTTCTCACTGACAGACACCGAGATACAGAGGTGAAACCCCTGTTCCGGTGCGCTCGGTGCCCGTAGGTAATCAGCGTTTAAAACGGTCCGAATGTGCCTTCCCGGTGAGTGAGACCAAAAAGTGAGGTCCCACACAGGGTTCGGATTTCGTGGCGCTGAACACATCGCGAACGGCAGCGCCGCAGCCCACGCGCGGGGACGTACTCCACGGAGGCCCTGTTCGCATCCCGTTCGCTGTACTTTTACGCGTTCGATACGCACAATTCACGTTGTGACCGCAGAGCTCGTAATCCTCCTGGTGGTAGTTGTCACCGCCCTCGCGTTCGATTTCACGAATGGTTTTCACGACACGGGTAACGCAATGGCCACCTCCATCGCGACCGGTGCACTCAAGCCCAAAGTTGCGGTCACACTTTCCGCGATCCTGAACCTGGTCGGTGCGTTCCTGTCCGTCGAGGTCGCCGCGACGGTAGCCAAAGGTGTCGTCAACCTCGGCGCGGTCAGTGGGCAGGATCTGCTGCTGATCGTGTTCGCCGGTCTTGTCGGCGGAATCATCTGGAACCTGGCGACCTGGCTTCTCGGATTGCCGTCGAGCTCCTCGCACGCGCTGTTCGGCGGATTGATCGGCGCCGCGATCGCCTCCATCGGTATGGGCGGAGTCGAGTGGGGCGGAGTGCTGACCAAGGTCGTCGTCCCCGCGATCCTCGCGCCGGTCGTCGCTGCTCTGGTCGCGGGCGTCGGCACCAAGCTCGTGTACCGCATCACCGCATCCGTCAAGGAAGACGAGCGCGAGCGCGGTTTCCGTTTCGGCCAGATCGGCACCGCCTCCCTGATCTCACTTGCACACGGCACCAACGACGCCCAGAAGACGATGGGCGTCATCTTTTTGGCCCTGGTCGCTCACGGCACCATCACCGCCGAGACCGAGATGCCGTTCTGGGTGAAGTTCACCTGTGCCGTCGCGATCGCCCTCGGCACCTACCTCGGTGGTTGGCGCATCATCCGCACCCTGGGCAAGGGTCTTGTCGAGATTGCCGCGCCGCAGGGTCTGGCAGCCGAAGCGTCGTCCGCAGCCATCATCCTCACGTCGAGCCACCTGGGACTCCCCCTCTCGACCACCCACGTCGCCACCGGCTCGATCCTCGGTACGGGTATCGGTCGCAAGGGCGCCGAGGTCCGTTGGGGTGTCGCCGGCCGGATGGCCGCAGCCTGGCTGATCACATTGCCGTCGGCTGCCGTCGTCGGAGCTATCTGCTGGGCTCTTGCACATCTGGTCGGCGGACTCGCCGGCGTGCTCGTCGTCTTCGCCGCGCTCATCGCCTTCGCGATCTTCATGTACATACGCTCGCGTAAGGAACCCGTGGACGCGGCGAACGTCACCGCCGAATGGGACGAGAATTCAGATGCGGCAATTGCCGAGATCCCGGCAGCCGAACCTACTCCGTCCACCGAAGCCACCCGCAACTCCTGAAAGGGGCGCAAGAGAATGCATCTACTCACCGATACCCTCGATTCGCTCTGGCAGGTAGTGGCAGTAGGACTGCTCTTCGGAGCGGGACTGCCGGCGATCTTCGCATTCGGCCTCAAGTCGCTGAGCCTGCCGAATCCCGACGGCACCGAAGGACCGACCACCCTGGGTAAAATGGGTGCGTACCTCTGTTTTGCGATCGTGCTCGTCACGATCTTCGCCGGAATTCTGTTGTTGATGAAGAACTTCTTGGCCAGCACGTTCGGAATCCACGTCTTCTGAGTGGTCGTCGCGGCACACCACTGAAACCACCGAAACGAAAATGAGGCCGAGGATTTGAGCAAGTATTCATTGCGCAGCGTGCTCGACTGGCTACGCGCCGGGTACCCCGAGGGCATCCCGGACAAGGATCATTTCGCCCTGCTCGCGGTTCTCCGTCGACGTCTGACCGACGAGGAGATCGAGCAGGTCGTTTCGATGTCCATCGAGTCCGCGCACGAGGTACCGGACCGCCACGTCGACTACGACACGATTCGCGCCATCATCGAGGGGATCCTCAACGAGGAGCCGTCCGAGGACGACGTCGATCGTGTCACCGAAAGACTGCGCGCAGGTGGGTGGCCGGTTATCGAAGACGTGGACGCCGACAACGAAGTTCGAGATGTGAGCTGACGTCATGGCTCTTCCGCCCTTCCTCACGTCGATAGTCGGCTGGTTGCGGGCCGGCTATCCCAATGGCGTCCCCGAACAGGACTACATCCCGCTCTTCGCACTCCTCACTCGCAGACTCTCCGAGGCCGAGGTCGACGCCGTCGCCGACGCGTTGATCGAGGACGGCGATCTGCCCATCGAGAAGACCGACATCCAGGTCCTCATCACGAAGATCACCAACGAGATGCCTCTCGAAACCGACGTCGACCGCGTGCGAAGCCATCTGGCTGACGGCGGTTGGCCCCTTGCCGGGCCGGACATCCGGTGAACGTTCTTCGCACACTCGCGGTTCCGCAGGGCGAGGCGGCTTTCGAGGTATTACCTGCCGTCGCGCAGATCCTGGGCGGCGAGCACGACGCCGTACTCCCCGTCCCGGCTGCCGACGCACGCGAGACGGCCCGACTGAGCGACGCTCTGCACCCCGATCAGCCCATCGACGACGGCGTCTCGCTGGTAGTCGCCACGTCGGGAACCACGGGAACGCCGAAGGGCGCGATGCTCGGTGCTGATGCCCTGCGTGCCAGCGGCGACGCGACCCACGAACGCCTCGGCGGCACAGGATCCTGGTTGCTCGTTCTCCCTCCGCACCACATCGCCGGTATGCAGGTTCTGCTGCGCAGTGTTCTCGCCGGAACGCAACCGGTGATCGTCGACGTCAGTGCGGGTTTCGACCCGGCAGCGCTTCCGGGCGCCGTCGCCGCGATGAGCGGACCGCGCCGCTACACCTCCTTGGTGCCGACGCAGTTGGTCAAGGCGCTCGGTGATCGCGCCGCGGTCGAGGCGCTGGCGTCACTCGACGCGGTTCTGCTCGGCGGCGCTGCGACTCCCGCGCCGGTACTCGCGCAGGCCACCGAAGCGGGCATCACCGTCGTCCGCACCTACGGGATGAGTGAAACCTCCGGCGGTTGCGTCTACGACGGAATCCCGTTGTCCGGAGCGCAGATTCGTATCGACGACGGGCGAGTACTGCTGGGCGGACCGATGCTCGCGTCCGGGTACCGCGGGCTTCCCGACCACCCCGCTTTCGCCGAACCCGGTTGGTTCCGGACCGACGACGCCGGAGCGGTGGTCGACGGAGTCCTGCGCATCAGCGGCCGGTTGGACGAGGCAATCTCCACCGGCGGGCTGACCGTCGTACCGCAGGTGGTCGAGGCCGCGCTGGCCGATCACCCCGCCGTTCGCGAGTGCGCGGTGATCGGCGTCGAGGACCAGCGGCTGGGGCAGCGGGTGGTGGCCGTGGTCGTACCCGAGGGCAAAGCTCCGACGCTCGACGAACTACGCACACATGCTCAGCGGACACTCGACGTGACCGCGGCGCCGCGCGAGCTGTTCGTCGTGGACGCACTGCCGCTCCGGGGGCCGGGCAAGCTCGACCGCGCCGCCCTGGTGGCTCGGTTCAGCTAGCAGCCGCAGCCCGATTGTTCAGCCGCAGGCCTGATCAGCGCCGCGGCTGCACAATCAGCGCGCGGCTCCGCGGAGGCAAGTCCGCTCGAACCTTTCGCGGACGCGTTCGAAGTCGCGAAGATCCGCCCATACCCACCGGAACACCTCGAACCCCGCGTCCCGGATCGCGTCCTCCCGCAGTTTCTCGCGCTCTACCGCCCTACCCGGATTGTCGCCGCGGTACTTGACCATCCCGTCGAACTCGCCCACCACACCGTGCTCTTTCCAGAAGAAGTCGACTCGTCCGATGAACCTGCCACCGTGACGGATCTCGTGCTGCAGCGTCGGCATCGGCCAACCGTCGTCGCGCATGCGTACCCGGCTGATGGACTCCCCCGGACTCTCGGCACCTGGTTCGATGAACGTCGCCGCCACTCGAGCGCGACTCATCCCCAGCCGTCCGCGCGCATGATCGAGCGAAGCGTCGACGTTCTCACGCCTCATCCCACGTCGCAGGGCGCAATCACCGATCACCACGGCGGTCTCGAACGGCGTCGTCCGTGCGAGGTCGACGAACATTCGCGCAAGCGACGTGGTTGCGACGCCGTCGATCAGCACGACCTCCTCGGCTGGGACCACTGCCGGATGAAGATGCAAGGTTTGACTCTTCCGCCCACCCGAGCACCGGTTACGCGTCATGTGCACGGTGCCCAATCGCAATCCGCCGCAATCCAATCCGTGCATGACCGCTGCCGAAGCGTGGCTCACGATTGCGCCTGGTCCACAGCTTTCGGCGGCTACCATGACAGCGCAGCGGTGGCGTGCTCTCGCATCGAGTTCGCGGAAGTGATCGGCGCGCATGTAGATCCCCGCTGCGATTCGGTGCAGCTCACCGCGCCTGACCGCTCGCTGCAACTGCGCGTCGCTGGTGCCGTCGCGGTGAGCCTGTGCCCGCGTGAGAATCTCCATGCAGCGAGCGTGATGCCGCCGCGCCCGCACACCGACAAGCAAGATCCGTCTGGGGATTGTTCGCCGGTTGTGGAGCACCGACCTCGCGCGCTGTGCAAGTAACCGCAAGTTCCACGCAAGGTCCATGCAAGATCGATCTGCCAAGCTTCATCCCATGAACCACACAGCTTCGCCTCTTGCCATCGAGGCCGACGGACTCGTCAAGAAGTTCGGCGAGCACCGCGCGGTCGACGGCGTCAGCCTCACCGTCCCCACCGGCTCGGTGTTCGGCGTCCTCGGGCCGAACGGCGCCGGCAAGACCACCACTGTCCGCATGCTCGCCACCCTCCTTCGCCCCGACGGCGGTGAGGCGCGCATCTTCGGTCACGACGTCAGCCGTGAACCCACCGCGGTCCGCTCCCTGATCGGCGTCACCGGGCAGTACGCCTCCGTCGACGAGGATCTGACCGCGACCGAGAACCTCGTGATCTTCTCCCGGTTGCTCGGCCTGAGCCGCCGCGATGCGCGCACCAAGTCCCTCGAACTCCTCGAGGAGTTCGACCTGGTCGAGGCCGCAACCAAACCGCTGAAGAACTTCTCCGGCGGTATGCGTCGGCGCCTGGATCTGGCGGCCAGCCTGATCGCCCGCCCGCCGCTGCTGTTCCTCGACGAACCCACCACCGGCCTGGATCCGCGCACCCGCGCCCAGATGTGGGTGACCATTCGGCGACTCGTCGCCGAGGGCTCGACGGTGTTGCTCACCACGCAGTACCTCGACGAGGCCGATCAGTTGGCCGATCGCATCGCGGTGATCGACCGCGGTCGCGTGATCGCCAACGGCACCGCCGACGAACTCAAGGCTTCGGTAGGGATCTCCTCCCTCCAGCTCAAGTTGGTCGACCGTGACCGAACCGAGGAAGCTCGCTCGCTCATTGCGGCTGCGCTCAGCGTCGAGGTGGGAGTCACCCCCGAAGTCGGTCGGATCACCGCACCGCTCAGCGACCCGTCGATCACAGCGGACCTGTTGATCCGTCTGCGTGAGCAAGGAATTGCCGTCGACGAGATCAACGTACAGAAACCCAGCCTGGACGAAGTGTTCCTGACCATTACCGGGCACCAGCCCGAAGACGGTGGACGCAACGACGCCCAGTCCGACAACGACTCCGATCGGAGCGTCGCATGACAACCACCCTCACCAAACCCCGGTCGCCGATAGCCCAGCCGGACGCCGCACCCCGCCGCATCAGCCTGCAGCAGAGCTTCGCGAACACGTTCACGATGGCGTACCGCGGAATTCTCAAGATCAAGCACAACCCCGAGCAACTGTTCGACGTCGTCATCCAGCCGATCATCTTCACGTTGATGTTCACGTACATCTTCGGCGGCGCGATCGCCGGTGACGTGACGGCATATCTGCCGACGATCATCCCCGGCATCCTCGTCCAGACCGTCATCACCGGTTCCATCGTCACGGGCACTCAGCTTCGTGAGGACATGGACAAGGGCGTGTTCGACCGCTTCAAATCCCTTCCCATCGCTCGTATCGCCCCGCTGTCCGGCGCATTGCTCGCCGACGTCGTGCGCTACGGCATCGCCACGACCATCACGTTCATCGTCGGTTTCGCGATGGGATACCGCCCCGCAGGCGGCGTGGTCGGCATTCTGTCTGCCGCGATCCTGGTCATGGTGTGCGCGTTCTCCATCAGCTGGATCTTCGCCCTCATGGGCGTGCTGATGAACAAAGCGTCTACGGTGCAGGGTGTTTCGATGCTCGTGCTGTTCCCGCTGACGTTCCTGTCGAATGCGTTCGTCGATCCTGCCACCATGCCGAGTTGGCTTCAGAAGTTCGTGAACGTCAATCCGGTCTCACACTTGGTGACCGCGGTTCGCGAGCTGGCCAACGACGGTCACTTCGGTATCCACGTCGTGTGGTCGTTGGTCGGCGCCGCGGTGATCGTTGCCGTCATGGCGCCCCTGACCGTGCGGATGTACATGCGCAAGACATAAGTCCCGCAACATCGTCCAGCTCTAATCCAGCACCGGTCCGCGAAGCGCAGCCAACACTGCTTCGCGGACCGCTCTGCGTGAGTAACCCGATACCTTCTCGGTTTCCACAGACCACTTGTCGGCTCCGACTACACCAACCGCGAATTCGGAGAGGCGCGCATGGTGGAGCGAGACGAAGTCCTGTCTCCCCGGCATTTTCAACGACAGAGCCATCAGTTCGACCCCTCGATCGATGTTGCCCGTGACAAGATCGAACGACCCGATCGCCGACGCCAAGGAACCCGCGAGCGGCAGGTCCGCATAACCCTTGGGATCGAACTTGAGAGCACTCGAATCCTTCATCTGCAGAACACGATTTGCCACGAGTTCATGTCGGCCGTGAACGACGTGAGCACACACTGCCGCAGCACCGAGCAGAACGACGAAGGGATCACCGAAGATGTTCTCGATCGCAGAGCCCAACAACTCCAGTGCTTCTCGATACCTGGCCAACCCTTCGTCGATTCGGCCGTCGGCGAGATCCGCCTCGGCGATGCTCGCTATGAGCGCCGCGCGCCGTTGATCGGTTTCGATGGCACCGGTCCCACCCGAGTGCGCCAAGGCCGGGCGTGCCCGATCGAGAAGTGTTCGCCCGCCGGCGGTGTCACCGGATGCGATCATTGCTCCGGCTTGAAAGCAGATGAGCTGCATCGCCTCGTCACGTGCACCGAGGCGTTCCATCGACGCCGCCGCAATCGCGTAGAACTCGATGGCCTCGCCATATCGCGCGGATTGGCTGTGGACCGACCCGACATGCTGGGCCGCCATCGCAAGGCCCCACTCGTCACCGGCATTGGTCGCGTAGTCGAACAACGCTTCCCCGTCCAGCAAAGCGCCCCGCAGATCCCCGATGTTCTCGCGCATATTCGAACGCGCGGACAGCGCAGCCATTCGGGTCTCGGGGTCGGAACTGCGAACGCCTTCCGCAACCAAACGCGCAAGTCTGTGGTTGGCGATCCCACTCGTGGTCAGCTTGATCAGAAATGCGAACAACGGACCGAGATCATCGCGCTCACGCAACAGCTTTCGAAGACGAACCCGCGCGCGGGCATGGTTTCGATCGGTCTCCGCGAAAAACAGATGCATCGCCACCAGAATGAACGTCGCGCCCACCAATTCTGCATTTACATCGCGTAGATCGTTGTCCGCGGTCGCCCCGACGATCTTCGACGCCCAGTTCGAGACTTCCGAATTCGATCCTCGTACGGCCCACAGAATCGCGAGGACGGGAAAGACATTGGCTACGGTGACCGCGTCGCCGCGCTCCACGGCCCAGCGAAGAACCGCGAGAAGGTTGTCGTGCTCGGCGTCGAGGTCGGCAATCAGGCGCAGCTGATCCGTGCGTGCACGCACGACGGCGTCCTCGGCGATCGCGATTGCCCAGTCATCCAGGCGCCGGATGACTTCCGGCCCCTCTCCGGACGCGGCGAGTCGCTCCTCGCCGTATTCACGGACCGTCTCGAGCATGTAGTACCGAAGCTCACCCTGCCCGTCGCTGACGGAAAGAAGTGACTGATTGACCAGCGCTTCGACGGCGCCGGCCACATCGGTCAACTCGCCCCACCCGGCAACGGCCTGCGCCGAGGAAAGCGTGAAACCTGCCGGGAATCGGCACAATCGACGCAGCGCAATCTGATCCCCGCTGCCCAACAGATTCCAGCTCCAGTCGATCACCGCGTGCAGGGTGCGATGCCGATCCGGAGACGTCGGATCATCGGAGCGCAACAACGCAAACCGATCTCGAAGTCTCGAACCGATCTCGTCGACGCTCATCGTGCGCACCCGGGCAGCCGCGAGCTCGATCGCCAACGGGAGTCCGTCGAGCGTCGTACACAGCTTGACGACCGCATCGACGTCCAGATGAACGGACGGCCGCACCGCACGTGCTCTCGCCGAGAAGAGTTCGACTGCCGAGCCGGTTCCGTCGTCGATCGCCAACGGCGGCAACGGGTACACCGCCTCGGCACTGATCATGAGCGGCGAACGACTGGTGGTCAGTACCGTCAGCTGACGACCGGCCGCGATCATCTCGGCCACTATCTCCGAACACGCGCCGATCACGTGCTCGCAATTGTCGAGGATGAGCAACATCGGACCGGCGGACAACGCCTCTTTGAGTCGCTCTCGCGCCGAATGCGTCCGGCCGACGGTCAATTTGCCTGGCGCCAGATCGGATTCGCTGATTCCGAGGGTGCCGCCGATGGCCGCGATGACATCTTCACTGCTGCGCAACGACGCCAACTCCACGAGTACCACCGCGACGCCAGGCTGGTTCACGGATCCGCGCAGGCCCAATTCGTGTGCGAGACGGGTTTTTCCGGCGCCACCGGGTCCGAGAATGGTGACCACACGTGAGCGAGCCAGCAAGGATTCGATCTGGTCGATGTCGCTGTCGCGACCGAGCAAGGTGTTGGGGGCAGCGCGTAGACCGATCGCCCGCGCAGCTCGCGGTGTTGCCGCAGGTGCCCCGAGAAGTTCCGCGTTCAGAGCCACCAGTGCGGGTGACGGATCAGCGCCCAGGCGATTGGCGAGGTGGTTGCGGAACTCCGCGAATACTTCGAGTGCCTCGTTGACTCGGCCGGCTCCGGCGAGCGCACGCATCAACGCTTCGGCCGCTGTGTCGTCGAACGGGCTCGACAGATGGCGTCCGCGCACCAGTGGAATGGCGGCCGCGTACTCCCCCAACGTGAGCAACGCGTCGATCTGCGCGGACTCCAGTTCGTCGTACACGCGGCCTGCGTCGAGCGCCAGACGATCTGCGACGTCGCCGACCACGTCGCTCCCGGGGGTACCGCGCCACAGGCGCAGCGCCGCGGTCGTGAGGGCGAGTGCCTCGGACGCGTCGGCGCCGCCGGCGCGCAGACGACGGGCGGCGTCCGCTGCCCGGGCCAGGTCGACACGCTCCCGAGCGAGAGTGAGCCGGTATCCGGCCGCCGTGACTTCGAGCGACCCGTCCGGAAGTGCAGATCGCAGGCGCGAGACCTGAGTGTGGAGGGCGTTCATCGGTGAGCGCGGCGGCTCCAGCCCCCAGACGTCGTCGATCAGGCTCTGCGCGGTACGTGGCTCACCCGGATTGCGAGCCAGCGCAACCAGCAGAGTTCGAGCTCGCGGACCCGGCAACGGAACCAGACGATCGCCCACTTTGGTCGAAATGGGTCCGAGCAAGGCAATGTCTGCCGGGTCTTCGCCCGACTGCGCGTACCTGGCGCGCTCACTCACGTCTCGAGTCATGTGCTGATCCACCGCGTTCGATCGTATTGCACAGTGCAAAGATCGTTGTATGGCAACAGCTGCTCAATGGATCGAAGGCGCGAGGCCGCGCACACTCCCGAACGCGATTGCGCCCGTGCTGGTCGGCACCGGAGCCGCGGCGTCCCTGGACCTCGCAGTGTGGTGGAAGGCGCTCCTGGCACTGATCGTCTCCTTGGCCTTGATCGTCGGGGTGAATTTCGCGAACGACTACTCCGACGGAATCCGCGGAACGGACGACGACCGCGTCGGGCCACTGCGCTTGGTCGGATCGAAGTTGGTCAGTCCCGGAGCTGTGAAGGCCGCAGCGATCAGCTGCTTCACCGTTGCCGCGGTAGCCGGGTTCGTTCTGGCGGCGACCACAGCCTGGTGGCTGGTTGCGGTCGGCGTGTTCTGCATCATCGGCGCCTGGTTCTACACCGGCGGCAAGAAGCCGTACGGATACAGCGGGTTCGGCGAGATCGCCGTGTTCATCTTCTTCGGGCTGATCGCAGTGCTGGGAACTCAATTCGTACAGGCCGAACGGGTGGATCTGGCCGGGCTGGCCGGCGCGATCGCCATCGGTTCATTCTCGAGCGCGGTGCTCGTTGCCAACAATCTTCGAGACATCCCGACCGACACCGAGTCCGGAAAGATCACTCTCGCAGTCCGGCTCGGCGACGCGAAGACCCGCACGCTGCACGTGATCCTGCTGGCCGTCCCGTTCGTCGCGACCCTGCTGCTGATCCTGCGTACTCCGTGGGCCCTGCTCGGATTGTTGGCGTTGCCTCTGGCAATCCGAGCCAACGCCCCACTGCGTTCAGGCGGTCAGGGTATGGCCCTGATTCCCGCGTTGCGCGACACCGGACTCGCCATGCTCGTCTGGGGTGCCGCGACCGCAGTTGCGCTCAGTCTCGCCTGAACGTCGACGTACTCAACGATTGTCGGGGACGAACGCGCTGAGCAGAAAGTTCACGATCGAGATGATCAGCGCGCCCCAGACTGCCGTCCAGAAGCCGTCGACCGTCAAGCCGTAGGACGTACCGGACGAGATCCACGCCGTCAGCATCAGCATCAGGGCGTTGATCACCAGAGTGAACAGTCCGAGGGTCAGGATGAGCAGCGGTAGCGAGAGAAGCTGCACTACCGGCTTGATGAAGGCGTTGACCACCGTGAAGATCAAAGCGATCACCGCGATCACGAGAACCGTGCCCCAGGTGCCGTTGTCGTGGTTGGCGATCGTGATGCCGGTGACCCACGCCGACGCCAGCCAGATGGCTATGCCGTTGATGATGAGACGTGCCAGAAATGTCATGTCTGAATGCTGGCACATCCCGCCCCGTGCATGCGGAGCCGTGCCGAATCTAGGCGGCGCGATTCATCTTCGCTTCCAAGCGCTCACGGATCACCGACATCGTGACCTGCGTTTCGAGGGCCTGACGGGTAGGCCCGTCGGCGACACGCAGGATGCCGAGCAGGATGTGTTCGGCACCGATTCGATTGTCCTTGTGCGCGAGCGCTTCACGAAGCGAGAGTTCCAACACCTTCTTGGAGTCCTTCTCGAATCGTGAACGAGGGAACCCAAATCGACTCTTGCGAGAAGTGTCGACGCCGTCCGGCACAGGAGTCTCGTCCAGCACACCTTCGCCGAAGGACTGCTCGAGACTCTCCCGAACCGCATCGAGATCGATGCCGATCGACTTGAGTATCTCGGCGTCGTCGTCGAAATTGTTCGAGCTACCTTCGTTCGATCCGGCGCCGGCGTGGTGGATCACGTCGAGGGAGACACCGGACTCGGTGAGCACCTCGGTGGCGATGCCCCGATCAGAGGTGAGCAGCGCGGTCAGAAGTTCCATCGGCGTGACCGGACCGGATCCGGCGACAGCATCGACAACGACGCCACGAGCCTGTGCGGAGAACCTTTCGAACATGGCAATTACCTGCCCTTCTCGCGCAGTGAACGCAGCATCGATTCCGACTGCGCGGACGCGTATTTCTTGTGGACGGCTTGACGGCTGACCTCGAGAGCTTCCGCGATCGCCTGCCAGGACCATCCGTGGCGGCGCGCATTGGCGACCTGAATGGCCTCGAGTTTTTCGAGTAGACGACGCAGCGCTCGAACAGCACGCAATCCCTCGGTGGGATCCGGGCTACCGGCGGCAGCAGCGAGAGAGGTTGCTTCGGTCATGTTGTCAATTTAGGTTGACAACCGGAATTTGTCAACCAAAATTGACAGGCGCGCCTAGTACCCGGCGACGGCCCCGTCCACTGCCACCTGCAAGTCGGCCTGCACAGTTCGGGCGATATCCATCGGCTTGTCCGGAAGTTCGGTCACCGGCATTCCGACAAAGACACTCGCAGCCTTGACGTCGCCGGCCACCGGACCGTAATTGATGCCGATCGACACCAGGGCCGGTGAGCATCCCAACTTCTCGGCGCGCGCGACGATGTGGCCGATTCCGCTGTTGACGTGCTGCAGCCGCGTCGGATCTTCGGTGTTGCACGTCCCTTCCGGGAAAATCGCCAGACAATCCCCGTTGCCCAGCCGCTCGGCCGCGACGTCCATCATCACTCGGCCGGCATCCGAAACTGCACGGAGGCCGTAGTTCTTGCTGCGAAAAACCGGGATGCTGCCCATCATGTCGACCTTCTTGCGCTGTGAAGGATCAACGAAGAGTTCGTCTTTGGCGAGGACCCGGGTCCGTCCGATCACTCGACGCAACGGAGTACGCCACGCGGTCGCCGCGAGCGTGAACTGGTCGCTCTCGGTCAGATGATTGACTGCCACGACCAACTGCGTCTTTCGTTCCAGCAGAGTCTTCAGCGCCGCTTCCGCACCCGGCGCGTACCTCACTCGCGGGCGGTACTTCAGCGCCAATGCGGCATAAGCGAGCTTCGCCACAAATCGGTTCTGCTGATGACTGCGGTAGTACTCGTACACAGCCTCGTAATTGTCGAGTGAAACTTCAGGATTGCCCATGATCCGCCCTCGCTGGAGAAGTGCCCCTTGACCAAACGATACACAACCTACGGTTGCGTAGGTTTGCGTTACAGAAGGCGTAGCGCTGGGAGAAACTCCACTCTCGAGGTAAAACGGTTTCTGTGATCCGCTCGGCCATATCCACCGACCTACCCGCACTGCAACAGATCGAGATCGCCGCGGGCGAACCGTTCCGAGACATCGGGATGGACGCCATCGCAGACGATCCACCGCCGACGCTCGACGAGTTGAACGATTTTCTCGCAGCCGAGCACATCTGGGTTCAGACCGACGCAAACGACGTACCCGTTGCGTACGCGCTCGTCGAGATCGTGGACGGCGGTGCACATATCGAACAAGTTTCCGTTCACCCCGATCATGCCCGCAAAGGCCTCGGAGCTCAGCTGATCGACGCCGTCACCGAATGGGCGGCGGACCATCACCACGATCTCGTGACTCTGACGACGTTCGTCGACGTTCCGTGGAACGCGCCGTACTACGAGCGACTCGGGTTCGTGCGTCTGGCCGAGAACACGCTCTCTCCCGGCCTGATACGCATCAGAACGGACGAGCAGTCGTCCGGGCTGGACGCCTGGCCGCGGGTGACGATGAGCCGCCCGTCACACGGTCCGGCGCCGGCGATTCAGGAACTGGCCGTCCACGCACCCGAACGTACGAACTCGTCCAGCACTGCCGTCGGACCGAGCAGGTCGATCCCTTCCGACGCCACCCATTCGTCGTTGTAGTACGTCCCCGAGTAACGCTCTCCGCCGTCACACAGCAGCGTGACGACGCTGCCGCTGCGCCCGGCTGCCATCATCTCGGCAATCAACGCAAAAGCTCCCCACAGGTTCGTCCCTGTCGAGCCACCTACTTTGCGCCCCAGGGCTGTGCTGGCGTGCCGGGCGGCCGCGATCGAGCCTGCGTCCGGCACCTTGATCATTCGGTCGACCACCTGACCGACAAACGACGGTTCGACGCGCGGACGGCCGATGCCCTCGATCCGGGAACCCCGTGTACCGACGATCGACGGATCGCTCGCTCGCCACGCGTCGAAGAACACGGAGTGCTCCGGATCTACCACGCACAGCCCCGTGTCGAATTTCCGATAGCGAAGAAAGCGGCCGATCGTGGCGCCGGTTCCGCCCGTCCCGGCTCCGACGACCACCCAGTCGGGAATCGGATGTTCCTCGTGCTCGAGCTGAGTGAAGATCGATTCGGCGATGTTGTTGTTTCCACGCCAGTCCGTCGCGCGCTCGGCGTGGGTGAACTGGTCCATGTAGTGACCGTTCAACTCACTCGCGAGCCGATGCGATTCCGAGTAGATCGAGGACGGATCGCTCACGAAATGACAACGTCCGCCCTGCGCCTCGATCAGTGCGATCTTGGCGGGACTCGTGCTCGCGGGCATCACCGCGACAAAATCCAGGCCGAGCAACTTCGCGAAATACGCCTCGCTGACAGCCGTCGAACCTGACGACGCTTCGATGACGGTGGTCTCTTCGGTAACCCAGCCGTTGCAGATCGCGTAGAGGAAAAGCGACCGTGCGAGTCGATGCTTGAGACTTCCCGTGATGTGGGTCGACTCGTCCTTCAGATAGAGCTGGACGGTCCAGTTACTCGGCAGCGGATAGCGCAGTAGGTGAGTGTCCGCGCTGCGTTGCGCGTCGGCTTCGATCAGCCGCACCGCGTTGTCGACCCACTGGCGCGAGGTCCGACGGTCGACGTCGAGCGACTCCGTGGTCACCGCCCGTCTCCGCGCAGCTTGGAGCGAAGATCGTCACGATCGGACCGACGCTGGGCGTCGACCGCCGCGATGCCCGCATTGACACGCTTGCGCAGTTTCGCGAAGAGCAGCAGCGACAGCGGCAGCGCGATCAGAACTGCGAACAGTGCCGCGACGATCAGGGGAACGTCGGTGCCGGCGAGCTTTCCGCCACCGATGATGACGGCACCGATCACGACGACAAGCAGCAGCCGAGCGACCGAGTACAGCACCACGTCGCGGGCCAGTTGACCCTTGGTCACCGGCCCGGCAGCCGACTTTGCTTGCCCAGAGTTTGCGGAGGGTTTACTGGCCTTGACCGGCTCAGAAGGAACATTTTCGGGGTTTTCAGACAACTGACTCACCCTCTCAGGTTACCCATTCCGAATACGGGTGGGACTGAGCCCGCTATATCCATTTTGTCCTTTACTTAAACATTACTTTACCTTGAAAGATCGACTACCCGGCTATATCTGTGCAAACATTGCGCTACCACTCAGAAAACGGTCGAATGTGAGCGAAGGACTTCGAAACAAACTCGACGCAGGTTTTTGGCAACTGGTCGACACAACGGTTCGGAACCAAAGTTCGGAATCACTGCTCGGTTCGGAATCACTGTTCGTCAAACGTTCGACATCAACATGGAGGACCTCACAATGAGCGCACCAACCTTCAATACCGCCGCAGACGCACTCATGACGCCCGGACAGGTAGCGGCATTGTTTCATGTCGATCCCAAGACCGTGACCCGCTGGGCACACGCAGGACGACTGGGCTCGCTTCGCACACCAGGAGGACATCGTCGATTCCGTGAGACCGAGGTCATGCAGCTTCTGCGCTCGCTGACCACCGAAGCGGACAACAACTGAGCAACTTTCGCTCACGTCGAAGTACTTGTAGTACCCGACAGATCTTGCAGTACCCGACAGATACAGCACTAGCGCACTGAGCCGAAACGCTTGTCCGCACCACTTCTGGTGAAGCGGGCCGGAGACTGAGTAGGCTCGACTTCAGTTCCCTGAGGAGGTGCGCCGTGTTGTATCTGTTGGCGTTGGTGGGTTTGGTGACATTGATCGTTCTGATGTGGAAGGCGTTCGGGCCCGATCCGTCGACGCGTACCCCGGTGAGCGGCGTACGCGGGCCGGACGACGATCCCGAATTCCTGTGGAATGTGAACCAGCAAACACGACGCAAGCGCACGGAAGGGCCGGACGTACCGCCGACTGACACGTCGACGTAGCGTCCGGGCTCACCCGGCTATCCGATTACCGCCCCGGCAACGCGAACGGGGAGGCCGGAAAGTCCTGCGCAACCACCGCAGCCAACTCCAGCACCGCTTCCCGAGTACCTGGACGCAGCCGGTCCAGATCGATTTCGGCGCCCTCTTCCAAATGCGGATCGAACGGAATCAGTCTCACCGCTCGACAGCGCTGCTCGAAATGCTCGACGACCCGGGGCAGATCAACCTTGCCCGAGCGAGGCCGTACCGCGTTGATGACGGCTACGGACGTGGCGACCAGCCTGCTGTAACCGTGAGCGTCGAGCCAATCAAGTGTCGCGGAGGCGCTACGTGCACCGTCGACAGATCCGGAACTGACGACGATCAACGAATCTGCACCTTCGAGAATGGCCTGCATCGCCGAGTGCATCAATCCGGTGCCGCAGTCGGTCAGAACTATGCTGTAGAACTTCTCGAGCATGTCGACCGTGCGCGTGTAGTCCCCACCGCTGAAGGCCTCTGAAACTGCTGGATCGCTGTCGGAGGCAAGCACTTCGAGCCGGTGGCGATTCTGCGATGTGTAGCCACGGACGTCGCTGTACTTCTCGATGCTGTTCTCGTCGCGCAGCAGGTTTCGCACTGTTGCCGGAGTTTCGAGCGGGATCTTCTGGCTCAGCGTTCCCCGGTCGGGGTTTGCATCGACAGCGACGACGCGATCGCCGCGGATCGAGCCGAACATCGACCCCAGTGTCGCAGTGGTCGTGGTCTTTCCGACGCCGCCTTTGAGACTGAGCACTGCAACCTTGTAGCAGCCCTGCAGCGGCTGGTTGATCTGGCGCGTCAACTCGACGAGGTGCTGCTCCTTTGCACCGTTTCCGAGGTTCACCGATCGGCCGGACAACGTGTACAGCGCCTTACGCCAGCCACCCACCGGGGCAGGCCGGACAGGCCGCTTGACGAGGAGCGCAGCCGAGAGATCTTGCGCAGTCATCGGGAGAGCCGACTCGAAGCGACTGTCCGGAGCCGAGTTGAATCCGGTCTGCGGCATCGGAGCGCGAGTAGGTGGCGCTGTCGGCGGGGCCATCGGCATGGCCAACCCATTCGGCACGGCCTGACCATTTTGCAGGGCGTGGCCGTTCTGCACCGGCGCAGCGCCGGGGTGCCCGAACTGCCGAATCACGGGATTGGGCGGATGCACGCCGGGCGCAAAAGGCGCCTGCGGGTGCTGGAGCGGTCTCGCGGATCCATGCGCGGTCGGACTGGGCTGCGAATTCTGGACAGGCTGCGGATTCTGGACAGGCAGCGGATTCTGGACAGGCTGCGAATTCTGGGCAGGCTGCGGAGCTCCAGTTCGCGAATCCGGAACCGACCCTGCACGATTCGTAGGTTCGTAGGTCTGCATCGGCATCGCGGGCGAGGTCGAGAACTGGCCGTTGATCGGGCCGGGCTGTGCTGCCGGATACTGGATGACCGGCGTCTTGGGACCTGGTACCGGCGCCGCTGGGGTCGTCGTCGGCGGCGGAGCGGCGGGTGCACTGGGCGCCTGGCCGGCGACTTGCTGGAGCGGGCCGGAGTCGACCGGGGCCACGAAGAGACTGCGAACATCACTGGGAACCGAGTCGGATGACGGCTCGGGCGCGGATGTGCGCAGCTCGCGCCGCGTCGGCTCGGCAGGACGCACCGGCTCCCACAATCCTGCTCCGGCGTCTTCGATCTTGTCGGCCATCTCGCAGTTCCCCCTCGTCGATCCCGCAGCTACCAGACAGCTAGTAGTTCACCAAGCTGCATCGTAGCTGGCGCCGCCCCTGACTTACCCACCGGTAATACCTACAGACCGGTCGGCAGCCACCCACGGTACCTCGAGAGGATCAGTTGAGTCCCGCGTAGGAGTGCAAGCCGGACACGACCATGTTGATGATGAAGAGATTGAACAGCATCGCAACGAATCCGGCGATGTTGATCCAGGCAGCCTTCGTCTCCCGCCAACCAGACGTTGCCCTCGCATGCAGGTAGGCCGCGTAGATCACCCAGGCGATGAAGGACATCGTCTCTTTGGGGTCCCAACCCCAGAAGCGTCCCCATGCAGCTTCCGCCCAGATCGCACCGAGGATCACACCTGCGCCGAACAGCGGAAATGCGATGATCGTGCTCTTGTATGCCAAGCGGTCGAGCGTCTGGGCGTCCGGCAGTCGCTCCGCGATCCGGCCGCCGATGCTCGTGCCTTCGTCACCGGGCGGGAACTTCAGTCGCAACAGGAACAGGAGGCTGGCGATACCGCCGATCATGAAGATGCCGGAGCCGACGCTGACGATCGTCACGTGAATCGGCAGCCAGTACGAGCGCAGCGCCGGAACCACGGGAGCCGCGTCGGCGTAGAGAACCGTGCCGGCGAGGAACATCAAGATCAGAACCGGTACCAGCAGGAAGACCCACATCGGACGGTACGCCGGCTTGATCAGCAGGACGTGCCCGACCAGCAACGACGCCGCACACGCCATCGCCACGAATTCGTACATGTTGCCGAGTGGGAATCGTTCCGTCGCAAATCCGCGGAGCACGATCGACGCGAAGATCAGTACTGTTCCGACAACCAAGACAGCTCGGCCCATTCCGCCGAATCGCTCCGAGAGCGACTTGGTCGGAGTCTCCGCGACCCGGCCAGGCACGGACGCGTCGACTCCACCGGCAGAGACCAGTTCCTTGTCCTGAACCGCCTTGGCTCTGGCCGACGCGTACTGCACGATGAGCAGCACAAACGCCAGCACAAGCACGGTGAAGGCGGACTTGAAGGCCCAGTCGCTGTACTGCGCGAGTGTCTCGTTGGTTGTCATCGGGCGTTCTCCTGCGCGTGCGGTTGGTTCACCGCGGTGGTCGGATTGCTTTTCAGCAAGCGGTCGGCGAGGCGGTCGAACTCGTCGCCCCAGCCTGCGTGGTCGGTGCGGGCAAGCCCACCAAGTTCTACTACAGTACGTCGTTCGTCATCTGGATAGATACGTGCCCAGACGCGGCGACGCTTGATCACGAGCGAGACGAGTAGCCCCGCCATCATCGTCAACGCTGAAACCAGTACCCACACCTGAGCGGGATCGTGGGAGACCTGCAGGTTGACGAAGTCGACGGCACCATCGAATCGCACCTGAGTTCCGTCGGCAAGCGTCGCGCTCTCACCCGGGAACAGATTGACTCGGTCCTGCTTGACCAGCCGGCCCTGATTGATCAGTTCGGTGTTGAGCTCGAACAGCGATTGCGGGTTACCGGTATCGAGTCCGGTATCACCTTTGTAGATGTCGATGGCGACTGCCGGATCGTTCATCGCCGGGTAACTCGACGACAGCAGGTTGCCGTGGAACAGCGCTGTGGGCGCGAACAATCCTTCGATGGCAATCTGGTTCTTCCGGCGCTCGTCCGTATCGGGATACATGCCGCCCGGCGGGTCGAAACGCATAGCGCCACTACTCAGGAACGTCGTGGCGTCGTCCGGACGCCACTGGAGCGTCTCGGTGCGGGTCTCACCGTTCGGGAACGTGACGGTGAATGTCGGCGCGTATCCGTGTCCCTGCAGGTACACACGATCGCCGGCGATCCGCAGCGGGTGGTTCACCTGGATGGTCGTGTCCCGCCAGGTATCGGACTCGAGGTCGTCGCCTGCCTGGTACGAGATGTCCGAGGTGAACATCTCGGCCTGACCGGTCTCGAGGTAGTCGGCCTGGAAATTCTTCACACGGACACACAGCGGAGTCATGCCGGTGCCGTCGAGGCTCAGACCGGCGACGAAGGAATCGAACACTGCCGGCGAAGTCGTGCAGAATCCGGGGCCGTCGTTAGCGATGACGATGCGGTTGCCCTCGTAGCCGAACAACTTGCCCGCGGCGATCGCGATCAACAATCCGACCAGCGACAGGTGGAACACGAGGTTGCCGAATTCGCGGAGGTATCCCTTCTCCGCCGAGATGGTGATCTCGCCTTCGCGTCGTGATTTCGTATCGCCGCGACGCGTTTCGACGCGCCACCCACGCAGTTCTTTCGACACCCGGGCAGCAAGTTCGTCGGGAGTCTCGCCGTCGACGACGCTCTTGGTGTGGTGCGGCAGGCGAGCAAGATTGCGCGGCGCATTCACCGGACGGGTGCGCAGCGCCTTCGCGTGCTCCACGCAACGCGGCAGGATGCAGCCGACCAGCGAGATGAAGAGCAAAGCGTAGATCGCGGTGAACCAGAAGCTGCTGAACACGTCGAACAGTTCGAGGCGGTCCATCCACGGACCGAGCGTCGGACGCGCGGCGATGTAGTCGGCGACCTTGCCCTCGTTGAGGGTTCGTTGTGGCAGCAGGGCGCCGGGGATCGCCGCGAGTGCGAGGAGGAACAGCAGAACCAGCGCGGTCCGCATCGAGGTCAGGCCGCGCCAGGTGTTGCGCCCGAGTGCAACGACTCGACCGATCACCGACTGCTTCGGCAGCACGGGTGTCGGGTTGTCGTTATTGTCGTCAGCTGTCATATCGGCAGCGTCACCTCCGAGATAAATGCGTCGCGAACCCAGCCGACGAACTGGTCCCACGCGCCTGTGACGAGGGCGATTCCCACTGCCACCAACATGATTCCGCCGAAAATTTGAATGGTGCGTGCATTACGACGCAACCAGCCGACGCCGGTCAGCGCACGCGCCGACCCCAGCGCCAAGATGATGAACGGCAGGCCGAGTCCGATGCAGTACGCGACGATCAAGGTGACACCGCGCGCGGCGGTCATCCCGTCGGTTCCCGCGGCTACGGACATCACGCCTGCCAATGTCGGCCCGAGGCATGGCGTCCACCCCAGCGCGAACACTCCCCCGAGCAGCGGCGCCCCCACCAGCGACGACACACGACGCGGTTCGAAACGGACGTCTTTCTGCAGCGCCGGGATCAGTCCGATGAACACCAGACCCATCGCGATCGTGACCACACCGCCCACGCGCATCAGGACCTCGCGGTTGACGAGCAGAGTCGAGATCACGCCGAACACCGACGCGGTCGCGAGAACGAAGACGACGGTGAAGCCGGCGACGAACAGTCCGGCCGCACCGGCCACCCTCAGGCGGCTGCTCCGGGTGATCGTCCGGGTCCTCGCCTCGTCCGCGGTGATCGCGGGGGCGTCGGCGCCGACGACGCCGGCCAGGTAGGACAGGTAGCCGGGAACGAGCGGCACGACGCACGGTGAAGCGAACGACACCAGACCGGCGAGCACACAGGCGCCGAGGGCCAGCAGAAGCGGACCGGACGACGCCGCGTTCTGAAACGCTTCGCCCACACCGGCACTCAGTGTGTCGCTGCCGGCCAGCAGCGTGGTGGTCGTGGTTGTCATCTTTACTGCGCGTCTTCCTGAGCTACTCGCTGGACGACGGGCAGCAAATCCTCGGCGAGAAGTTCTTGGAGGAACACCGCGGCAACGCGATGCTGGCGGTCCAGGACGATCGTCGTCGGAATGACCGACGTGGGGTAGCCGTCACCGAGGGCGATCAGCGAACGCATCGACGGGTCGTAGATCGACGGGTACGAGACCTTGTTGTCGACCACGAAGTCCTGCGCTTTGTTCTTGGTGTCGTCGCGGACGTTGATGCCGAGGAACTGCACGCCCGAATCCTTGGTCTGCTCGTAGACCTGTTCCAGGTCGTCGGCTTCGGCGCGGCACGGCCCGCACCACTGACCCCAGACGTTGAGGACGACGACCTTGCCCTCGAAGTCGTCGACGCCGACCTTCTGACCTTCGTTCATCAGATCGGGCCCGGAGAGCTTGCCGATGGTGCCTCGGTCGGACGGTGGATCGTAGAAGATCTTGGTCTGCCCGCCCGGTGAGACGAAGTCGAAAGTTCCGCCCTGTGCGACGGCGTCGTCGCCGGTCGCGCAGGACGAGAGAAGAAGCATCGCCGACGCAGCGGCTGCGAATGCTGCGGCGATGCGGCGCGAAATCATGCTCCTGTCACTCTCGGGTCGGAGGCACCGGCAGGTTCGGAGTAGACGATGTCGACCAGGGTGTCGCCTTCGTAGACCAGTGAGGTCAACGAGGCCAGTCCACACTGACGGTGACGGGGATCGTGCCAGAGACGCTCGCCCTGCAGGAATCGACGCAGTGTCCAGACCGGAAGCTGATGGCTGACGACGACGGCTTCGTGTCCGACTGCCGCGACGCGTGCGGCGTTGACGGCTGCGAGCATGCGATGAGCGATCTGCAGGTAGGGCTCGCCCCAGGACGGGGTGAACGGGTCACGCAATTTCCACCAGTGACGCGGACGTGAGAGCGCACCGTCCCCGACGGCAACCTTGAGACCCTCGAACTCGTTGCCTGCCTCGATGAGGTTTTCGTCGGTGACGATGTCGAGCTTGTGTGCCTCGGCGATCGGCGTCGCGGTCTCTTGTGCGCGCTGCAGCGGCGACGCGACCACGTGGGTGATGTCGTGATCGGCGAGCACCGACGCGACCGCACGAGCCTGGGCTTCGCCCGCCACCGACAACCGGAAGCCCGGGAGCCGTCCGTAGAGGATCCCGCGCGGGTTGTGAACTTCGCCGTGGCGAAGGACGTGGACGATGGTGCGGGTGGACGTGTGGTCGGGGTGATCGGCGTCGGTCACAGTCGAGGGTCCTCGCTGAAGAAGATGGATGTCGGAAGCGTGCGGTTGTTGCTCGAGCTTGAACGTGTCAGGGCTTGACGGCAGCAGCTGCGGCCTTGGCGGCGTGCGGCATGGCGTCGGCGATGATCGAGAATGCTCGATCGTCGAGTGCAGCGGAGACGAACCACGCTTCGAACGCGCTCGGCGGCGGGTACACGCCGCGGGAGAGCAACGCGTGGAAGAAGGCGGGGAATCGCCAGGTCTGCGCGGCTTTGGCTTCGTCGTAGTTGGTCACCGTGTTCTCGGTGAAGAACACGCTCACCAAGGTTCCGGCGTACTGCACACGGTGTTCGACGCCTTCGGCGGTGAGGGCTTGGGTCATGAGGTCGCCGAGGGCGGTCGCGTTCCGGCCGAGCTTGGCGTACACCTCGGCGTCGGCGGCGCGCAGACTCGCGAGTCCGGCGGCGACGGCCACGGGGTTACCCGAGAGGGTGCCGGCCTGGTAGACGGGACCGTCCGGCGCGAGGTGACCCATGATGTCGCCGCGGCCGCCGAATGCTGCGGCAGGCAGGCCGCCGCTCATGACCTTGCCGAAGGTGTAGAGGTCGCCTGCGACGTTGTCGATGCCGTACCAACCCGAGGCGCTGACGCGGAATCCCGTCATCACCTCGTCCATGATCAGGAGTGCGCCGTGCTCACGGGTGAGACGACGCAGACCCTCGTTGAAACCGGGAAGCGGTGCGACGGCGCCCATGTTTCCGGCGGCAGCTTCGGTGATGACGCACGCGATGGCGCCGGGGTTGGCGGCGAACGCCGCGGCGACTGCGTCGAGATCGTTGTAGCGGACGACGATGGTGTCTTCGGCTTGAGCGCCGGTCACGCCGGGCGAGGTCGGCAGCCCGAACGTCGCGAGGCCCGATCCGGCGTCGGCGAGAAGGGCATCGACGTGGCCGTGGTAGCAACCGGAGAACTTGATGATCTTGGTGCGGCCGGTGAATCCGCGGGCGAGGCGGACTGCGCTCATCGTGGCTTCGGTTCCGGAGTTGACCAGACGAACCTTTTCCACGGGCGCGACGCGGGCGACGATTTCCTCGGCGAGAGCAACTTCGCCTTCGGTCGGCGCACCGAAGGAGAGACCTCCGAGGGCTGCTTCGCGAACGGCTTCGACGACTGCCGGGTGAGCGTGCCCGAGAATCATCGGACCCCAGGACGACACCAGGTCGACGTAGTTGTTTCCGTCGACGTCGGTGAGGGTGTAGCCGGATGCTTCGCGAATGAATCGCGGTGTTCCGCCGACCGAACCGAACGCGCGGACGGGCGAGTTGACGCCACCCGGAATCACGTTGCCGGCACGTTCGAAGAGCCGAGCGGAGTTCGTTGCATGCACGTCGGGATCACCGGAAGACACAGTCACGGCTTCCAGTGTCCCAGTTCTGTCGAATCTGACAACGACAGGGTGTAGGACTTCGGTGCTCGAGGCGAGTTTTCCGGTCGAACCGGGCCCCACGTGAGACGATTCCGAGCATGAAGCGACTGTTGACGACGCTGATGGTCTCGGCTGCGATTCTTCTCACATCGTGTGGTTCGGACGCTTCGAACGACGACAAGGCGACAGTTTCGTCGCCGCCGAGCGCCACAGACTCGGCTCGAACCACCGCGACAACGAGCACCGACCCGGCGTTTCTCGGCGGGTGTTCGGCAGTGTCCGTCTACGTTCAGCAGCGTGTTCAGAGCGGCGACACGTCGACACAGACAGCGGGCGCCGACTTCCTGAAGATCGTCGAGAACGACCCTTCGTACCAGGCTATGTCCGAGAGCGAGAAGGAACTCTTCCGCCAAGGAATCGAAGCGGGTGCCGCGGGCTCCTGCTGAATGTGAGGTTGGGATCGAACCGGGTTGCCCGCGGTGCGCTACGCGCTATCGTCGGTTCCATGGCCACCACAGCGGACCACCTCAGGACAACACTCGACGGACGCTGGCGGGAGGTGCGTGAGCGCGTTCGCGGCGAATTGAACGACGAACGTTTTGCTCCGCACTACACACCCAACACCGCCATTGCGCGCTCCAAGGCTCTCGAACAGATGCGGGTCCTCGCCGATCTCGGCTACGCCGCAAACGGTTTCGCGGTCTCTCACGGCGGAACGGGCGACGCGGGTGGCGCCGTCACCAGCATCGAGATGCTCGCGATGTCCGACCTCTCACTGATGGTCAAGGCCGGCGTGCAGTGGGGACTGTTCGGCGGCGCCATCGAAAACCTCGGCACCGAGCGTCACCACCAGGCGTACGTCAAGCCGCTGATCGACCTGGACCTGCTCGGTTGCTTTGCGATGACCGAGACCGGTCACGGCAGCGACGTCCAGGAACTCGAAACCACGGCAACCTACGACGTCGAGACGGGCGAGTTCGTCGTCAACTCCCCCACCCCGTCTTCTCGCAAGGACTACATCGGCGGCGCTGCCCAGCACGCCACTGTCGCGGCAGTGTTCGCACAGCTGATCACCGGAGGCGAAAGCCAGGGCGTCCACTGCTTTGTCGTGCCGATTCGTGACGACGCCGGCAACGACCTCCCCGGAGTGACGACGTCCGACTGCGGGCTCAAGGGTGGACTGCCCGGAGTCGACAACGGCCGCATCGTCTTCGACCAGGTCCGCATCCCGCGGGAGAACCTGCTCAACCGTTACGCCGACGTCGCCGAGGACGGCACGTACAGCTCGGCGATCGAGAACCCGAACCGTCGGTTCTTCACGATGGTCGGCACATTGGTTCGTGGACGTGTCACCGTCGGTGGTTCGGCGGCAGCGGCCGCCCGCGTGGGATTGGCCATTGCCGGTCGATATGCCCTGCAGCGCAGGCAGTTCAGTGCTCCGAAGAGTGACGACGAGGTCCTGATCATGGACTACCTCGTCCATCAGAAGCGTCTGCTGCCGTTGATCGCCCGCTCGTACGCTCTGCAGTTCGCACAGAACGAACTGGTCGCCGCGATGCACGACATTCAGAGCAGCGACGACCCGGACCCGCAGGAGCAGCGCGAACTCGAGGGTCGTGCCGCCGGACTCAAGGCCGCCAACACGTGGCATGCCACTCGGGCAATCCAGGAAGCACGCGAAGCCTGTGGTGGCGCAGGCTATCTCGCCGAGAACCGCCTCACCGCGCTCAAGGCTGACACTGACGTCTTCACCACGTTCGAGGGTGACAACCACGTTCTGACGCAGTTGGTCGCAAAAGAACTCCTCACCTCGTACGCCGACGAAGTCCGCGGCATGAGCCCGGTCGACTGGATGCGCTTCGCGGCAACGACGGTCTCCGACGTGGTCAAGAAGCGCACGGCAGCGCAGCAGATCCTGCAGACGATCGTCGACACTCGCCAGGACAACGAAGAGGACGGCAGCCTCTTCAACCGCGGCACCCAGATGAAGATGTTCGAGGACCGCGAGGAGTACCTACTCGCCACTGCGGCAAGGCGATTGCAGGCAGCGCAGAAACGCGAGGAGAACCCGTTCGACGCGTTCAACTTCGTGCAGGACCACGTACTCAAAGCCGCTCAGGCGCACATCGAGCGTGTCATCCTGGAAGCATTCGTCGCCGGCATCGACTCGTGTGAGGACGAGACCGCAAAGGAACTCTTCGGCGAGGTGTGCGATCTCTACGCACTGTCCGTGATCGAAGAGGACAAGGCCTGGTTCATGGAGCACCGGCATCTGTCGGTGGAGCGTTCGAAGGCCGTGACGCGCGGGATCAACGAGCGTTGCCGCACCCTGCGCCCCCACGTCGAGACACTGATCGACGGGTTCGGCATTCCGGACATCCTGCTGGGGTCCGCGATGCTCGACGGACCGGGCACGGACGCCGTACGGCTGAAGTAGACAGTTCGGGTGGGGTCGGCAATCGCCGGCCCCACCACATTTATTGCGCTGCCGTCTTTTTCGACTGCCGAGAGGCAAGCAGTCCGGTCAGGCCGAGTGCCGCGACCAGCCAGATCCCCAGAACGAGCAGGTGCGGTCCGGCGCCGTTCCCATCGAAGTAGATGACGGAGCGGATGGGCTCCATGGCCGCTGATCCGAGCCAGAACGAATGGATGTGCTGCCAGAATCCGGGCAGGAACGACACCGGGATCGCACCACCCGAACTCGGGAAGTTGATGAAAACGAGCACCGTCAGCACCGCGAAGATCGCGGCTTGGCCGAGCAGTCGATTGAGCAGGATGCTCACCGCACCGACGGTGAACGTGTAGAGCATCGAGATCCCCAGCAATTGCAGGATCTGACCGACCGACGCCCCGAAGGCGTGCATGAAGATGCTGGTGATGCCGAAGGCTATGAGCGGGGTGAGTATCGCCGCACCGGCCAGGATCGAATACTGCTCTCGCAGCCGCATTCTCGGCGCAACCTGACTGAGCACCGTGATGGTCAGGTAGCCACCGAGGGTGCAGACGATCAGGAAGTAGAAGAGCCCGACGGTAGAGGAGTCGCGCGCCGTGACGGGCGCCGAGTCGATCACCGTGACCTGCTGCCCCGTCTGCTCCGCGACGGAATGCGCCAAGCTGCTCACCACGGAAACCGTCGAGGCACCCGCACCGGTGGCGATATGGGCGGTCACGGTGTCACCGATCTCGACGGCGCCGATAGCGTCACGGTTGTCGATGCGCGAGATCGCGTCAGCCGAGTTCTCTGTGGCG
Source organism: Rhodococcus sp. 66b (assembly GCF_002076325.1). NCBI lineage: Bacteria > Bacillati > Actinomycetota > Actinomycetes > Mycobacteriales > Nocardiaceae > Rhodococcus > Rhodococcus sp. 66b. The sequence continues at coordinate 199,189 of NZ_MUZB01000007.1, forward strand.
ACGAAGTCGAATTTGTCGCCAGACGTGGCTTCGATTCCCTCGATCAACGACGCCGTCACAGATGCTGGACCAACCACCACGATCGGTGCCTGGTTCGGCAACGGCGAGTGGAACGCGCTGACGTAACACAGGCAGAACATGATGACGAAGAACAGCGGAAACGCGAGTCCACTGCCCACCATCTTCCAGTTGGTCGGCGGATCGACAACCTCTTCACTGGGAACGCGGACATCGGTATCTGTCATATTTCACACTCTCTTCACTAACCGCATCTAGCTGTCAACACCGTTGACAGACTCAACAGTCAACACTGTTGACACGTTAGAGTCAACGCCGTTGACAACGAGGTCGGCGAGCGAGCACAGAGGTCGATGTCGTGACATCCACGAGGTACACACCAGAGCAGGAACAGCCCTCGACGTCCGAGGCGATTCGCGCCGCAGCGTTCCAACTATTCGGTGAGCACGGGTTCGGCGGCACGTCAGTTCGCGCCATCGCCAAAGTTGCCGGAATCGATCCGGCCCTGGTCATCCGGCATTTCGGGTCGAAGGAAGCGCTGTTCCTGGAAACCACTCCGGTTGCGGACTACTTCGAAGGTCAGTTCGACGGCCCACTCGACACCCTCGGTGAGCGGATCGCAGCCTTCGTCCTGGGCAAGGCCGACGCCCGGATGCTGTCGGTGTACACAGCGCTCATGCGAGCGTCGGACAGTCCACGCATCCGGGAGCGACTGCGCGAGATGACAGGCACGTTTGCCACCAATCTCGCCGCTCGCCTCGACGGTGAAGACGCGTACACCCGCGCACTCCTGGTCTCCGCCCAGGTGTCCGGCCTGTTGAGCGTCCTCAGCGACGAGAGCATCCCCCAGTCCGCAGATCGCGACGAGTTGGCAAAACTCTACGGCCGGGCGATGCAGACGCTGATCGATCAGTACTGAGTGATGACCTCCTCGGCAAACCGTCGAATGGAGTCGAGTCGCCCCTGACGATCACCGGCGTCAACTCCGTAGCGATACCAGGGCAACACTCTGATTTCCGTGACTCCGAGAGTCTCGAGTTCGCGATATCCGTCCAGATCACGAACATCCGTCGGCGAGACGTTGACGCCGAAAGGAACATCGGCACGACCGTACTCGACCCGCAATTCCGTGAGGCGATCGATGGCGGAGGCCAATTCGGCATTGGTCGCGTTCACCGACATCCAACCGTCAGCCAGCCTGGCTGCACGACGCAACCCCGGTTCGCTGTGCCCACCGATGTAGATCAGAACCGGAATCTCCGGAGCCGGACTGATCATCAGAGCGTCGAAATCGTAGTGCTTGCCGTGGTATTCGACCCATTCCGGCCCACGTCCCGCACACACCGCCTTGATGATCTCGATGGCTTCGTCGGTACGCGCACCGCGGGTGCGCATCTCGGTACCGGTGAAGGTGAATTCCTCGGGAATCCAGGACAAACCGACGCCGAGGGCGACGCGGTTCCTCGACATCACGGCCATGGTCGCGACCTGCTTGGCTGTCAACAGCGGATCGCGCAGTGGAAGTTTGAACACGTTGGTGTAGAACTGAATTCGCGATGTGATGGCCGCCATCGCCGCCATGGCAATGAACGGATCAGGCATCGGCGTCTCGGGCGCCCACATCCGCTTCCCGTCAGCAGTGTACGGGTACGGCGCCGACACCTGCTCGGGATAGAACACGGAATCCGGCATCGCGATTCCGTCGAACCCCACCTCTTCGGCGACCTGCGCCAACTCGCACAGTTCCAGGGCGTCGATCATCGCACCCGCCAAGGACCACTTCATCGTTCCACCGTTTCGCCGTTGGGCGAGATCCAAGCGCCGCCCAAGAACATGATGTCGGTGATGTTGCGTACGACGCCGTGAACATTGCCGTCCCATGCGGTCAACACCGACGCCGGCCCCCAGATCACGTAAGGCACAGTCGCGTTGGCGTACTCCTGCACCTTGCTGATCGCCTCACGGACAGCATCGTCCGTCGATGCCGTCTGCACAGCTGTGATCATCGCGTCCATCTCCGGGTCCGCGAAGCCGGACGGGTTGTTCTTCGAATCACTGGCCATACTGTTGTACAAGTTGAGGTACGGCGCTTCTTCTCCGACCGGAGCGCCACCTCTGGTCATGTCGAAATCGTGGTCCTTGTATACCCGTCGAACCAGATCGGTCACATCGGTCGCGTAGTCGATGGTGACGTCGAAACCGATCGCGTTCAGCGACGCCTGAACCGTCAGTGCCGTCGCCTGTTGGCTGGGCTCCGGGGTGGTGAGGTAGCGGAGTTTCCCGTCGTACCCGTCGGACTTCGCTTGATCGAGCAGCGCCTTTGCCTTCACCTGATCGAACGGAATGCCTGCTGTGTTGTTGAACCAACGTGACGTCTGCGGGACCAGATCGGAACTGGCGGTGCCCAATCCGTTGTTCGCACGAGTATTGACCGCCTCCGGATCCACCCCGTAGGCGATCGCCTGACGGACGCGTACATCGGCCCCGGGCTTGCCCTCGCGATTGTTGATCGTGCCGATCCCGTTCTGTCCGGTCGGACTGAGGTAACCCGAGTATCCGTCGTCGAGAGCTTGTTCGATCACGGCCTCGTCGCGGAGGATGTACGTCATGTCGATCTGGCCGCTCTTCAACGATTCGTACTGAGAGTGCGCACCCGACGTGGGAACAAACCGCACTGTGTCCAGTGGCGGTTTACCGCCCTGATAATCCGTGCGTGCGGCGAGTACCAGTTCTTCGTGCGGGGCGAACTTGGCCAAGGTGAACGGACCCGCCCCGATCGGTGTGAACGCTCCCTCCCCGGTTCCTGAAACCGAACCTGCCTTTCCCCCTGAACTTCGCGCAACGATCATTCCGGGGCCGAGCGACAACAGCGCCGGGAATTGACGCCAGGGCCGCTCGAGCACGAATTCGACTGTGGTGGCGTCGGGCGTCTCGATCCGATCCACGATGTTGAGCCAGGTCTGCGATACATCACCTTTGCCTGCCACGAATCGATCGATACTCCACTTCACCGCTTCCGCGTCGAGCGGGCTTCCGTCGCTGAAGGTGAGGCCATCAGCCAAAGTGACGGTGTACGAAGTGAAGTCGCTGTTGTTCGACAGTGTCTTCGCGAGTTGTGGCACGAAGCTCCCGTTTGTGGAGTCGCTGCGTACCAGCGTGTCGTAAATCGCGGCCATTTCGGTTCCGCCGGTCGAACCGGCGGCTTGCGTTCTCGTGGGGTCCAACGAGGAAGGGAACGAATAGGACCCGAAGGTGAGAACACCGCCGTCGATCCGCTCCCCCACATCTGGGGCGCCCACAAAACCAGCTGCGCCACTACTGCTCGGTGAAGCCGATCCCGAGTTGTCCCCACTGCTCGACGCGCAGCCGGCCAACATCAATGCACCGGCAAGCCCGAGCGCGACAAAGCGAGGGCCGAACCTAATCTTCCTGGTGTACATACGTTCCCAATCTCCAGCAGCGGGTCAGATCTTGACTACCTTCGACGTCGGGATCGGGTGCGAGTCCGCCTTGATCCAGCGCAGCGCCCATGTCCCCTCGGCATGCGAATCGGTGTCGATCCAGTTGCCGTAACCCGGATCCTTCGCCGCCACGACGATTGTCATGGTGCCGTCGTCGTTGAGCTTCGCGGTGTGATTGTTGATGTAGATGTTCGTGCGGTTGTAGTCGAGAGACTCGACCCAGAAGTTCTGCAGCACGAAGTTGAAGTACTCGCAGTTCGGAACCTCGGTCTCGATGACCCACGCCTCGTCCTCGGCGAGCTTCCAGTAACCGTGGAAGTAGAAAATCGTCGGATCGCCGCCGGCGTCCTGGAAGTAGTCCTGTCCCCAGTCGAAGATCTCGTTGGTGTGCGGCTGGAATTTGCGCGACCACTCCAGGAAGGTCTCCGCCATCCCCTTCACGATCCCGACGGACTTGGTGAGGCGTTCGCCGATCTCTTCCGGACTCAGCGGGACGAACTCGCCGTCCGGGTTCAGGCATTCGATGGTCAGATCACCGATGACCTCGTTGCGCCGATCCTGGTGAGTTTGCCGAACGGAGATGAGGTTGCTGTCGGGCGCCAAAGGCAGCCAAGCGCCCTCAGCGGGCTTGTCGACGCTCGCGATGAACTCGAAACGGCCGTTCTCGTCGACCTCGAGGTCGTGGATATGCAGATCTCCGGTCTGCAGCATGGTGCCGTCGATGTGGTACCGATTGACGCGCGAGCCGAAGGTGATCAGCGGGACGGTGCCTCGGGTGCCGATGATCCGGTAGTTGTACTTACCGGAAATGTTGGCGCGCATGTAGACGTTGTCCGGATTGTCGGCACCGATCTTCGTCATCATGTTCGGGTTCGGAGCCGACGAGAACTGCGGCCACCGTGGATCGGTGTACTCGACACAGTTGATCGTGCCGTACCGAAGCAACCGACTCAGGTAGCGGATGCCCTCGGCTTGAGTCAGCGGATCCTGAGGGACGATCTCGTCCTCCAGGACCTTTCCGACATCGAGCAGATCTGCGCAGAACTTTTCCCAAACAGCATTCATGTGAATCTCCTTGTTTCGGTTGGGGCTTCGCCCTGTGCGCCTTTTTGGTAGTCGGCACTACCAAAAAGGCGCACAGGGCCGGAGGGCTTCAGGGTGTGGTCGCGAACTTCGCTTCGACGTCGGCGGCGCTCACGCCAAACTCCTCGAGCGAATAGCGATGCGACGGACGGCGGTGCTCGGCCAGGCTCGCCTGATGCGACGCCTCCACCGCTGCGCGAGCCTCGTCAGTGAAGGGCAGGTCGAACTGCGCGTAGATCTTCTCGACGGTGCCGACCGCATCGGCGATGAAGTCCTTGTAGTCGACGTCGATGAACTGATCGGGGTTGTAACGGCTACGGGCATTGTTGAAGTTCGCATTCCCTCGCGCCCACAACTCCAGTTGCGTGCGCCCGATGGCCGGACGATCGAAGGCCCTCGACATGTCGTGTCCGCCCTGCTCTACGAGGCTGAAGGTGGACGCCATCGATGTCAACGGGTCCCGGAAGGTCCGAACGAACAGTGCATCCGGATAGACCGACATGATCTCGTCGATCGCGAAGACATGGCTCGGGCTTTTGAGCACCCACCGTCTGTCCTGGTCGTGCAGCCCGATCAACTGCAGGTTCTTCTTGTGCCGCGCATAGGTTTCGGTCCAATCCTGCTCCGCCAGCCACTGCGTGTAACTCGGCACGTACGCCACCGTCTCGAACGCGGTCGAGAGCATCGTCTGCTGCAGCAGCCGCCAGCATTCCTCGACCTCCTCCGCCCCCATGAAATGAACCTTCATCAGGTCTGCCTCGTTACGCTGGCGAGCACGGTAGAAGGCGTCGGAGCGAACGTAATCTTCGTTCTCCGACCACGTGTCGCGCTCGGGGCGCGGCTGCGGCGTCTCGGCGAGCCACATCTCGGCGCCCTGATGCGCCGGGTCGGCACCGAGCAAGCGGTGCAGCGCGGTGCTGCCGGTGCGAGTCAACCCGACCACGAAGATCGCGCGTTCGATCGGAACGTCTACGTGCTCTGGATATTTCGCGAATCCGGCCTCACTGGTCAGGCGACCCGCGAGCGCTCCGACGATCATCTTGCGAGCGATCACCTTGCCGTGAGGAGTGAGGTCGGCCTCGTTCTGGAACGACTCGAGGAGAACTCGAAGTCCTTCGAGATAGCTGTCGCTGCCGAAGTTTTTGTACCCGGCCGCCTTGCACGCAGCCTGGTGCAAGTCGTCGATGGAACCGATGCCGTCGTAATCCTGTGTCATCTGTAAGTCCTTGTATGAGTTGATCAGTGGTGCGTGTGACCGCAGTTGACGTCGAGACATTGCCCTGTGATGGCCCTGGCTGAATCGGACAGGAGGAAGACGACAGCGTTTGCGATGTCATCTGGCTCCGGCAATCGGCGCAGATCGGCGCCCGCTGCGATCTCGTCGTAGATCACCTTGGGGTCGACTCCTGCCGCCGCCGCCTTCTTCTCGAACATGTTCTTGACCGAGTCCGCCCAGATATAGCCGGGAGCAACCGAATTGACTCGAACGCCCTTGGGACCGAGATCGATCGACAAACTGCGTGCCATTGCCAGGAGCCCGGATTTCATGATGCGGTAGGCCCCGAACCCGGGAAGTTGGTTGCGCAACACCATGGACGTGACCATCACGACGGACCCGTGCGACTCGATCAATGCCGGAGCAAATTCTCTGGTGACGTTCAACGCCGCGAGCAAGTTGATGTCGATGCCCGACTGGATGGACACCACGTCGGCGTCCAGGAGCGGGACCTGCGCGGGTTGAACAAATGCGTTGTTCACCAAGCAATGCACCGCACCGAACTCAGCGACAGTTGTCTCCGCCAACGAAGCGATCGAATCGACGTCGGTGAGGTTCGTCGGGACGGCCAACGCGATTCCGCCGCGGTCTCGAATCTCCGTTGCCACCGATTCCAAGCGCTCGGGTGTGCGGGCAGCCAGAACAACCTTCGCTCCGGCCGCCGCACTCTGCAGCGCAATCGAACGACCCAGCGCCGGGCCCACTCCCGAGACGACGACAACCTTGCCTGCCAGCAGGCCCTGATGGGTCAGCACAGCGCCTGCGGATCGAGAACAACACTCAGAGAAACGATCTTGCCGTTCTCGTCGAACTCGAACACATCGGTGGCAGCGAAGTCAGGGATACCGGCGCGCTGCACCCGAAGCTGCATGGCTGCGTACTTTCCCGTCACCGAAATCGGACCGAGCAGGCTGACTGTGAAATCGACCTGCGCGTTCGCGGTATCGAATTCGCGAATCTCGTCGATGCCGCGGTAGGTCTGGACCCCCAGCGGTTCGTGTTGAACTGCGTCGGGCGCAAACAGCGCAACCAGGCCGTCGACGTCGTGACTTCCGAGACACTTGACGTAATCTTCTACGGCAGAAACTATTTCAGCCCTGTCAGGCATGGATGCTCCTCGTGTTCAGGCGGATCAAGAAATGGTTCCGCGCGCGCGGAGATGGTCGACGATCGCGATCGCAGCGTCCTCGGTCGTCGTGACACTGGTGTCGATGTGAATGTCAGGGTTCTGCGGCGGTTCGTACGGCGAATCGATTCCGGTGAAGTTCACCAACTCGCCACGTCGAGCCTTCTTGTACAGCCCCTTGGGATCTCGCTCCTCTGCGACGGCAAGAGCGGTGTCGACGAAGATTTCGACGAACTGTTCGTCGCCGATCAATTCACGGGCGGCATGACGCTCCGCCTCGAACGGTGAAATGAAGGACGCGAGCACGATCAGACCGGCGTCCGCCATCAGTCGGGTGACCTCGGTGACGCGACGGATGTTCTCGACGCGGTCTGCTTCGGTGAATCCGAGGTCTCGATTCAGCCCGTGACGGACGTTGTCTCCGTCGAGGAGGTAGGTGTGTGCGCCGAGTGCGTGCAGTTGACGCTCGACATCGTTCGCGATGGTCGACTTTCCCGAACCGGAGAGACCGCTGAACCACAGAACTGCGGGTTGGTGTCCCTTGAGCCTGGTGTGCGCGGCCTCGTCGACGTCGACGGATTGCCAGTGAATGTTGTCCGATCGACGCAGCGAGTGCGTGATCATGCCCGCACCGACAGTGCCGTTGGTAAGGCGGTCGATGAGGATGAAGCTACCGGTGTCACGGTTGCCGACGTACGGGTCGAACGGGACCGGTCGATCGAAACTGAGGTTGCAGACACCGATTTCGTTGAGCGCGAGAGTAGTCGTTGCGGTCTTCTCGAGAGTGTTGACGTTGATCTTGTGTTTCGGTTTGGTGATGCGCGCAGTGACTGTCACGGTACCGATCTGGCACAGGAACGGCCGTTCGGGCAGCATGGGAGCCTCACCCATCCAGACGATGCAGGCCTCGAACTGATCGGCGACGGCCGGCGGATTGTCGGCGATGGACAGCACATCACCGCGACTGATGTCGATCTCGTCGGCGAGCGTGATGGTGACCGAGCGGCCCGCACCGGCAACGTCGAGGTCGCCACCCATGGTCACGATGCGCTCGACTGTGGACGTCTTTCCACTGGGGAGCACGCGGATGGGATCTCCGGGAGATACGGTGCCGGAAACGATCTGGCCGGAGAATCCGCGGAAGTCGAGGTCCGGCCGGTTGACCCACTGCACCGGCATCCGGAACGGAGCAGCGGCGGCAGCATCGTCGATGTCCACGCTTTCGAGATGCTCGATCAGGCTTGGTCCGGAATACCACGGGGTATTCGCACTGCGCTCGGTGAGATTGTCACCCATGTATGCCGACATCGGGATGGCGACGAACCCGTCCAGGCCGATCTCGTGAGCGAACTCTGCGTAATCCGCGGTAATGGCATCGAAGACCTCTTGCGAGTAGTCGACGAGGTCGAGCTTGTTCACGGCAAGCACCACGTGCTTGATCCCCAGCAACGACACCAGATACGAGTGCCGGCGGGTCTGAGTCAGTATCCCCTTGCGGGAATCGACAAGGATCACAGCAAGATCGGCGGTCGACGCGCCCGTCACCATGTTTCGGGTGTACTGCTCGTGCCCCGGAGTATCGGCGACGACGAACTTGCGTCGCTCGGTCGTGAAGTAGCGGTAGGCGACGTCGATCGTGATGCCCTGCTCACGTTCGGCGGCGAGACCGTCGACCAGGAGCGCGAAATCGAGCCCCTCCCCCTGGGTTCCGCTCTTGCGCGAATCGGCTTCGAGCGCCGTCAGCTGGTCGTCGAAGACGAGTTTCGATTCGTAGAGCAGACGGCCGATCAAGGTGCTCTTGCCGTCGTCGACGCTGCCGCAGGTGATGAATCGCAGCATGCTCTTGTTTGCATGACGTTCGAGGTACGCCTCGATGTCGTCAGCGATCAAATCCGAGGAAACAGTCATCAGAAGTACCCCTCTTGCTTCTTCTTTTCCATCGACGCGCTGGAGTCGTGGTCGATGACCCGTCCCTGGCGTTCGGAAGTGGTGGTGAGCAACATTTCCGAGATGATCTCGGTCAGGCTCGTTGCGGTCGATTCGACGGCTCCGGTCAGCGGGTAGCAGCCGAGGGTACGGAAACGAACGCTCTTGAGTTCCGGAGTCTCTCCCGGCAGCAACGGCATCCGGTCGTCGTCGACCATGATCAGCGCACCGTCCCGCTCGACGACGGGCCGCTTGTCGGCAAAATACAGCGGAACGATCGGAATCTCTTCCTGGCGTATGTATTCCCACACATCCAGCTCGGTCCAGTTCGAGAGAGGGAAGACGCGCAGGCTCTCGCCCGGCGCTTTGCGGACGTTGTACATCCGCCACAGTTCCGGTCGCTGCTGCTTGGGATCCCAACGGTGCGCAGCTGATCGGATCGAGAAGATGCGTTCCTTGGCGCGGGATTTTTCTTCGTCACGGCGGGCGCCGCCGAATGCAGCGTCGAACTTGTAGTGATCGAGGGCTTGTTTGAGGCCTTCGGTCTTCCACATATCGGTATGGACAGCGCTGCCGTGAGTGAACGGGTTGATCCCCTGCTTCACGCAGTCCGGGTTGGTGTGGACGATCAGATCGAGATCGCCTGCAGCAGCGGTACTGTCACGAAGTTTGTACATTTCACGGAACTTCCACGTGGTATCGACGTGCAGAAGCGGAAACGGCAGCTTCGACGGATAGAAGGCCTTGCGCGCCAGATGCAGCATCACAGCGGAGTCCTTGCCCACCGAGTACAACATCACCGGGTTCTCGCTCTGGGCAACAGCTTCACGCATGATGTGAATGCTCTCGGCTTCGAGTCGTTCGAGGTGCGTCAGTGTCGCGGTCATCAGCCCAGTTCCTCCAGTGCTTTCGGGGCGAGTTCAGGTCGGCAGATCAGCAGATCCGGCAACCACGGGTTTTCCTGGTTGTAGCGCAGTTCGCTGCCATCGATACGCGAAACATGCAGTCCCGCAGCGCGTGCGACGGCAACGGGCGCCGCCGAATCCCACTCGTACTGTCCTCCCGCATGTGCATAGATGTCTGCTTCTCCGGATACAACCGCCATCGCTTTGGCGCCGGCAGAGCCCATCTCGATCAACTCCGCGCCCATCGCGTCGGCCATGCGCATGACCGGTTCTGGACGACGCGTCCGCGATACGACGACTCGAACCGGCGTCGCGGCATCCCGTTCGGTTCGATCATCGCTGCTCGAATAGGTGACGCCAAGGGCAGGCATTGCGACCGCACCTGTTGTGAGGACACCGTTTTCGGTCAGCGCAACATGAACGGCCCAGTCCGATCGTCCGGCCTCGCCGTACTCACGGGTGCCGTCGAGAGGGTCGACGATCCACACCCGATCCGCCTTCAGCCTCGCGAGGTCGTCAGCCCCTTCCTCCGACAGCACTGCATCCGCAGGAAAGCGTCGGGCAAGTTCGGCGACGATGAATTCGTGACTGAGCCGATCGGACGCGTTCTTGAAAGTCGCGACATCACCGTCGTTTTCGCCGAGGGATTTCCGATGGTCGAGCAGAAGTTCTCCCGCCGCAGCGGCGATGTCGATCGCCGCGCGTTCATCGTTAGTGCGTGTCATAGGTACTCCACAACTGTGTAGACCTCCCGATCGATACGGGAAGAAAGGTCAGGCCGACCGCAGAGTGTCCAGCGCTTTGCACTGGCCTCGATGTGGTCTGCGCCATACCGTAACACCAGAATGAACAATGTTCATTCTATTTCGAACAATGTTCATTCTATGATCTACATCACTTTGGATTTTGGGTGGCGTTCAACAACGAACAGCGTTCGATGTAAATTGAGGATGCCGAGCCGCCCGACTACGGTGGTCAAATGAGCAGTGCCAGCAGCAAGTCGATCTACGGTGACGCCGAAGTGCGTCGGCGCCGAACACTCGACGCGGCGATCTCGCTTCTGGACGAGGGAGGCTACTCCGCGCTCACCATCCGCGCGGTCGCTAAACGAGCCGGCACCAGCACCGGACTGATCTACCAGTACTTCGTCGACAAGCAGGACATCTTCGCCGCACTCCTCAGCGAAAGTCAGCTGGAAATGGCGGACTTCGTGAACTCGCTCCCCCGCGAGCAGGGACTGAGCGCCTTACTCGAGTCCATGATTTCCGAGTTTGCTCGGCACTGGGCACGGGTGGGTCGACTCACCACCACTTGGCGCGACATCGAAGGCATGGCCGGGTCCGACCGAGAAAGCATGCGGGAACTTCACGCATCCGTAGCGGTCTACAACTCGGCATTGATTCGAGCGCTCACCGAATCTGCTGCAGCCGAAGGGAGCCGGTTGATCGACGACCCCGCGTTGATCCATCTCGTGCTCTCCGGACTCAAAGGCCTGTCGGACACCATCGTCATCAACATCGCCAAAGAAGTCACACCCGAGTACTTCGTGAGCTTCTCCGCCCGGGCGCTCGCGCGGTCCATCACGGAGTGACGGACCGACACCTTACGAACGAACGAGGCGAGCGATGGCCGCCTGAGCTTCCTTGATCTTGACGTCTGCTTCCGGACCACCCTGCTTGGCAGCTTCGACGACGCAGCCCGCAAGGTGGGCGTCGAGAAGCTTCAGGGATACGGACTGCAACGCGCTCGTCGCGGCGGACACCTGGGTGAGCACGTCGATGCAGTACCGGTCGTCTGCAACCATGCGCGAGATTCCGGCTACCTGACCTTCGATACGACGAAGGCGCTTGAGCAGATCATCCTGCTCGGGGCTGTAACTACTCATACCGCAACTATACCCCCTACCCGTATGAGGGCTACTGCGATGCGACGAAGCCCACCCGGACGCGGCGCACGACATCGATGGCCATCAGCCCCGCAACCAGAATCGACAACCCGGCGCCCGAGATCCAGAGACCGTCGTAGTGCGTGCTCTCGAACGGCGGAGCGCCCTCCAATATCGGTCCGAAGTCGGACGTCGTCGTACCCGCTCGCCAGCACACGACCGCCAGAATCGTGGCGGCGACGATACCGAGTACACCGATCCACGTCTTCACGTCGACACGCGGGGATGGCTGTGGCTCAGTCATCGGCAGACCCGTCCGGTTCCACACCGACCGTGACAACCTGGCTCAACGCCTCGCGAAGTGCCCGATCGTCTTTCGCCCACGCTCGCACCAATCCCCCGGTGGTCAGACGCAAGCCGATACCGTGCCGACGCCGGGGCACTCCGGACAGCTCACCCAGCGCGCGTGCCGTTTCCCACGGCTCCATTTCGTCTTCATAGGCGGCGTCGTCGGACTCCGGGAACACCTCGGCGATCTCGGTGATCGGTACCTCTTCGGTTCCCTGACGCAACGTGGTCGCGGTCAGAAGCACGCTCGCATGCCGGCGCGCGGCAATCACCTGCACGTACACCAATCCGGTGAGGATCACGGCGAACATCGCCAGACCGAACCAATGCACCACCGGGCCGGTGAACAGCTCGATGACCAAGGCGATCAGGCAGAAGATCGGACCGAACGCAATGGCCCACCACCGAGATCCCGGTTCGTAGTACAGAACGTCCGGGCCGATTTCAGGAGCACGGTCAGCCACGGGCGAACCAACTTCGGGTGGTGTCGCGGTAGATCGCGACGCAGGCACAGATCAGCATGACGGGAACAACCAGCGCGAGCACGGTACTGATCCCGGCAACGACCAGCGCGATCTGCAGCACCGCGAACACCCCGGACACGATCACCAGGATCCGTCGGCAGAGAGGTTTTCCGGCGCGAGTGGGACCGGCGAGGCCGCCGATCGCGAGGCCGGTCAACAGCAGAACCAGCCCGGACACCCGCACGAAGGTGACGTAGATGTCGATGTTTCCGGCCGATACGCCTTGATCGGTGAATTGCTCACGCAGCGAATACGAGGCGCTGGTGACATTGATCAGGCCGAAGAGTATGAGTAGGAACGCGCTGGCGATCCACAGCCAGAATGCTGCCTCGACGGCCGTCGGGCGCCGGACCTTCGTAGAGATACTCACGGGTTCAAGTGTGCGCTATCCGCTGACGATGCCCGGAATCATGAGCACCAGGAGTGTCACCAGAACAGAGGCTCCAAGGATCGCGAACAAGATCACTTCGGTCCGTGAACCACGTTGGCGCAGTGGAGCGTCGTGGGTGCTTTCCGTGCGCAGGGCTTCCTGAGAACTCATTGTCTACGACCTCTCCCCTACTACTGCAGTGACCCGTTTCACAGTACCCCGAGCTACCTATCGGTTCCCCGCCGGGGGGAAACGAAGAAAGTACGGATTGGACTCTTTTCGGTGCATCATCACGATGGCCCCGACAGCAGCAACTGCCTGCAGGATTTCCGCTCCGCCGAACAGCAGAGTGGCCGCGCCGCCGTCGCCGCCGAGCCCGAAGATCACAGGGATCGCAGAGACCAACATGAAGACTCCACAGAACGTCAGCAACATTCGAGCCCAGTTCTTGCCACGACTCATCGAGCGCACGAACAAAAGGAACACCGCGGTGACGATCACCACCAGGACAGCGGAGAACACGATGACCAGTGGGAACATGCCCTCAACGTCGGAGCGTGTCAGACCGGCATCGACAGCCGCCTGGTTCCTGAGCATCTCGTCGACGAACATCGACTTCTGCCCGAGCAGCATCCAGATCATCGCGCCGCCCTGGACCAATCCCAGCGCCGTCACAGCCCACCACAACTGAATCGCAGTCACGACGTCCGTCGGCGGCTCGGGTTTCGGCTGGGGGCCCGGGTATCCGTTGTAACCGGGGCCGTATCCCGGGATCTGACCCGTCGGCATCGGTCCGAGTTCGCGGTACGGCTGATTCTCGAACGGCTGGTTCTCGTAGGGAGGTTCCCGGCGGGGCGGTTCCTGGCGCGACGGCGGCCACTGCTCGGTCATGACACCAGCGTATCGGTCGATACCGGTGCAGCCACCATGTGTGACTCCGTCACAGCCATCCGGCAACTTCCGACGCCCAGTACGTGAGGACCACGTCGGCACCGGCGCGGCGAATGCTGGTGAGCGATTCGAGAATCGCCGCGTCCCGGTCGATCCACCCGTTCTGCGCGGCGGCCGTGATCATCGAGTACTCACCCGAGATCTGGTACGCCGCGACCGGAACCGGAGACCGGTCGGCGGTCTCACGCAGAATGTCGAGGTAGGACATTGCAGGCTTGACCATCACCATGTCGGCGCCCTCGGCGATGTCGAGGTCTACCTCGCGCATCGACTCGCGGCGGTTGGCGCCGTCCTGCTGATAAGTACGACGGTCGCCTTGCAGTGAGGATCCGACGGCTTCACGGAACGGTCCGTAGAACGCTGACGCATATTTCGCGGCATAGGCGAGCTGACCGACCTCGACATACCCGGATGCATCGAGCGCGCCGCGGATCGCAGCCACCTGACCGTCCATCATGCCGCTGGGGCCGAGCAGGTGCGCACCCGATTCAGCTTGCGCGAGAGCCATTTCGACGTACCGGATCAAGGTTGCGTCGTTGTCGACGGCGCCGGTGGCGTTAAGCACGCCGCAGTGGCCGTGATCGGTGAACTCGTCGAGGCAGGTATCGGCCATGATGACCGTCGAATCACCGAGTTCTTCTGCCAGAGCGCGCAATCCGACGTTGAGGATGCCGTCGAGATCGGAGGCACCGGAGCCCTGAGGGTCCTTGTCCTCCGCCTTGGGGACGCCGAAGAGCATCAGACCACCGACGCCGGCTTCCACTGCTTCCACCGCGGCGGACCGCAGCGAATCGAGCGTGTGCTGGAAAACGCCTGGCATGGAACTGATCTCACGCGGCGTATCGATGCCGTCTGCAACGAACATCGGCAACACGAGGTGCCGGGGTTCGAGCGAGGTCTCTGCCACGAGTCGCCGGAGCGCTGAGGTGCGCCGGAGCCGGCGAGGGCGATGAGTGGGAAACACGAGAAGTAGCCCTCCTTCGTCGGAACCTGTGAGTGGTTGAGGAGTCCGCAGACTCCTCAACCACTCACGGGTGCGCTAGCGCCTGCGGGACTTCTTGCGCGGGGGCGGCAAAGCACCTTCGGCGCGCAGCCGAGCAGCATGCTCGGCGAGAGCCTCCACCAGCGGTCCCACCTGCGAGGTCTCGGGCTGCACGTCGACGCGCAGACCGAACTCGATAGCAGTTTCGGCCGTCTTCGGGCCGATGCACGCGACCAACGTGCGGGCGTGCGGCTTGCCGGCGATGCCGACGAGGTTGCGCACGGTCGAGGACGAGGTGAAGCAGACGGCGTCGAATCCACCGGTCTTGATCATCTCGCGGGTCTCGGCCGGCGGCGGCGCCGCCCGGACGGTGCGGTAGGCGGTGACGTCGTCGATCTCCCAACCGCGTTCGCGCAGGCCCTCGGCGAGGGTTTCGGTTGCAATGTCCGCGCGCGGCAACAGAACCCGGTTGACCGGATCAAAAACGTCGTCGTACGGGGCGAATTCGGCCAGCAGGCCTTCGCTGGACTGCTCACCGGTCGGGATCAGCTCGGGGTTGATGCCGAACGAGCGGACCTTGGCTGCGGTTGCTTCGCCGATACAGGCGATCTTCACGCCGGAGAAGGCGCGAGCGTCGAGACCGAACTCCTCGAACTTCTCCCACACTGCGCGAACCGCATTGGTGGAAGTGAAGACCACCCACTGGTAACGACCGTCGACGAGGCCCTTGACCGAACGCTCCATCTGAGCCGGGCTGCGAGGCGGCTCGACGGCGATGGTCGGAACCTCGATCGGGATCGCTCCGTGAGTGACCAGACGGTCGCTCATCTCGCCGGCCTGATCCTTGGTGCGCGGCACGAGGACAGTCCAGCCGTACAGAGCGCGCGATTCCCACCACGACATCTTGTTGCGCTGCGCGACAACCTTGCCGACGGTGACGATGAGCGAGCCCACCAGTTCGGATCCGGCTTCGTTGAGCGTCGCGAGAGTTGCCTCGACGGTTCGCTGCTGACGAGTGGTGCCGCGGACGGTGATGGCAGCAGGCGTCTGCGGAGCCAAGCCGTTCTCGACCAGCGCGCTGGCGGTCTCGGCGAGATGTCCCGACGTCGCGTGCAGAACAAGCGGTCCCGGTGCAGCGGCCAGAGCAGCCCAGTCGACTTCACCGCGAACGTCGGCCTCGGTGTGACCCGAGCCGAGCGCCATACCGGCGTAGCTCGGCACAGCCGAACCCGAAGGCAGACCCGGGAGAACCTCGAACTGAACCTGCGTGCGGGCGACTGCCGTGACCTCTGCGATCACGGAATCCGTGGTCAGCGGATCACCGGAGACCAGACGCACGACGTCGTGGCCGTTCTTGGCCTCGTGCACTAATGTCTTTGCAACCTCGGCAGGCTCACCGAGTGCCGGACGCACGTCCGCGATCAGCTCGCCGGTCTCCTCGTCGCGGCCCATGTCGATGCCGACGAGCGCGACGACGCCCTTGTCGACGTCCGGATCCGTGAATGCCATTGCGGCGCCGGTGAGGACGTCACGTGCGCGAACGGTGAGCAGGGCGGGGTCGCCCGGTCCCGATCCCACGAACAGGATCCGTCCGGGAGTGTTCTTTCGGACTCGGGTCATCGGTGATTCTCCAGTGCGCTGTATCGAAATGGGAACTTGGTGCAAGTGCAAAGTGGGGCGTCAAACATCGGCTGCCTCGCCTGTAGTCACGTTCATCAACTCTCGGGCGCCGAGTTCGAGTAACTCGCGCGCTACCGCTCGGCCGAGTTCCTCGGCCTTGTCCGGCGCACCGACTGCGCCGGTACGGATGACGTCCGAACCGTCGATGGCGGCTGCGCAGCCGCGTACCGACAGTTCGTCGAAGATTCTGCCGTCGTCGTCGAGGGATTCGACGATCTCCGCGATCGCTCCGACCGGAGCGGTGCAGCCCGCTTCCAGCTCGGCGAGAAGTGCACGCTCGGCAGTGACTGCCGCCCTGGTACCGGCGTCATCGTGCTCAGCCAGGATCGCCGCCAATTCCGCATTGACAGAAAGGCATTCGACGGCCAGAGCGCCCTGCGCCGGAGCGGGGAGCATCTGCACGGGCTCGATGTTCTCGGTGATGAGATCGAGCAGACCGATTCGGGACAAGCCGGCGCGAGCGAGGATCACGGCGTCGAGTTCACCGGATTCGACCTTGCCGAGACGGCGTTGCAGGTTGCCCCGCAACGGCACGATGTCGAGGCCGAGCCCGAGTGCCTTGAGCTGCGAAACGCGGCGCGGCGCGGAGGTTCCCACCTTGGAACCGGCCGGAAGCTCCCCGAGGACCAGACCGTCGCGGGCGACGAGCGCGTCACGCGGATCTTCGCGTGGCGGAATCGCCGCGATGACGAAACGCGGATCCTGCGCGGTCGGTAAGTCCTTGTAGGAATGCACAGCAACGTCGACGCGGTTGTCCAGCAAAGCTTCTCGAAGCTCTGCGGTGAACACTCCGACGCCGATCTTCTGGACGGGATCGGTGGACTGGTCGCCCTTGGTCTTGATGATGACCAACTCGGCGGGATGCCCCGCTGCAATGAGGGCATCGCGCACGGTACCGGCCTGCGTGGTCGCGAGAAGACTTCCGCGAGTGCCGATCCGCAGCGGGCTCCCCGATCGAGGGGTGGTGACGCTCATGCCTGCAGGTCCCTTCCAGTGCGGTCGCCGTCCACCAGGTCGGTGGGTGTGGCCACGGCCGCGGGAGATCCGGGGCTGAGTTCGAAGAGTTCGCGCAGCGCTGCTGCGTAGGAGTCGCCGCCGGGGGCCGACGCCAGTTGCTTGACGCGCACGGTCGGGGCGTGGAGAAGCTTGTCCACGACGCGTCGCACGGTGCGTGCAACCTCGTCGCGCTGCGGATCGTCCAGGCCGGGCAGACGCGAATCGAGCCGCATCAGTTCGGCTTCGACGACGTCGGCGGCGCGCTGACGCAAAGCCGTCACGGTCGGAGTGACCTCGGCGAGGCGCTGTCCGGCAAGGTAGGTCGCAAGTTCGCCGGCGACGATGGTGCGTGCGGCTTCTGCGTCGGAAGCGGCTGCGCCTGCCGCCGGATCACGCTGCAGCGTCTCCATGTCGAGAACGGTGACACCCGGCAGGCCGGCGACGGCGGGATCGATGTCGCGCGGCAGCCCGAGGTCGCAGATGACCAGGTGCTTGGTGTTGTCGCGATCGGGCTCGGCGAGTGCGCGGTGCACATCCGCCAGGGTGACCACTGCCCCGACCGCGCCGGTACAGGTGACCATGACATCTGCCTGCGCCATCGCGGCCGAAAGCTGATCGAAGGCAACACCGTCGGCGTCGACGCCGTTGGAGCGTGCCGTCTCTGCCAGGTGCTCGGCGCGTTCCTGTGTCCGGTTGACGACGACGATGCGTTCGATTCCGGCGCGAGTGAGATGCGCAACCGACAGACCGCCCATCGAGCCTGCTCCGACAACCACGGCAGTGCGGCCGACGAGGCCGCCCTCACCGATGATGCCCGCTGCACGATCAAGAGCCACGGATACGACTGATGCTCCCGCTGAGTCGATTCCGGTTTCGGAATGCACTCGCTTGCCGACGCGCAGTGCCTGCTGAGCCAGTTCGTGGACGACGCGTCCGGCTGCCTGCTGCGCATCCGAAGATGCGTAGGCCGAACGGATCTGGCCGAGAATCTGCTGTTCGCCGATCACCATCGAATCGAGGCCACTGGCCACGGCGAAGAGATGTTCGACCGCTGCTTCGCTGTAGCGGACGTAGGCGTGAGCGTGCAGCGCCGTCAGGTCGAGACCTGAATGGTCGGCGAGGATTTCACCGACCTCGGTGAGCGCACCGTGGAACGCGTCCACCACCGCGTAGACCTCCACCCGGTTACAGGTGGAGACGATCATCGCTTCGGAGATGTGCGAAGACGCCAGAAGCTTGTCGATCAGCTTCGGACGATCGGTGTCGGTGACAGCTACTCGCTCGAGCACCGGGACGGGCGCGGTTCGATGCGAGACCCCGACAAGCAGAACACTCACGGCGCGATCACTGATCCGTTTCTTGTCGAACCTGCTCCGACCGGAGCGGGTGAACTGGTGGATGGGACTGACGAAGCGGATGCGGCGTGAGCCACTCGTACTCGCGGCGCACTGGATGCCTGATCGGCGTTGCGCGCACTGTTGAAGGAGAGAACCTGCATCTCGACGGCTAGATCGACGCGTCGCAGTTCCACGTGGTCGGGAACGTCGAGGGCGATCGGCGAGAAACTCATGATGCAGCGCAGTCCGGCGCTGACGAACTGGTCGCACACGCCCTGCGCGGCCTCGTCCGGTGTGGAGATGACGCCGATGGTCGCGTTCAATTCGCGGCAGGCGACGGTCAGTTCCTCGGTGCTGCGCACCACGAGGTCGCCGACTGTGCTTCCGATTCGATCTGCGTCACTGTCGAAGAGTCCGACCATCTCGAAACCGCGGCGGCTGAATCCGCCGTAGCCGACCAGCGCCTTGCCGAGGTTTCCGACTCCGACGAGAACGACCTTGTGCCCACGATCGAGTCCGAGTGCACGCTCGATGCGGATGCGGAGCCTGTTGACGTCGTATCCGACGCCGCGGACGCCGTTGGGTCCGAGGAATGACAGATCCTTGCGCAACTTCGCTGATCCGACACCGGACGCCTGGGCAAGTTCCTCGCTCGAGACGATGGAGGTACCCCGGTCGGACATCACTCCGAGGACCCGCAGGTATGCGGCCAAGCGCGTCACCGTAGCCTGGGGGATGACGCGATCCTGAGCGATCGAGTCGGTGACAGAAGAGCCCGCAGCGCCGGTGACGCGCTGAGCCACAGGCTCATGCGTCTGGTGCGGTTCGGTCACGTCGCTGGCTCCTCGTCCGGTCGACACGACTGTCGACCTCCACGATGCTCCGGGGGAATGTTCACACCACGGTAACCGCTTGTGAACCCATGCACAAAGTTGCTCGAGACGGGTTCGATGTGCCGTTCACCTGCAAAGCGGCTCCGCGGACAACTTTGAGGGTTGCCTTACTTGCGTAAATCGTCACGAAGGCGCTCTTCGTCAACTTCCCAGTAACCGTGCTCGCGTCCGTCGAGAAGAATGACCGGCAATCTGTCTCCGTACTCCGCTCTCAGCTCTGGATCCGTCGCGGCAGCTTCGTCTACGTCAATGCACGTCAATTCCAGCTCGAACTCGGAACAGACCCGTCGTAGGACCTCCGCCGCGCCGACACAGGACGCGCATCCTGCGCGTGTCAACAGGGTCACTTCATGCGTAGCTGCAGTCATCGACGCATACCTTTCTTCTACTGGGACGCCATCTACTTGATCGGTCGAGTGTGCCTCCGGAGCCCCACTCGGTACCAAATCGGCGGAGAGGAACGTCACACACCACAGGGAAGGTCACCATCCAACCCATCGGGCCTCATCGCGGAGGATAGGCTGACTCGAAGAGTTCTCTGCTCGAGAATGCAACACGGGAGGTGCGGGTGCCTGCGCGATCACTACCGAACGGCTCCGGATTCGGATCAGGGCTTGCCGGGGTCATTCTCCCCGGACGTCGCCATGTGAAGAATCCGCTGGGCCCGAGTGAGTCGGAAGTTCGAGCCAATCTCGCCGGCGAGGCGAGCGCTGATGCAGCTCTGGCATTGCACGAAGCTGCCAACCCCACAGAACCGGAAACCGGCGAAGAGCCCCCGGCCGTTCCGCGCGACCTCACGGCCGCCGCATTCTTCGACGTCGACAACACCATGGTGCAGGGTGCATCGATCATCCACTTCGCCCGTGGTCTCGCTGCACGCAAGTATCTCAAGACCTCGGATCTGGTGGATTTCGCGTGGAAGCAGATCAAATTCCGAGTCACCGGCCGAGAAAGTAGTGACGACGTCGCGGAAGGCCGCGAGAAAGCACTGTCCTTCGTGGCCGGTCGATCCACCGCCGAACTCGCCCGCCTCGGCGAGGAGATCTACGACGAGGTCATCGCCGACAAGATCTGGCCAGGCACGAGGGCGTTGGCCCAGATGCACCTCGACGCCGGACAACAGGTGTGGTTGGTGACGGCAACTCCGGTCGAACTGGCCCAGGTCATCGCCGAGAAACTGGGATTGACCGGCGCCTTGGGCACTGTCGCCGAGAGTGAGGACGGAGTCTTCACCGGCCGACTCGTCGGCGACATCCTGCACGGAATGGGCAAGGCTCACGCCGTACGGACGCTGGCGGTGCGTGAAGGCCTCAATCTCAAGCGCTGTTCCGCCTACTCCGACAGCCACAACGACGTACCGATGCTCTCGTTGGTGGGGACACCGGTGGCGATCAATCCCGACGCAGACCTTCGTGAACTCGCGAAGAACCGCGGTTGGGAAGTTCGTGATTTCCGCACCGGACGAAAGGCCGCCAAGATCGGCGTTCCCACAGCGCTGGTGCTCGGAGCGGTCGGCGGTGCGCTCGCGGCGATTCTCGCCAGGCGCAAAGAACAAAACGCCTGAGCGGGTTCGGTCCGGATCGAGAAGCGATCCGGACCGAACTCAGCCGAGAAAGACGTTGCGACGCTTGGCCAACAACCGATAAAGCGTCTGCTGAATCGTTTCTCGGACGTGGTCCGTGACCTCGAACAGGACCATCGGATCGTCGGCTGCACCGCTCTCGAAGGTGTCGGTGACGATCGGCTTTCCGAACTCGATGTACCACTTCGACGGCAATGGAACCAGGCCGAGCGGCCCGAGGTGCGGAAACAAAGGTGTGACCGGGAAATACGGCAAACCGAGAACGCGTGCGAGTGTGGTGAGATCACCGATCTTCGGATAGATCTCCTCCGAGCCCACGATCGAGCACGGGATGATCGGAACACCGGTTCGCATTGCGGCCGACACGAAGCCACCGCGCCCGAACCGCTGCAACTTGTACCGCTCACTAAACGGTTTCCCGATGCCCTTGAATCCTTCCGGGAACACGGCCGCGACTTCACCGTCGTTGAGCAGACGCTCGGCGTCGGGGTTGCACGCCAACGTATGGCCGGCTTTGCGCGCCAGTCCACCCACCACCGGCATTTCGAAAGCCATGTCCGCAGCCAACATTCGCAGTGGACGATGCGCCGGATGATGATCGTGCACGGCAACCGACGTCATCAGCCCGTCGAGTGGGATGACACCGGCGTGATTGGCAACCACCAACGCTCCCCCGGTGAGGGGAATGTTCTCGATCCCACTGACCTCGACGCGGAACCATTTCTCGAACAACGGCCGCAGCACGGGCATGACGACGTTGTCCGCAAAATGCGGGTCGAATCCGAACTCGTCGACCTCGTAGTCGCCGGACACCCGACGTCGGAAAAATTCTGCTGCCGAGGCGATCTGGTCGACGATCGCCGACCTGGCCGCATCGACGAACGTGCTCTCACCACCATGGTCGGCCGCCGACGGCACTCCGGACGGATGCCGACGCTCACTTTGTTCACGGATGTCACGCTCCGCGCCGGTGACGGACTCACGCGAACGGGAAGTTGCCGACTTTCCGGCGTGAGTTGCGCTGGGCCGCAGGGGAATTACCTTCGCCACGTCAGTCACCCCTTCACCGCACTTCGTCCCGACAGCGGCATGTGCATCACGTCTGCACTTGCGCTCGCCTCGGCGGTGTCACCGCCGAGGATGGTGGTCAACGCATTCTCTGCCCGATCGATCCACTCGGACTTGATGATCCGGCGCGTCTGCATCGCACGCATGAAATCGTCGAGTGCCTGCATGGTGGTCCATCGCGGCTCGAACCCCAACTCGCTGCGCATGCGAGTGGTGTCGAGTCCGCAGCCGAACCGGAAGTACTCGAGTTGCTCGTCGGTGTAGAGCCTCATGGACGACCCCACCAACGCGCTCCCGACACTGCGGAACAGAGCGAGCGGCATCGGAACTTCCACCCTGCCTGCCCGGCGGATCGCCTGCGACATCATCACCACTCCGTCGCCGGCGATGTTGTACGTACCCGAGGCGCGGCCGATGGTCGCCTTCTCCAACGCTGCGAGCGCATCCTCGACGTGGAGCAATTGCAGACGCGCGTTGCGCCCGACGATGGTCGGCACGAGCGGGGCGGTGACGTAGTGCCCGACAGTTGCAGTCAGCTGAGGTCCGATCAACGGCGCCAACCGCAGGATCCCGACCGAGATGTCGGGACGCCGACGCCCCATTCCGCGAAGATACCCCTCGATCTCGAGGCTGTCGCGGGCATATCCGCCCGGCGGCCGGCGGCGCGCACTCATTTCTTCGGTGAACTGAGCGGGATCCTTCGCACTGCACCCGTAGACGACCGAAGCCGAGCGCAGGACCACCTTGCGAACCGTCGGAGCTTTCTGGCAGACCGCGAACAGTTGCATGGCGCCGATGACGTTCATGTCCTTCATCGCGGCGCGACTGCCGGCTTTGGGGGCTTTCTGAAGCGTCGACGCGTGCACGACGGTGTCGACCTCGGCGTTTCGGATCACTTTGCCGATCAGCGGATTGCGGATGTCTGCTCGCACGAATTCCGCGCGGCCCATTCTGCGCATCATGTCCTTGCTCGGACTGACGGCGTCGACGGCGATGACACGCTCGATCGACGGATTCTGCGCAAGCCTGGTCACCAGGTAGCCGCCGAGGAATCTGCTCGCCCCGGTCACCAGTACGACGCGAGGCGTCGTGCCCCCTGAAGTGTTGTCACCTTCAACCACCAAGTACCCCCATATCCAGTAGAAACGCGCTCTGCCGAAGCGTCCCTCCCGCGATTTTCCCCCACTTTACGGGCAGAGGGGGTCCCGCGCTGACTACCCAAAATTCGGCCATTCAAGACAAACCGCCCAGACAATGAGACGGCCGACACATCTCTCCCCTGAGATACGTCGCCCCTCCCCTGAAATACATCGATGCCCGCCACCCCGGAAGGGGCGGCGGGCATCAACAGGTACTGCTTATTTACCGAGTTTCCTGCGCTGTACTCGGGTACGACGAAGCAGCTTGCGGTGCTTCTTCTTCGACATGCGCTTGCGACGCTTCTTGATCACTGAACCCATAGCGGGTGTCCCTCACGTTCTTCTCTAGCGTTCCTGCGCACGCCGGTCACGTACGCCTGCGCCAAGCAATTGGCGCCTGGCCCTCGTTTTAACTAGCTCAGCGCCTTACGACACCAGCTTGCTGGTACGACAGTGACTCATCGTACCGGTGTGGTCTCACTCGGCATAAACCGAGCCTCCGGCACAGCAACCGCTGTGCCCGCGACTCGGCTCACGCCGAGGTCATCCTCTTCGAACCGGCTGGTCAGCCGGCATCGAAGTACGAGGTTTCGAGGTAATCGTGTACCGCCTTCGCGTGTACACGGAACGAACGGCCCACTCGTACAGCGGGCAATTCGCCACTGTGTACCAACCGGTACACAGTCATTTTCGACACCCTCATCAAAGTTGCTACCTCAGCAACAGTGAGGAATTGCGTGCCGGCCACTGCCGGCTTTCCGTCGTGGGACGAACCCATGGACGGCTTGTTTGCAGACACCATTAATCCACATACCTCCAGCACGACTCGCGCCGCCGGCTTCCCCTCCGGCGGAACAGACACGTACGTACTAAGTCGAGCTTAGCTGTACTGGTGGGGTTAAAGCGACGGGTGTGGCTAAACGGACGACTATTCCGCAGCTGAACCCATCGCGGCCGAGCGCGACTTGGCGGCATCCAAGGCATCGAAGAACGCCGTCCGCAGGCCGCCCGCTTCGAGCTGACGCAGTGCCGCAGCCGTCGTTCCACCCGGTGACGTCACCGCGGCGCGAAGATCCGTCGCGCTGTCGCCGGTGCGATCGAGCATCGCTGCGGAGCCGACCATCGTCTGCACCACCAATTCGGTAGCGACCGGGCGCGTCAGGCCGAGACCGACTCCCGCATCGATCATCGCTTCGGCAACCAAGAAGAAGTAGGCCGGGCCGGAACCGGAGACAGCAGTGACCGCGTCGATCTGCGATTCGGGAACCGTGACCACCTTGCCGACGCTGCCGAGGATGCCGCGTACGAGCTCGAGATGCTCGGCCTTGACGTGCCGTCCGGGCGAGAGAACGCTCACGCCCTCCCCGACCAGCATGGGGGTGTTCGGCATGACGCGGATGACCGGGAACCCTGCGGGCAGACGCGTTTCGAAGAACCCGGTCGGGATACCCGCCGCAAGGGAAACGATCAATTGCTCGAGGTCGCCGTCCAGATCGACCTTCGTCAACGCGGTGAGCGCTGATTCGACGTCGCCGGGCTTGACCGCGATGACGATGACGTCTGCGCCCTCGGCGGCGTCGGCGATCGTGCTGACGCGGATGGAGTATTCGGCGATCAATTCGTCTGCGCGAGGTTGATACTGCTCGGCGACAACCAGATCCTTGATGGCGTGGCCGGCCTGCAACAGCCCGGAGATCAGCGCCTCGCCGATCTTGCCGCCACCGATAATCGCAATTCTTGTCATGGCGAACAGCCTGCCACGGCCGCAGCGATCGACCCTAGCGGGGCATCATCGCCAATTGTCGGCTCTGTACGACGACTGCGCCCGTCGAATCGAGAACAGCATGATCCTCTTCGAACCACGTGCTGCCCAGAACATCCGAGCTTGCCCGCACGCGAAGCCATCCCGGCGTCGGCAGTCGGCGCAGGTACGTCGTCAACTGCACGGTCGGCGCCCACCCGAACAGGCCGCGGTTCATCGTCACGGGCGCGCTGATGTCGCCCGCCATGATCGCGAACAGCACAGCGGTGTCGATGTCGTTCTCGTCCTCGGGTCGAGGACGAACCCACATCCTGACCTCGGCCTCGCCTTGACTGCCGGTCAGGAAGTGCGCCGAGGTGGTGTCGATTCGCATGTCGCAGCCCTGCCCGACGTGCACGACCTGCGCCATCGGGTGATCGCCGATGACGGCCACCGCACTCTCCGGCGGTTCCGGTGACATGTCGTCGATCGACGAGGCAGTGACGAAGGTGGGGTCGCCGTCATCGGGGAATCCGAGCGTGACCGCCGCACGAACAGCGCTGCGTCCCGCCTGGCTCAACTCGACGTCGAACAACGCGACCTGGCGTCCCTGCTTTCGGACGATCACCTCCAATTCGACTTCACCGGGGTCGGGGGCGGACAGATAGTTGGCGCTCACCGCGAGTGGCTGCATCTTCAGAAGCGAGTCGTTCTCACCTGCGCCGTCTCGCAGACATTGACGCGCGGCAGCGGCGCACACAGCCATCATGGAGCCGCCGTGCACTTTCGGCCCGATGGTCCAGATCGGATCGATCGTTGCGGTGTATCGCCCGTCGCCGAGCGAGGTGAGGCGATTGAGATCTTGAAAGGGACTGGTGCTCATCGATTTTCCTGTTCGGTGCTTTCTCGGTGTTGCGGGAAATGTCGTGCGGCCAAGTCCTGGTGCGCCAAGCGTCGCAATGCTGTCAGGACAGGTTCGTACATGGCGGTTCCGAGGACTGCATAGCGAATGCCGTCCTCGGTCGAAGCGGCATGGCGAACGCCCTCCTTCGTCGTACTGGTGGGCATCAGCTCGATTTCCACTTCGGCAATTCCTCGGATGTGGTCGCCGTAGGCGCGCAATCGCTCGTCCGAGAGGCTCAGTCCGGCATCCTCGAGACCGATCAGTGCACGCTCGAGGTGAGCAACCGCCACGTACCTCGGCTCGTAGACCTGACCGAGAAACTCCAGAACCTTGCGAGCTCTGGGGAACTGTTGATCCGGCACCGGATCGACGTAGGGCGGTAGTTGCGCGATCGCGCGACCGAAAGTCTCGAATTCGGATCGATCGTCACTGTCCACCAATTCGAGCACCGCACGAATCCGTGGAATCGCGAGTCCCGCCCCGGCCAGCGCCCTGATCAACGCGAGTCGCCGGACGTGCTGTTCGCCGTACCTCGCTCCCGTCGCGCTGGTCGGTTCACCAGGCATCAGCAGACCTTCACGGAGGTAGTACTTGATCGTGGCCAATGCAACGCCGGACTGTGCGGCCAATTCGGAAACCTTCACCGCTCCTCCGTCCAACTCGCTCGGGCCACCACTGGATAGTGATGCTATCCAATGGTGGCCGAGCATCGGTAGGCAGGACACGCCTTGCGCTAGGGTTGAACCTTCTCTGCGCACACCACGAGAAATTTCCGAACGGAGCGAACAGGCGGAATGACGGATTTGCAGTCGGGGGCTCAACCCGACGAACAGTGGCGCATCGTCGAACCACTGACGCTGACTCCCCTGCTCACCGCCGCACTCGAGGTGTTCCACGAACTCGGTTACCACGGAGCGTCGGTTCGTGACATCGCAAAACGTGCCGGTGTCACCGTGCCGACGCTGTACTACCACCACGGCAACAAACAAGGCATCCTCGTCGCGCTGATGGAACCGGGCATCGAGAACGTCACCGCACGCGCGAGCGCTGCGGTCGACGCTGCCGGACCGTCGCCGACGGCACAGTTCGGCAATCTCGTCGAGGCGTGTGTTCTGCACATGACCAGTCGCTCCGACATCGCGTTCCTCGATTCCGAACTGCGGTACCTCGAGGACGCCGAACGAAAGAGCTACGCCGCCAAACGAAAGAAGCTCGAGAATCTACTCGTCGACGTTTTGACGGCAGGCGTC
Source organism: Rhodococcus sp. 66b (assembly GCF_002076325.1). Taxonomy (NCBI): domain Bacteria; kingdom Bacillati; phylum Actinomycetota; class Actinomycetes; order Mycobacteriales; family Nocardiaceae; genus Rhodococcus; species Rhodococcus sp. 66b. The sequence continues at coordinate 226,634 of NZ_MUZB01000007.1, forward strand.
GACAGCGGTGAGTTCACGGTCCCGGACATCACCGGAACGGGCCGCGCACTGCTGGGCATGTGTCAGTCCGTCGTCCTCTGGTATCGACTCGACGGACCGCAGACTCCGCGCGAAGTCAGTGTTCTCTACCGCGAGATAGCTCTGAAAGCCGTCGGCGTCACCTCGTGAACGCTGGTCGAATTTCCAGGCATGTCCGATTAGCCCTTAACTGACGAACGTCACACCTGTCGGCTGACACCGAAACCGGGACGCGCCCACTGTCACGGGTCCACACTTAGAAGCAGAGATGCGCGGGGTGGATCCGCAGACCGAGGGAGTTCTTGACGTATGGCCAACAGCAATCCATTTGTTCCTCCGAGCGCGGTCGACGTCGACCTTTCCGCGGTTGCCTGGGGGGCAAACCGCACGATGTCCGACTTCGAGACGGGCATGTGGCGGATGGAAGAGGCGCAGCCGCAACTGCGCTCACCGATCGTTGCGGTAGAGGTTCTCGATCGAGCTCCGGATTGGGATCGACTTCTCGACGCAGTCGAGTGGGCATCGCACGTGGTTCCGCGTATTCGTATGCGCGCGGTGGAACCGGCGATGCAACTGGGCAATCCGGTGTGGTCGGTTGATCCCGAGTTCGACATCGGCTACCACCTACGACGCGTCCGCTTGCCCGCACCAGCGGACTTCGATCACGCACTGCGCATGTGTCGTCACCTTGCGACCGAACCTTTCGACAAGGCTCGGCCGCCGTGGAGCGCGCTGCTCATCGAGGGTCTCGACGACGGTCGTGCCGTGTTCGTGGTCAAGACTCACCACTCCATCACCGACGGCATGGGCGGCATCCAGATGATGACGCTGCTGCACAGCAGGCGCCCGGATCCCACTCCGAACAAGCCAGACCGCACACCGCCGGCTCCGGAGCACCTGTCGTCGGTAGGTGCATTCGGCGAGGAGGTCGTCAGCGAGATCCGGCGTGCGCCATCCCGTATCGCCAAGCTGGTTCGCGGCGCCACCAATGTTGCGACCACGGCGATCTCGAGTCCGTTCAGCACGGCTTCCGAGGTCCTCGGGTACGCCAATTCACTCCGCAAGATCGTCACTCCCCCAGCTCGTTCCGGTTCCCCCCTGCTCCACGATCGTGGTCTCGGACGGTGGTTCGGAACTCTCGAAGTGGGTGTTCCCGAGCTCAAGGCCGGAGCAAAAGCTGCCGGCGGCTCACTCAACGACGCTTACGTCGCCGCTTTGCTCGGCGGCTTCCATCGCTACCACGAAGCCTTCGGACAATCCGTCGAGAGCATCCCGATGGGTATGCCGATCAGCATGCGCACCGGCGCGGATGCCAACGGCGGCAACCGGTTTGCAGCCGTTCGCTTCAACGGCCCGGTCGCCGAAACGGATCCGGCCAAACGCATCAGGCAGGTGCGAGAAATCGTTCTGGGTCTGCGTGAGGAACCCGCGTTGGACGCTATCGACGTCGCCGCCCCGATCCTCGCTCGCCTGCCGAATTATCTACTCGCGAACTGGTATCTGTCCCAGTCGACAGGACTGGACCTGCAGGCTAGCAACGTCGCCGGCGTACCGGTACCGGTCTATCTCGCCGGAGCGAAGATCGAGCGGATGTTCCCATTCGGCCCGGCGCCCGGTTGCGCGGCGATGGCGACACTGGTCTCCCACGTCGGGGTGTGCTGCATCGGAATCAATCTCGACACCGCCGCGATCACGAAGCCCGCGCTGCTGATGCAGTGCTTGCAGGAGAGCCTGGACGAGATCGTGGCTCTCGGAGTCACAACGGAAGGTGCGTGAGTCATGAGCGAGAACACGACCAACCCGCGCGTGTACCTCACCGAAACCATGACAGAGGCCGAAGCCGGCGTGCTGCGAAAGTGGCTTGCCGACAAGGCAACCTCATCCGAAACTCGGCCGGTCACCGTGAACATCACCGACAAGACCCTGGCAGAACTGGCGGCACGGACCGACGACCCGATGCTCGCACCGCTTCGCGTGGTATGGATTCCGGACACCCATACCAAACACAATGTCGCGGTGCGACTGCGTGATGCGCTGGCACCACGCGATCCCCTCCACCCCGGACGCGGTGCGCAACGCAGAACCCTGCGCACCGACCCCTCACGGTGCCAGGTCATCGAAGGTGAACCAGCACCACTGAGCGATCTCGAGCGTCGCCTCGAAAAGAGCGGTGGCGGTTCACTACCCGAGTTCATCCGACGGCAGGCCGCCCTCGCACTCGAGCGCGCCGAATTGGGCCTTCTGGGTGGCCAGTACAAGGTGTCGCGGTTCGTCGTCGACGAGATCACCGACACCCGCCGGTTCACCACCGAGGTGATGGCTTTGGCCGACCGGTTGAACATCGCCGTCGCCGAAGTCGACCGCCGCGCCCGTGAAGCTCTCGAAGAAATGGTTGCCACCCAGAGTCGCCAAGCCATCGCGGTGTGGGATCGCCTGGGCCGCTACTTCGCTCGCGCCTACAAGCTGGACGTGGACACGAGCCGCTTCGAGGAACTCCGTGAGCTGAACAAGGAACACTCACTGGTCTTCCTCCCGAGTCACCGTTCGTACCTCGATCCCCTCGTCCTGCGTCCGGCGTTGATCGCGAACGGCTTGCCGCTCAATCACGTCATGGGCGGCCTCAACATCAGCTTCTGGCCCATGGGCTCGATCCTCAAGCGCAGCGGCACCGTTTTCATTCGTCGAAGCATCGGCAACGACGAGGTCTACAAGTGGTCGATGCACGAGTACATGCGCTACCTGCTCACCAAACGCTTCAATCTGGAGTGGTACATCGAAGGTGGACGCGGGCGTACCGGCAAACTACGCCCACCGCGCTTCGGTCTCCTGACCTACCTGACCAAGGCCTTTCAGGTCAGCGGCGCATCCGACGTGTACCTCGTCCCCGTCGCGCTGAGCTACGACCAGCTCTACGAGGTCGGGGCAATGGCTGCCGAGGCACTCGGCGCCGAGAAGACACCGGAAGGCCTGCGCTGGATGGTGGGTTACGTACGCGCACAGGGAAAACGCAACGGCGTCGCGCACGTGACCATCGGACGGCCGCTCTCACTCGCGGATGCACTCAGCCAGGAAACCGATCAGCGCCTCGCCATTCAAAAGGCCGGCATCGAGGTGTGTCACCGCATCAACGAGGTCACACCGGTGACCGTGTCTTCACTGGCGATGTTGGCGTTCCTCGGAATCGAAGACCGGGCGTTGACAGTTCGTGAACTCACCGCGATTCTCACGCCGCTGTTCGGATACATCACCGCGCGAAATCTTCCGATCGCCGGCGACGTCGAACTGTCCGATCCGCGTGTCATCGAGAAGGCGCTGCAGACACACGTCGATTCCGGTGTGCTCGAGCGCTTCGATCGCGGCGGCGAGCAGGTCTTCTACCTCGGCAAGGACCAGCACCTTGTTGCTGCCTTCTACCGCAACAACACAATTCACTTTCTCGTCGTGCGTGCCATCACCGAACTCGTGCTCCAGGCAGCCGTCGAAGAGCGGTTCGAGGATCCCGTCGGAGACGGTTGGGCCGAGGCCAAGCGCATCCGCGACCTGATGAAGTTCGAGTTCTTCTTCAGCGACCGGGACACGTTCGAGCAGGAGATGCGAACCGAGCTGACCCTGATCGATCCCGAGTGGGAAACCGTCATGGCCGCCGACAAACGAACCGAGCACATGATCGAGACGGTGCGGCCGTACCTCGCGCACCGAGTGCTGCAACCGTTCCTCGAGGCGTACCAGGTTGTCGCCGATCAGCTTGTGCTCGCGCCGATTTCGACGTCGTTCGACGAAAAGTCCTTCATCAGCAACTGCATCGACGTCGCACATCAGCGTCGCCTGCGGCAGCAGATCGCCAGCAACGAATCGGTCTCCGGTGAGTTGTTCGCCACTGCACTGAATTTGGCGCGCAACCGTAACTTGATCGAAGTCGACGACGACGGAGTCCGGGCCAGGCGCCTGGCGTTTGCCGCGGAGATCAAGGTCCAGGTCGAACGTCTGCGCCATATCCGAGCACTCGCGCATGCACGGCTCGATCAGGTGGCAATGCCCGTGCCCGACGCCGCAGCAATAGTGACCATTCCAGAAGCAAACCGAGCGCCCGCCGAGAACGAGGAAGTAGGACTGTGACCGGACTCGAGCGTCTGCACTCCGCCATCGAAGCCGCGCCTCCCGGGCCCGGAACGATCGCCGCCTTCGACCTCGACGGCACGTTGATCAGCGGGTACTCGGCCAGCGTTGTGTACCGAGACCGCCTGCGACGCTTGGATATCAGCGTCGGCGAATTGTTGCGCACCACCGGCGCCGCGATCGACACCCAGTTCCGTGGCGCTGATGTCGGAGCGCTGATGGACATCGGCGTTCGCGCCCTGGGCGGCCGTACCGTCGAGGAACTCAACGACTGGGGCCGACGGTTGTTCAAGCAGGAGATCGCCGCGATGATCTACCCGGAAGCCCGTGGGCTACTGGCGGCGCACCGGCGAGCCGGCCACACGATCGTGATGGCCACGTCGGCGACTCCGTTCCAGGCCAAGTACGTCGCCGAAGATCTCGACATCGAAGACGTGCTGTGCACCGAACCCGAAGTCGTCGACGGCATGCTCACCGGCGAACTGTCCTCGCCCGCTCTGTGGGGGCCGGCCAAGGCCAATGCGCTTGCGGGCTATGCCGAGAAGATGGGCGCCGACTTGAAGAACGCGTTTGCGTACTCCAACGGTGTCGAAGACGTCTTCATGCTCGAGGCCGTCGGGCGACCTGTCGCGTTGAATCCCGATCGTGGTCTGGCCAGGATCGCGTTGCGCAATCACTGGCCTTCGGTCAGCCTGCGTAAACCGCAACGCGGCGCAACACCGATCTCGACGATCCGAACGGCAACCGCCATGGGTGCGCTTGCTGCCACCGCCGCCCTCGGCGCGTCGGCGGGCATCGTCACCGGCAACCGTCAACTGGGTGCGAACCTGGTCGGCACCTACGGCCCCGACATCTCGCTCTCACTGCTCGGCATCGACGTCGAGATCGACGGCGAGCACAACGTGTGGGACCACCGCCCGGCGGTGTTCATGTTCAACCATCAGAGTTCCCTGGACATGTTGGTCCTGGGAACTGTGATCAAGCGTGACGTGACCGGCGTCGCGAAGAAGGAAGCGGCAAGCGATCCACGGTTCATGCCCGTCGGTGCACTGCTCGACGTCGCCTACATCGACCGCACCGACACCACAAAAGCGAAGGCTGCGCTGCAACCGGCAGTCGACAAGCTCAAGAATGGTGTCTCGATAGTCATAGCTCCGGAGGGCACCCGTTCTCCGACGCCACGCCTGGGCCCTTTCAAGAAGGGCGGATTTCACTTGGCGATCCAAGCCGGTGTGCCGATCGTGCCCGTGGTGATTCACAATGCGGGTGAACGGATGTGGCGCAATTCGCTTGTCGCCCATCCAGGCCCGGTCTACGTCTCGGTGCTCGATCCCATCTCGACCGAAGGCTGGGAGACCAAAGACCTCGACGCACACGTCGAGAAGGTACGCGCGCAGTTCGAAGCTGCGCTACTTGCCGGCCACCGCTGAGCGTGCCAGGTGCTCGCGTGCAAACGCGAGCGCCTGCGCCAGCATCGACGACCGCTCCCGCCGGGTGCGCGCGTTCTGCGTGTTGATCTCGATGACAGCCTGGCCGCTGAATTCGCTCGCAGCCAATTGCTGACACAACTCCGCGCACGGCTGTGAGCCATGCCCCGGAATCAGGTGCTCGTCCATCGACGCCCCGCGACCGTCGGCCAGGTGCAGGTGCTCGAGCCCCTTGCCCATACGGGAGGCCAACTCCAAGGCATCCATGCCCGCCGTCGCGGTGTGCGACAGGTCGAGTGTGTAGTGAGCGTGATCGGAATCGGTCGGGTCGTACGACGGACTGAACGCGGACAACGCTGCCCCCGGACCACCACGTTTACGCAGCCGCTCCGCGGATTTGTCCTTGCCACCGAAGAAGCTGTCGGCGCGCATGGGGAACATGTTCTCCACCGCCACCACGACGCTGCTCTTCGATTCGAGATCGACAACCTGTTCCGCGAAGCCTTCGGCGTACTTGCGCTGCCACCGGAACGGCGGGTGGACGACCACCGTCGACGCTCCCAAGGTTTCGGCAGTGCGTACCGAACGCTCGAGCTTCTCGACCGGATCGGAACCCCACACGCGCTGCGAAATCAGCAGACACGGCGCATGCACGGCCTGCACCGGAATCGCATACTTGCGAACGAGGGCAGCCACAGCACCGATGTCCTGACTCACGGATTCGGCCCACACCATCAGTTCGACACCGTCGTATCCGAGATCAGCGGCGTAGCGAAATGCTGCTTCCGTGTTCTCCGGATACACCGAGGCCGTCGACAAACCGACGGCTATCGGCCGACGAACCATGCGCTGCGATCCCCCGATCATCGTCCGATCAACCCGAGGTCAACAAGAACGCCAGTGGACCGAGCGTCACGATCATGCCGACGACCACCGCGATCACGAAACTCGTGATGTCGTCCGTCTTGCGCAGAACCCGCACGACGGCCACCAAGCCGACGATCACGATCAGCGCGAGCACCAACGCCACCCACGGCAGCATGTCCCACAGCTTCTCGAAGCCCTTGAACATCGCGCCGCCGACGATCAGTGCAACAACCACCTGACCGGCAAGCACTGCCCATTCACGGATCGAGTTACGCTCGCCTGCCTCTTCCGCTACCGGTTCGGCTTCGACATCGGACTCCGCGGCGGCACTGGACTTTTTTGCACTGTCATCGACAGCCGGCGCCTTGACCAGATCGACAACGGCGGTCGATTCGGCCTCGCCGGCATCCGCGTCTGCGATCTTGTCGATCAGTTCGGTGCTCTCTTCCGGCGCGGCCGGAGCAGGAGCAGTCGGTGCAGGTGCCTTCACGACAGGAGTGGGGACACGCGGCGGCAGGATCGGCGGACGCAACGACGGCGACTGCGTTGCAGCGCGCTCCTGACGCATCAGGTCGCCCGCCAGGGTCTGACCCGACAGCAGTGCTGGTTCCTGCGTTACCTGCGTCGGCGACGAGGAGTTGAGCGGTGCCCGGCTCACCCACTGTCCGGGCGAGGACTTCGAGGTCTGTCCCGGCGAAGGTGTGGAAGTCGGCTTCGGAGCGGTCGCTGGCGGGGTGGTGACCGGCGGTGTGGCAACCGGCTTCGACTCGGCCTTGGGTGCCTGCGGCTCGTCATCGTCATCGTCGTCGTCGAACGAGACGGCGAAGGCTGCGGTGCGGTCGGCGGGAACCTTCGGTGCCGGTTCGGCTGACTTGGCGGTTTCCGCGACAGCCTCGGCCGGCGCAGAAGGTGCAGCGTTTTCTGGCGCAGCTGCTTCAGGCTGGGCTGCTGGTTCGGCCGACTCTGGCTCGGCGGCCGCGCGCGATCCCGACTGGCGAACGATCGGGATCTCACCCGTCAGTTCGGCGACGGAGATGCCACCGGCTACGCCGCGCCGGCGTCGTCCACCTCGGGATTCGACGCTCTGACCGTTCCGCTTGAGCAGTTCCGCTACGGAAATCTGCTGACTGTCCTCGGTCATCAAGCACTCACCACCAATTCACCGCCCATTTCTGTGTCGAGCTTTCGCAGAATCAGACCCTCACGCAGTGCCCAGGGACAAATTTCCAGTTCGTCCACTCCGAGCGCCCGCATGGTTGCCTCTGCGATGAGCGCGCCGGCCACAATCTGCTGTGACCGATCCGAGCTCACTCCTTCCAATTCTGCACGGTCCGCTGCCGTCATCCTGGATATGAAGGCTATGAGTTGCCTGAGTCCGCTGGAAGTCAGGGTCCGTTTTGCCCGGGGGCCTGCGGCAGAAGGGGCCGCGCCGGTGAGCCGAGCCAACGATCGAAAGGTCTTCGAGGTCCCGACCGTGCGGTCCCAGTCGCCGGCGGCGCGCAGTTCCTTGGCTGGTCCGACCAACTCCGCGTCCAGCCAGTCGCGCAATACAGCGACCCGGCGCTTGCCCGGCGGATCGGCCTGTAGCCAGTCGCGCGTCAACCGTCCCGCACCGAGTTGCAGTGAGAAGGCGACGTCCGGATCCTCGTCACCGCCTGCGGTGAGTTCGAGCGAGCCGCCGCCGATGTCCAGGTTCAGGATGCGTCCGGCGCTCCAGCCGTACCAGCGGCGCACGGCAAGAAAGGTCAGGCGGGCTTCGTCGACCCCGGAGAGAACCTCGAGATTGACTCCGGTCTCGGCGCGGACGCGGCCGAGCACAGCTTCGGAATTGTTGGCGTCACGGACGGCGGAAGTGGCAAAAGCCATCATTTCCTCGCACCCGGACGTCTTGGCGATACCGGCGAATTCGGAGACCGTCGACACCAAGCGATCGGCCCCTGACGTGGTGATATCGCCGCGGTCGTCAGTGTTTTCTGCCAGCCTCAACGTGGACTTGGTCGAGCTCATGGGTGTTGGGTGGCCGCCCCGATGGGCGTCCACAACCAATAGATGGACGGTATTGCTTCCGACGTCGAGTACCCCTAGTCGCACATCGCCACGTTACTGGGTCTACCGTCGGCCCTTGTGACAGCAGGTAACCCAGACCGGTCCCACAAGATGACTCCGAGCCCCGAGGTCGATCTCGATTTCCCGCGCGAATGGGTCGAATTTGTCGATCCGGACAACTCCGAGCACCTCATTTCCGCTGATATGACGTGGTTGCTCTCGCATTGGACCTGCGTGTTCGGCACGCCGGCGTGTCAGGGCATCATCGGCGACCGCCCGGACGACGGCTGCTGCTCGCACGGCGCTTTCCTCTCCGATCAGGAGGATCAGGACAAGCTCGATGCGTCAGTGAAAATGCTCACAGCCGAAGACTGGCAGTTCATGGAAAAGGGTCTCGGCAAGAAGGGCTACGTCGAAGAAGACGACCTCGAGGACGAGCCCGCGCTGCGCACCCGCCGCTACAAAGGTGCATGCATCTTCCTCAACCGGCCGGGTTTTGCCGGCGGTGAGGGCTGCGCACTGCATTCCATGGCGCTCAAGAAGGGCATCGAGCCGCTCGAGGTGAAGCCGGACGTGTGCTGGCAGCTACCCATCCGCCGCACCCAGGACTGGGTCGACCGGCCGGACGGCGTTCAGATCCTCAAGACCACGATCACCGAGTACGACCGCCGCGGCTGGGGTGAGGGCGGCGACGACCTCGCCTGGTACTGCTCCGGCTCCCCCGACGCTCATGTCGGGGAGCGGCAGGTCTGGCAGTCCTACGGGCCGGAACTGACAGAGCTTCTCGGAAAGCGTGCGTACGACGAGCTGGCTCGCCTCTGCAGGCGTCGCGCCGGCCTCGGCCTCATAGCAGTCCATCCGGCGACCACGATCGCTCAGAACAAAGCTCAGGGCTGACTCCACGTAGACAAAAAGAATTCAGCCGCTCACACGATCGTGTGGGCGGCTGAATTCGTCTCGAGGTTCGATCACGCTTCGAGCTTGTAGCCCAATCCTCGGACCGTGACCAGGTGTTCGGGCTTGGCCGGATCCGATTCGATCTTCGAACGCAACCGCTTCACGTGTACGTCAAGGGTTTTGGTGTCACCGACGTAGTCGGCGCCCCAGACGCGGTCGATCAACTGTCCACGGGTCAGCACCCGGCCGGAGTTGCGGAGCAGGTACTCGAGGAGGTCGAACTCCTTGAGCGGCAATGTCACCGGGTTACCGGCGACCTGCACGACGTGACGCTCGACGTCCATCCGTACCGGTCCGGCCTCGAGCACCCCGTTGTCGGAGGCGAGATCCGCCTCGTTCTCCACCCCGCGACGCAGCACCGCACGGATGCGGGCGATCAGCTCGCGCGCCGAATACGGTTTGGTCACATAGTCGTCCGCGCCGAGTTCCAGGCCGACGACCTTGTCGATCTCACTGTCACGCGCCGTCACCATGATGACGGGAACGCCGGAGCGCGACCGCAGCGCCTTGCAGACGTCTGTGCCACTCATGCCGGGCAGCATGAGGTCGAGCAGGACGATGTCCGCTCCGGAGCGATCGAATTCCGCCAACGCCGACGGTCCGTCGTTGACGATGGTGGTCTCGAAGCCTTCCTTGCGGAGCAGGAACGCCAGCGGGTCCGCCAAGGACTCCTCGTCCTCCACGATCAGCACACTCGTCATCGTTTGGCCTCCATGCCGTTTTCTCTACTGCCTTGTTCTCGTCTGCCGATCCGCGTGGAACCGGCGGTTCCCGCGTCGTCAGAGTCGATGTCGTCGTCCGACTCCACGTGTGCCGGTATCTGCAACGTGAAGGTAGACCCTGTTCCCGGTTTGCTCCACAGTTCGATGGAGCCGTTGTGATTGGCCGCGACGTGTTTGACGATCGCCAGCCCCAGACCGGTTCCGCCGGTCTGCCGTGACCGCGCCTTGTCCACGCGGAAGAATCTCTCGAACACTCGCTCCTGGTCCGCTTTCGCGATGCCTTCTCCTCGGTCGGTGACTGCGATCGCGACGTTGTCGCCGCGTACCGACCGACTGACGGACACCGGAGAACCCTTGGGCGAGTAAGCAATAGCGTTCTCGATGAGGTTGGACAATGCTGTGACGAGGAGAGTCTGATCCCCGAGTACTTCCAGCCCACTCGGATGGTCGGTGGTGACGGTGATCCCGGCGGCCTCGGCCGACAGATTCGACCTCGACAGTGCCTCGGACACCACGGTGTCGACGTCGACCACGTCGAGATCCGGCAGCTTCTCGGCGCCCTGGAGGCGCGAGAGTGCGATCAACTCGGTGACCATCTTGCCCAGACGAATCGACTCGCCCAGCACCCGTTCGCCGAAGTGCCGCACCGATTCCGGGTCGTCAGCAGATTCGAGCAGTGCCTCCGCGAGCAAACTCATCGCGCCGACCGGCGTCTTGAGTTCGTGGCTGACGTTCGCGACGAAATCGCGTCGCGTCGCCTCCATGCGGACCTGCTCGGAATCGTCATCGGCGAACAGGACCACGAAATTGCGATCGTCCTTGCTGAGCAACCGGGCCGTGCCACGTACCGCGATCTTGTCGCGGCCGCGCTGAGCGGTCTGCGCCGTCAGATCGACCTCGACGGCTTGGCCCGTCCGCAGAACTTCCTGAGCAGCCCGCCAAGCTCGCTCGTCGACCAGACGATTCTTGACGAGGCCGAGTTCCTCGGCGCGAGGGTTGAAGAGCACGACGTCGTGGAAACCGTCGACGACGGCGATACCACTTTCCGAAGCCAACACGATGAGGTCGAGAACCTGAGACATCGTGAGCCCGGTCTGTTCGTCCGAGCGCTGACTCTGGCGCGACGACAGCCTGGGTACCAGCACCCCGCCGACGAGGTAGCCGACCAAGCCGGCGACCACGACCAGCAGCACTGCAATCACGACACTCACGGCGCAATCGTACGTTCGCGCGAAGTGTCGGTTACGGCGGGTTCGGACGTTCCCGCCCGCGTAATCCGCCAGGTGGACGGCGTTGGTTCGTCGTTCATCTGTTGTTGGCCGAGGCCCCCCGAAAACACTGTTCGGGGGGCCTCGACGCACATCATCGGGTTGCTACTTTCCGCCCTGATTCGCCACCGCGGCGGCGCCGGCAGCTGCGGCCTCCGGATCCAGGTAGGTGCCGCCGGGATTGAGCGGCTTCAGGTTCTCGTCGAGGTCGTAGCGCAGCGGGATTCCGGTCGGGATGTTCAGGCCCGCGATGTCCTCGTCCGAGATGCCGTCGAGGTGCTTGACCAATGCACGCAGCGAGTTGCCGTGCGCGGTGACCAGCACGTTCCGGCCGGCGAGCAGCTCCTGGGAGATGGTGTCCTCCCAGTACGGGATCAGACGCTTGACGACGTCGAGCAGGCACTCGGTCAAGGGAACCTCGTCGAGGTTCGCGTACCGGGGATCGGTGTCCTGGCTGTACTCGCTGCCGGCTTCGATGGCGGGCGGCGGGGTGTCGTAGCTACGACGCCAGAGCATGAACTGCTCGTTTCCGTACTCTTCCTTGGTCTGCGCCTTGTTCTTGCCCTGCAGAGCGCCGTAGTGGCGCTCGTTGAGACGCCAGTCGCGCACTACCGGGATCCAGTGGCGATCGGCGGCGTCGAGTGCGAGGTTGGCCGTGCTGATCGCGCGGCGCAGCAGAGACGTGTAGAGAACGTCGGGCAACAGGTTGTGCTCGGCGAGCAGTTCGCCGGCGCGCTTGCCCTCGGCCATGCCCTTGTCTGTCAGGTGTACGTCCACCCAGCCGGTGAACAGATTGAGTGCATTCCATTCGCTCTCGCCGTGGCGGAGCAGGACCAGGGTTCCGATACTCATGGCGTTCATCCTGGCACGAGTACCGGAACCCTTCTTGATCAACCCTGTCCGGAAATCAGCTCGGGGCTACTTCCGCAGTTCGCAGATCCTTACGGAGGATCTTTCCGGCCGCGGATTTCGGCACGGTGCTGATGAACGAAACCTGGCGAACCTTCTTGTGCGGCGAGACTCGCTCGGCGACGAACGAGATCACATCGGCTTCGGTCAACTCGGCGCCGCCCTGGAGCACGACGAATGCCTTCGGGACCTCTTCGCCCTCGGCGTCGAGCACGCCGATCACGGCGGCGTCGGCGATCTGCGGGTGGGTCAGCAGCAAGGCCTCGAGTTCCGCCGGGGGAACCTGGTAGCCCTTGTACTTGATCAGTTCCTTGAGGCGGTCGACGATCTTGACGACGCCGTCGCCGTCGACGGTCGCAATGTCACCGGTGTGCAGGTAACCGTCGTCGTCGAGGGTGTCCTTGGTGGCCTGGTCGTTGCCGAGGTAGCCGAGCATGATGTTCGGGCCCTTGCACCACAGTTCGCCGGGCTCGCTGACGCCGTCCGAGCCGAGAGCCGGGTACGCGACCTCTTCGCCCGTTCCGGGGTCGACGAGCTTGCATTCCATGTTGGCGATGGTCGGACCGCACGTGTCGAGGGCGATGTCGTCACGATCGAAGGGGATCGCGTGCGAGACCGGGCTCATCTCGGACATGCCGTAGCCCTGGCGGACGTGGCAGTTCAACCGGTCGGCGACGGCCTTGCCGAGCGCCGCGTCGAGCGGGGCCGCACCGGAGAAGATGGTGTGCACGCTCGAGAGGTCGTACTGATCGACAAGCGGGTGCTTTGCCAGCGCGACGGCAACGGGCGGTGCGACGAAGATGTACGTCGACTTCTGCTCGGCGACGATCCGCAGGAACTCGACGAGATCGAACTTCGGCATCGTGATGAGGCTCGCGCGGCGGTAGAGCGCAGCGTTGAGCAGGACAGTCATGCCGTAGATGTGGAAGAACGGCAGGACCGCGAGAATCTTGTCGTCGGTCTCGATGCCCATCCGCGGAATGATCTGGCAGACGTTGGCCACGAGGTTCCGATGGGTGAGCATGACCCCCTTGGGTCGGCCGGTGGTGCCAGACGAGTACGGCAGCACCGCGAGCTGGGTAGCCGGATCGAAGGAGACCTCGGGCGCCGCTGCGCCCTCGCCGAGCAGATCTCGCAGCGACAGATGGCCTTCGGCACCGTCGAGCACGAAGACGTTCTCAGCCGGGATACCGACCAGGTCAGCAGCTGCCTTTGCCTGCGGCAGGAGCGGCGAGACGGTGAAGAGGAACTTGGCCTTGGAATCGGTGAGCTGCTTGGCGATGTCCTCGGCGGTGTAGAGCGCGTTGATCGTGGTCGCGACGCCACCGGCACGAAGGATGCCGTGGAAGACGGAACCGAAGGCCGGGACGTTGGGCGAATGCAGCCCGACCACGTCGCCGACGGCGAGTCCGCGCGCTGCGAGAGCGCCTGCAACGCCGTTGATCTGTGCGATCAGCGAAGCGTATGTGGTGACTGCGCCCGAACTGCCCTCGACGAATGCCGTCTTGTCGAGGTCTGCGGGGTCGGTATTTCCGAACAGGAAGTCGTAGACGCTGAGGTTGGGGATTTCAACGTCGGGGAACGGACTCTTGAAGCTCACTGTGCTCCTCGAAAAGTTGCGCGGCGGGGTGGTGTGACCAACTTACTGTGACTCACGGGAACAGTATTATTCCGTGACGACAGTCACAAGTAAAGGCCACTTTACGTGACACATCCGCGATGTGTCTCACCCCGCTCGATCAGCTCTGCGCGGGCTCCTCCTCGATGAGGTGCTTGAACGGTTCGAGATTCGCCAGCGACTCGCCTCGCGACACCCGCCATGCCCACTCACGCTTGATGGACGAGGAGAAGCCGAGTTCGAGGATGACGTTGAAATCGCCGTCGGCGGCTTCGAGAACCTGACCGAGCACTCGGTCGAGTTCATCGCCGGTCACGGCATGCTCCGCGATCTTGCCGACCAGGTAGATGTCCCCGACCTTGTCGAGTGTGTACGCCACCCCGTACAGACGACGGTTGCGCTTGAGCAGGAACTTGTAGACGCCTTCGAAGTTCTCGTCCACCTTGCGGCACACGAAGGCCTCGACCCGCACACCGTGATTGCCGACGGTGAGCAGAGTCGACGTCTTGAGTTTGTGTTCACCGGGAAGTTCGACGATGAAATGCGCGTCGTCTTTTCTGGTGAATTCGAGTTCGCGCTCGGTGAGGGCCTGCTCGATGGTGTCCGAAATGCTGCTCATGTACGCACTCCCCCGGTCCGGCGCAGACGCCACAGACCCCGCGCACGGCGGGGCGAGAAGTCGCTTGGACCGGTTCCGTTGTTGTAGTTGACTGCGGCTTTGCGATAGCTCTCGAGCAAACCGTCCGCGGTGTGTTCCCACGAGAAATTCTCGGCGTGACGCGGTGCCTGCGCGGCGAGTGCGGCCAAGCGCGTCGGCGCTGTCACCAAAGATTCGAGGGCGCCGGCCCAGTCTTCGGTGCGGTGTCCTTGAACCAGCAGGCCTGTCTCCCCGTTGCGTACGGCTACTCCCAGTCCGCCGACGTCGGCGGCGATCACGGGAGTTCCGCAGGCTTGAGCTTCGATGGCGACCAACCCGAAGGACTCCGAATAGCTCGGCACCGCAACCAGATCCGAGGCACGGTACACATCGGCGAGACGCTCCGGTGCCTGCGGCGGCAAGAACGTCACCTGCGCGGTGATGCCGAGTGATCGTGCAAGTTCGATCAGCACGTCCGGCCGCGCGAGACCAGTTCCGGACGGTCCACCGACGACGAGGATGCGCAACGGCAACCCGGGGCTGCGGCTGATCACTTCGGCGGCAGCACGCAGCAGAACGTCCGGCGCTTTGAGCGGTTGGATGCGGCCGACGAAAGTCACGACGATCTCGCCCGGGTCCAACCCCAACGACGCGCGGGCGGAATCGCGATCGCCCGGTCGGTAGCGGGTGAGATCGGCGCCGGGAGCCACGACGTCGATACGCGTGGGATCTGCGCCGTACAACTCGTGCAGCGCCTTGGCTTCGTCGGTGGTGTTGGCGACCAGGCGATCGGACTCGGCGACTACTTGCTGCTCGCCGATCTGACGTGCTGCCGGCTCCGGGGTGTCTCCCTCGGCAAGCGAAAGATTCTTCACCGCCGCGAGGGTGTGGGCAGTGTGTACGAGGGGGACGCCCCAACGGTCGCGAGCCAGCCAGCCGACCTGCCCGGACAACCAGTAGTGCGAGTGGATCAGGCTGTAGTACCCGGGCTCGTGTCGCGCTTCCTCCCGTAGAACGCCCGCGACGAAGGCACACAGTTGAGTCGGCAGATCCGCCTTGTCCAGCCCTTCGAAGGGACCAGCTGCGATGTTCCGAACCCGCACTCCGGGAGCGGCGTCCACCACGGGCGCGTCGGCCGAGGACGTCGCGCGGGTGAATATCTCCACCTCGACGCCACGTTTGGCGAGCTGAATCGCGGATTGCAGAACGTAGACGTTCATCCCACCCGCGTCACCGGTGCCGGGTTGCGCCAATGGCGAGGTGTGGACCGAGAGAACGGCCACCCGGCGAGGGCGCGAAATGTGCATGGGCGTCACGACTCCATACTGCCCCCTCACCGGGCGCGAACTCTAACCGAGGCTCGAGATGAAGGTTCGCACTTCGGACACGAATCGTGTCGGATCCTCCACGAACGGGCCGTGATTGCAGCCTTCCCAGTACGACGCCTGGGACTTGGGAATCAGTTCCTCGGCGTGCTTACCTGCACTCACGTCGACGACGGAGTCCTCGGTTCCGTGCAGAACGAGAACGGGGATATCCAGGTTGCGCAGCAAGTCGTCGTGAGCGACAGCACGGTTGAACAATGCTGCTCGTACCCGCGGACGGGTCGAGAGGCTGTACCCGAACAAGGCCTGCGACGCTGCACCCTTGCCCTCGGGTGGGCCGGTGAGAGCGTTGCCGAAAGCGCCGAGTGCCCTGATCGCCTCGCGGGGATCTTCGGACATCGCGCCGGGAACCGCGCTACGCATCGCCGAGCCGACCTTGCCGCCCTTCTCACCGCGGCCGATGCTGGTGATCGCACCGACCAGAACCGCACCCGCCACCGCACCGGTTCCGTGCGCTGCCAGATAATCGCAGATCACCAGACCGCCGTACGACCAGCCGAGCAGTATCGCGTTCTCGGCGACGCCTTCTGCCGCGAGAACGGCCGCGACGTCGCCGGCCCAGTTCGCAGAGTCGTCGTATCCGGTTTCGGGAGCATCGGAGTAACCGTGGCCGCGCAGATCGACAGCGATCAGGCGGTAGTCCGCAGCCAGGTCCGCGAGGACCTGCTCGCCCCAGCACTGCGACGACTGAGCCCAGCCGTGCAGCAGCACCAGCGGGGTCCCCGCCGAATTTCCGGTTACTCGATAGACGATGGACGTGCCGTCGACGCTGACGGCTTCACGAATAGACATGCCGTCACGATAGAGGCTGCGACTGCAGCGCCGACCGCGAGCATGTACGCCGACGAGACGTCGTAGCGGTCGATCAGTTGCCCGGCCAGCGCAGACCCGAGCGCCACGCCGACGCCGAGGCCGGTGACCGTCAGGGTCATTCCCTCCGTGAGCTTTTCCGGGGGGACGATCTGTTCGACCAGGGCTGTCGCGATGATGAGCGTCGGTGCGACGGTCGCGCCCGCCAGCACGTACGCACCCGCGAGTGCGGCCACGTTTCCGACCAGGAGAAGTGGGACGCTGAGAACGGCGACCGCGGAGGACGCGATCATCAACTGCCCGCGCAGTGATCGCGCCGGGTGCATCGACCCGAAGATCAGTCCCGCGATTCCCGAACCGCCGGCGAAAAGCGCGAGGACCAGCGTCGCCGATCCCGGCGAATTCTGTTCCTGGGTGAACGCGATGGCGCCGACGTCGATGACGCCGAAGATCGTTCCGAGCATCACCATGATCACGATGACGATCCACATCACGTGATTACCGAGAACCGACCGTCCGCGGCCGGGTCGGCGCGGATGCACCTTCGGTTCGGTTCCGCGCTGTATGACCAGCAGCAGGGTTCCGGTGACCAGCAGAATCAGTCCCGCCAGGGGTCCCGCCTCGGGAAAGAGCCCGATGCTCAGGCCGACCGAAATGACGGGGCCCGCCACGAAACAGAGTTCGTCCACCACGGATTCGAAGGCGAAGGCGGTGCGCAGCTGAGGTTTTCCGACATAGATCGCCACCCACCTGGCGCGGATCATCGCGCCGATCGTCGGGGTGGCGCCGCCGGGGACGACCAGAACGAAAAGCAGCCAATCGGGAGCTTCCATCCGCACTGCGAGCAAGAGCGCCCCGATCGCCGTGACGCTCACGGCTGCGGCAATCGGCAGGACCGCACGCTGGCCGAAGCGGTCGACCGCACGTGAGACCGCGGGCGCGATGATCGCCGACGAGAGCGCAAAAACCGCGGCGAGCGCGCCGGCGAGCGCGTAGTCACCACGAAGTTGCGAGATCATCGTCACGATTCCGATGCCGATCATGGCGATCGGCAGCCTTGCGACAAATCCGGCGGCTGAGAAGGCGACCGATCCGGGGGCGGCAAAGATCTCGCGGTAGGCGCTCAGCAGGCCTTTGTTGGTGGATTCGCTCATGTCAGCTTCTCGTGCACTGAACAAGGTTCACAGAGCCGAGGCCGACTCGACAAATCGTTTTCACTGTGCGCTCGGGTTGACCTGTCGGTAACTTGCCTTACGATTGCGCGAATGAGTGTCCTGGTGTGTTTCCACGCCCATCCCGATGACGAAGTTTTCACTACGGGTGGCGTGATGAGAATGGCCGCCGACGCAGGTCACCGCGTCGTAGTCGTCACCGCTACCGACGGTGCTCTCGGTGAATTCCCCGACGGCCTGTTGGACGAATACGAGACGTTGGCTCAGCGCCGCAGCCGTGAACTCGAGGCGTCCACCGACGCGTTGGGCGCCAATCGCGTCGTGTCCCTGCATTACCCGGATTCCGGGATGGTGGGTACGCCCGAGAACGAGAATCCGGAAGCGTTCTGCAACGTCGACGTCGAGAAGGCCGCCGAGCGTCTGGCCGAGGTTCTTCGTGAAGAGAACGCCGATGTCCTGACCATCTACGACCCCAACGGCGGATACGGGCACCCGGATCACATCCAGGTCCACCATGTCGGCGTCCGGGCCGCAGAACTCGCAGGCACGCCGTTCGTCTACGAGGCGTCCACCAACCGCGATCACATGAAGATGCTGATGCAGGCAAACCCCGAGTGGACCGAAGAGGCGCAGCCGCCGGACATCGAATCGTTCGGGCTTCCGGCAGACCAACTCACCACCGCCGTCGATGTCAGTTCGGTGATCTCGTCCAAGCGCGCGGCCATGTACGCACACGCGACCCAGGTCGGCGATTTCGGCCCGTTCCTCGAAATGCCGACGGAGCAGCTCGCCGCGGCATTCGGCACCGAGTGGTTCCGTCGCCGCAACGCGCCGGAAGGTCTGTCCGAAACCGCCCTTCCCCTCTGAAGTCACCGCCCTCGATAAACCGAAGTCCCGACGGAGGTTTCGGCGGCTCGTTACCATCGGTAGGCATGGACCTCGAACAACTTGTCGCGAGCATGCCTTTTGCAGTTCACACCGGAATTCAGTTGGACAGCGCGGCACCCGAACAGGTTGTCGGCCATCTGGATTGGGACAGCCACCGCACCACCGCCGGCAACGGAATGCACGGCGGCGCCTTGATGACGCTGGCAGACAGCGTCGGCGCCGTCTGTGCATTCCTCAATCTTCCGCCCGGTGCAAGCACTTCCACCACCAGTTCGTCGACCGTGTTCACTCGCGGGGTGCGCAAGGGCACGGTCACCGCAACCGCCCGGCCACTGCATGCGGGGCGCAGCACCGTCGCGGTCGTGACCGAGATTCGCGACGACGAAGGCCGCCTCGTCGCTCAGGTCACCGCATCACAGGCAGTATTGGGACCGTGAAGCGTCCCGCGTACCGCGCCTCGGGTGCCACCCTGCCGTACGGCAATCTGCTTGCCTCCCATGACGTTGCGATGGAGGGTTACTTCTGGCGATTCACGATGCCAGGCAGCGGACGGGTGGTGATCGCGCTCGCCGGAATCAACAAGTCCGACGGCGGCAACTGGTCGACGCTCGGTCTCGCGGCACATCCAGGCGGATTCCTCCGTACCGCCGAACATCCGAGCGGATCGGCCGATCCACGTATCCTGGGGGCCTACGCCGACAACGCTTTCCGCGGCAATGCCGATCGACTGCAGGTCGATTTCGGCGACAGCCATCTCGACGTGCGGATCAGCAATCAGCGATTCTGGCCGCATCGCCGCTTCGGGGGATCGAGCTACTTCCAATCAGTTCCCGCACTCAATCAATACTGGCATCCGTGGCTGCTCGGCGGCCGGGTCGAGGGAAGCGCCGTCATCGACGGGCAGAACTGGGATCTCACCGGGGCACAGGTGTACGGCGAGAAGAACTGGGGAAAGGGAGGATTCCCGGAATCCTGGTGGTGGGGACAGGCACAGGGGTTCACCGATCCTCGAGCCTGCGTGGCGTTTGCCGGCGGCCAGGTCAGCGCCGGACCTCTGCGCACCGAAGTCACCGCCGTCGTTGCCGCGCTACCGGACGGAACGGTATTGCGGCTGGGTAATCCGCTGACGTCACAGGTGGAGACGACGGTGTCCGACGATCGCTGGACTCTTCGCGGCTACAGCCGGAAGTGGAGCGTCGACATCGACGGGACCGCGCCCATCGCCGACGCACATATTCTTCCTGTTCCGATACCTGCCGAGCGTCGAAACGTGCCAGGAGCGCTCGAGCATCTCGGTGGAACCATGTCGGTCATCGTCCGCCGGCGCGGCACCATAGTCTGGAAGGACAGGTCACGGTTGGCTGCTCTCGAGCACGGCGGATTGGATCGGGCGCAGGCCGAACTCACTCGGCGGGAACAGCTCTCGCAAGATCGATGAGAGCGGAGGCCGCCGGATTCTTGCCGCCCGACGAACGCCAGACCAATTCCAGCCGAGATCGTGCTTCCGGTTCGAGATCGATCCGATGCAACTCCCCCACTGTCGACTCCGGAAGCACGGCCATTCCCAGCCCCTGCGCTGCCAATGAAACGATGATGCCGAGGTTGCTTGCCTCGAGCGCAACCGTCGGCTTGGTGCCGGCGGCGGCGCACGCGAAGTCCAGACACGTTCTGATGCCGGTTCCCTCCGGCAGACAGATGACCGATTGCGTCGCGAGTTCGGCAAACGGCAGAGACGACACCTCGGCCAGCGGATGATCCGCCGCTACTCCGGCCACCAGTCGTTCGTCGGTGATCACCCTCGATTCGAGCCCTTCCGGCAGCTTGCCCGCCACCCCGATGACGGCAATGTCGAAGGTTCCGTCCAACACTCCGGCAAGCAAACTGCGCGAATCGTCCTCGGCCAGCGAAATGTCCAGTCCGGGGTGTTTGTTGTGCAACCGACTGAGCAGATCTGTGAGGTCGACGGAAGCGCAGGCGGTAACCATCCCGACCGAAACGGAACCCCGAACCAGTCCGTTCAAGGCATCGACAGCGTCGCGGGTGCTCTGAACGGAAGCAAGTGCAGCGTAGGCGTGCGGGAGGACAGCTCGCCCGGCGTCGGTCAGACAAACGGTTCGACCACTACGATCGAGCAATTCCTGCCCCAACTCACGTTCCAGCCGTTTGACCTGCGCACTCACACCCGGTTGGGCTACGTGAAGCCGCTCGGCGGCGCGAGTGAAGTTGGCTTCCTCCACTACCGTGACAAAGTATTCGAGCTGCCGAAGTTCCATAACTGCTGATTCTAGCTGCGAGACAAACTAGATCTTGGACTTATCGCCGGTGCGGTAGAACGATGGAAGCATGACAACAACAGATGACGTTCAGAAGGCCGGAACCCCGGAAGACATCGCGAAGCTTTTTGTGCAGTTCGCCAACGCTGGTGACGCAGACGCCGTCGCCGCACTCTACGAGGAGGATGCGGTGATGGCCTTCCCGCCCGGATCACTCACCGTGGGCCGCCAAGCCATCCGCGAGGTGATCTCTCAGATGCTGGCAGCTGCACCGAGATTCACCGTCGAGGAATCTCTACCGACGGTGATCAGCGGCGACCTCGCCATGACCTCGACCAAACCTTCCGACGGAACCGGCGGGCGCACGCAGGTCGCGCGCCGCCAGTCCGACGGATCATGGTTGCGAGTCTTGGATCGACCGGAACTCTGACTACCCTCTTCGCAGTCAGACGGCCGACGCGCGACGCATGGCCGCAGCGGGATCAGCAAACAGTGAACTCAGTGACACGACCGTGGAAGCGTATTCCTGAACCCGATTACCGAAACCGGTAATTCGAATGTCCTTACGCTCCAACGAGGATGCCGTCGAGAAAGCCTCGGCGACATGGGGCACTCCGGCGGGATAGTCGGTGAATGCCTGACCACCCAGAATCACACGATCCGGGTTGAACAGGTCACGCAGCATTGCCACCGTCCGGCCGAGGACGCGTGCTCGATCAACCAGAAGCTCGTGTGCCGGAATGGAACCCGACGACGCAGCCCGGTAGACGTCCGCGATCGTGACACGCTCACTGCCCTGGATCACGGCGCCCGAAGACAAAGCCTGCGCGACTACAGCGCGGTCACTGATCGTTGCTTCAAGGCAACCCACGGCGCCGCAGGTGCACCGTGCGGACGAACCCGTCGGAAGGTGCGCGATCGAACCGGGTCCGCTGGACGGCGTGTGTACTCGACCTTCGAAAGTGATTGCGATACCGGCAGTTTCACGGGCGTAGAAGTACAGCCCGGTAGTGCCCGGTGTCGGAGCCTCGGCACGGTCGGTGCTGAGCAGTAGTTCCGACGCAGCCATCGCCTCGACGTGGGCTGCGACTGAGACGGGGAGATCCAAGCCGGCTCCGATGATGGATCCGACTTTGGCGCCCTTCCACCCCAGGCGCGGGTGATCGACTACTCCGGTCGCCGAATCGACGCGACCGCCGATGGCCACGCCGACGGCGAGTGGACGACGCTTGTGCCACCGTGAGGCAAACGATTTGGCCGAGCGCGCAATGGTGGCAAGCGCGACAGCAGAATTGGTGGCGGGAGTCGGAATCTCGACGGCGCCGAGCACCTTCCCGCGGATGTCGCTGGCGATGATGCTGGTGACGACGGCACCGATATGAATGCCCACGGTCAAGTACGGCTCGTGGTTGACCTCGAACGGAACCCGCGGACGCCCGATGGCGCCGGAGGCCGTCAAGTCTGCGCGTTCGCGCAGGATCCCGAGGTCCAGCAGGCTCGTGACCTGCCGGTTCACGGTGGCAATACTCAGTCCGGACGCTTTCGCCGCGGTATCGCGAGAGAGCGGTCCGCGGGATCGAGCAATGCGCAACACCGTCGCGGACGGTCCGTCGGCAATGCGCAGTTCGGGCACGACGATCTGGGTACGGGTCCGCGTTCCCGAGAGCGCGGTTCGCGATCGGATGTTCGGAATGGCGGAGATGGTGGGTGTCGACATGGCTGTCCCTTGCAGAAGGAGGAGAAGGCGCATATCTCTGTCGACCGCGAAATCAGCTTTTGCGCTGGTCAAGCGAAGAGAAAGACAGGAAAGGCGCAGAAATTAGCTGCAGAAAGAACGGCGGCGACAACACAGCTCTCGCGCCAAGGGCAGACGCGAACCAAGCGCAGCGGTCACATAGGTGACCCGCAAAGCGGCAGGCTGGTCGGTCGACATGGCTCCAAAAGTAGCAGCTTCACCGAGATTCACAAATCAGGTGCGGTAACGATCACACTGACCACAACCCTGTCGAGGCGGATTCTCGCGTGTTTGGGTGGGTGCACTCCCCACGAAAGGTGCACCATGTCTACAGCTTTCGCCAAGCCGACCCTCACGGACGCGGCATCAACGAACGGGGCGGCTGCCGGCGCCGCTCGCGGCACTGTCACCCCCCTCGGCGCGCATATCGGCGCCCGAATCGACGGAATCACTCTCGGCGAGCACCTCGATCCGGCGACGATCTCACTCATCCGACAGGCGCTTCTCGAACACAAGGTGATCTTCTTCCGCGGACAGAACCACCTCGACAACGATTCGCAGTACGAGTTCGCCCAGCTGTTGGGCACCCCGACCACTGCCCACCCCACGGTGAAGTCGCACGGCGCAAAAGTTCTGCCCATCGATTCGGACCTGGGCAAGGCCAACAGTTGGCACACCGACGTCACCTTCGTCGATCGCATCCCCAAAGCTTCGATCCTGCGCGCGGTGCAGCTGCCCGAATACGGCGGTTCCACGACGTGGGCGTCAGGGGTAGCCGCGTACAACGGACTGCCGGATCCACTCAAGGCGCTCGCGGAGAACCTCTGGGCTCGCCACACGAACGTCTACGATTACGCGGCCACCAGCGCCGAGCGTCTCACCGAAGATCGCACGGCCGCCTACCGCGAGGAGTTCCAGTCCACGTACTTCGAGACGGAGCACCCTGTGGTGCGTGTCCACCCCGAAACCGGAGAACGCACGCTCGTCCTCGGACATTTTGTCAAGAACTTCGTCGGGTTGAGCACCGAACAGTCGAACGGTGTGTTCAAGCTCTTGCAGGATCACGCCATCAAGCTCGAGTACACGACGCGCTGGAACTGGGAAGCGGGTGACGTCGCGATCTGGGACAACCGCGCCACCCAGCATTACGCGATCGCAGACTACGACGACCAGTACCGGCGTCTGGAGCGCATCACACTTGCCGGCGACATCCCGGTCAACATCCATGGGGAACGAAGCCGCAGTATCGCCGGCGACGCTTCCGAGTATTCGGTTATCGAAGGTGCAGTTGCGGCAGAAGGTGCCTCGAACAACTCATGACTCACGCAGATTCCGCCCTTCCGCCGCACGCGCGCGGTTACGAAGGCTTCGAGGGTCGAATCGGCCGCACCGCAGCCGATTCGACCCCGGCGTGGCCCACAGCCACGACCCCGCCTCTCGGATCACCCAACATCGTCGTGGTTCTGGTCGACGACATGGGATACAGCGACATCGGACCGTTCGGCTCCGAGATCGAGACTCCCACCCTCGACCGCCTTGCCTCGCAGGGCATTCGAATGACCAACTATCACACGACGCCCCTCTGCTCGCCGTCGCGCGCCGCGCTTCTCACCGGCCTCAATCCGCACCGCGCCGGGTACGGATTTGTTGCCAACGCCGATCCGGGATACCCCGGACTGCGTCTGGAATTGGCCGACGACGTCCAGACACTCCCCGAAATCCTCCGCGGCGCGGGCTATGCGACCTATGCGGTGGGCAAGTGGCATCTCGTGCGCGACGCAAACCTCGCCCCGGGACGAAGTCGTGACTCCTGGCCGACACAGCGTGGATTCGATCGCTACTACGGCTCACTCGAAGGACTCAACTCCTTCTACTACCCCAATCAACTGATCTCCGACAATTCTGTGGTCGACGTCGACGAGTATCCCGAGGGCTACTACCTCACCGACGATCTGACCGACAAGGCCGTCGGGTACATCAAGGACCTTCGCGCCCACGATCAGGACAAGCCGTTCTTTCTCTACTTCGCACACGTCGCCATGCACGGACCCTTACAGGCCAAGCCCGCCGATCAGGCGAAATACCGCGGTCGCTACGACGAGGGCTGGGATCGAATCCGCGAGTCGCGGTTCGCCTCTCAGCTACTGCAGGGACTCTTTCCGGAGGGGACACGACAGGCACCGCGTAACTCCGAACCCGGATTCGACGTGCCCGAATGGCATTCGCTCACGCCGGAGGTGCAGTCTCGGTTCGCCCGCTACATGGAGGTGTACGCGGCGATGGTCGACTCGATCGATCAGAGCGTCGGACGCATCGTCGACACCCTGGACGAACTGGGCGAACTCGACAACACGATCATCGTCTTCACCTCGGACAACGGCGGCACCGCCGAGGGCGGTTCGGACGGGACTCGAAGCTACTTCGCGCAGTTCGCACATATTCAGGATCCGGACTGGGTGGGCGATGTCCCACACGACGAATCCCTCATCGGCGGACCTGAATTGGGCGTGCACTATCCACGTGGATGGGGGCAGACGTCCAACACCCCCTTCCGGTTCTACAAAGGGCAATCCTTTGCCGGTGGGATCCGTGTTCCCTTCCTCCTGTCCTGGCCCGCGGGATTGAAACCCGAAGCGGGCGACAACGGGATCCGCGACCAGTTCGCGTATGTCACCGACCTGACGCCGACGCTTCTCGAACTGGCCGGAATCGAAACCCCCACCGTGCGAAACGGGCTGCCGGTCAAGGAGTTCGACGGTGTGTCGAGCGCGCCGGTTCTGCGTTCACCCACCGCTCCGAGTACCCACACCGAGCAGTACACCGAGGTGACCGGAATCCGCGGCTACTACAAGGACGGATGGAAACTGCTGGCGCTCGCTCCAGCTGACATCGACAAACCGCACTGGCAATTGTTCGACGTCCGAGCCGACCCGACCGAGCTCGACGACCTCGCATCACGGTTTCCCGACAAGGTTCGCGAACTCGCCGAGGCCTGGGACCACTCGGCGTGGGCGAACACCGTGTTTCCTCTACTGGGCAATACCGTCGGCGCGGTTCGCCGTCCGGAGGAGGAGGCACTCTCACGCCCGGTGCGACTACTTGCGGGAACGCCCCCACTGGAGCGCTACCGCTCATCCAAACTGATCGGGTTCCGTGACTTCGACATCACGATCGAACTCGACGGTTACCGCGAAGGCGACGCCGGCGTCCTTGTCGCCCATGGGGATCCACAAGGTGGATATCTTCTCTACGTCGAGGACGGCAACCTGCATCTCGGATACAACGCCTTCGGTTCCTACTCCGTGGTCGATGCGGGGCCATTGCCGGTCGGCACCAAGCGAATCGACGTGTCCGTGGCTGTGTTACCGCGGTTGCGTTGGGATCTCCACGTCAGCGTCGACGGCATTCACGCGGGCCAACTGCTCGGGCAAGTACAACTGGTCGGGATGGCGCCGTGGACCGGCATCTCGGTCGGGGTCGACGCCAGAGGACCTGTGTCGTGGGAAGTACGACGACGCCACGGACCATTCCGGTACAGCGGCGCGCTGCGCGCCGTCACCTACACCCCTGGCCCGGTCAAGGTACCGCGTCGTCACATTGAATCCATCGAACGGGAAGCAGAGTATGCCGCCGACTAGCCCTACGATTGCATCATGACCATTTCTTCCGATGCCCGCATCGCCGTAGTCACCGGAGCCAGCTCCGGAATCGGTGAGGCCACCGCCCGCACCCTGGCAGCTCAGGGATTCCACGTCGTGATCGGTGCTCGCCGCGTCGATCGTCTCGAGAAGATCGCCGAGGAAATCGGTGGTACCGCTCTCGAACTCGACGTCACCGACGAGGATTCCGTCGACGCGTTCGCGGCCGTGGTCCCCCGTGTCGACGTGTTGGTCAACAACGCGGGTGGTGCAAAGGGTCTGGCAACAGTCCTGGACGCCGATCTGGACGACTGGCGGTGGATGTGGGAGACCAATGTCCTGGGCACGTTGCGTGTGACGAAGGCACTGCTGCCCAAGCTGATCGATTCGGGTGACGGTCTGGTCGTGACCATCACCTCGGTGGCCGCGCTGGAGGCATACGACAACGGCTCGGGCTATACCACCGCCAAACACGCTCAAGCCGTCCTTCATCGGACATTGCGCGGTGAACTGTTGGGTAAGCCCGTTCGACTGACCGAAATCGCGCCCGGAGCAGTCGAGACCGAGTTCTCACTCGTCCGGTTCGAGGGTGATCAGGACAAGGCCGACAAGGTGTACGAGGGAATCACACCGTTGGTGGCGCAGGACATCGCCGAGATCATCGGTTTTGTCGCGTCGCGGCCGTCACATGTGAACCTCGATCAGATCATCGTCAAGCCGCGGGATCAGGCAAGCCCCGGTCGGTTCCATCGCACCACCAGCTAGTTCGAATCGCACCGAGCAGCTAGAGCCTCGGGCGAATCGACTGACGGAGGACGGAGTCGAGATTGCGTGCAATCTCGGCCTCCGTCACTTCCGCGGAAGCGCCGCGGGCACTCACGGTTTCACCCGCGGTGATGATGTACCGACCGTCGCCGGCATAGTCGTACCAGTGGAATGTTATTCCGTCGTCTGTCGGCCTGCTGTCGACGGCTCCTCCCGGGTATGCGGTGACTTCACCGATCGAGGTCCGCTCTCGGCCGAAGAATCTGCTCACTTCCTCGCTTCCGCGCGCACCGGCTGCGCTGCTCAGAAAGCTCTGCCTCCCGGCAGTTTTCGGCCTTTCGATGCTCACGCCACGCTCCGATCCAGCGGGGCAGGTCGGCAGGTGATCGACGAGCATCCGCGGAATTGCCGATGGGCGTGCCACGGTGAAAACCACGTCGGAGCCACAGTCGACAGTCCTGCCGGGCAGTTGAGTCAGGAGCACACCCAGGTCGCCGGCAACAACACCGTGCAATCGCGTCACCGTACTCATTTTCTGCCCGTGAAAACCGGAAACCTCCACACGAGCATCAGGATTCGCGAGAGCACCGAGAACGTGATGCAGCCGATCGTCGAGCACGGCAGACAGGTGCGCTCCCGCTCGACGTCGCGCCCCTGTCAGCTCGTTCATGGTGTCGGCCGCCGGACGAAACCGCAGCGGGTACGGGAGTCGGTCACGTCCGACCGCTTCCCAGAGAATCTGGAATTCGAGGCCGGTGAACTGCCATTGCATGGTGGTCATTCGCCCAGTACCGCCGGGGAGACCATGGGTAGGTCGCCGATCAGGGCGTTGCCGTTCTCGACGGTGACGAGGTAGCCGGGGGTGTCGTGAACGTTGTCTTCGTCTTGCCCTTGCCCTCGTCCCGGTGCCATGCCGCCGACGCCACCCATCGCGCCCCGACCGCTCTGCGCGCCCGTCGCCGAAGTACCGCCAGTTCCGTTGACTCCCCCACGTCCGCCACCGGCGAGGCCACCGCCGCCAGGGCCGCCAGGTCCGAGGGCTCCACCTCCGGTTCCGCCTGGCCCGAAGCCGCCGGTACCGATTCCACCGGCAGAACCTCCACCCGAACCGCTACCCACCAGGCCTGACGGCACGCCGGAACCGAGCTGAGCACCATTCGGAGTTGCACGGGCAAGGCCATCCGGCGCTGCACCGGCGGACAGTGGACCGGCATGTGCCGCGGTGGTCCCGGCCGGGCCGGAATCGTTTGCGGACCGGGCGGCGTCGGCACCGGAATTCCCTTGGGCGTCAACACCACTACGGTTGTCACCATTTCCGGAATTGGGGCCTAAAGGGTTCTGACCGGAACCGTCTCCGGCCGGATTTGCACCGCCGGAGTTTCCACCGTCCACTCCTCCACCAACTCCGCCACCCGACGCCGATGGCGCGCCGAGCCCGTTCCCCGTTCCCGAGGCCATACCTCCGCCGGAACCACCACCACCGAATGCGCCGCCACTTCCAGCCCCGCCACTTCCAGCCCCGCCACTGCCGGTGACCGGATTGAAAGCGGCCGGGAGGATCGGCACCTGGTCGTCCGCACGCTTCATGTACGGCAGATACACGTCCTTCATCACCTGGCGCGCTTGACGTTCGGCTTCTTCCGCTTCGTATTGGGCCTGCTTCCACGTAGCCCCGGGAACCAGGCTGAGAAACCTCTCGACCGTCGAGGCGCCGTCGGGTGCCGGAATCGAGCGTTTGGCCTCGTCGAGTGCGATCTTCGCCTCCTCGATCTTGTTCGAGATCAGATCGACCCGCACCTTCAGCTCACCCGCATCAGCCGAGTAGGCCAGCACTGCTTCCAACGCAGCCGAGCCGCCGCGCCCCTGCCAGCCTTCGGTGATTGCACCGTTCACATCGTTCTGGAACTTCCCGATGCCAGATTCCACCCGGCCGGCAATGGCCTTCCAGGCCTCACCGATTGCACTCAGGGTTGCCGGATTCATCTCGTTGACGTGGTCGAAGATTTCGGAGTGCGACATCGCATCGAAAGGATCGTCGTCCACGATTGCATGTTCGCTGTACTCGAGCGATGACGTCTGGGCGGTGAGGGCATCGCGCTCACCCCAGGCTCGTGCGCGCTCTGCATCGGCGTCGGCGGTCGCAACAGCCATCTCGTCGTCGAACGCGCCGCGGTCGTCGGTTACGGATTGCACCAGAGCAGATGTAGCGACTGCGCTCGCGATGGGAGCGCCGACAACTGGCAACGCCGCCACGCCGGACGGGACGGCCTGCGTCGCTTCGGAGATCCTGCCAAGCACATCTTCCAGAAATGGAATGCCCACCGATGCCCCCTGACGTCGAAATCCCCGTCGGACTCCCCCGAGCCGACAGCGCTTACCTGTATTGACGCAAGCAACGCCCGGATGGTTCCGCTCGTCGACGGATTTCTCGGTTCACAGCAGTAGAGACTTACGCCAGTGCAGACATCGACTTCCAGGTCGGCAAATCGATCGCCCAGTCGTAGATGTCGCCGTCCGCAGGCGACAGGTCGATCGACGTGCCGGTCACCTCGACGGGGTCACCGTAGAGGGCGGTTCCGAAGTATTCCTGCGCGTCGGATGTCGACAGGTTGATGCAACCGTTCGTGACGTTCGACGAGCCCTGCACCCCGGTGGTCTCAGGATTGGCGTGGATGAATTCGCCGTTGTTGGAGATGCGCACCGCCCAACGCTCACGCACGTTCTCGTAGAACGGCGGATTGGACATCATGAAGTCTTCGTACTTCTCCGTCACCATGTGAATGCCGCTGCGCGTGACGTTTCGAGGTTCGTTTCCCTCGCCGTAGCTGACGGGAATGTCCATGATCGTCTGACCGTCTCGCACCACCTGCATGCGGTGGCTCGGCGCGTTCGCCTTCACGATCTGGCTACGACCGATCGTGAAGTCGAGCGTGAGATCCTGGTCGCCGTAAGCGCCACCGCCGTAGTTCAAGCCGTAGAGCTTGGCGTCCAGATGGACAGTTGTGCCCGGCACCCAGTAATCGGCCGGTCGCCAATGGGCCCGTGATCCGCCGTTGTCGTCGGCCAGCCATGCCCACGATCCGGCGGTGGGCGGCACGGTGGTCACGACAAGCGCCTTCTCGACGGCCGCCTTGTCGACGACGGAGTTGTCGAACTGCAACGTGATCGGTGCCGCGATACCAACTTCCTGGCCGTCGGCGATGTTGAGGGTGGCGCCGGTGGTCGACTCCGGGGCGACCGTCGTAAAGCTCCCCTGCACTGGCACGGATTTACCGTCGGTTCCGGTTGCCGAGCCCGACCACGAATACGTGGTGCCGTAGCCGAGTGCCTCACTGACGGTGAACGTCGTCTTGTCAGGCGAGAGTTGTCCGGCGACGGCCTTACCGGCCGCGTTGCTGAGATTGACGTCGGCCAGTGTTCCCTGGGTCACCGCAACCGAGACGGGCGCGACCGGGCTGACGTCTTTGGTACCGGGTGCCGGCGTCGACACCACGGTCGCAACAGGCGCTGGTTCGGCGGCCGCCGCACCGCCTTGTCCGTCCTTGCCACCGATCGTGCAGCCGACGGCGGCCACCATCACAGCGAGCATTACAGCTACCAACGCAACAACACGCGAACGACTTCTCCGACCACCCAGCTCATGCACTTCAACAGGCTACCTGCGGGCTCCGTCAGGAATCAGATGGTGAAGCCCACAGTTACCGGTTCCGGTTCCAGGTGGACGCCGAACGCGGCTTCGACGCCGTCGCGAACCGTCCGCGCGAGCGAGACCACATCCGCGCTCGTTGCCGACCCTCTGTTGGTCAACGCCAAGGTGTGTTTCGTCGACAGCCTGGCCGGTGCATCTTCACCGGGATACCCCTTGGAGAATCCGGCCCGTTCGATCAACCATCCGGCCGAGAGCTTGGTTCCACCACTGCCCGGGAACTGCGGCACGGTGACGTCTCCGAGCTGTTCGGTTATTGCTCCGAGCACAGCGGGCAGCTTGTCGTCCGGCACCACGGGGTTGGTGAAGAAGGAACCCGCGCTCCAAGTGTCGTGGTCGTACGGATCGAGCACCATCGCCTTGCCTGTCCGCAATCCCAGAACCGCCTCGCGGACCTGCGACGCAGGCAACCGCTCGCCTTCCTCGGCCCCGAGTGCGGTGAACAGTTCGCGGTACGCGAGCGGGGCGCTCAATCCGTCGGTCGACGCATCGAATTCGACGGCGAGAACCACTGCTGCATCGGAATGCTTGAGAACACTCGACCGGTAGCCCAACTCGAGTTTCGACGGTTCGACCCACGACACTTCGCCGCTGCGTCGGTCGAGCAATTGAACCTGCCGGAGCCGCGAGCCCACCTCGACGCCGTACGCGCCGACGTTCTGAACCGGCGTCGCACCGGTCGAGCCCGGAATCCCGGACAGGCATTCGAGGCCGCCCAGTTCCGCGGCGACGGATTGGCCGACTACTTCGTCCCACACTGCGCCCGCTTCGGCGATGACGCGGTCCGTGTCGAGGCTCACGGTGGTGTTGGCCACACGAACGACAACTCCGTCGAATCCCGCGTCCGAGATCACGAGATTCGATCCGCCGGCGAGAATCAGCGTCGGGATCTGCTCGCGATCGAGCAGCGTCACGACGTCGATCAACGACTGCGTCGTCGGGCATTCGGCGAGCAGCCGCGCCGGTCCCCCGATTCGGAGCGTCGTCAATCCCGACAAGTCAACGTTCTCGGACACGAAAGCGCCTGATTCCACGACGCGTCTGCCAATGGTTACGTCCCACACATCGATAAACGGTAGCCTCCACAATCGTGAGCCGTCGCATCGAGCATTCGTCGAAGTACACAGTCCCCGCCGAGAAGGTCCATGAGGCGGTGACCTCCGAGCAGTACTGGCGCGACCGAATCGTCGCTGTCGGTGGTCCCGGCGCGGCGATCGAAGAGCTGACCGTTCGCGACGAGACCGTCGCGGTCACGATGTCGCAGATCATTGCTGCCGAGCATCTCCCGAGCATGGTGTCGAAGGTCGTCAACGGCGACATCGTCATCAAGCGCAGTGAGACGATGGCTCCTTTCAAGGACGGCAAGGCCACTGGCACCTTCTCCGCCCACGTCGACGGTGTTCCCGCCCGTATCGAGGGCACGCAGGTCCTGACTGGCGACGAGAACTCCGCCACTCTCGAAATCGAGGGTGAGGTCGAGGTCAAGATCCCGTTCCTCGGCGGAAAGATCGAAAGCGCGATCGTCGACGAGGTTGTCCGGCTCATCCAGGCCGAACAGGACTTCACCCGGGAGTGGATCGCGAAGTAAAATCCTGCGGGCGGCGATAGTTGTGGATACGGCCAATTTGGCTTGTCACAGCGCGTAACAGGTATTCTTTCCGATCATGGCTCGCCGCATCGACTACTCCGCCCGCTATCAGCACTCCCCCGAGCAGGTCTACGCGGCACTGGCGGACCGCTCGTACTGGGAGGCCCGCGTCGAGGAGATGCGCAAGCATTCCGAGAACCATGTGGAACATTTCGAGGTCACCGATTCCGGAATCGATCTCGTACTGCACCACATTCTTCCGCGCACCGATTTGCCGGACATTGCTCAGACGGTGATGAAGAAGGATCTGGTCATCACGCGCAAGGAGTCGTACGGCGCCTTCGGTGACACCGTGACCGGAACGTACGAAGCGTCCATCCCGGCCGGGCCGGGGAATCTGTCCGGGACCATGGAATTGTTCGCGACCGATACCGGGTCCACGCTGCGAACCACGTCCGAGGCGAAGGTCTTCATACCGTTCATCGGCGCGAAGTTGGAACAGCTCATGCTCATCAACCTCGTCGATCTGTTCCGCACCGAAGCTCAGGTCACGGCGACCTGGCTCGCCGCACGCTGAATCCGGCGTGAAGAAGGCTCCACCCCCGAAGATCGAGGGGGTCATCACCCGTGGCACGACGGGGATCAACAGACTGCGACGAAGTGACCGGTGGATCGTCCACAACCGCACTATCGCGCACGCCCTGAACAACGCGGCCGATCCGTTGATCGTCGACCTCGGGTACGGGGCGAGGCCGGACACCACCTTCGAGATGGCAAGCCGCCTCACCGCTGTCCGGCGGGATCGACGCGTCATCGGGCTCGAGATCGACCCCGCCCGCGTGGTCGAGAGTCGTGACGGTGTCAGCTTCGCCCGTGGCGGATTCGAACTGGCCGGTCTCACACCCGTTTTCGTACGCGCCTTCAACGTCCTCCGGCAGTATCCGGAGGACGCCGTGGACTCTGCGTGGGCGCACATTCAGTCCGGCCTCGCCCCCGGCGGACTGCTACTCGACGGAACCTGCGACGAGCTCGGAAGGCGTTGCGCCTGGGTGCTTCTCGACGCCGATCGTCCATTGACCCTGACACTGGCCTGGGACCCCTTCGACATCGAGCGTCCTTCCGACATCGCGGAACGTCTCCCGAAGGCTCTCATTCACCGCAACGTTCCAGGTGAGCCGATCCACGCGCTGCTCAGCGCGGCCGATCGAGCCTGGGCCACCGCTGCGCCACACGCCTCGTTCGGACCTCGACATCGATGGGCTGCCGCATTGGAAATTCTTCGGGCGCAAGGAATTCCCGTGCAACCCGCGCGACGACGTCTTCGCGACTGCATCCTGACGGTGCCATGGCGTGTCGTAGCGCCGAACCCCTGAACTCGCAGACGGGAAACGCCTCGCCGCGGAGGAGGTCTCCGCGGCGAGGCGTCTGTGTGCAGGCGTCGGGCTAGGACCCGAAGATGTTTTCCAGGCTTCCCAGCGAACCTGTCGAACTGCCGCCGTTGCCGGGATCGCCGCCGTCGGGCTCTGCCGTGACCTTGACGGTAACTGCGGCCTGGGTCTCGGAACCGAGGTAGCCGTCAGTTCCGCTGAACACCGCGGTGATTCGGCGATCTCCGAGTTCGGTGAAGGTGTGCGAGAGCGTGGCCTTACCGTTCACTACCGCAACCGGTCCGCCGATCGGGGTGGTTCCGTCCATGAACTGAACGGTTCCTGCGCTGAGCGTAGGTGCCACTGCCGCAACGAGATCAACCTTCGCGCCCTTGACCGCTGACGCCGGAGCGCTCACGGTGATGGACGTTTCCTGATCCTCCGCGGCCGGAGCCGTGACCGAAACCGAGTGAGCGGCCGAGGTAGAGGTGAGGAATCCTGTTGCACCCGAGTAGACGGCCGTGATGTCGTGAGTACCGACGCTCGCGAACTCGTGCATGATCGACGCCTTGCCCTCGACGACCGGCACCGGCGAGCCGAGATTGCCCGAGCCGTCCTTGAACTGCACTGTGCCGCCCACCGGCGTCGGCGTGACGGTTACGGACAGACCAACTGCCGTACCGGTTTTTGCATCCGCCGGAACGGTCAAGACCGTCTGGGTCTGCTGGTCGGTGGGAGCCGGCGCCTTGACGTTCACGGTCTGGGCGTTCGATGTCGAGCCCAGGTAGTTACCCGAACCCGAGAATACTGCGGTGATGCTGTACTCACCCGCCACGTTGAAGATCGGCGTGGTTGTCGCTTTACCCGTGGCGTCCACTGGAACCGAGGGGCCCAGATCCCTGCCACCTTCCTTGAACTGCACGGTGCCACCTGCAGCACCGGTCGAGACCGAGGCAGTGAACGACAATGCCTCACCGGTCGACGCCGTCGACGGGCCGACGAGTGTGGTCGTTGTGTTCTCCTCGACCACCACCGGAGCGACTGTCAACGCATGCGGCGCCGACGTCGAGGCCTGGTAGACACCGGAACCGGAGTACACCGCCACGATCGAATGCGCGCCTTCTGCATAGGAATTCGTCAGCGAGGCCTTGCCGTTGGCATCGACGGTAACGGCGCCGCCGAGGTCGGTTGCACCGTCTTTGAACTGCACCGTGCCACCCGCCGGAGTAGGCGACACCGTAGCCTCGACGGTCACGGACTCACCTGCAACTGCACTTGCGGGACCGGTGATCGCGGTTGCAGTGCTCTTGTCCGCTTCGGACACGACGACGTCGACAGCTGACGACGTGGAGGTCGCCACCTTTGCATTTCCGAGGTACTTGGCCGTCACGCTGTGGGTTCGGATGTCAGCCGGCGTCCAGGCAAGTGTTGCAACACCATTGGCGAGCGCGCCCGCACCGATCTTGGTGGCACCGTCGAAGAACTCCACCGAATCACCGTCGGCACCACCGGTCACCGTCGCGCTCAGCGGAACAGGTTGTCCCAACTTCACGCCACTGGCCGGTGACAGCGTCGTCGCCGAAATGTTCTTCGACACCGTCACCGCCGGGCCCTTGTTCTGGAAATCGGAACTCGTCACTGACGCGTTGTAATGCACCGAAGTATCCAACGGCACCTCACGCGCACAATCCGCGCCCACCGTGTACTTGAACTCGAAAGTCTTCGAGTCGTTGTTGTACAGCGGCCACTCTGTCAGTGACCCCTTCACACGAACAAAATCAGCACCCTTGGACTCGACACTCCGCGTCGAACCATTCACCTTCGCCGAACCCTCGACGTACGTCAGACATGTCGGATGAACATCCTTGATCGCATACAGGTAATCCACGACGATGTTCTTCCGCTTGAACACAGTCTTCACGGTGATCGTCTCGCCCTCGGACGGAGTCACATTGCTGATCGTCCGCGTGTATTCGTAGTTGTTCGCATTCCACGTCAACGAACCCGGTGTCTCCGGCGCAGCTCCCGCAACCCCGAGACCCGTAACCGCCGCGAAACCCGCAGCAACAGCAAACACACTCAAACCTGCAACTGCACGACGTGCAGAACCTACAGACATAGATTTTCCTTCTCGAGAAGTGAGGGATATGGGTGATGCCCCACCACCTGAAGCGGGCGGGGCATCACCGGGTATCGATTGCTAGGAGCCGAAGATGTTGCCGAGGCTGCCGAGCGAACCGGTGCCGTTGCCAGGTTCTTCACCGTCGACCGGTGCGGCGATCTGGACGGAGACCTGATCGGAGGATGCCGTCACCGTGCCGGCGCCCGAGTACTCCGCCGCGACAATTCGCTGACCCTGAGTTGCGGGCTTCCACGAAAGGCTGGCCTTTCCGGATGAATCGACCGTAGCCGTGCCGATGACGGTCTCGCCGTCCTTGAAGGTGACTGTGCCACCGGCATTTGCAGGACTGATCTGAGCGGAGATCGTCTGTGCAACGCCGACCTGCCCCGCTACTACGCTGAGATCTGTTGTGGAGCTTGTTGTTCCGGCGGGCTGTTCGGCGACTGTCACATTCGCGGTGGTACTCGACCCGGTGACGCCGGATCTGCCGGCGAACACAGCCTCGACGTTCTGCGCACCGGCAACCGTCGGAACCCAGGCGTAGGTCGCTTCACCGTTGCCTGCCACCGGCACCGAAGCGAGCACCGTTCCGCCGACCTTGAACGTGACCGTTCCACCGGTGCCCGACGCGGACACAGTCGCTTTGAGAGTGGTCGACTTGCCGACCTGCGCGCCCGAGATCGGCGCCAGCGTCGTACTGGACTGAGCATCGGCCTGCGAAACGTTCACGATCAGCGCTGCCGAAGCGGAACCGACGGCACGCGCCGTGTCGGCGAACTTCGCTGTGATCGAGTGGTCTCCACGGGTGGTCGGTGTCCAGGCAAGTGTTGCAACACCATTGGCGAGCGCGCCCGCACCGATCTTGGAACCTGCGTCGAAGAACTCCACCGAATCACCGTCGGCACCACCGGTCACCGTCGCACTCAACGTCACCGGCTGCCCCACCTGAGCGCCACTGACCGGTGACACGGCCGTCGTCGAGACGTTCTTCTGAACATTGATCGACGGGCCACGACCATTCGTCGTGTCGTCAACGAACACCGTCCCGTCGAAATGCACCGTCGTCGACAAATTGGTACCACGAGCACAATCCGCGCCGACGCGATACTGGAATTCGAACGTCTTGACGTCACCGCCCCACATCGGCCACTCCGTAGCACCCGCACTCAACCGAACAGAATCAGTAGCCACCTCGTTGACACGGAACGCACTACCGTTCACCGTCGCCGAACCATCGACATACGTCATACACGCCGGATGAAAATCGCGCACCGCATACAGATTGTGAACCCCAGCAGTTCGCTTGAACACCGTCTTCGACGTGATCACATCACCCTCGGACGGCGTGCCGTTACTGATCGTCCGAGTCACCTTGTACCCATCGGAATTGAACTCAGCCGTCACCGGAGCCGCACCTGCAACCCCGACACCCGCAACCACCGCGAAACCCGCAGCAACAGCAAACGCACTCAAACCACCGACAACACGACGAACACCACTCACGGACATCCACACCCCTCTCGCACACGGGAGCAGACAGCCGTCCAGGACAAGCGTCCGTCTGCTTTTGATGCCGTGACGTTATCCCATTGACTGTAAAGTAACTACGCTTTTCGCCGAATTAGTTCATCGCCGACATCACCAAGCTGCAGCGATCATGGGTCGAAAGTCCCGAAGTACTAGTCCAGATATCGCTCCACCTGCACTGAAGTCAGAATATTCGCCCCGAAGTAGCGCATTTCAAATCTCTGATATTGGTGTCATATTCGATTTCAAACGTGATGCCAGAAGGTCGCAGAAGCATAGAAATCAATCTCGACTACAGGCTTGCGGCGAGCGCCAACTCCACTCGGACGGCAACGTCGATGCTCGCGTTTTCACACGAGAGATACAACTCGTGCGCGTCCAGTCGACCTATCGCTACCGCATCGGCGACTACTTCGTTGAGCAGAACTTGAGAAATTCCACCGGATGCGAGGTCGTGCACGGTGCGCAGAGGCGTGGTGATGCGGATGGGTCCAATCTGTTCGCACTCGTCGTCCGCGAGCGGCAGTCGGTGCAGGGCGACTTGGCGGGTCGGCGCCGCGAGTGGGTGCGCTGTCGAGAGATGAATGAAGCGAGGTTGCAGGTGCCCGAGGCCATGGAGATCTGCGGCGCTGTAATGCGAGACGGTGGCGCTACCGGCGAACCACGTGCACCACTTCGCAAATTCGTCCAAGGCAGTATGTCTGACGCGTTCGAGGCGAAAGAGTCCGCGGCACTCACATGTCCATGTTCCGGACTCCGTCATCTCCTCCATCGACGCCAGACCGAAACCCAGTTCGGACGCTTGGAGAGCCGTGACAAATCCACACTGTCGCAGCGCCAGCAGCTCGAGTGATTCGTAGTCCGAAGCCATGACCACCTCCGGTGACCGTCGAAAACGCCGTTTCGAACAGACTACGGGCGACTGTGTCGCGCATCACAGGAATGAGGAAGTGCGTATTCACAGAGTTCGTTCAGACTCGTCGGGAAGAATCTGGCGAATGACTGTCGCAGCGAACAACCCTCGTCCGCGCAACCGAGTGCTCGTCATCCTTCTCGTGGTGATCGCCGTGCTCGTGGCGGCACTCGTCGGTGGAGAACTGTACGTACGCAACCAGGTGAAGACCTGCATGGCCGATCAGTTCCAGAGCGAACTGGGATCCCAGGTCGACGTCGGGTTGAGCTGGAAGCCCGTACTCCTGCAGGCAGTCGACAAGAAGGTGCCGTACATCAGCATCGACAGTGACGACTCTTCGTTCGGCCCCGCAACGGGCATGCAGGTTCACGCGAAGGTGAACGACATCAACTTGCAGCCCTCGGCGGGTAACAGCGGCACCATCGGCAGCTCCAGCGCCGACGTCACCTGGTCTACGGCAGGCATTCTCGCCACCTTGCAGGAGCAGACCTTCGGTGGCCTCGTCTCCGGCGTCACCGCCGACTCGAGCGCCGGAACACTCGCGTTCGACGTCGGACCGGTCGGGCTCGCCAAGCTCACGGTCAAGCCCACCGTCACCAACGGCGTGGTCGACGTTCAGACCGTCGGCGCCGAGATTCTCGGATTGGGTCTGCCGACAGACCTGGTCGACGGCATCGTCCAGACACTCACCGACAGCCTGCAGACGTACCCGCTGGACATGAAGCCCACCAAGCTGACCGTCACCGACGACGCAATCCAGATCTCACTGGAGGGCGGCGCTTACGCCATGCCCGTCGCCGACGCGAACAACCAGAACGCCTCGGCGGTGCCGGACAGCTGCGGCCTGCTGACCTAGTCGGTCAGACCGTCCAATACTGCTCGGGTTCCGGACAATCCGAGACGGGTGGCGCCGGCCGCAATCATGTCGAGTGCGGCCTGCGTCGTACGTATTCCGCCACTGGCCTTGACTCCCACGCCTGGTCCGACCGTCCGTGCCATCAGTTCGACGGCCTCGACCGTCGCCCCACCCGCGGGGTGGAAGCCGGTGGAGGTCTTGACGAAGTTCGCCCCGGCACGCACGGCTGCGCGGCAGCATTCGACGATGGCCTCGTCGGACAGAGCAGCGGTTTCGAGAATCACTTTGAGGATCGCACTCTCCCCCATCGCCTCACGGACGGTGAGGATGTCTGCGAGCACAGCGCTGTAGTCGCCCGCGACCGCCGCTCCCACGTCGATGACCATGTCGATCTCGGCTGCGCCCTGATCGACGGCCAGTC
The DNA here is from genome assembly GCF_002076325.1 of Rhodococcus sp. 66b. NCBI lineage: Bacteria > Bacillati > Actinomycetota > Actinomycetes > Mycobacteriales > Nocardiaceae > Rhodococcus > Rhodococcus sp. 66b. The sequence continues at coordinate 266,385 of NZ_MUZB01000007.1, forward strand.
GCGCCTCGGCACCCTTGACCAGTGAATGATGCTTCCCCGACGGGAATCCGACGACGGCCGCCGTCACCAGTCCGTCTGCGCGAATCGGCAACATCGACGGCGAGACGCAGACGGCCAGCACACCGAGGCTGCGTGCCTCGTCGATCAGGGCGGTCACATCGGCCGCGGTGGCTTCGGGTTTGAGGAGAGTGTGGTCCACCATCGCGGCAACCTGGGAACGAGTGAGTGCAGCTTCAGACATGATGGAAAGCTTGGCACACCACCACGCGACCGTCGCCGCAGCCGCACCTGAGAGACTAGGCCGCATGACCGCTGCACCTTCGATCGACGATCGTCGCTATGTTCTGTCCCTTGGCTGCCCCGACACCACGGGCATCGTCGCACGCATCTCGACCTTTCTCACCGACGTCGGTGGATGGATCGTGGAGGCCGCATACCACGCCGATGCCGACACCGGATGGTTCTTCACGCGTCAGGCGGTCCGCGCGTCGTCTGTGAGCATGAGCATCGACGAGCTTCGTGAACGGTTCAAAGCTGTTGCGGCCGAGATCGGTCCGGAAACCGAGTGGACTCTTCACGACTCCGGCGCACCCAAGAAGATCGTGCTGCTCGTGAGCAAGGAAGGTCACTGCTTGCATGACCTCCTGGGCCGCGCCGCGGGCGGAGAACTTCCGGCAGAGATCAGCGCCGTCATCGGAAATCACGAGGACCTGCGCAGTGTCACCGAGCGCCACGGGATCGACTTCCACCACGTTCCGTTCGCCAAGGACCCGGCCGAACGGGGACCGTCCTTCGAGAAGGTCCGCGCCCTGGTCGACGCTCACAACCCCGATGCCGTGGTTCTTGCACGCTTCATGCAGGTGCTTCCCGAATCACTGTGCGAGCACTGGGCCGGCCGCGCGATCAACATCCACCACAGCTTCTTGCCGTCGTTCATCGGTGCCCGCCCCTATCACCAGGCGTTCGCCCGCGGCGTGAAGTTGATCGGCGCCACCTGCCACTACGTGACCGCCGAACTCGATGCCGGTCCGATCATCGAGCAGGACGTGATCCGCGTTGACCACGCCGACGATGTCGCCGACATGGTCCGCCAGGGTCGAGACATCGAAAAGCTCGTGCTCTCACGCGGACTGCGCTGGCACCTCGAGGATCGGGTTCTGGTCCACGGGCGCAAGACGGTCGTCTTCAGCTAGAGCTGCGTTGCGCTAGAGATTGCGCAGTCGCACGATTTCCTTGTCGAACTCGTCGATGTTCTCGATCGACGACATGTGACCGACGCCCGGCAACACGATCAACCGTTCGAGGTTGCCGGCGTCGTCGAGGACCTGCGCAAGCTTGCGCGCATGGACCGGCGGAGTGAGCCGATCGAGCGAACCGACGAGCACGGTGGTCGGCACTTCGAGATTGTCGAGTCCCTCGTGAATGTCGAGGGTGCTCAGCGCTGCTCCCCAACCGCCACGAATACGCGGCTTGCACTCACGAACGATGTTCTCGCAGAACTGAATCTCGGCCTTGGTCGCGTTCGGTGACATCGAGACGTACTGGATCGCCTTCGTCATGGCGCCCGAGGAGACAAACGGAACGGGCGAACTGAGGATGGCGCGGCCCACGGGGACAGGCACCCGAGGAAAGCGATTGGGCAGTGGGATGACCGTGGTCTCGGCGATCAACCTTTCACTAGCGGTGCTCGCGAGCATGACCGCCGACGCGTACTTCTTGACCTCGTCGGGGTGACGACCAGCCCAGGCGATGATGCTCATCCCGCCCATGCTGTGACCGACGATGACCGCCTTCTTGTCCTCGCGAACCGTGGCTGCCAGCACGGCAGAAAGGTCGTCGGCGAGGACGTCCGGGCCGAGCGGAAGATTACCGACGGTGCTGCGTCCGTGACCGCGCTGATCGTAGGTGATGACGCGATATTCACCGGCAAGCGCATTGACCTGCGGGTACCAGAATTCGGTTGAGCATGTCCAGCCGTGACTGAGAACGATCGGATCGCCGTCGACGGGACCGTAAGCCCGGACATTGATGATCGCACCGTCGTCGGTGGTCAGTTCGCTGATATCAGCTTTGAGCGTCGGAGTCTTCAGGAGTGCGTTGGGCTCGACGTCGCTCGAAAGAGTCAACCCGCGCGTGGATCGCCGATGACGGATCCCAGCGACTGCCGCGACGAGTGCTCCCACTCCGACGGCGCCTGCCAGTACTCGAAGCTCTGTGGTGCGCGAACGACTGGACATGCATTTACCCCTGACTGCTGCTGACGACAGACGGATGCAATCTATGTGTGACTGCCGTTAACCGACACTATCACTCGAACAACGCGCGTTGTCAGCGTTGGAGCGAAGAGTGGGGCAACACACGGTGACCTGGAACCGCGTCACCGGATGAGCAGAAACCGCGGCCCACTACCAGCGGGAACCGCCATGCTGGATGTCGTCCACGCGCGGTCGAACGTCGACGAGATATACACACACTGCAACAACCGCGATGATGCCCAGGAGACCGACAGGGGATGTCGCCAGCAGGATCAACGCCGCAACGATCAGAATTCCGAGCCAGATCGGCTTGGTCAATTTGTTGACCGCGGTAAAGGCGTCCGGACGCTGCCTGACGGCATGAACGATCGCGTAGACAGCACCCACCAACGCGAGCACTTTGAGTGCGAGAAAGATCAGACCGACTAGCCCATCGACTTGAGTCACAACTACATCCTAAGTTCTCATCCGGTTCCCGACGAACACGAAGGCTCCCACACTCGGCTGAGCGCGGGAGCCTTCGTCAGGTGGAGCTGGGCAAAATCAGGCCTTCTTGGCCGGAGCAGCCTTCTTGGCCGGAGCCGGCGCGGTGGCCTTGGCCGGAGCAGCCTTGGCCGGTGCAGCCTTGGCCGGAGCAGCCTTCTTGGCGGCGGTGGTTGCGCGCTCCTGGACGTCGGACGCAGCAGCGGTCACGCGAGCGGCAGCTTCCTTGGAAGCCTCGTCTGCCTGGTCGCCGAGGTCGAGGACCTTCAGTGCAGCCTCGTCGCCTGCATCGGCGATCTTCTCGCCGGCGTCAGCGATCTTCTCGCCGACCTCTTCTGCGGTGTCGGAGATGCGTCCGGCGGCGCGGCCGGCCAGCTTGGCAGCCTGCTCGCCCACGGCGCGCGTCTGACGAGCAACGGTTCCGAGTGCATCTTCGGTCAGCTCGACGGCGTCGCCGAGTGCCGACTCTGCAGCAGCGATGCCCTCTTCGACTGCGGGCTGCTTGCGGATGCGCTCGACTGCGTCTTCGCCACGCTCTGCGAGGGAGTTGTACAGATCGCCGGCAACCTTGAGGTATGCCTCGGCGACCTTGCGGAGTTCCTCGGGTGCGAACTTCTCTCGCAGCTCGGCGAGCTCTTCGGGCAGCTCGGACGGCAGGCCGGCGAGACGCTCGCGCAGTGCCTCGACGCTCTCGGCAACGTCACCCTGAACGGAAGCAAGCTTGTCGCGGGCACCGTCGACACGGCCGTTGACGTCACCCTGGGTGTTCTCGGCGCGCTCACGAACCTGAGCGACTACATCGGCCACGGCCTGGACAACCAGGTCGCCTGCGCCGACAGCGGCGTAGAGCGAGGTCTTGACGCTGTCGATGGCGTTCTTGTCAGTCATCTTGTTCTCCTAGTGAAGTCTCGGTGTCTGGAATTGCGGCCGATTCAGCGAAATCGGGCGCTGCGGCTGGTCTGGACGACTCGTTCTCGCGACAGAACGAGTCGTAGATTTCGAGCAGTACTTGCTTCTGCCGTTCGTTGATGGCCGTCTCGGCCAACACCGCGTCCCTGATGGGACTGTGCGGGCGTTGTTCGAGATATCCCGCTTGGACGTACAGGACTTCTGATGAGACCCGAAGACCCTTGGCAATTTGCGCCAGTACGTCTGCCGACGGTTTACGCAATCCGCGTTCGATCTGACTCAGATACGGATTGCTGACGCCGGCGAGTTGAGCAAGTTGGCGCATCGAAACTTGGGCGGCTTCCCGCTGTGCACGAATGAACCCCCCGATGTCGTGTGCCGCAGAGCTGACGACGCGAGCTGCCAAGTCGCTTGCTCCGGCTGCGGCACCGGATAATTCACGATCTCCGTCATCGGAGTTCGTCGACTTCGCTGGCATTGCGTCCTCCCTTTCCAGTGGACATTTCCCAGGATAGGAGAGGGTGCTAACTATTGCAAGCACTACTGCTAGCACTCGTGGTGGACGTCACATACCGGACAGCTCAGCCGAAGATGAGCGTCGAAATCGTGTAGATCAGCAGCCCGGCGATCGAGCCGACAACGGTGCCGTTGATACGGATGAACTGAAGATCTCGACCGACCTGCAGCTCGATCTTCTGGCTCGCTTCGTCGGCATCCCACCGCTCGACCGTGTCGCTGATGACTCCGGTGATCTCGTCGGTGTAGTTCTCCGCGATGTACTTGGTGCCCTGCACCAGCCAGCCGTCGACCTTCTCACGCATGGATTCGTCGTCTCGCAGCCTGATTCCGAAGCCGGCCACGTTCTCGGCGACCTTGGTCCGCAGGGTGCTGTTCGGATCGTCGACCGACTCCATGATGAGGCGCTTGGCGACCTGCCACGTCGAGGACGCCAGACCCGTCACTTCCTCGCGGCCCATGATCTCCGCCTTGATCCCTTCGGCCTTCTTGATGGTCTCCGGGTCGTTCTGCAGATCATCGGCGAAATCGATCAGGAAGCGGTTGGCAGCGAGGCGTACCTCGTGTTCGGGGTTGGAACGGACCTTCCAGGTGAACTCGACGAGTTCCTTGTAGATCTTCTCCCCCAGCATCGCGTCGACGAATTTCGGCGACCACGCCGGCGAATCGCGAACGATCACACGGTCGATCGTCTCCTGGCTGCCGAGTGCCCACTGATGCGCGCGCTCGGCAAGCAATTCGATGATCGGCAGTTGCTTGTTGTCCTTGAGCAACTCCCCGAGCACTCGGCCGATCGGCGGTCCCCACATGGGCTCGGCCAGCCGCTTCACGATCGTGTTGTCGATGATCTGGGCAATGTCCTCGTCGCGAAGAACCTCGACCATCCCGCGCAATACCGTCGACGTCTCGGCGGCGACGCGAGCGGCATTGGCAGGTTCAGCCATCCACGTACCGAGGCGGAGCGGAATCTGCGCCTGCTGCACCTTGGCCGACACAACCTCGGGAGCCAGGAAGTTCTGACCGACGAACGAGCTCAAACTGGCTCCGAGCTGGTCTTTCTTACGCTTGATGATGGCAGTGTGCGGGATGGGAAGCCCCATCGGATGACGGAAGAGCGCGGTGACGGCAAACCAGTCGGCAAGCGCGCCGACCATGCCCGCCTCGGACGCAGCCCGGACGTACCCGACCCACTCTCCGGCGCCGCGGGATTCCTGCCACCGGCAGAAGATGTAGACCACCGTCGCGAAGCCGAGGAGGCCAGTGGCGAAGACTTTCATCTTGCGAAGGTCCCGACGCTTGGCGGCGTCGTCGAAGGCGGAGAGGCTCAGTTGCTGCACCCTCGCCATTGTGCCGAAAGGTGTGACGCGGCGTAGCGCGAGCGACACGATGTCCGATTCGCTAGGACTTAATCCCCCGAACTGCGGATGTGAGTGCCCGAGATAAAGGCACGGACATTAAGCTGGACCAGAAAGTAGACCGATCGGACGTGGCTCGCACCACAGATATGAGATGACTCGTGGCCAAGAATGCCGTGCAGGACAACGAGCAGGTAGACGGCCCAGTCGTTGCTGATGCGAAGCCCGAGAAATCCGACGGTCGCAAGCGTCGGTGGCGCGAACACAAGATCGCTCGCCGCGAGGAACTCGTCGACGGCACCATCGCCGCTATCCGGGCACGCGGCCGTGAGATCGGCATGGACGAGATCGCCTCCGAGATCGGTGTGTCCAAGACCGTGCTCTACCGGTACTTCGCCGACAAGAGCGACCTCACCACCGCCACGATGATGCGGTACGTCGAGACCATCCTGTCGCCGCGCATCTACGAAGCGATCAGCGGCGATCTCGACGATTTCGAACTCACCCAGGCCAGCATCACCGCGTACGTCGAGACGGTGGCATCCGACCCCGACATCTACCTCTACGTCATGGCCAACGGCGCCGGCGCCAACCGCGACGTCGTTGCCGATTCCGAGCGCATGATCGCCGAATTGCTCTCCACGGTGTTGGGCAATCGTCTTCGCGAGATGGAGATGGATTCCGGCGGTTCCCTGCCGTGGGCGTTCGGGATCGTCGGCGGAATTCAGCTCGCGACGCACTGGTGGATCTCCAACAAGTCGATGTCCGCAGAATCGCTGATCGACTACCTCACCATGATGACGTGGGGCGGCATCACCGGCATTGCTGCGGTCAACGGATCACCGGCCAAGTTCAAGTCGGTTCCGCATCCCCTCGTCAAGCCTGCCGAGGACTGACTCGCCCGAGACCGAACTTTCGAGCCACAGGGGTCGATCCTGTGGCACTCTTTCGGCATGGCACAAGACTCGCTGTGGGAAACACCGGCCGCCAAGACACTGCGGGCGGAGCCCGGGTTCGAACTCGATCAACTCGATCGCAACAGCACTCCGGGATTCACCGGAAACAAAGCTGACGGCGAACGTCTACTCGAGGAGCGCGGCGCGGTCCTGTCCGACCTGCAGGAGTTGCTCTACGCCAACGGCAGGTCCGGGGACAGCCGTTCCATCCTGCTGGTCCTGCAAGGAATGGACACCGCGGGCAAGGGTGGCATGGTCCGACACGTGATCGGTCACGTGGATCCTTCGGGAGTTCAGCACGCGGCCTTCGGCGTCCCGACCGAAGAGGAAAAGCAACATCACTACCTCTGGCGGATCAAGAAGGAACTCCCCCGCGGCGGCTATCTCGGTGTGTTCGATCGCTCCCACTACGAGGATGTCCTGGTCGTGCGTGTCCACGATCTTGTCCCTGAGGATGTCTGGAGCGCGCGCTACGACGAGATCAACCAGTTCGAGAAGGAACTCGTCGACGCCGGAACCACCATCGTGAAGGTGGCGATGTTCGTCTCGCTCGACGAGCAGAAGAAGCGGCTCGAAGAGCGGCTCGACCGCCCGGACAAGTACTGGAAGTACAACCCGGGTGATGTGACCGAACGCGGTTTGTGGCCTGCATATCAACAGGCGTATCAGGCAATGCTCGACAAGACGTCGACCGAGCACGCGCCGTGGTACGTCGTGCCGTGTGATCGGAAGTGGTACAGCCGAATTGCGGTCACGGAGCTACTGATCGACGCTCTGGAAAAGCTCGATCTCGACTGGCCGCCTGCCAACTTCGACATCGAGGCGGAGAAAGCGCGACTGGCACAGTCCTGATCAGAAGCAGTCCTGATCAGAACAGGTGTGGGGATTCGCGGTGCACTTTGTGGTCGTGATGAACGGTGCTGGTGTACAGGGCAACCGCCAGTCCGATGGACGCGACGCCGGCGAGCCCGGCAATCAACGCCCAACCACCGTGCCCTGAACCGGCGGCCACGAGAAAGCTGCCGAGACAGACAACTGTGGCCAGCACCAGGAAATACGACGCCCACGCTGCAAAGAGATTGAGCTTCATCGTTCGCTCCTCCGGTCGGATCTCTTTCGTTTCGACCGTACGCCGGAGCATGACGGTCGACAAGACACTCCTGTCGTGAGGTTTCCCGACGTCTACGCCGGGTAGCCGAATTGCATGGACATCGGAACTCTTTACCGCGGAATCGAATCGGCGCGCGGACTGGACGGTCCGTCCACTGGCATCAGACGCAGAATCCTCCAGATCACCGAGCGATCCGACAGATCGCGTACTGTCGCCGCACTTCTGCGCGGCGCCCTCGTCGGGCATCCCATCCATCCCGCCCTCGTGACCATTCCCGCGGGCGCGTGGACGGCTTCGCTGATCTTCGACGTGTCAGGCGATCCGCAGACTGCACGACGGTTGATCGGGCTCGGACTGGTCTCGACGCCGCCGGCTTTGCTGACAGGCTGGCTGGACTGGTCCGAACGTGGCGACGTCGCACGCCGTGTGGGGCTGGTACACGCCGCATCGAATGCTGTGGGGATCTGGTCTTTTGCCGCGTCGTACAGGCTACGCGGCAAGGATTCACTCGCGCTGGCGCGAGTTCTGTCGGTGCTGGGGCTCACCGCGGTCGGTGTCGGTGGCGCGCTCGGCGGTCACATCGTTTTCAAACTCATGGACGATCCTGCCGTCGAGGCTGCAGCGACTCCGGTTCTCGATCCCATCCTGGACGTGGTCAACTGAGCTGATCGGACCTCAATACTATTCAGGCGTAAGCACTTCCGGAGTAGCTCCGTAGTTCTCGCGCGGTCTCGTCCGAATCCGCCAGTGGCCTGTTCATGACCCAGTGCGGGCTGCGCGTGCCCAGTGTCGCGGCAAAGTCGGCGACGGCGTCCGGGGTCGGCACTGCGTGTGCGCCCAGATATCCGAGAACGATGAGGTCCTCCCCTGAACGAGTCTCCACGGCCAGGGCCCAACCGCACGTCTCCTCCCACAGCAACGCCACCTCACGCCCAGGGAAACGCGGCACAGTTCGATCCAACGCGATGTAGGCCTCCAGAGGATGCTCGCGCCTGCAACACCATTGCTCTATGCCGGCCCCCACGCCGACCGCCACCCGTTGTACGTACCGCTCGAACCCGAGTCCGACGGTTGCGTCGACCAGCATTTGTTCTGTCATCGAACCTCACTCCTCGCCATCGTGTTTGGAATGTGCCCAGCGCTGACCGCGCCGAAACCCGGTTCAGATCACGGACTCCGGGTATCCCCAGACGAACCGATCAAGTGGAGAGGGGACCCGATGAAGTACTCGCCCGCTATGGCTCCCGGACGAATGCTGAAGATCTCCATGGTGTCGGTGAACGCCGATCCACTCGCACCGGTGGGCTGCTCGGCAGCCGGTGCACAGAACCTGCACGTCGACGAACTGTCCGCGGCCCTGGTTCGCGCCGGACACGATGTCACCGTCTTCACCAGGCGGGCACACGTCGGTGGACCGGACCGCGTTCGCGCCCGCGCCGGGTACTCCGTCGACTATCTCGAAGCCGGACCGACACACGCTCTCCCGGACGCCGAAATACTCCCCCACCTGGGCACCTTTGCCAGCATTCTGCGCGCTCAGTGGAGTACCGACCGACCCGATGTGGTGCACTCGCACTTCTGGATGTCTGGTGTGGCAACGGAACTCGCGACCCGCTCACTCGGCATCCCCGTACTTCAGACATTCCATTCCCTGGGATCTGCGGCGCACCGACACCTCGGAGCAGCCGACGACAGTCCATCGGAGCGGACTCACCTGGAACCATTGATCGCCAGGGGCGCAACCCATGTGATCGCGACAAGTTCGGACGAGATCTTCGATCTGGTTCGGCAGGGGTCACCACGATCACGGACCACGATGGTGCCCTCGGGCGTCGATACCGAAGCGTTCACCCCGGAGGGACCCGCCGCGAAGAAGACCGCGCCGCATCGATTGATCTGCGTCGGAAGGCTGGTGGAGCAGAAGGGCTTCGATGTTGCCGTCGCCGCGCTGGCTTCGCTGCCGGACACGGAGTTGGTGGTGATCGGCGGGCCACCCGTCGCGCAACTGAGCACCGACGAGGTTGCGATCCGCTTGGTCAAGCTCGCCGAGCGGCTCGGCGTCGCAGATCGAGTCCAATTGTTGGGACGGGTTCCGCACCGCCAACTACCGAAACTGATGCGGTCGGCCGACGCCCTCGTATGCACCCCCAGATACGAACCTTTCGGAATCGCGGCGCTGGAAGCGATGGCGTGCGGAGTTCCTGTAGTCGCGACTCCTGTTGGCGGACTGCGGGATACGGTGATCGACGGACTCACGGGGCGTCGGGTGCCGGTGAACAGCCCCGTGGAAACCGCGCGCGCGGTCCGGCATCTTCTCGACGACGAAGACGAGGGCGCGGCGTTTGCACGGCAGAGTCGGGCCCGAGCGTGCGAATCGTATTCATGGGATCACGTCGCCACCGAGGTGGTCCGAACCTACGGCCGCTGCGTCACAGCACCGCCGAGAGCCCGCCAACACAAGGGCACTCACCGAAGTGAAGTGCACTGACGCTGACGGGCTCTACGAAGCTGATTTCTCGAAACTGTAGGTGACTCGAAACTATCGGCGAAAGGGCGGTATCAAGCCGGGAAACGTCGGGTCTCTTCGAGTCCGATTGCATGATCCAGCGACTCGTAGCAGGCAAACATCGACTCCTGACCAGCTGCTTTGAGTAGCCTCTGAACCGGGCGGGCGCAGACGAGCGCGAGTGTGCCGCCCACGTCGCGTGATCGCGTCGACAGGACCGACAGCACGGACAAGCCGCACGTCCCCATGAATTCGAGTTCGGAGAGATCGACAACCAGCGTCCGGTCCGCGGCAACGTGGTACGTCAAGAAGTCACGAAAAGCATTGGCGCTCATCAGGTCGATCTCGCCACGAACGTGGATCACAGCGGTATGTGCACTGATGCGGTGCGCGTGAAACGATGCGGTCGCTGTCCCGGTCGCGGGAGGTCCGTAATCTACCGATCCCTTCGCCGCGTTCGTAAAGCCTGAAATAGATGATCCTGGAACAACAGTCATGGTTCTCCCATCCCGCAACGGTTTACACTCTGCAAAAGAGAAGGGACCTCCGAAGGAGCCGCACGATGAACGGGTCTCCAGAATTACGGATAAATCCCTCATCGGCTGTGTGCTCAACCTCGGTTTGAAACAGTACGCCAGCATGACCGGCGTCACAAGTGCGTTGCGACCATTCGTTTCGGTGTTCCGAACAAAAATGCGGTTTGGTCTGCGGTTCCGCGAGGTAATCCGATGTTGCGATCGCCAACGGTCGTGAGCAGAATCGTGTCGTTTACCCCGGCACCACCATCGACCAAATTTCGTGTTCGGGGGTCACTGTGAAGGTCGAGATGGGTATCGTTCTCGGCACCAGACTTCACCGCGACCCCTGGTACGACGATCCGGAGAACTTATGGCACACCTCAGCGCACTCGAGCCCGATCAGGATCAGACTCAGCCAGTTGTGGAGTTGAGGATTCAAGCGACTCTCGATCAGCTGTCGATTTTGCGTGCACTGGCCGCCACTGTTGCCATTCAGGAAAACTTCGACCTCGACGCCATCGCCGACATCAAATTGGCCATGGACGAAATCTGTACGCATCTGATTGTTCGTGCTGCGCCTGATTCGGTTCTGGTGTGTCGGTTCGTGTTCACTCCCCCGCAACTGCACGTATCCGTATCGACGACAACCACGGAGTACGAGGACAGCACTCAGCGATCGTTCGGGTGGCACATCCTCACCGAACTCACCGATTCGATTTCGCTCGACCAGGAAGAGAACCTCGGCGGCGTCGGCTACATCACGACCATGAAGTTCACCAAGGCCCTCAGCGGGCGCCTGTGACCGCTTCCGCAGACGGCCCGTCACGCCCGCGCCGGCGGTCCACCGACGAATATCGGGACGTCATACCCGTTTTCGAGGAAATGCGGACCCTCGAGCCCCACAGTCCGGAGTACGAACGAGTGCGCACCGCACTGATCACCAGGTGCCTACCGTTGGCCGAACACATCGCCAGACGATTCGACGGGCGCGGCGAGGCACACGACGATCTGGTTCAGGTGGCGCGCCTCGGTCTGGTCAACGCCGTCGACCGTTTCGATTCCACGCGCGGATCCGATTTCGTCTCGTTCGCGGTTCCCACCGTGATGGGCGAAGTTCGACGACACTTCCGCGACACCGGTTGGGCATTGCGGGTTCCACGCCGGATGAAGGAGTTGCACTTCCAACTCGGGCAAGCCATCAGCGAGCTGTCACAACAACTCGGGCACGCGCCGACCGTCGACGAGTTGGCCGAGACGTTGGGGATCGAACGTGAAGAAGTTGCCCAGGCGTTGATCGCCGGCAACGCGTACCAGACCGTCTCGGTCGACGGTGCCGCGTCCAATCACACCGACGATCTTCCGCTCGTGGAAACACTCGGTGACTACGACGCAGCACTCGAGAACGTCGAGAATCACGAGGCCTTACGTCCACTTCTCGACAAGCTGCCCGAACGAGAGCGGACGGTGTTGATGCTCAGATTCTTCGGAAACCTGACGCAGACACAAATCGCCGAGAAGGTCGGTGTGTCCCAGATGCACGTGTCGAGGTTGCTCGCGAAGACATTGAGTAATCTTCGCGAGCAACTCGACTGAGCTCCGCGAGCAACTCGACTGAGCGGGACCGAGCGGGTCAGATTGTTGCGGTGTCGATCACGAATCGGTATCGAACGTCGCTCTTGATCACGCGCTCGTAAGCATCGTTGATGTCGCTCGCCGGAATCAGTTCGATTTCTGCACCGATGCCGTGCTCGGCGCAGAAGTCGAGCATCTCCTGCGTCTGCGGGATACCGCCCACCATGGAGCCGGCGAGGCTACGACGGTTTGCGGCGAGCGAGAATGCTCGAACTTCGATCGGCTTCTCCGGCAGACCCAGTTCGACGAGAGTGCCGTTGATGGCGAGCAAGGACATGTAGGCGTCGATATCGAGATTGACCGAGACCGTGTTGAGGATCAGGTCGAACTCGCCGCGAAGAGCCTTGAACGTCTCACGGTCATTGGTCGCGTAGTAGTGATCGGCACCGAGACGAAGGCCGTCTTCCTTCTTGCCGAGCGTCTGGCTCAAGACGGTGACTTCCGCGCCGAGCGCCTTGGCGATCTTCACACCGACGTGACCGAGGCCGCCGAACCCGATGATGGCGACCTTCTTGCCGGGGCCGGCATTCCAGTGCCGCAGCGGTGAGTACAAGGTGATGCCGGCGCACAGCAGCGGCGCGGCAACGTCGAGTTCGATGCCCTCGGGGATCGAGAGAACAAAATGCTCGGTGACGACGATGTGCGTCGAGTAGCCACCCTGAGTGCGCTCGCCGTCGCGTCCGGTGGCGTTGTATGTACCGGTCACACCCTTGCGGCAGTACTGCTCTTCGCCGGCCAGGCAGGCGTCGCACTCTCCGCAGGAGTCGACGAAGCAGCCGACGCCCACGCGGTCGCCGACTTTGTGCTTGGTGACATCCGAACCCACCGCGGCGACGACGCCGGCGATTTCGTGTCCGGGGACGATCGGGTACTTGGCTCCGCCCCACTCGTTGCGAGCGGTGTGGATGTCGGAGTGGCAAATGCCGGCAAATTTGATGTCGATGAGAATGTCCAGTGGACCGAGCTCGCGGCGTTCGACGGTGGTCTTCTCGAGCGGACCGTCAGCGGACGTCGCGGCGTAAGCAGCAGCAGTAACCATGCACACATGCCTACCCGTGCATGGAGGGACCTGCAAATCGCAGGCCCCTCCATGACGTGTTCGTGACGTGACTTACCCGGCGTCGCGCTCCGCTTGTACGGCGCGACGACGCAGGCGCCTCGCGGCCGCAACCATGTTGCGCAGCGAAGGCTCGAGCTGCCATGGATGGCGGGTCTTGAGGCCACCGTCCGGGTTGGCCCACAAACGATCGAGAGAGATCGATTCGCTTGCCTCGGTGAGCAATTCGTCGAGCTCGTCGATGTCGGGAATCCGAGCCGAACGAGATTCGTACACACCGGGGCCGACGCCGTGCGTGAGCGCGCCTTCCTTGAGTGCTTCGAGAACCCACGTGATGGAGCGGGTCGCGACGATAGCCGTCACATCGGCGTCCAACCGTTCGATGGCGTCGACCACCGACGACCGAGCGGAGTACGTCAGATGTGTGTGGATCTGTGTTTCCGGCTTCGCTCCACCTGTTGCCAGACGGAACGCGTCGACGGCCCACTCCAGGTAGGCCTCCCGGCCGTCCTCACGCAGTGGCAGCAGTTCACGAATTGCCGGCTCGTCCACCTGGATGATGGCGATTCCGGCAGCTTCGAGATCCGCGATTTCGTCTCGAATGACAAGTGCCAGTTGCTCTGCCGTTTCGTAGAGCGGCTGATCCTGACGAACGAACGAACGGGCGATCATGGTGACCGGACCCGTCAGCATGCCCTTGACCGGCTTGTCGGTCAGCGACTGCGCGTACGCAATCCATTCGACCGTCATCGGCTTCGGACGTGCAATGTCGCCGTAGAGAATCGGCGGACGCGTACAACGAGATCCATAGGCCTGAACCCAACCGTTGTGCGTGAAGGCATAGCCCTCGAGCAGTTCGGCGAAGTACTGGACCATGTCGTTGCGCTCGTGCTCGCCGTGCACGAAGACATCGAGACCGATGTCCTCTTGCAGACGGATTGTGCGCTCGATCTCTTCTTGGATGCGCTTGTAGTAGTCGTCCCACTCCAAACGCCCCTGGCCGAGTTCGTAACGAGCCTGGCGAATCGCGTCGGTCTGCGGGAACGAACCCAATGTCTGGGCCGGAACCAAGGGCAGGTTCAACCGTTCCTGCTGAGCTTTACGACGCTCCTCGTACGGTGCACGCACACGATCTTCGGGCTTGATCGCGTTGACCCGAGCACGGACAGCGTGCTTGAGCTTGAAGTGCACCTTCGTCGGACGCTTACGCCACTTGTCCGAAGGACCTTCGGTGAGTGCCTTCGCCAGGGAGACGACCTCGCCGACCTTCTGCTTCGCAAAAGCCAGACGGTCTGCGACGTCTCCTGGAATGTCGTACTCGGAGAGCACGTCGTACGGCACGTGCAACAGCGACGACGACGTGGAGACGACGAGGTCAGGCACAACGTCCTTGAGTTCGTTCAGGTACGTCAAGGTGTTGAACCGGTCGACGCGCCAGACGTTGCGACCGTCGACGACGCCCGCGTAGATGCGCTTGCGCTTGATGTTCGGCACTGCGGCCAGTTCCTCGGCCGTGATCTTGCCGTGCACCAAGTCCAGACCGAAGGCTTCGATCTTGGTGGGCGCCAAGATGTTGAGGGCTTCGCCGAACTTGCCGTACGGACCGGTCACCAACAGGCGCGGGCGGAGCGGAGCCGTCGACAGCTTCTCGTACGCACGTCCCAGAGCGGCTAGCTCCTCGGGGGTGCGGTCCTCGGTCACCGAAGGCTCGTCCAACTGAACACAGGTGGCGCCGGCCTTGGCGAGCTGCTCGAAGAGCTTCTCGTACTCGGGCAGGAGCGCGTCCAACAAGTCGAGCGGGGTGAAGTTGGGATCGGACTTCTCGGTGGCAGGTCCGACCTTCGAGAGCAGAAGCAGCGAGACGGGCCCCATGATGACGGGGCGCAATTCTATGCCGCGCGCCTTAGCGCGTTCGAACTCGTCGAGAAGTGCCTCCGAGTTGAGCGAGAACACCGTGTTCGCGTCGATCTCGGGCTGACGGTAGTAATAGTTCGTGCCGAAGAAGCGCACCAGCTCGAGAGGCGGGAAGTCCGGGCGACCGCGGGCCATCGTGAAGTAGAAATCGAGCGGATCGAGGGCGCCCTCGAGCGGCTTGAACCGCTCCGGCACTGCGCCGAAGAGCAGCGCATTGTCGAGCACGTGATCGTAGAAGGAGAAGGTGTTGCCCGGAACCTGGCTCAGTCCCGTCGCAGCCAGTTCACTCCAGGTCGATTCCTGGAGTTCCTTGGCGACCGCGAGAAGTGCGTCCTTGTCCGAAGTGCCGTGCCAGTAGGACTCGAGGGCGCGCTTGAGCTCACGGCGCGGCCCGATGCGCGGATACCCCAGGACGCTGGAGCCGAATGCTGCAGTGCTGCTGGACATGCGGTCGACCTTTCTAACCGAGGGGCGCGAGCGCCCTGTGCGCGTTTATGGAGTCTCTACACTCCACAAACGCGCACAGGGGCGTTGGGCCTTAGCTTGCCTGCTTGGTGGAGCGACCGTTGTCGGCGTATTCGTAGAAGCCCGCGCCGGACTTCTTGCCGGTCAATCCGGCTTCGACCATACGCAGGAGCAGCGGCGGAGCGGAGTACAGCGGCTCCTTGAACTCTTCGTACATGGAGTCGGCGATGGACTTGACGGTGTCGAGTCCGACCAGGTCCGTCAGAGCCAGCGGACCCATGGGGTGCGCGAGGCCGAGAACCGTTGCCTTGTCGATGTCTTCCTTCGTAGCGAAGCCAGACTCGACCATGCGGATCGCCGAGAGCAGGTACGGCACCAGGAGTGCGTTGACGACGAAGCCGGAGCGGTCGGCACTGCGGACGACCTGCTTGCCAAGGATGTCGCTGGCAAAAGCCTCGGCGCGCTGCGAGACGGAGGCACTGGTCTTGAGCGTCGTCACCAATTCGACGAGCGGCAGGACCGGAACCGGGTTGAAGAAGTGCATACCGATGACTCGCTCGGGACGCTTGGTCGAGATGCCGAGCTTCATGATCGGGATCGACGACGTGTTGGACGCGAGAACCGCATCCGGATCCGTCACGACCGCGTCGAGCTCGGCGAAGATTTCGCTCTTGATCTTCTCGTCTTCGACGACGGCCTCCACGACGAGCTGGCGGTCCGCGAAATCTCCCAGATCGGAGGTGAAACGCAGACGCCATGCGGCCTGCTCACGCTCACGTTCTGTGATCTTTCCGCTGCTCACACCGCGGTCGAGCGAACGCAGGATGCGTGAACGCCCGGCTGCTGCAAGCTCGCGAGTCTGCTCGAAGACCAGAACATCGACATGTGCGCGGGCGCACACCTCGGCGATTCCGGCACCCATGATTCCGGCGCCGATAACGCCGACGCGCTGAATTTTTTCGCTGGTCACGTCAGCTCCTTGTTTGTCTCGTGGAGTTTGTCTGGTGAAGGTGTTGTAAAAGAAGCACTTCGAACTGCGTCGACGCTGGTGGCCGACGCAATCGGAACTGCCTTGAAGACGAGAGAAAGTAGTGCGGTGATACAAGCAGGGGAGAGACCCGAAGCCGAGCCTCTCCCCCACCCGAAGTCAGTTCTTAGTGGAACTGGCCCTCTTCGGTGGAGCCCTTGAGAGCTGCCGTCGAGGTGTTGGGGTCAACGGTGGTGGCGATGGTGTCGAAGTAGCCGGCGCCAACCTCACGCTGGTGCTTGATGGCGGTGAAGCCACGCTCTTCGGCAGCCTTGAACTCGCGCTCCTGCAGGTCGACGAATGCCGTCATGCCTTCGCGGGCGTAGCCGTAGGCCAGGTCGAACATGCCGTAGTTGAGCGAGTGGAAGCCGGCCAGCGTGATGAACTGGAACTTGAAGCCCATCGCGCCGAGCTCCTTCTGGAACTTCGCGATGGTCGCGTCGTCCAGGTGCGCCTTCCAGTTGAAGGAAGGGGAGCAGTTGTAGGCCAGGAGCTGGTCCGGGAATTCGCTGCGAACGGACTCGGCGAACTTCTTTGCAACCTCGAGATCCGGCACGCCGGTCTCCATCCAGATGAGGTCTGCGTACGGTGCGTAAGCCTTGGCGCGAGCGATGCAGGGCTCGATGCCGTTCTTGACGCCGTAGAAGCCTTCAGCCGTGCGGGTTCCGTCGAGGAACGGGCGGTCACGCTCGTCCACGTCGGAGGTGATGAGGGTTGCAGCCTCAGCGTCGGTACGGGCGATGATGACGGACGGAACGTCCGCAACGTCGGAAGCCAGGCGAGCCGAGGTCAGGGTGCGGATGTGCTGCTGCGTGGGGATGAGCACCTTGCCGCCGAGGTGGCCGCACTTCTTCTCCGAAGCGAGCTGATCCTCCCAGTGGACACCGGCAGCGCCGGCGCCGATCATGGCCTTCTGTAGCTCGTAAGCGTTGAGAGCGCCACCGAAGCCGGCTTCGGCGTCGGCAACGATCGGAGCGAGCCAGTTGCTGACGGAGGTGTCACCCTCGGTCTTGGCGATCTCGTCGGCGCGCAGCAGTGCGTTGTTGATGCGACGAACGACGGTCGGAACCGAGTTGGCCGGGTAGAGGCTCTGGTCCGGGTACGTGTGGCCCGAGAGGTTAGCGTCGCCGGCAACCTGCCAACCGGAGAGGTAGATGGCCTTCAGGCCGGCGCGAACCTGCTGCACAGCCATGTTGCCGGTAAGTGCACCGAGGGAGTTGATGTAGTCCTCGTTGTTCACGAGATCCCACAGGATCTCGGATCCGCGACGAGCGAGGGTCTGCTCCTCGACGACGGTGCCCTGGAGCTTGACGACCTGATCGGCCGTGTAGTTACGAGTAACGCCCTTCCAGCGAGGGTTGGTGTCCCAATCCTGCTGGAGCTCAGCTGCGGTCTTCGGGGTGCCGGTGGTCGACATCAAGACTCCATCTCTTTGATCTGCTGGTCCGGCCTGTTGTGAGCAGTACGTGCGTACTACTTCACATACTTGCCAGGCCCTTCTTGTGTACTTACCGAGAATGGCACATCGAAAAAGTGCCGTCTACCTGTTGCTAATGCCAATCTTCGCTACCTTTTCAACACACTTTGCTAAGTCTGTGAAGATTCCTACACGGCTGGTACTGCCCAATCGGACAGGTTCCGTACTGGCGAGTAGCAAAGAAACCGCAGGCTGTGAACGAAATGCACTCAACTCCGCCGCTTGCGAATTCCGGCAGTTCGCGCGGCACTCGGAACAGGCCCATCCGCTACTTCGGAGCCAACTTCACGACTCGCAAGTGACCGCAATCACTTCGTGGCAACAGGCTTCGCTCGGGCAATTCCAGGGATCTACCCGTCAGAAAGCCACAGACAACCCATTCGCCGGCCATATGCTGTCGAACCATGACTTGTCGTTCGACGCCCCCGACCGGGCGATAAAGCGGTGCCGGACAACTATCAGCGGCCACCGAACAACCAGGCATGGTCGCAATCCGGTCCACAGCCGCCGCAGTTGGGCTACCGGGCCGCGCCGCAGTCGTATCCCCCGCCCCAGGGATTCCCGCCTGCACCGCCACGTGGAAATCCGCCGCGGCGTCGGCCCGGCTGGGTGATTCCGGTATCCGTAATCGGAGTCATCACTGTGTTGGCTCTCTTCGGCGGGCTTGCCTGGGTCCTCTGGCCGAAGGACGTCCCGAACTCAGCCGCCGGTGGCGCGGCCCAGACCACCATCACCGCCGCGAACACACCCGGCACCACGACAACCGCTCCCAGCACGACATCCCCGACGCCCACACGCGCCGCGAACTTCCCGGCCGGTGCGTCCGCCTGCCCCGGCGGGCAGCCGGCCGGAAGTTACAAGGAGTCCGCGACAAGTGGGGGCAAAACTTCGTGCGAGTTTGCCGAGGCAGTTCGGATCGCCTACGGAAACTCCGGTGCCGCCGGTGCCGCCGGTGCCGCCGGTGCCTCCAGCACCGTGTCCGCACGTAGTCCGGTGACCGGCAAGGAGTACACGATGGCATGCAAGGTGACCTCCGGCATCGTCACCTGTACCGGCGGAGACAACGCGGTTGTGTACTTGCGCTGACGGGCGCAATTGCGGCATCGGCAACCCGGTGCGTGTCGTTCCAGTGTCGCACCTACGGATCCTCCGATAGCGTGACCGCATGCCTCTGTACGAGTTTCGCTGTACCGGCTGCGGCCCGCTCGAGCGGTCGTTCGCGATGGCCGAAGTGCCCCAGTCGATCAGCTGTCCCCAGTGCAGTCTCGAGTCGAAGCGTGTTGTCTCGTCTCCCCGTTTGAGTCACAGCTCGTCAACCGCGATGGGTCTACTGGACAGCACTGCCCGATCAGCTCACGAGCCTGCCGTGGTCAGTGGGTCACTACCCGGCCGTGGCCGACAATCTGCCCCGACGACGTCCAATCCGTTGCACCGCAAGCTACCTCGCCCCTGAGCGTCCTCACCGCGCGTCTTCGCCGCGATTCACGATCCGACACGAAAGTCCTGCCGCCACGAGTTTTCCGTTTCTTCGAGAATGAGGAGTGCATATGCCTGAACTGCTGTTTCCACTCGATTCCGCCAAGAAATTCACCGACCAGGCGATCGTCGGCCACAATCGGTGGCACCCGGACATCCCGGCGGCGGTGACGGTGAAACCCGGTGATGCGTTTCGTGTCCATTGCCGCGAATGGTTCGACGGCGCAATCCACAACGACGACTCAGCCGACGACATTCTCAATGCACCACTGACCACGGTCCACACGCTGTCCGGCCCCTTTTCCGTCGAAGGCGCGAAGCCCGGCGACCTCTTGATCGTCGACATCTTGGATATCGGGCCTATCCCCCAAGAAGATTCGGGTCCGTTGGCCGGCCAAGGCTGGGGGTACACGGGCATCTTCCCTCGGAACAACGGCGGCGGCTTCCTCACCGAACAGTTCCCCGACGCGTACAAAGCCGTCTGGGATTTCTCCGGCCAAACGGCGACGTCGCGTCACATTCCGCACGTCTCGTTCACGGGCATCGTCCACCCGGGACTCATGGGCACGGCTCCGTCGGCAGCCTTGCTCGCCAAGTGGAATGCCCGCGAGGGCGCCCTCATTGCCACCGATCCCAATCGGGTTCCCCCGCTTGCACTTCCGCCCGAGCCCCGCGATGCAGTACTGGGAACCTTGACCGGTGACGAGTACACACGCGTAGCCGGCGAGGCGGCGCGCACCGCTCCCCCTCGCGAGAACGGTGGAAACCAGGACATCAAGAACCTCACCAAGGGCAGCCGAATCTTCTATCCGGTATTCGTGGACGGTGCGAATCTGTCGGTCGGCGATCTTCACTTCTCCCAGGGCGACGGTGAGATCACTTTCTGCGGTGCCATCGAGATGGGCGGCTTCATCGATCTTCGTGTGGACATCATCAAGGGCGGAATGGATACCTACGGCGTTTCCGAGAACGCCATCTTCATGCCGGGCAACACGGATCCGCAGTACTCCGAGTGGCTTGCGTTCTCGGGCACTTCCGTCACGTTGGACGGCGAACAGAAGTACCTGGATTCACATCTGTCCTACCAGCGTGCGTGCCTGCATGCGATCGAGTACCTGACCAAGTTCGGGTACGCGCCGGAGCAGGCGTACCTGCTGCTGGGTGCGGCACCGATCGAGGGCCGCCTGTCGGGCGTCGTGGATATCCCCAACTCGTGTTCGACGGTGTATCTCCCGACTGCGATCTTCGACTTCCCCCTCGCACCCTCGTCGAGCGGACCGTTCCAGATCGATCCCGGAATCGGCGCTCCGCGTTCGGAGAACAGGGTCTAGGCCTCCGGCCCCGTGAGTGGTTGAGGAGTGTGAGGACTCCTCAACCACTCACGGGGGGTACCGGTGCGAATTCTGCAAACCCACCTTTGCGAAGCCGGGCTGTCACTCGTATCCTGGGAAAATGTCGAAAACCTTTGTCGGTGTCCGGCTCCGCCAACTGCGGACCGAGCGCGGGTTGAGTCAGGCTTCGCTGGCCAAGACGCTGGAGATCTCGGCAAGCTATCTCAATCAGATCGAGCACGACGTCCGGCCACTCACCGTGCCGGTCCTCCTGCGAATCAGTGAAGTCTTCGGCGTCGACACCACCTTCTTCTCCCCACAGGACGACACGCGCCTGATCGCGGAAATGCGTGAAGTTGCCCTCGATCAGGAGATGGGCATCGACGCCGACGCCCACGAAATCGCGGAGATGGTCTCCACACACCCGGGCCTGGCAAAGGCGATGGTCAACATGCATCGCCGCTTCCGCAACACGACGGCGCAGCTCGCCGCAGCGACGGAAGACCGCTTCTCGGACGGCAGCGGCAGCGGTTCGATCACCATGCCGCACGAGGAAGTGCGCGACTACTTCTATCAGCGGCAGAACTACATTCACGATCTCGACACCGCGGCCGAAGAACTGACTGCCCGGATGCGCTTTCATCGCGGCGACGTCGCCGGCGAGATTGCCAGACGCCTCGAAACCGTCCACGGCGTGCAGATCGTTCGACGAGTCGACCTGGGCGAGAACATACTTCATCGTTACGACCCGGATACCAGGGTCCTGGAAATCTCCGCACGGCTCTCCGGCGGGCAACAGGTCTTCAAGTTCGCGACAGAACTCGCGTACCTCGAGCACGGCGATCTGCTCGACTCGTTGGTGGCCGAAGGCAACTTCACCAGCGAAGCGTCGGTCTCTTTGGCGCGACTTGGATTGGCCAACTACTTCGCGGCGGCCACCGTGCTCCCATACAGCCAGTTCCACGACGTCGCCGAGGACTTCCGGTACGACATCGAGCGCATGTCCGCCTTCTATTCCGCGAGCTACGAGACGATCTGCCACCGCCTCTCGACTCTGCAGCGCCCCAAACTTCGCGGGGTTCCGTTCATGTTCGTCCGTGTCGATCGTGCCGGAAACATGTCGAAGCGTCAGTCCGCCACCGGATTCCACTTCTCCACCAGCGGCGGTACGTGCCCGCTGTGGAACGTCTACGAGACGTTCTCGTATCCGGGCAAGATCATGCCCCAGATCGCACAGATGCCCGACGGCCGCCGATACCTCTGGGTTGCTCGCACGGTCGAACGTCGAGCGGCTCGATACGGACAGCCCGCAAAGATCTTCGCCATCGGATTGGGATGCGAGATTCGACACGCCCACCGACTCGTCTACAGCGACGGTCTGGATCTGGACGAGTCGAATCCGGGAACGCCGATCGGCTCGGGCTGCCGCGTCTGCGAACGCCTCAACTGTCCGCAGCGTGCCTTCCCGCCCTTGGGTAAAGACCTCGACATCAGCGAGCACCGAAGTTCGATTTCGCCTTACGTGATTCGCTGACCGCGCTAACGCACGTAGTTGCGCAGGAACGCGACTGTGCGATCGAATGCGATCATCCCGTCCACGGTATCGAGGTCGAACTGATATTCGTGGTCCAGCGCAGGCTCGTGATCGTCGGGGTAGAACAGTGCGTCTACTTCGACGCCCAGATCGGCGAGCCGTTCTGCCATGGGTTTCGACTGGCTGGCGGTCAGTGGGTCGACATTTCCGCCGGTGATGAACGTCGCTGGAAAGTCCGAGGTCACATGGCCCAGTGTCGACATCTGACCCACTGCAGTCGACCCGTCGAAGTCCCTCGTTCCGAGGTATCCCCACAGCGATTGCTTGTCGACGCCCCAACCTAAGTACTTCCCCTGTGACAGCAGGGGTTTCAGATCGAAGACCCCACAGTCGAGGACAACTCCGCGTATCTGCTCGGGACGTAATGCCGGCTCCACACCCATTTCCGACGCGTAGTCAGGGCTGGTCATGACCGTCGCCAACTGACTGGACAACTGCGCGCCTGCCGAATCTCCCGCAAGAAAGAGATTGTTCGAATCGACATGCAACCTGTCCGCATTGCTCACGATAAATCGATACGCGTCGTTCAGTTGATTCACTGCGGTGGGGTAATACGCATCTGGTCCCAGTGAGTAGTCCACCGAAATCACAGTGAAGCCTTGATTTGCCAACAGTTTGTAGTAACCGTCGGCATCAGTTCTCGATCCTGATATCCAGCCACCGCCGTGCACCCAGACCACCGTGGGTAGCGCCGAAGTGGACTCCGACGGGTAGTAAACGTCCAGTTGTGCATCGTCGTCGCCGTCGCGGTACGACTGATCGAGAATCGAGACGATTCCTGACGGTGCATGCCTGTCGAGTTGTGCGTGAGTCGCTTCGGAGCCACCCGCTGACATCCACCGTACGAGGAGAACTCCTGGCCACGGACTGACGATTGCCGCGGTTACCCCGGACAGCAGAATGACGACGAATACCGCCGCGATTCCGACAATGCGCCTTCGCCGTCTGTCGGGGGAAGACGCGCGCACAACAACTCCTGGGGTCGGATCGGATTCACCCAGGCTAGACCAAAAGGACTAGTCGAGAATTCCCCGGCAACACACCCGCGGCGCTTTGTCTGAAATGACCATTTCTTCAGCGTCTCAGCATCATCCGACAACTAGCGGGTGTGTGCGTCGAGAAACTGAACCGTGCGATCGAGGGCAGTGAGACCGTCGGCATTGTCCAGATCGAACTGATACTCGTGACCGAGCGCCGGAACGTGATCGGCCGGATAGAACAGTGTGTCGACCGCAACTCCCAACCCCGTCAATTTGTCAGCCAACGGTTTCGACTGAGAATCTGTCAAAGGATCCGCGTTGCCGCCGCTGATGTAGGCAGGCGGAAATTGAGCGCTGACGTAGTTCAAGGTCGACATCTGATCCGCTGCATCGGTACTCATGAAGTCACGCACCCCGGTATACGCCCAGAGGGAACGATCAACCCCCCAACCGATGATGCCGGGTCCGCCGACCATGTTCCCGACGTCGTAGACTCCACAGTTCAGGATTACTCCACGTAACTGATCCGGCCGCAGCGACGGGACCACGCCCACACGGTTCGCATACGCGGGATCAGTGACGAGAGTGGCGAGCTGACTCGAGAGTTGCGCTCCCGCAGAATCACCGGCGAGAACGACCGTCGTCGGATCAACATGCAGCCGTTCCGCATTCGCAACGACGTACGCGTGAGCGTCGTTGAGCTGCCGCACCGCTGTCGGATAGTGGTGCTCGGGTCCGAGTGAGTAGTCCAGGGACACAACGGTGTAGCCACGAGAGGCCAGCAACTCGTAGTACGGCGCGTAGTTGGACTTGCTTCCCGAGATCCAGGCACCGCCATGAGTCCAGATCACCGTAGGCAATGCGGTCGTCGTCGCTGCGGGAAAGTAGACATCCAGGTATGCGTCGTCGTCTTCGGCGCGGTACTGCTGGTCCTTGATCGAGTCGACGCCTTCGGGCGCGTGCTTCTCGAGCGCCTCGGTGACTTTCACGGCATCACGATCGAAGACCCATCGCACGGTGAGTGCGCCAGGTCTCGGGCTCAGAACGAAGGCCAGAACCACGGCTCCGACCAGAACGAACACAATTGCCAGAGCCCACAGCAAGCGCCTGCGCCACCGATGCGGTGAAGGGTTCGTCATCGGGTTTCCTTCACTCTCGGCAAAATGTCCGGATCAGCGTAACGCGGCGCCGGTACTGTCAGGCGCGATCAGCCGAGTTCAGCGATCCGCCGCTGCGCGAGTGCCTTGACTTCGCCCTTGGCTACTTTGCCGCCTGCCGCCATCGGCAATTCGGCGACCGTCATCACGTACTCGGGTATGTACTCGCGGGTCACTCCTCGGCTCTGCAGCCAGGCGGTCAGGTCCACCGAACTCAGATCGTCATCGGCGGACACGACGACCGCACAGACCTTCTCACCGAACAGCGGATCGTCGACTCCGACCACGGCGACCAGTTCCACCGAAGGATGCGCGCGCACGTACTCCTCGACCTCGACCGCGGAAATGTTCTTGCCGCCTCGAATGATGATGTCGGCTTTGCGCCCGACCACACGCACCCGCCCGGTCTCGTCGATCTCGACGATGTCGCCGAGAAGCATCCAACCGTCGTCGGTGTACAACTCGTCGTTTGCATCGACGTCGCCCCAATAACCCTGGCACATCAGCGGGCCGTTGACCGCAGGCTGACCGCGACGGACGGAGCCGGTCACTTCCTTTGCCGCATCGTCGAATACACGAACTTGCATGCGATCGATGACGTGGCCGCACGTCTTCAGTCGGGTATCGGAGCCGTCCGAAACCGTCGTCACCGAGACGGCGCCGGTTTCGTTTGATCCGTAGAACTGCAGGACAGCCGCTCCGGTACGTTGTTCGAAGGCCAGTGCCTCCGAATACGGCACGGCTTCACCACCGGTGAACATGAAACGAAGTGACGAGAGATCGGCCGATTCCGCGGCCTCCGAACGCAACAGCATCTTGAATTGTGTACTCACACAATTCAAAGCAGTCACCCGTTCGCGCTCGATCAACTCGATCATCACCGAAACGTCGAAGCGTTCCATGACGACATTGCGAGCACCGAGTAGCGCCGGCAGGAAATGCGAAGTCCAGAGGCCGAATCCGAAAGGTGCCGGAACCGCGCCGAGGAACACCTCATCCGGACCGATCGCCGCCGCCTCGGCGGCAATCTCGGAGAAACCAACCCAACGATCCTCGGTTTGTGTGACCAGTTTGGGTAGGCCCGTTGTGCCGGACGTCGAGTTCAGCATCGAAACGGCTGACGTGACAAAACACGGACTGGTTGCGGGGAACTGCTTTAGCTCGACCGGCAACGAGGTGAGTTCGCCGTTTGCACTCACGCGTTCGAAACTCACGTCGGCGCGTTCGTCGGCGAAGACGACGTCCAGTCCGGGATGCTCTGCCCGCAGACTCGCCACGAGTTCGGCGGTATCGACGCCGCGCAGCGTGCGAGTGGTGACGAGTACGGAGGCTTCCGAGCGGGCGATCAGATGAGAGATCTCGCGAATGCCCGAGCGCGAACCGATTCCGACCGCGACGCGGCCGGTGCGAAATGCTGCGCAGAGAGCCGCATGGAATACAGCGGTGTCGGGGAGCAACACGGCTACATGTCCGTATCCCTTACCAGCTAGATCCAGCGCCGACGCGATCGCATCGGCAGCCGCGTCGTACTGTTTCCACGACACCCTCGATTCCGGAGTGACAAAGGCGGTTTCGTCCGGGATGGTCTCAGACCAATGCCTGACCATTTCGCTGATGCTGACGCCGGCGAACCGGTCCGGATTCGTGGCGAATTCACCGACGGTGAAGTCGAGTGTCTTCGTTTCAAGCATGATCGTCGATCATCTCCCGTCGGCGCTGAGGACGCCCATCGATTGTTTGTACGCGTTGTCCAGTGTCGCTGCGGAATCGCATTCGCGGACGAGTTCGCCGCGCTGCATGACATATCCGCGGTCGACAACCGATTTCAGTGCAGTGAGTGCCGGTTCCGTCACGATGACGGTCACACCCTCGGCGGCCAGACCCCCGACCAGCGCTCGCAGCTCCGCGACGATTTTCGGTGCCAGTCCTGTCATCATCTCGTCGAGGAGCAGCACCTTCGGGGTTTCAAGAAGTGCCCGCCCCAGAACCAACATCTGCTGCTCACCACCGCTGAGGACCCCGGCATAACTCTCGGAGCGTTCACGCAGGATCGGGAACCTCTCGAAAGCTGTTTCCACGGCTTCGGCTTTCAATCCCAGCAAGTCTGCGCCGACGCGTAGGTTCTCGCGAACGGACATTCGCATGAACAGTTGCCTGCCTTGGGGTACGTAGGCAAATCCGCTGCGGACACGATCCAGTGCCGATAATTTCTGGATCTCTCGACCATCGAATTTGATTGTCCCGGTGGCGGGAACCGAGCCGTAGATGGATCCCGCCAAGCTGGTCTTGCCTGCACCGTTCGGCCCGACGATCGCTGTCACTTCACCGGCGGGGGCGACAAGGGAGACTTCCCGGACGGCGACAGCGGATCCGTATCGAACTGTGACTCTGTCGAGTTCGAGCATGTCAGGCGCCTTCCTCGTATTCGGAACCGAAATAGACTTCTCGCATCGCGTCGCTGGCCAAGCACTCCTGCGGTGGTCCGTAGAACGCCACTGATCCGAAATTGAGCAGCACGATCTTGGTGGCGAGCGCCGCAATGAGATCGACGTTGTGATCGACCAGGACTACTCCTTTGCCCTGCGCGGCAATCGATCGCACGGCACCGGAGATGGCAGCGATGCCGTCGTGATCCGCGCCGGCAAACGGTTCGTCCAACAGGAGAACATCGGGTTCGGTCGCCATCGCCCGCGCCACCTCGACCAGACGCTGCGCCCCCAAACTGAGATCCCCGCAAGCACTCTCGACGTCGGCGACCGAGTATCGCGCAGCAATCTCCCGGGCCCGCTGTGCTGTCCGGTCCCAGTTCTCGAAAGGTCCTTTGATCGCCCACCACAGCGAGTGCAGAGGTGAGGTGATCTTGTGCCCGTACAGTCCCGGGATGATGTTGTCGACGGCATCGAGTTCCGCCGCGAGCTGCGGATGTTGAAACGTGCGCGAGAGCCCTTGCCGTGCACGGCGCTCCGACGGCCCGGTCAAGGGAGCACCGGCGAGCGCGACGGTTCCGGAGTCTGCTTGCTGTGTGCCGAAGATGCAGTCCACCAGTGTGGTCTTGCCTGCCCCGTTCGGGCCGACAAGGCCGATCACCTCTCCCTGTCCGACGCTGAACGAGACATCGTCGACAGCGCGGACGCCGCCGTAGGACTTGTGGAGCCCGCTCACTTCGAGTAGCCGAGTCATCGATTGCCACGCTCCTTGTACAGACGGTTCATTCGACCCAGAACGTTCTGACTCCACCCGATCACCCCACCAGGCGCGACGATGAGGATCACCAGGACGGCTCCGGCAAGCAGGAGTTCGCCACTTCCCTGGTACCCGGGCATGTTCAGCGTCACGATCACCACGATCAATGCACCGAGCGGAGCACCCCACGCCGAACCGCGACCGCCGATGATCGGCATGAAGATTGCAAGGAAAACAATACTGAGAGTGAAGGTTTCAGGAGTGACAGCTTGCACCGACACGGTGAAAAGCGATCCGCCGGTCGACGCGATCGCGGCACCGATCGCCAGCGCCACGACGGTCAGGTGCGCAGGATTGACGCCGGAAGACCGTGCGACATTACGATTGTCGCGGGCAGCTTGCAACATCAGCCCCCACACCGATTTCCGGAGTCGATCGACAGCGACCGCGATCAGACACACGAACAAGATCGCGAACACGACCAATGCGTAGCGCGGTGGCTCCCAGCCGAACATCGTCACAGTCTCGACACCCGAGATCCCGGCCGATCCGCCGGTGAAACTCGGTCCGTCGATCAACCAGTGCTCGAAAGCGATACCGAACAACAAGGTCACCGCGGCAAGGTAGAAGCCGGAGAGTTTCTGCGTTGCCAAGCTGAGAAGTACTGCAACCGCTGCAGCGGCGAGGGCGCCGAGAATCCATCCCCACCACATCGACAACCCGGTCCGAACCGAGATCAGCGCAACGGCATACGCGCCGATCGCCGCATATGCGCTGTACGCCATCGACAGTGATCCCGCGAGCACGAATGGCACGTACATGCCGAGTGCGATCAGCGAATACGTCGCAGCGAGGAACACCAGATCCTGCCGGTACAGACTCGGCCCCATCCACAGCAGCACGGCAGCAACCACGACCACGGTGATCAGTGCTTCTCGTGACACGGCGAGCATCCTCGTCCGGGGACCGCCGGATGTAGCGGGCGGATTTGACGTCAGCGGACTGGTAGAAAGCGAGGCCATCAGACGCGAACCTTCCTCGAGAGCAAGCCTTCCGGACGGAAAGCGAAGAACACCAGGGCAATCAACAGAATCGCGGTTTGAGCAGCACTCGCACCGAAGTAGTACGGGGCGAATACCTGGACGACGCCCAACACCATTCCGCCGATCAGCGGAGCCCAACTCCGGCCGGTACCACCGATGACGAGTGCGATGAATGCCGTCAGCGTCCATGACAGACCGCTCGTGAACTGAACACCGGCCTTGGGAGCGAACAGAAGTCCGGCGACGGCGGCAATCACACCCGCGAGGGTGAACACGATGAGGCGTACCCGATCCACCGGCAAGCCCAGGACGCGGGCGGCATCCGGACTGTCGCCGACGGCGCGAAGCAGACGGCCCGAGGTGGACCGGTTCAGCCACAGTCCGATACCGACGAAGATCCCGGCAGTTCCGACGACGAGTACAACGGTCGAACTGTCGACGGTGGCACCGAGCACCGATATCGGATCGAAGTCGAAGATCTTCTGCCCGGGAAGTGGTGTGCGGCCGAAGACAGTGCCGGCGAGCTGCTGGATCCCGAACAGTACTGCGGTCACAGCCACCAACGCCGGTAGTTCCCCACGACCCGATCGCTTCTGAACCTGTTTGACCACAAGCTTTTCCGTCAGGATCGACAGCGCCACCGCTACCGCGATCCCTAGCGGCATGGCAATCCAGAGAGCGAGCCCGTAATTGATCGCGACCCAACTCGACGCCATGGCCGCAGCCATCGCATACGGACCCATCGCAAAATTGAAGAAATCGGCACCGACCACCACGAGATACATTCCGAGGGCTATAAGTGAAAAGAATGCACCGATCTCGATGGCAGCGAGCCACAGTTGTGCGTCTGTCATGTCAAGGCTCCTCGGTTATCCACACGGGGGTTGGTAGGAATCCCACGGATGGGCCGGCTTGTTGTCCTCACCGAATTCGACGAGCACCAGTCCGCAGAGGCTGTCCGGAGCCAGGTGATCCTGCGAGGAGAACGACAGTGTCAATCCGTCCTGGCCGAAGCTGGCGGGAAGTCCCGAAACCTGTTGAAGAGCATCACGAACGGCCGTCCGATCTCGGTGGTCGCCGGCAATTTCGATTGCCTCGGCCAACATCATGACGGCGTCGTACGCCTGTGCGTCGTAGGCAGTCAGTTGATAATCAGGCCCCTTCACCGCCTGCACCTTGCGACGCAGTTCGGCGGTTCTCGGGTTGTTCTCACTGAGCGAGCCCATGTACACCATGCCGCTCAACGCCTTCGGGTCCGCCAAAGCCCAAGATGCGGGCTGGTTCCCGATGGAAGCGAGTGAGAAGCGTTGCGTCTGTGGGGTGATCTTCGACAGGGTGTTGTGCGCGAGGATTTCGAAGTGCCCGCCGATACTGGCGACCAGAATCGCGTCCGGTTCGGTTTCCGCGAGACGTGAGACCTGTGCGGTGATGTCCGCGGCATCGACCGGCGCCTTTTCGACGCCCGTCACTCTCGCGCACTTCTCGAGCGCCGGCCGCAGGGTCTTGATGATTCCGTCGATGGACGCACTCGCGTCACCGAGAATTCCCAGGGACTTGTACCCCATCTTCTCGAAAGCCCCGCAGTACACCTGGGCGTACTGCTTCAACGAGTTCGGAATCATGAACGAGTAGTCGTTGTCGGGCGCCGAGGCAAAGGCGTCGCTGAGAACGACCGGAGCTATCGCGGGAATCTTCGACTGCTGGAGAATCGACTTGGCCTGCAGCACCGACCCGCTGCCGGTGGCGAGGATGACCGCACTTGATCCGTGATCGACCAACTTCCGAATGATCGACGGGGTCTTGGTGGGACTGCTCTCGTCATTCTCGACAACCAATTCGACCTGCTTGCCGTTGATTCCGCCGGCCTGGTTGATCAGGTCGACAGTCATACGCACGGTCTTGCCGGCGATCGTGCTGTACGACGCACCGGGCCCGGTGGAGTCCTCGTCCAAACCGATGACGATGGTGTCTTCGGGAATGACACCGGCAGATGCGCACGCGCTCGCCCCGAGGACCACTGCCGCGCAGACGGCAATCGCCTTTCCGAGTCTCACATCAATCTCCCGTCCAAACTCTGCTTGGTAAATCAAACAAGCGCTTGATTTATGAGTGTGGACAGAAGTATGCACTGGGTCACACCGATAGTCAAAATTCGAACTACACGCGCAGGAACTGCGGTGTTACGGCTTCTGCAGCTGCCGGATCGAGGAGCTGAGTTCGCGAATGACGGACTTCAATTCGTCGACGTCCGAACGGAGTTCGGCCATTTGGGAGTCAGAGCGGAGTTCGGCAAATTCGGAGGCAGGAGATACGGTCTGCGCTTCCTTCTTCGTCGTGCGCTGCGCAATGCGTGCCACCGGCTCGCCGTCGACGGAACGTGCGGCGAAGCCGTCCAGGAATACCGAAATCAGATTGCGCTGCAGATCATCCGCCAACTCGGAAAGCTGCGGGCGATACTGCGCGACGGTGGACCAGACGGATTCACGCAGGAGACGGTGAAACTGTTCGGGATCGATGTCTTCCCGAAACTCCGCGTCGGCAATTCCGCGAGCGATAGCCGATCGCCAGTAGCTGTGTGCCTTCTGAACCAGGATGGTGATGGGCGCGTCCGCCGGTTGCGACGAAAGTATGGCTTCTCCCTGATAGACCTCCGTGGCATACGGGTGATCCACCGCCGAGGCAAAAGACACAGAGACCATCGTTGCCAGGCGATCTCGGGCCGAACCTCCCGGCTCGATCGAGTCTTCGTACCTGACGTTGAGGTCTTCGAGAAACCGGACGACGATCTCGTTGGCTATCGCATCCTTGGAGTCGAAGTAGTGGTAGAGGCTGCCGGAGAGAATCCCGACTTCGTCGGCGATGTCGCGTACCGTCGTCGCGGCGATTCCGCGCTCACTGAACAGCTTGGCCGCATGAGCGAGTATTTCGTCCCGTCGGGTCGAGCGCACGAGAAGATCCTTCCGACGTTCCGATCGTCAAGCGAGTGCTTGATCAATTTCTCGTCGATGCTAACACCGCACCCTCGCTGACCTGCGGTGTGAGGTCCTGGACATCCAATCGAAACACCGGACACACACTTGTCACCGACAGTCATTCCACCGCAACAACTTCCACCTACTCTGTGCACTCGACGAATACAGCGTTGTATACGCACTCCGGATACAGATCTGTCAGAGCCATTGTCTGCCAGAGCCATCGACACGAAAGGCCCGTACATGCGAACCTTCTCGAAGCGCACCCTTGCCGCGCCGGCCGCTCTCGCCGCGCTGGGCTTGGTTCTCACCGGCTGCGGAAGCAAGGCGACAGACACCGCATCGGGAGATTCGACGGCTACGTCGTGCGTCGACACCTCGGGGGACACGATCAAGGTCGGTTCTCTGAATTCACTCTCGGGCACCATGGCCATCAGTGAAGTGACGGTCCGCGACTCCATCTCGTTGGCGGTGCAGGAGATCAACGATTCCGGCGGTGTGCTGGGCAAGAAGATCCAGATCGTGGCAGAGGACGGCGCGTCGGAGCCGACAGTGTTCGCCGAGAAGGCCGAGAAACTGATCAGCAGCGATTGCGTCGCAGCAGTTTTCGGTGGCTGGACTTCCTCGAGCCGCAAGGCCATGCTGCCGGTGTTCGAGGACAACAACTCCCTGCTCTACTACCCGGTCCAGTACGAGGGGCTGGAAGATTCGAAGAACATCTTCTACACGGGTGCAACGACCAACCAGCAGATCATCCCGGCTCTGGATTATCTGAAGGAGAAGGGCGTCAAGTCGCTGTATCTGGTCGGCAGCGACTACGTGTTCCCGCAGACCGCCAACCGCATCATCAAGGCCTACGCGGCAGCGAACGGCATCGAGATCAAGGGCGAGGATTACACGCCATTGGGTTCGACCGACTTCTCCACCATCGTGAACAAGGTCCGCACAGCCGACGCCGACGCCGTGTTCAACACACTCAACGGTGATTCCAACGTCGCGTTCTTCCGTGAATACTCGAATGTCGGCCTGAAGCCCGCCGACATGCCCGTCGTCTCCGTCTCCATTGCGGAGGAAGAGGTCGGCGGTATCGGAGTCCAGAACGTCGAAGGCCAGCTGACGGCGTGGAACTACTACCAGACCATCGAATCCCCCGAGAACAAGAAGTTCGTCGAGGCGTACAAGGCGAAGTTCGGCCAGGACAAGCCCACGTCCGATCCGATGGAAGCGGCATACACCTCCGTCTACCTCTGGAAGAACACCGTCGAGAAGGCCAACTCGTTTGCGGTCAAGGATATTCAGGACAACGCCGACGGTGTGACCTTCCAGGCACCCGAAGGACTCGTCACCATCGACGGCGACAACCATCACATCACCAAGACTGCCCGAATCGGCGAAATCCGTTCCGACGGACTGATCTACACGGTCTGGGATTCGGGACAGCCGATCGAGCCGGATCCGTACCTGAAGAACTACCCCTGGGCCGAGGGACTCGGCAGCTGATCGACGAAAGGCGGAATTGACGGAATCGACGAGTAGAGAGGTGGAGCGTCTGTCATGGATGTTGTGATCGGACAGTTGTTCACGGGTTTGAGTATCGGATCGATTCTCCTGTTGGCAGCGTTGGGATTGTCTCTCACGTTCGGGCAGATGGGTGTCATCAACATGGCACACGGCGAGTTCATCATGGCCGGCTCGTACACCGCATACGTAGTGCAGCAGGTGATCTCGAATGCAACGGGATCTTTGATCATTTCTCTGCTCGTCGGTTTTGTCGTCGGCGGACTGATGGGTGTCGTGCTCGAAGTGGTCCTGGTATCGCGGATGTACCACCGACCCCTCGACACCCTGTTGGTGACATTCGGCGTCGGATTGATCCTTCAGCAGTTGGCGCGCGACATCTTCGGCGCGCCGGCAGTCAATGTTTCGGCGCCGAGCTGGCTTTCGGGCGGGGTCGATATTTTCGGCGCCGTGGTACCGAAAACCCGCATCTTCATTCTGGTGTTGGCGATCGCAGCGGTGATCGCGCTTTCGGTCGCACTGAAGCAGTCGTCGATGGGTCGACGCATCCGGGCCGTCGTCCAAAATCGCGATCTGGCCGAGACGAGCGGAATCTCCTCTCGTCGTACGGACATCACGACCTTCTTCCTCGGTTCCGGGCTCGCCGGCGTCGCGGGTGTCGCGTTGACGCTCATCGGTTCCACCAGCCCGACCATCGGCCAGTCGTATCTGATCGACGCCTTCCTGGTTGTTGTCGTCGGCGGTCTCGGTCAGATGAAGGGAGCCGTGATCGCAGCCTTCGCCCTCGGCATCTTGAATTCGTTCATCGAGTACTCGACGACGGCATCGATCGCGAAGGTGATCGTGTTCGTCATCATCGTCGTCTTCCTTCAAGTTCGGCCGCAGGGCCTGTTCGCAGTCAAGACGAGGAGCCTCGTATGAGCATCCTGAACAATTCCCGAATTCGGGTGTGGGGCGGTTTTGCACTTGCCGCGATCGTGCTGTTCGCCATCGCTCCGGCTGTGCTCTCGGACTTCAGGCTGTCACTGTTGGCCAAATTCCTGTGCTTCGCCATAGTCGCTGTCGGCATCGGCTTGGCTTGGGGCAGAGGCGGAATGCTCACGCTCGGCCAGGGCGTCTTCTTCGGAATCGGCGCATACGTGATGGCGATGCACCTCAAGATCGCCGATGCCGAACTCAAGGGCGACGCGGTCCCGGACTTCATGTCCATCGCCGGCAAAACAGAACTTCCGGGATACTGGCAACCGTTCGCCTCGCCATTCGTGGCGATCTTCGCCATCCTTTTCCTGCCTGGCGCTGTTGCCTTTCTCCTCGGACTCGGTGTGTTCAAGCGGAGAGTCAAGGGCGCGTACTTCGCGATCCTCTCGCAAGCACTCGCCGCGGCTTTCGCGATCCTCTTGATCGGCCAGCAGTCGATCGGTGGCAGCAACGGCCTCAACCGCTTTCGCACGTTCTTCGGTTTCAACCTCAACGATCCGGCGAACAAGCAGATGTTGTTCTTCATCGCCGCCGGAGTTCTTCTCGCATCGGTCGCTCTGATTCGCCAGCTGATGAACTCCCGATACGGCGAACTCCTCGTCGCCGTCCGCGATCAAGAGGAGCGCGTACGTTTCCTCGGATACGATCCGGCGAACATCAAACTGGTCGCCTACGTGACCGCGGCGTTCCTCGCCGGTATCGCCGGTGCGCTGTTCGTTCCGATCGTGGGCATCATCTCCCCCGCCGACGTCGGGATCGTTCCGTCAATCGCCTTCCTCATCGGGGTCGCGATCGGTGGCCGCGCAACGCTTCTGGGTCCGGTACTCGGTGCGATCGGCGTCGCTTGGGCGCAGTCGACATTCTCGGAGAAACTCCCTTCGGGATGGATCTACGCACAAGGGTTGATGTTCATCGTCGTGGTCGGGTTCTTCCCGGCAGGTGTGGCCGGATTGTTCGCCCTGATGCGCCACCGCAAGAAGCGTGAGACCCTGGCCGACCCGCCGGTCAAGGTCTCCCAACCCGAACCAGTGGAGGTGTCGTCATGACCAACACAACCGCCACCAGCGAACCCACACCGGCACTGGGCGGCAACGCCGGAATGTCGTCCGAGTACCTCGAAGTACGGAACCTTTCGGTCAGCTTCGACGGTTTCAAGGCCGTCGACGGCGTCGACTTGACCCTCATGCAGGGCGACCTCAGGTTTCTCATCGGCCCGAACGGGGCTGGAAAGACAACGCTGGTCGACGCCATCACCGGACTCGTTCCCGCGACGGGTTCGATCACGAAGTCCGGCGAGCAACTACTCGGCAAGAAGGTTCACAAGATCGCCCGCCTCGGCGTCGGGCGAACCTTCCAGACGGCAAGCGTCTTCGAAGAACTCTCGGTGCTGCAGAATCTCGACATCGCGGCGGGAGCCGGTCGCTCGGCGTGGAACCTGCTCCGAAGGCGCAAAGGTGTGCTCCCCGAGATCGAGGAGGCTCTGGAGACAACCGGCTTGGAGCACCTCAGAGACACTCCCGCGGGCATTCTGGCGCACGGGCAGAAACAGTGGCTCGAAATCGGAATGTTGTTGGTGCAGAACTGTTCCGTGCTACTACTCGACGAGCCCGTCGCTGGGATGAGCCTGGAGGAGCGCGAGGAGACCGGAAACCTTCTGCGTCGCATCGGCGGTGCACGAACCGTCGTCGTGGTCGAGCACGACATGGACTTCATGCGATCGTTCGCCACGTCCGTCACAGTGCTCGCCGCTGGGAAAGTACTCGCCGAAGGAACTGTGGCGGAGGTTCAAGCCGACCCCAAGGTGCAAGAGGTCTATCTCGGCACAGCCGCTGCCGGAACCGATCTCGGCGCCGACACCGAACCGACCCCGGAGGACTGAATCATGCTCGAGCTCGTCGACATCCGCGCCGGCTACGGACGCACCGAAGTAATCCACGGCGTATCCTTACTGGTTCCCAGTGACGGGGTTGCGGCAGTCATGGGTCACAACGGTGCAGGCAAGACCACCTTGCTGCGCGCCGCCGTCGGTCTGATCAAACCCACACGCGGAAAGGTACTTCTGAACGGAGAGGACATCACCGGACTACGACCGAGCGCCCGCGTCGCTCGCGGACTTGCCTACGTACCGCAGGGTCAGCAGTCGTTCGGACAACTGACAACTGCCGAGAATCTTCGGGTGGTCGCCGACGGGCGCAAACGCGGAAAGGCACTCATCGCAGAGGCATTGGATCTGTTTCCCGCCCTCACCACACTCCTCGACCGTCGCGCAGGACTTCTCTCCGGTGGGCAGCGACAACAACTTGCCATCGCCCGCGCCTTGATCACCGAGCCCAAGATCCTCATCCTCGACGAACCAACCGAGGGCATTCAGCCCAACGTGGTCGCCGAAATCGAAAGAACCGTCATGGAACTCACCGAGCGCGGCGATCTCGGTGTCCTCCTTGTCGAGCAGCACATCGGTTTCGCGCTCCAATCTGCTCAGCATTACAGCATTCTCGCGGCCGGACACGTGACCTCGACCGGTGAGGGCGGCACCACGTCCACCGAGGCGGTTCGTCGAGCGATGGCAATCTGACATGAGTGTGCGGCCGCCGCTGCGCGAACAGGTTTACCGGTCGATCCGAAATGATCTGATGTCCGGTCAGATCGCGCCCTCGGAACGACTGGGCGAGGAACGCCTGGCCCATCTCTACGGTGTCTCGCGAACACCGGTGCGCGAAGCGCTCGCAAAGTTGGAATCCGACGGGCTGGTCGAGCGCGACGAACATGGACTCTTTCCGTACCGACCGCACCTCGACGAGTTGGGTGGACTCTACGAGCTGCGCATACTCCTCGAGGTGCACGGGCTTCGTCGGGTACTCGACGGTGAGGCCCCCGCTCATGATCGAGACGCGCTCGGTTCCGAACTCGACAAGTGGTACGCATTTCTCAAACAGATGCCCGTACCGGACGCCGGTTTCGTGACGCTCGACGAGGAGTTCCACATCGCGCTCCTCGCCTCGTCCGGAAACCACGCGTTGGTCGACGCCTTGCAGGCCGTCAACTCGAAGCTGCGCCCCGTGCGGATGTTCGACTACCTGACTCCCGACCGTATGAAGGCCACCGTGGAGGAACATATCTCCGTCGTCGAACTGGTTCTGGACGGCAAGATTCCGCAAGCCCACGAGGCGCTGGTATCGCACATCGACATCTCTCGTGCGGTTGTCCTCGACCGTGCTCGTCAGGCCCTCTCGTTGGCCGCCATGGCCAATGCCGTGCGTAACTGATCAGCGTCGTGTCGCTGAGTTCAGGGTGACGACTCCGGTGACGTGGTCTCTCGTCAGGGGGATCCTGAGGTACTCCCCCGGTGCGGTTGGCTTCGGGCCGAGTTCAGAACCGGGGACCGTACCCGTTGTGCCGTCCGAGCATTCGACTGCAACTTCGCTCGTGTAGTCCGCATCAGGCGCAACGTCGCAGGTGAGTCCGTCATCCGTGGTGAAGGCGGAGATACTCGAACCGACGGGCCCCTGGATTACTGTCCCGATTGGGTCCGCCGGAGCCGGTGTACTCGTGGTTGGTGTAGCCGTCGTTGTCGGCGTTGCTGTCGATGTCGGCGTTGCTGTCGATGTCGGGATTACTGTCGGTGTCGGCACAGACGCGGTGGTCGTCATCCCTGCAGTGTTCTCAGCTGCCGTGGTCTCAGCTGCTGTGGTCTCAGCTGCTGTGGTCGAAGAAGTCGTCGATGATGGGGGTTCGCTCACCGAAGTAGGCGTCGGGCTGACCGCACGCGCAGCAAATCCGGTTGGGAGGCTCAGCGGCGTGACCGGGTATGTCGCGTTGCCAATTCCGCATTGGGCCGTTACAAGATTGAACGTCACGTTTGTGGTGCCCAGTATCTGCGCCCCCAGAATCGCAAAAGCTGCCATCGAAAGACTTACGCTCAGCGTCGATTGCGCCGTTGTTGCCGTAGACGTTCGCGTGCTCACGAGCTTGATGTTCGTGTATTGAATCGTCGCCAAGCCAGCGGCGTTCACAGTGGCGTCCGCCCCTGTCACCGTCACCGATGCGTTCTCGGCAGGCTGTGGAATCGTGAGGACGCGAGATCCCACCGTCACCTGATTCGTGGGGCTACTCGCCGATACCGATGCCCTGTTCGAGGTATCGCACGCAGCCCCTGCCGTAATCGGCGATGCCACAGTGACTATCGGCGCACTGACCAGATCAATCCCCAGTAGGGACAGCAAGTTCACTGTCACGGTCATCGAGGTGAGTGTCGACGTCGCATCGGTATCCGAAACAATTGCCGACTGGCAGCGGCCGCTCGCAGGCTGCCCGACCGAGTAGGCAGCGCACGACGAGATCGATCCGGTCCGGGACAACGAGTTGACGCCCAGCAGCTTTGCAACCACAAGATTGGTTGTGTCCAGGTCCTTTCCAATCGTGTTCTGTTGTGAGACACCTTCGAACATCGAACTGCCGAAAAGATCTATCACGATTCCGCCACTGGACAACCCGAGCCCGCCGGCGCCTCTGCCGTACCCACTCGTCGTCCATGAACCGGTGGAAATCGGACCGGTCACGTATTCGGAGTCTGTCCACGCCGCTTCGGTCTCTCCGAACAGTGGGTGAGACGAGAAACCGGAGCCCAGAACAACCGCAACTGCCAATACGATGACTGAGAACAGGTGGCGACGCTTCATTGCCTCCCGCCGTCCGGCGGTAGAAGAACCTGAATGGGTTCGGTTTTCGGGTCGGCCAATTCGGCATCATCGTCGTCATCGGTATTGCGCGGCCAGAATACCGCAACCACCAAAGCGGCCATGGTCAGCGTGATCGCCCCCAGAACAAGAGGATTCGAGAAGTAGACGATCACCCGCGCCAATCCCGGAACGTGCCAGAGCACCTTTCGGACCGTGGTGACCTCGTATACCGCGGGATCAGCCGAAGCGTTGGCATCACCCTTGAGATCGAGAATCGTGATGCCGTTGTCCTGGGTACGAGCAGAGACGACCCGGTGGGTCACCGGCAGTTCGGACACTCCCCGATCGACGGTGACGACGTCGCCAACCTCGACGGAATCCGCCGGTACTTCACGCACTACGGCGAGCGAACCCGTCGGAATGGTCGGCGACATCGAACCCGTCTTGAACATGATCAGTGTGATGTCGAAGGCGAAGGCACAGATCACCAAAGCGATACAAACAACCCCACCGGCAGCGAGAACCTGAAGGATGCAGTCCCCGATGATCGTCAGGGCCGAACGCTTCTTCGTCCGGGCATGTGTTGCCCGGGCACGTATTGGCATTGCAGCTCCTTCAGGGTGTTGCACTGAACTGCCAAGTGGGAGTTGCCGTTTTACCGATCAACGCCGAGTTACTCCAATTAGCCGAGGTTCCGGGCAGCGAAATCTCGAAGCACAGCGCCACCGCTCCCCCTGGCGACGCTCCACCGGTGGGTAGCGCGATGGCCCCGACTGCGGAACCAGTTGAGAGCGACGGAAACACCGTCGCACTTCCCACCACGAATTGTGGTGTTCCCGTGGAGAAGGCTGACGCATCACAGGTCGTCGACTTGACCACCCGATACCGAAGCGCCGACGCCAGAGTGGAGTCGCCGGCAACCGTGGCCGCCTGCAGAGTGACGGATGCTGCCGGCGAGACCGGCACTGTTCGAAGAGATATCGGGCCGTACGAGAACGCACCGGGGCGAATCAGGAGCGCCGAGGGTGTGTACGTGAAAATGCCAGGGGCACTGGATGCATGCGACGACCATCCACCGCCGACGTTCGACTCGATTCCGAAGGTTCCGGTGCGAAACGATGCATCGCCCATCGTGCTGTCCACCCAACTGGCAGCCACGGTGGTTGCACCGATACCCAGGACGAGTCCCGAGGCCGCCAGTGCGTACACCTGACGCATTCGCCGTGTGACCACGCAGGCGTCAGGGGGTGGACTGGCCGGTGAACTGCCAGAGCAAGCGCCCGGTGTCCTTGCCCGACACGATCGAGGGGTCGACTCCGGCGGGCAGCGTGACCGCGAAGCACAGTTCGACCGGCACACCCGTGCCTAGCAAGGTGACATCCGAACCCGAACCTGCCGTCAAGGCCACCGGACTAGCTGTCGTGCCCACCCATGCTGTGCCTGCTCCAATTCCCGCCGCCGTGCAGGCCGTGGAGGAGACACCTCGATACACCGAGTACCGCAGGGCGGGTTTGAGATCGGCATCACCGCCCGTCGCACCGAGTAGTTGTACCGTCGCGCCGAAAGTGCTGGCCGTGGGACCGATCCGTAGCGCTACCGGCGCATATACCGTCGTTCCGGGTGCGAGTGTGTTGAATCCCGTGCTGAATTGGAAGTGGCCGGCGGAAGCGTCGACTTGATACTCACCCCAGGTCGTCAGTCCGTCGAAACTGCCCTGGAGATTCCAACTTCCCGTCTTGAACTGCGCGTCGCCGAAAACATTGTCTGTCCACGCTGCCAAGGTGACAGCGGCGCCGATACCGAGGACAAGTCCTCCGGCTAGTAATGCACGTACTTTGCGCTTGTTTACAGCCTTCCGATCAGTGGCCATGCTGGTCTCGATTCACTTGGAATGCGAAAGAACCTCCGATTCGGGAAATCTAGCCCCCACTTTCACC
Source organism: Rhodococcus sp. 66b (assembly GCF_002076325.1). NCBI lineage: Bacteria > Bacillati > Actinomycetota > Actinomycetes > Mycobacteriales > Nocardiaceae > Rhodococcus > Rhodococcus sp. 66b. The sequence goes on from NZ_MUZB01000007.1 coordinate 307,414, forward strand.
CGAAATATCCGAAATGACCGAAATTGAGACAAAGACTTGACGCCTTCTCCTCCTCGCCGCCATCCGTGGGCGTTGACCAGGGGGAAATAGGAAAGCCGGCCAGATGGTTGCACCTTCCAACGACGCTTGCGTTCTATTCGCTGAGAAAGGCTCCACCTCCATGGCCGTACCACTTTCCATCCTCGACCTCGCCCACATCGGGGACGACGAAACCGCCAAAGACAGCTTCGACGCCAGCGTGACCTTGGCGCAGCGTGCCGAGGAGTGGGGCTACAAGCGAATCTGGTACGCCGAGCACCACAACATGGGTTCCATCGCGTCTTCGGCAACCAGCGTTCTGATCAGCCACGTCGCCGCGAACACCAGCAAAATCCGCCTCGGCGCCGGTGGAATCATGCTGCCCAACCACGCACCGCTGACGATCGCCGAGCAGTTCGGCACCCTCGAGACTTTGCACCCCGGTCGAATCGATCTCGGTCTCGGCCGCGCGCCCGGTAGTGATCAGAAGACGATGCAGGCTTTGCGACGCGACCCGAGTTCTTCGGACAGCTTCCCGCAGGACGTACTCGAGCTTCAGGGCTACCTCGGCGACACTTCGCGCGTCCCCGGAATCAATGCCGTTCCCGGTAAGGGCACTCACGTTCCGCTCTACATTCTCGGATCGTCACTGTTCGGCGCCAAGCTCGCCGCGATGCTCGGCCTGCCGTATGCATTTGCCTCGCACTTCGCCCCCAACGCCCTGCGCGACGCCGTCGCAATCTACCGACGCGAGTTCAAGCCGTCGGAGCAGTTGGCGGAGCCGTACGTCATCGCCGGCGTCAACGTCATCGCCGCCGACACCCATGAGCAGGCTCAGCAGGACTTCCTCGCAGCCAAGCGTTCGCGCGTCAGTCTTCTTCTCGGGCGTGGACGCAAATTCACGGACGACGAAGCGGACATGCTGCTCGACTCCCCCGCCGGTCAGCAGGTTCTGCAAATGACCAAGTACAGCGCCATCGGCACGCCCGCCGAGGTGCGTGCGTACCTCGACGAATTCACCGAGCATGCGCAGGCCGACGAGCTGATCACGGTGTCGACCGGCACCAACCGCGAGGCATGGTTGCGCACGTTCGAACTCCTCGCCGACGTGAGCGATCTGGTGCCCGCCTAAGCTGCCGGTATGGGCGATCCATCCCGTCGCGGGTTCATCTCGGTACTGGCCGTACTACTTTCGACGGGTTGGGCCGCCAACCACTTTGCTTCGCTCATCCCGGTTCTCCGGGTGGACGAGGGCCTTTCGCATATCGTGCTCGACGGTGTTTTCGGTATCTATGCGCTCGGACTCCTACCCGGCCTGTTGACCGGTGGAGCAGTGTCGGACCGCGTCGGCCGAGCTGTAGTCGTCCTTCCCGGAGCACTCATAGCCTCGCTCGGAACCTTGATTCTTCTTCTCTGGCACGACGCGCCCGGGCTCATGGTCGGGCGCCTCGTAGTCGGTATCGGTGCCGGTCTGGCAATCGGCGCGGGTACCGCGTGGGCGGCCGACCTTCGCGGCAAGTCCGGAACCGTGATGGCGGGCGTCGTACTCACCTCGGGTTTTGCACTGGGACCACTGTTTTCGGGTCTGTTGGCACAATTTGCCGCCTTCCCACTCGCTACGCCCTTTGTCGTCTCGGCCGTCTTGTCGGTGGGTTCGGTTGCCGCTGCTGCCTCGTGGAGTCGTACTCCTGCTCCCACCAAGGCTGCGACGTTCACACAGGTTCCCGACCGCGCAGAGCGGTCGGGAACCGGTGTGAAGGTCGCACTGCTCTGGGCACTTCCGTTGGCGCCATGGGTGTTCGCCAGCGCAACAGTGTCTTTCGTGACCATGACGGCCAGGCTCGGCGACCGCTACTCAGGCCCTCTCCTTCCGGGTTTCGCCGCGGCGCTGACTCTGGGTGCTGGAATCCTGGTTCAAACCGCTGCGCGCCATCGCAATTGGGGTCCTCAGGCCGGCACGGTCGGCGCCGCACTGGCGGCACTCGGATACTGCCTGGTCGCAGTCGGCGGCGCGCACCCCGCGCTCGGGTTGTTCATCGTCTGCGCGCTCGTCCTCGGTACGGCCTACGGACTGTGTCTACGTGAGGGACTGCTCGACCTCGAGTCGCTGGCTCCCCCGGCCTCGCGGGGCGCTTTGACCGGGATCTTCTACGTCGGCACCTATCTCGGATTCGGACTGCCGGTGCTACTGGTTGTCATCGAACCCACGATGGGCCCGTCACTGCCGTTGGTGATCCTCGCCGCTGTTGCCGCCGTCGTTGCCGTGGTCCGATTCCGTCGATTGCGGTCGACCCAGGCTTCCACGTCACATCCGCGTCTCGAAGCCGCATCGGTCTGAACACCCGTTCGGACGGAGTTGGCGGTACTTGCAGTCGCAGCTACCCGGCGGTGTTAGCGTCGGAGGACCAGAAGGTAACTGCGTAGGGACACAGCACATGGGCAAGAGCGAGGCGGGCAAGGCCGAATCGGGCAAGAGCAGTGCCGACGATCTGACAGGTCGGCGCATCCTGATCACCGGTGCTGCCCGTAATATCGGTTCTTTGCTGGCCAGACGCCTGTACGACCGTGGTGCGTCCGTGGGACTGCTCGGCCTCGAGCCGGAACTTCTCGAGCAAGTCGCCACTTCCTGCGGCCGCGCGCCGTGGCAGTTGTGCGATGTCGCCGATCTCGAGCAGGTATCTCGCGGCGTCAGCTACATCGCTGAGCAGCTGGGAGGCATCGACGTAGTCGTGGCCAATGCCGGCGTCGAGGCGAATTCGTCGATCCTCGGCGGAGACGTCGAAGACATGCGTCGCGCAGTCGAAGTCAACCTCATGGGCACGTACTACACCCTGCGCGCAGCGGGTCCCCACATCAGTCACGAAGATGGTTACGCCCTGGTGGTCGCCTCGGCCCACGGCGCGGCGAAGCACCCGTTCCGCGGACCGTTCGGTGCTTCGCGCGCCGGCGTCGAAGCGTTGGGCGACGCGTTGCGCCTGGAAATGAAACACCTTGGTACCAAGGTGGGCGTCGCGTATATCGGAGACATCGACACCGATACCACCGCACTCTCTTTCGACGGCGCTCGCGGAACCCTCGCCAGCGCCGGCACCACGACCGTCGCTGACGCCGTCGACGCGTTCGAGCGCGGTATCGTCGGCCGGAAGTCACGCGTACACGCGCCCCGCCGCAGCGCTGCGGTTCGCCACATCGCGCAACGAGCTATCGACCTCCGTCCCTCTCACATCCGTGGAGTCGCATGAACCCCCGCATCCCGCCCGGCCGATTCAAGGACCTCGGTCCGATCAACTGGGGAATCTGGCGTGTCCTGTCGAAGGCTGCCGGAGCACCCGATGCGCATCTGTTCAGCACCTTGGGGCGCACGGGTGGGCTCTTCCGCGGTTGGCTGCACTACTCCGGCTCACTCATGCCCGGCGGCAAGATCTCTCGCCACGACACCGAACTGATCATCCTGCGGGTCGCGCACCTGCGGGACTGCGGTTACGAGATGGATCACCACATCAGGCTCGGCCGCAAAGCCGGAATCGACGCAGAAGAACTGGCCCGAATCATCGAGGGCCCTGGCGCTTCCGAGTTGAGTCCGCGTCACCGTGCGATCTTGACTGCGGTCGACGAGTTGGTCACCACCAAGGACATCACCGACAACACGTGGGGAACGCTCTCGCAGCATCTCGACGATCGTCGGTTGATCGAATTCACCTTGCTGGTCACTCAGTACGACGGCCTGGCCACCACGATCGGAACCTTGCGGGTTCAGCGCGACTTCTCCTGAAGTTCCGCGGCGGCCGTAACTCAGCTCTTACCCGAAGACATCTGGACGAAACACCTGATCAATAGCGTATACAGGTATGTCGACAGGGATGAATACGGCGCCGGAGCCACTGCGTGAGGTGGTCTACCGGGAACTACGCACCGAACTGGTCAACGGGACTATCGGGTTCGATCAGCGCCTGACGGAACCGAAGCTCTCCACGCGTTTCGGCATTTCTCGCACACCAGTACGGGAAGCCTTGACGATGCTGTGCGCCGATGGACTCCTGCGCCGGGAAGAGTACGGGTTCTCCGCCGTGCGCCCGAGCATCCCGCGGATCCGAGATCTGTACGAACTCCGAATCACTCTGGAACTACAAGGAATTACCCGGGCGATCGCAGATCCGACGATCCGGCACGACCGAACAATCCTCGACGACGAGTTGGTGCGGTGGCGTGCCCTAGCTCTCGATCCGCCGGCTCAGGAACCGGGGTTCGTCGAACTGGACGAGGAATTCCACGTCGCCGTACTGAGGGCGTCGGGAAACAATGAACTGGTCGCGTCGCTGCTGTCGGTGAATTCCCGTATCCGGCACGTTCGGATGTACGACTTCATGGTCAACGGCCGCATCGACACCTCGATCGCGGAGCACATTCGAATCCTCGAAGAACTACGTGCCGGCAATCTGCCCGAGGCCCGCACGCTTTTGCACCAGCACATCGGCGAGTCTCTCGACGTCGTCCTCGACCGGGTGACCCGCGCGATCACCGCGCTCTCACTCGCCAACATCACGGACTGATCGGAGCAGTACACACCATGACCATCGCAGCAGAAGTTTTCACCCCGACAGCCCGGGTCGAGCAGGCATTCCAGCGGATCGAGGAAGTAGATCGCCCCGAAATCTGGATCACGTTGCGCCGCAAGGAAGATGTGCTTGCCGATGCCGCCTCGGTGGAGGCCAGAATCGCCGCGGGCGAGCATCTTCCCCTGGCTGGGCGCCTGGTCGCCGTCAAGGACAACGTCGACGTCGCCGGTCTGCCGACCACAGCGGCGTGCCCCGAATTCGCGTATGCGCCGGATGAAACTGCCAGTGCCGTTGCACGGTTGATCGAGCACGGCGCTGTTGTTCTGGGGAAGACCAATCTGGACCAGTTCGCCACCGGGCTGGTCGGAACGCGTAGTCCGTACGGAGCCGTTCGCTGCGCTTGGGACGAGAAGTTGATCTCGGGCGGTAGTAGCTCCGGATCCGCCGTCGCCGTGGCACTGGGGATTGCAGATATCGGAATCGGCACCGACACTGCCGGTTCCGGCCGGGTACCGGCGGCATTTCACGGGATCTACGGACTCAAGCTCTCGCTCGGCGTCATTCCCGTCCACGGAGTAGTGCCCGCCTGCATCGACTACGACGCTCTGACGGTGTTCGCCGGCCACCTCGAATCGGCAACCGCGGCAGCGGCAATCATGGTCGGCCACGAACCTCGAGATCCCCGCAGCCGCGTCTGGCCTTCCGACGTTCGTCTCGCGGCGGCGCCGAATCCCCGCGTCGCGGTGCCCCGAATCGAGGATCTCGCTCAACTTAGCCCGTCGTATCTGGCAGCATTTCAGGACACTGTGACAGCTCTGGTAGCCGGCGGCGCCGAGACCGAGACCGTCGACATTTCCGGGCTGCTCGACGCGGCCCGATTGCTCTACGACGGCGCCGTGGTGGCGCAGCGGTACGCCGCTGCCGGCGAGTTCCTCGAAACTCGTCCTGCCGGAGCAGATCCCGCGGTGTCCGACATCGTGCTCGGCGCGAAGCACCCCACCGGATACCAGCTAGTCGACGATCTCGACGCTCTCACCCACGCCAAGGCTGCCGCCCGGGAACTCCTCGCAGGGTTCGACGCCCTACTGCTTCCCACCACCACCGAACATCCGACCATCGCTGCCGTGACCGAGGATCCATTCGGAATCAACCGCCGGATGGGAACTTTCACCAACTTCTGCAACCTGCTCGACATGGCGGCCGTCGCGGCGCCCGGACACCGCACTGCCGAAGATCACCCGTTCGGCGTCATGTTCGTCGTACCCGCTTTCGACGACCAGATCGCCATCGACCTCGCTGCGCGACTCGGTGGTGTGCCTTCACCCGCCCTCGTCAATACCGGAATCGACCTCGCAGTATTCGGCGCTCACCTGCGCCGGCAACCGCTCAACACACAGTTGGTCGACCTCGGCGCGCGGTACGTCGAAACCGTCACGACCTCGGATGCCTACCGGCTCTTCGCTCTCGACACGACGCCACCGAAGCCCGGCCTGGTCCGCCGTGACCCTGGACTCGGCGCACCGGTCGTCGGCGAGATCTTCCGGATCTCACCGGCTGGCCTGGGAACGTTCCTCGCCGCCTTGCCTGCACCGATGGCACTCACGAGCGTCGAGTTATCCGACGGCAGAACGACAGTCGGTTTCAGCTGCACTCATGACGCCGTAAACGGCGCAGCTGACATCACTGACTACGGCGGTTGGGCCGCGTACCTCTCTCGCTGACAGTCACGGCTTGCAGATTCGAGTGACGGCCTCGCGCACCACTTCACGGCGGCGCGCGATCTCGTCGGCGTCGACGTTCTGGTTGTCGGCCACACCGGGGGCCACTACCCAACCGAACACGAGGCCGAACAGCATCGTGATCAGGTCCTGCGGATCCCAGTGCTTCGAGATGAGGCCGTCTTCTTGAGCCTTGCGGATCGTGGCCATTCGCGGAACCCAGCTGGAATGTTCCTCGGCCAGCTTCTTCATCCGTGGTGCCTCACCCTGCAATTGACCCCAGATCATCATCCGTTGAATCTGTGGTTTGGCGAGCATTGCGTCGAACAGTTCGACGGCATGCGCGGGCATGTCTTCACCGGTGAACTCGACAGACTCCATCGCCTGCTCGAAGTCGACGTCGAGCACCGCGTGGAACAACGCGACCTTGTCACCGAAATAGGCGTAGAGGCGCTCCTTACTGGCGTTTCCGTTCTTCGCAATCCGATCGATGCGCGCACCGGCAAGCCCGTAGGTGCCGAATTCTTCTTGCGCAGCGTCGAGGATTCGCTGTTTCGTCGCGGTCGCGTCAGTGGGAGCCATAGTGATGATGGTAACCGAACGAACTATTTCGTTTGACTCACCTGAGAAGGCTGGAATACCTTTTTCCAATGACCACCACGTCCCACGTCGACGGCGGCACTCTGCCACCGATCCCGGCTGTCTCCGAGAATCCGAATCATCAACGTCGCTGGCTGGTGCTCTGCATCGTCGCGTTCGCTCAACTCATGGTGGTGCTCGACGGCACCATCGTCTCCATCGCCCTACCGGCAGCCCAGGAGGAACTGGGCATCAGCGACCTTGACCGCGCGTGGGTGGTCACGTCGTACGCCTTGGCGTTCGGTGCGCTGCTGCTCCTCGGCGGACGTATCGCCGACTACTGGGGCCGAAAGCGATCCTTCATCGTCGGCATGGCGGGCTTCGCGGTTGCCTCCGGCATCGGCGGCATCGCGCAGAGCGGTATCGAACTGTTCATCGCTCGCGCCGGCCAGGGCGTCTTCGCAGCATTGCTCGCGCCCGCTGCGCTGTCGATGCTCACCACCACCTTCATCGGAGAGAAGGAGCGCGCCAAGGCTTTTGCCGTCTACGGCGCGATCTCCGGCGGTGGCGCTGCCATCGGCCTGCTCCTCGGTGGAGTGCTGACGCAGTACGTCGACTGGCGTTGGTGCCTGCTCGTCAACATCCCGATCGCGCTGATCGCCATCGCTGCAGCCGTCCCGATCGTCAAGGAAACCAAAGCGCACGGCGACACGAGCTACGACCTTCCCGGCGCTGTCCTCATCGCCCTGGGGCTCGGCTCACTGGTCTACGGATTCACACGCGCCGAGCACGGCTGGGGTCAGGCGGACACTTTGCTGTTCATCGCACTGGGTCTGGTCTTCCTCGCGATCTTCGTGGTCGTCGAGAGCCGCAGCAAGAATCCGCTTCTACCGCTGAGCGTTCCGTGGCATCGTGATCGCGGCGCTGCTCTGATCGGCTCCATGCTGGTGGGCGCCGCCCTGCTCGGCGGCACGTTGTACCTGACGTTCTACCTGCAGATCGTGCTCGGATTCAGCCCGGTCATGGCCGGCGTCGGATCGCTGCCGATGGCATTCTTCATCGTCTTGGCGTCGACCATCGCAGCGCAGTTGTCCACCAAGATCGGCCCCAAGCCGCTCATGGTCGCCGGCCCGCTGGTGGCCGCAGTAGGACTGCTCATGCTGACCCAGATCGAGGTACACAGCTCCTACTGGACGCACGTGTTCCCCGGCCTCGCGATCTTCGGCTTCGGACTGGGCCTGCTGATGGTGCCGATGCAGAACCTCGCGCTGATCGGCGTTCCCGACCACGACGCCGGCGCTGCCAGTGCCCTGGTCAACGCCACCCTGCAGATAGGCGGCGCACTCGGAACCGCACTGTTCACCACGATCTACGCTTCGGCCAAGTCGGCCTTCACCGCCGACAACGCGGCGCCGATCCCGCCGGAAGGCATTCCCGTCGACATGTCGAATGCGACCATCCCGACCGGGGACCAATTGGCGCTACTCCCCCAGCCGGTGCAGGACTTCGTCGCCTCGATGACGGACTACTTCTTCGGCGCCGAGGTATCCGGATACTCGGCCGCATTCGGTTGGGCGGCAATCCTGTTGGCGATCATCGCACCGGTAGTGCTGGTTCTGGTCCGCGCCAAGAAGGGTGATCTGCCCGCCGAGGGTGCAGTCCACATGGGATAACCCCCTGTGCGCCTTTAGTAACCGCCCGCGGTTAATAAAGGCGCACAGCAGGTCAGGCCTTCCTCAACACCTCAGCCACCGGAGCGCTGCTGCGGCCGATCAACTTCTGCAGGTCACCAGACTCGGTGTCCAACGCCCCCTTGGCAATTGCAGCATCGGAATCCGCGAGAATCTCTGCGACCGGGGCAGGCAGGCCGACGCTCTCGAGAATCCCCTTGTATGCGTCCTCGCTCACGAACTGGTACGCGACAGGCTTGCCGGCAAACTCGCTGATCTTCTCGGCCAATTCGGCGTAGGTGAGCCTCTCGTCACCGCCCAACTCGTACACTGCGCCTTCGTGACCATCGGTGGTCGCGACTACTGCTGCGGCGTCGGCGTAATCCGCACGCGCCGCAGCCGCGATCTTGCCTTCCGCTCCCGCACCGACCAGTGCGCCGCGTTCGATCACACCGGCCAGGTCGTTGGTGAAGTTCTCCCAGTACCAACCGTTGCGCAACAGCGCGAACGGAATACCGCTCCGAGTGAGCACGTCCTCGGTCGCCTTGTGCTCGGCAGCAAGCTTCATCGGCGTGTCCTGAGCATTCAAGATGCTCGTGTAGGCGATGAATCCGACGCCGGCAGCCTTCGCCGCGTCGATGATGTTGGTGTGTTGCGCGAGCCGTGACCCCACTTCACTTCCCGAGATCAGCACCAGCTTGTCGACGCCCGCCAATGCGGTTTCCAACGCCGAGGCATCGGCATAGTCCGCTTGACGTACAACTACTCCGCGGGCGGCGAGGCTTTCCGCCTTCTGTGGATTGCGGACGACTGCGACGATGTCGGACGCGGCGGTTCCCCGCTCGATCAACGACTCGACTACCAGTTGTCCGAGGTTTCCGGTTGCGCCGGTGACTGCAATGCTCATGCGAACTCCCGATCCAGGTTGAAGCGTAAATGCGTTCTGCAACCATCATGCACTTATTTTTCGTAAGTGCAACACGTCGAGTTAGCGCTATGGGATCGTGCAGTAGTAGCCTGGGTTCATGACCAGCACCGACTCACCTTCACGTGCTGCCCAGACCCCTGATCCGAATGCCGACGTCGTGGACCCAACGCTCGAGGCTGACGTCTTCGCTCGCGGGTGCAACTCTCGGGCGGCATTGCAGAATGCAACCGGACGCTGGGGCGCACTCGCGCTGGCGGCATTGAACGAGGGCCCGTACCGGTTCAGTGCCCTGCGCCGACGCGTCGACGGAGTCAGCGAGCGCATGCTCTCGCAGACCCTGCAAACACTCGAGCGGGATGGCCTCGTGCACCGTGAGGTACTCGAAACCATCCCGCCCAAAGTGGAATACAGCCTGACCGAACTCGGCGCCGACGTCGCCGCAAAGATCACGGCCCTGATCGAACTACTCGAGTCGCAGGTTCCGAAAATCGTTGCGTCACAAGCGTCGTACGACGCTCGGAATCAGCTCAACTTGTCCGAAAGCTGAGCGATGAACTCGTCGAATGCGTAGGGAACGCTCAGCACCGTCGGAGCGGACGTAGCCATCGCGTAGTCCATTCCGACCAGACGAACCAGACGGCCGTTCGACACCGAGGTCATGTTCGCGAACGGACCGAAGGACATCAGCTTGTCCAGGTTGGTGCCGTCGGCGTCGACGAGAATGAAGACGTCGGCGTCGAGTGTGTCGATGGATTCCATGCCCACGGACACCGAACTGTCGCCGGAAGTGCACACTGCGTCGACACCGGGCGAGGTCTTCACCCCGAGCTGGCCGAGAAGACGGATCCGCGGGTCGGTGCCGCAGAAGACGATCAGGCCCTCGTCGGTGCGCATTGCATACGTTGCGGTTTTGCCCTGGAACTGTGGGTGATCAGCGGCCTGCTTCTCGAAGTACGCCCCGGTCTCGTCGATCAGCGTCTGAGCCTGCTCCGGCTGTCCGAGCGCTGCACCGATCATGCTCATCTGCTTGTCCCACGCCGTATCCCACGGCTGGTCGGGGAACGCGACGGTCGGCGCGATGTCACTGAGACGCTTGTACTCGCCCTCGTCGATGCCGGAGTAGACGGCGAGGATCACGTCGGGATCGAGCCCGAGGATCTGCTCGAACGGGATATCGGGATTGGTCGTCATGAGAACGGGCTTGGCACCGTTCAGACGCGAAGCGTCCCAGGGCAGGATGTTGTTCTCGATGCCGTCGCCGGAGAAGCTCTCCATGGCGACCGGAACCTTGTTCAGCGCGATCACCGCATCCTGGCCACTCCATCCGATGGTCACGATGCGCATAGGCTCCGCGTCGATCGTCGTCGAACCGTAGGCGTGGTCGACGGTCACGGGGAACGCCCCCGCCTCGGCGGCACCCGAAGCTTCGGTGTCCGATCCGGAGTCACCTGAGGTTCCACAGGCGGAGAGCGTCAGCGCGACGCAAGCCGCGAGCAGTACGGAACGAGTTTTCATGAGTGGTCCTTCGAAAGCCGGATGGTCGACTCGGGACGCTAATGCGTTGCGCGCCTACACCCCGACTCGAAGGCCTCAGATGGCGGTTTCGCAACACAACTCGACACAAAAGACGAAAAACCCCGTGTGCCTTTCCGGTAGTGCGAACTACCGAAAAGGCGCACGGGGCCGAAGGCCCTGCCGTCAGAAGTTGATCATGTGGCCGGCGAGGCCGTGGATCGCTTCCTGCAGTGCCTCACTGAGTGTGGGGTGGGTGTGGACGTTGCGTGCCAACTCGTTGACCGTGAGGTCCCACTTCTGAGCCAAGGTCAGCTCAGGCAGCAGTTCCGAAACGTCCGGTCCGATGAGGTGCCCGCCGAGCAGTTCGCCGTACTTCTTGTCGGCGATCAGCTTGACGAAACCGGTCGGGTCACCGAGACCGTGTGCCTTGCCGTTGGCAGCGAACGGGAAGTTCGCGACCTTGACGTCGTAGCCCTCGGCCTTGGCCTGCTCCTCGGTCAAACCGAACGAGGCGACCTGCGGCTGGCAGAACGTCGCACGCGGCATCATCCGGTAGTCACCGAGTGTCTGCGTCTCCGCGCCGCCGATGGTCTCGGCAGCGACGACAGCCTGAGCTTCTGCGACGTGCGCGAGCTGCAGCTTGGCGGTGACGTCACCGATGGCGAAGATGTGCGGGACGTTGGTGCGCATGTAGTCGTCGATCGCGATGGCGCCGCGATCGGTCAACGCGACACCGGTGTTCTCGAGACCGAAGCCCTCCACACGCGGTGCGAAGCCGACGGACTGCAGAACCTTGTCGACGACCACGGTCTCGATCTCGCCGGACTTGTTGTCCTTGATCGAGACGGTGACCTTGCTGCCGTCGTCGCTGATGGACTGCACAGCGGCACCGGTCTTGATGGTGACGCCGAGCTTCTTGTACTGCTTGGCGATTTCCTTCGAGACGTCGGCGTCCTCGTTGGGCAGTGCCCGATCGAGGAACTCGACGATCGTGACGTCGACGCCGTAGTTCTTGAGGACGTAACCGAACTCCATGCCGATCGCGCCGGCACCGACGATCAGGATCGAACCCGGAAGGTCACGGGTGAGGATCTGCTCTTCGTAGGTCACGACGTTCTCGCTCAGCGAGGTGCCGGGCAGCAGCTTGGTGTACGAACCGGTCGCGATGATCGCGTTGTCGAACGTGATCGTCTCGGTGCCACCCTTGCTCAGCTCCACGCTGATGGTGTTGGCGTCGACGAACGTGCCCTTGCCGTCGTACTCCGGGATCTTGTTCTTCTTCATCAAGAAGTGAATGCCCTTGACTCGCCCGTCCGCGACCTTGCGGCTGCGATCGAAAGCGGAGCCGAAATCGAAGGACACGTCTCCGGACATGCCGAACGTCTTCGCTTCTTTCGTGAAGATGTGCGCGAGTTCGGCGTTACGGAGAAGCGCCTTGGACGGAATGCAGCCGACATTCAGGCATACACCGCCCCAGTACTTCTGCTCGATGATGGCGGTGCTCAGGCCCAGTTGTGCCGCGCGGATAGCAGCGACGTACCCACCGGGGCCGGCTCCGAGGACAACGACGTCATAGTGTGAGGTCACGATTCACCAGGGTAGTCCTGCATCGTTTCGCTGTCCCCAGATGGTCGCATTACCCGTCGGTAGCCCACACTTCTCGGGCAACTCGGGCGAAATTTCCGCCGTACACGGCCTCGATCGACGGCTCGTCGAAGCCCCGGTCACGCAATACCTGATCAAGTGTCAGCACGTCCTCCGGAGGAGTCCACTGCAGTGGCCCCCACGCGGTGTACGCCTCGGAGAACGACGACGGGTTCTGCTCGATCTCTTCGCGGAATTCGTCGGCGTCGAAGGAGAAGTCGGAGCCGATCCCGACGTGATCGATGCCGACGAGTCCCACAGCCTCTTCGATGTGGTCGGCCATCGCGGACAGCCGAGCCTGGTCGTCATCCGGTCCGTTGACGCCGAGGAATATGCCCACGCCGTTGATCCCGATGACGCCGCCGGTCTCCGCACACGCTCTGGCCTGATCGTCGGTGATGTTGCGCGGATGCTCCCACAACCTTCGGAGGTTCGAGTGGCTGTAGATCATTGCTCGCTGGGTGATAGCTGAGACGTCCAACCCCGTCTGTACCGAACAATGTGAGCCGTCGACCGTCATTCCGACGCGATTCATCTCGGCAACCAGGTCACGGCCGTATCCACTCAACCCCGTGTCCGCCAGGTCCAAGCAGCCGCAGCCGGCAGCGTTCATGTAGTTATACGTCGGCAACATCGAGCGGACTCCGAGGTCGTAGAAGTACGAGACGTTGGCCAGGTCTCCCTCCAGCGGATTCGAGTCCTCCAGGTCGAAGGCCAGGGCGATTCCGCCGGACTCCTGAATCTCGACGACGCCGTCGACGGTGAAGACAGGGGTTATCTCCGGGAACTCGACCCGCGCCTGCCACGCGAAACTCTTGGCGATTGCCGTCGAGTCCGCGCGAGTCTGCGGCGAGTAACCGACGTTCACCGAAACGTAACTCCCCGCTGGCCGCTGATATCGGAGAAGATCTTCGACAGACGCGTTCGACTGCAGAGGTAGGCAACAATGTTGTTCCCATAGTGGATATGTCCGGTTCACTCACTAATCCCGTCGATGATCAGGGAAATTCACCTGAAACTGGTCGTACGTTCAGCAAATCTCTGGTTCACTGGCGGATAACGCACCGATGCGGTAGAACTTACAAGACTCACACGCCCTGTACCTATCGACAGAGCATGTACCCAGCATGAATTCCCGTACGGGAACAGCAACAAAGGACCGTTCACTCCTGGGCGGATTCGAAGGAATTTTAGGTGGAGGTTTCTGAACGTATGCGTGCTCGCACTTTCAAGCGTGGCCGTCTGGTCGCCGCTGTAGCCGCAGTATCCGTGCTGCCGATGCTGATCAGCCCTGCAGTGTCGTCCGCGGGCGGAGATCCGTCGACCACCACGGCAACTGTTGCCAAGGCAAACACAACGGGTTCCAAGCTCTCGAGCCGCACGGACAACGGGCGCATCGCCACCATCAAGGTGTACTCACCTTCCATGGGACGCGACATTCCGCTCGAGGTCATCCTCCCAGCAGACGGCAGCGAACCCCGCCCTACGCTCTACCTGCTCAACGGTGCAGGCGGCGGCGAAGACCGGGCGACGTGGCAGCGTCAGACCGACGTCAACGAGTTCTTCGCTGACAAGAACGTCAACGTCGTCACCCCGCTCGAAGGTGCATTCAGCTACTACACCGACTGGGTGAACGACGACCCGTCCCTCGGCCGTCAGAAGTGGCAGACGTTCCTGACCCAGGAACTCCCGCCCGTCATCGACGCCGAGTTCAACACCAACGGCGTCCAGTCGATCTCCGCGATCTCGATGACCGCGACCTCGGTCCTCAACCTCGCCATCGCAGCTCCGGGCCTCTACAAGGGCGTCGGTGCATACAGCGGATGCGCCGAGACCAGCACACCGGTCGGCCAGTCCTCCATCGAACTGGTTGTGGGCATGCGCGGCGACGCTGACGTGACCAACATGTGGGGCCCCCTCGACGGCCAGGGCTGGATCGACAACGACCCCGTCGTCAACGCCGAGAAGCTCCGCGGCACCGAGCTCTTCATCTCCACCGGCTCCGGACTCCCCGGCCCGCACGACACCCTGAACAACGAGGCGATCAACGGACAGGTCGGCACACTCGCCAACCAGGTGATCGTCGGCGGCGTCATCGAGGCAGCAGTCAACTACTGCACCCACAACCTCGCCTACCGCCTCAACGATCTCAAGATCCCGGCCACCTTCGACTTCAAGCCGACCGGCACCCACTCGTGGGGCTACTGGGAAGACGATCTCCACAACTCCTGGCCGATGCTCGCTCGTTCGATGGGCATCTGACCGAAATCGTTCCGACTCGACCCCGCTCCCTGCACTTCCTGGAGCGGGGTCGAGTGCTTGTCTGGGCCGATTCGGGGGTTAATTCGGGGGTTAATTCCGGGGCCAATTCAATTGTCAGGCAATCGAATCGCGTCACTTTCTGCGCCCGCTCTGCTTTACTGACACATAACAAAAAGTGAACCTGTTCCAGTAAGGGCTCACAGGCACTTCGATCCGTTCCGGATCCGAAGACATTCAGGTGGAGGATCCGAACGTATGCGTGCTCGAATTTTCAAGCGTGGCAGTGTGATCGCAGCTCTCGCAGTGGCCACGGTGCTGCCGATGCTGATCAGTCCGGCGACAGCTTCTGCGGGCGGTGACACGTCCGGATCGCACGTCGTGAGCAACACCAAGACCGGCGACCGCAAGGTCACCATCTCGGTCTTCTCCCCGGCGATGGATCGCAACATCCCGCTCGAGGTCATCCTCCCAGCAGATGGCAGCGAACCCCGCCCGACGCTCTACCTGCTCAACGGTGCAGGCGGCGGCGAAGACTCGGCGACCTGGCAACGCAAGACCGACGTCATGAACTTCTTCCAGGACAAGAACGTCAACGTCGTCACTCCACTCGAAGGCGCATTCAGCTACTACACCGACTGGGTGAACGACGATCCGGTTCTCGGTCGCCAGAAGTGGCAGACGTTCCTGACCCAGGAACTCCCGCCCGTCATCGACGCCGAGTTCAATACCAACAAGGTCCAGTCGATCTCCGCGATCTCCATGACCGCGACCTCGGTCCTCAACCTCGCCATCGCGGCTCCCGGCCTCTACAAGGGCGTCGGCGCGTACAGCGGATGTGCCGAGACCAGCACTCCCGTCGGTCAGAGTGCGATCGAACTTGTCACAGGTACCCGCGGCGGAGCTGACATCACCAACATGTGGGGCCCCCTCGACGGTCAGGGCTGGAAGGACAACGATCCGGTCCTCAACGCCGAGAAGCTCCGCGGCACCGAGCTCTACGTCTCCACCGGCTCCGGACTCCCCGGCCCACACGACACTCTCGCCAATCCCGCGATCAACGGTCAGGTCGGTGCGCTCGCCAACCAGGCGATCGTCGGCGGCATCATCGAGGCAGCGGTCAACTACTGCACCCACAACCTCGCCTACCGCCTGAGCGACCTGAAGATCCCGGCCACCTTCGACTTCAAGCCGACCGGCACCCACTCGTGGGGCTACTGGCAAGACGATCTCCACAACTCCTGGCCGATGCTCGCTCACTCCCTGGGCGTCTGACCCGATTCGTTCTCACTCGACCCCGCTCCAGTGTTTCGGGAGCGGGGTCGAGTGCTGTCGGGAGCGAGCAGTAAGAATGGACGTATGACTTCCGATCAGCAGCCCACCACCGGCGACGACCCCTACCTCTGGCTCGAAGACGTGACCGGTGAGTCTGCACTCGATTGGGTCCGTCAGCACAATGCCGTGACCGAGGAGCAGCTCACCGACAACGAGCGCTTCGATCGACTGCAGAGCGACGTGCGCGAGATTCTCGATACCGACGCGCGAATCCCCTACGTCCGCCGTCGAGGTGAGTTCCTCTACAACTTCTGGCGCGACAGCACCCACGTTCGCGGATTGTGGCGACGCACGACGTTCGATCAGTACGTCACCGACGACCCGGAATGGGACGTCCTGGTCGACCTCGACGCCCTGGCCGAGGCCGAGGGCGAGAACTGGGTCTGGAAGGGCACGCAACTTCTACGGCCACACCGCAACCGTGCATTGATCAGCCTCTCCCGCGGCGGGGCAGACGCGGCGGTCGTTCGCGAGTTCGACATCGACAAGCGCGAGTTCCTCGCTCCCGAGGGCGAGAATCCCGGCTTCTACCTTCCCGAGGCCAAGACCGACATCGACTGGATCGACATCGATACCGTCTACGTCGGAACGGATATCGGACCAGGGTCGCTCACCGATTCCGGATATCCCCGTCTGGCCCAGCGGTGGAAGCGCGGCACTCCCCTCTCCAGCGCCGAGACCGTCTACGAGGGCCAGGCCACGGACGTGGCCATCTCGGCTTCGCACGATCCGACGCCCGGGTTCGAACGAGACTTCGTCACTCGCTCGGTCGATTTCTACAACTCTCAGCATTTCGAAGTTCGCCCCGACGGTGAGCTGGTGCTCGTGGACGTCCCCGAGGACGCCGGGATCTCGATTCACCACGAGTGGTTGTTGATCCGCACCAAGTCCGTGTGGGCCGTCGAGGACACCGAATATCCGACCGGCGCACTGCTTGCCATCCGTTACGACGATTTCCTTGCCGGCTCACGAGCACTGACATCGATCTTCGAACCCGACGCACATTCCTCACTCGAGCACTACACCTGGACACGCGATCATCTGATTCTCGTGGTACTCACCGACGTCCGCACCACGCTGCGCATCCTGACACCGGGCGAAAACGGCTGGGAGGACCGGCCTTTCGAAGGGCTCCCAGAACTGACCAGTATCGAAATTCTCGACACCGACCCCGATGTCAGCAATGAATACTTCGTCAACTCGAGTGGATACACCTCCCCTGCAACTCTTTTGCACGGCGTGATCGGCGAAACCGAACCCACTGCCCTCAAGCAGGCTCCCTCGTTCTTCGATGCCGAGGGCATCACCACAGAGCAGTTCTTCGCCACCTCTGCCGACGGCACCCAAGTTCCGTACTTCGTGGTGCGCAGTCCGCGTAACGAGCCCGGCCCCACCCTGCTCTACGGGTACGGCGGATTCGAGATCTCGCTGACGCCGTCGTACAGCGGTTCTCTGGGCCGTGCCTGGCTGACGCAGGGCGGCACCTACGTGGTTGCGAACATTCGTGGTGGCGGCGAGTACGGACCCGGTTGGCACACACAGGTTCTCAAGGCCGGGCGCCACAAGGTGCACGAAGACTTTGCTGCCGTCGCGAGGGACCTCGTCGATCGCGGAATCACGACCCCGGATCTTCTGGCAGCTCAGGGCGGAAGCAACGGCGGCCTGCTGATGGGCATCATGCTGACCAAGTACCCCGAGCTCTTCGGCGCCATCGTCTGCCAGGTTCCGCTGTTGGACATGCGGCGATTCCATCTCCTGCTGGCCGGCGCTTCGTGGATGGCCGAATACGGTGACCCCGATGTCCCGGAGGAGTGGGCATTCATCTCGGAGTACTCGCCGTATCAGAACATCGACGCCGCCGCGTCGTACCCACCGATCCTGATCGCGACGTCCACCCGCGACGACCGCGTCCACCCCGCGCATGCCCGCAAGATGGCCGCACGGCTGGAAGAGCTGGGCAAGCCGGTGCTGTATTTCGAGAACATCGAGGGTGGCCACGGCGGCGCCGCGGACAATGCTCAGCTGGCCTTCAAGACTGCGCTGACCTACGAGTTCCTCTGGCAGAAACTCGGCTGATCTTTCAGCGGTCGCGCAACCACGCGACGACGCGCTCGCTCACAGCGGTGGGATTGCGTATCCAACCGTTGTGACCGAGTGGTTCGTCGATGTGCGTCATCGTCACTTGGGCCCCGGAGAGCTTGTCCACCAGGTTCTTTGCCGACCGGCGTGGAGCGAGATCGTCCCCTTCGATCGTGATCGACAGAACCGGCAAGGTCAGGCGAGCGATCCGCTCCTCGTAGTCGATATCCGCACCGACGGGTTCCATGCGACCGGTCCTGGCGAACCGGGCCCAATCGGTGATCAGTACTTTCGACTGTCGACCGAAGCCGCCGACGTTGACCCGGTCTCCAGGCCAGAAGCCGGCGATGTTGGCTGTCACCGACATCGCGGACGAACCCAGATAGAGTCCGGGCGCACGGATTCCGGGGAATCCGCGGTGATACGGCGATCCGGAGGCAACCAGGATCAGTCCGCCGAGCCGGCCCCGAATCCTGGACGCGTACATGACCCCGATCTGGCCGCCCATGCTGTGCCCCATCAGAAATGGTGTGCTGGCCGGAAACCGCTCACGCACCACCTCGAACGTCGCCGGACAATCGATCGAGACCAGTTCCTGATATCCGAAAACACTCGACGCGCTCGGGCGCGGTTTGCTGTCACCTTGGCCACGCAGTTCACCGATGGCCGCATTGAAGCCGGCTTCGACCAGGGCCTGCGCCACCGGATCGTAGAACCCGGCGGGAACTCCGAGCCCGGGCAACATCACCACCACGGGTGCGTCGTCGTTCGGTCCGGGAAACAGACGGATCGGGGTCACGGTGCCGTCAGGGAGTTGGATCGGTACGGTCTCCATTCAACTCACACTAACCACCCACGCCGCGGATGGGCAGAGCCCACGCGCCGACTATTCGAGGCTTCCCACGATCAGCGGATCCGGAGTACCCACGATCTCGTAATCCTTGTTGTCGTAATCGAACTGACTGAGCACGTGACGCATCGCGTTTATCCGCGCGCGTTTCTTGTCATTGCTCTTGATGACGGTCCACGGAGCGGTGTCGGTATCGGTGAACCGAATCATCTCTTCCTTCGCCGCCGTGTACGCATCCCACTTGTCCAGAGAAGCGATGTCCATCGGCGAAAGCTTCCACTGCCGAACGGGATCGACCTGTCTGATCGCGAACCGCGTGCGCTGCTCCAGCGGTGAAACCGAGAACCAGAACTTGATCAAGCTGATGCCGTCGTCGACGAGCATCTGCTCGAACAACGGCACCTGGCGCAGAAAACGCTCGTGCTCCTCGTCGGTGCAGAAGCCCATGACCCGCTCGACCCCGGCCCGGTTGTACCAAGACCGATCGAACATCACCAGTTCCCCGGCTGCGGGAAGGTGCTGCACATAGCGCTGGAAGTACCACTGCGTCGACTCGCGAGCCGACGGCTTCTCCAATGCGACGACCCGTGCGCCGCGAGGATTGAGGTGCTCCATGAATCGTTTGATCGTTCCGCCCTTGCCGGCGGCGTCGCGTCCTTCGAACACTATGGCGTGCCGTGCGCCGGTTTCTTTCGACCAGTTCTGCAGCTTGAGGAGTTCGATCTGCAGCAGACGCTTGGACATTTCGTACTCGTCCCGAGGCATCCGTGCCTCGTACGGGTAGCCCTCCCGCCAAGTGTCGACCTCGAAACCGTCCGGCGACGTCAGCAGCACCGGATCGTCGTCGTCATTGTCGTCGACGGTGAAGGCGGCGGTGTCGGCCAGATCGACGGCGGTCGAGAGATCCGCGAAGGCGCTGAGGAACGGTCGGCGTTCTGCTAAATCGGTCACCGCCGACAAGTTAGTCTCCCGCAGCAACTGTTCGGTGAAGCTGGGATGAACTACCGGGGTATGACACGGCGGCCTCAAAAGATCAGGGTGCAGATGGGGGTCGTCCCCGATGGTGCGCGGCGCAATCTCGCTTCAGAATTGAAGCATGACATTCGAAAGCAACACACCTCGCCCCTTCACCCGTTCCAACGACAAGAAAATGTTCGCCGGAGTGTGCGGCGGAATTGCAGATTACTTCGGCGCCGACGTAAATCTTGTCCGTCTACTCGCGGTTATCGCCGCTATTTGCACGGGTGGAACCGCGGCTTTGGTATATCTCGCCGCCTGGATGCTCATGCCGTTAGGTTGAGAATTCCGGCAATTGACATGGCGAGAATTACGCGCCGACAAAAAGGTATTTCGGGGCCTACGCGCCAACACGAGCAGGCCCCGAAATCGACAATCTACTTGGCGGCCTTCAACTCTCCACCGCTGAGCGCAGCGAGGGCCTCGAGACCCTTGACGGCCAGGCCACTGACGCTGCCCAACCCCTGACCGATGATCGCACCGACTGAGCCGGCAGCGTCCATGACAGATCCTTCAAGCATGACGTTCTCCTTTAGATGTTCAGTGGTTCACTTGGGACGAGCAAAAGACGCCGATCAGAAAACTCAGGGAACGACGGGCGGTGTAAAGCTGAGAGTGTCGAGAGATCCGAAGATTCCACCGGCGGTGTCAGCCAGTGAACCGAAGAGGTTTGCACCGACATTGTCCAATCCCAGCAGCATTGTCAGCAAAGCCTGCATCGGTGCACCGTCCCCATTCGGACCACCGAGAATATCCATCAACGAACCCATGTTCAGCTCCTCGCGTAGGTGATTCTTTTTACCGTCGGTGACGATTATCGAACCAGTCCGGCGGTAGACACTCGACGTGTCGACAGTCACATTAATCCGCGAGATAACGACTCGACACCACTACGGACAATTACCTTAATTAGGATGAATTCGACAGAAATTTCCCGAACACAAATCGTCGATTCACCACAAGTTCCGACGCAAGTTGCTCTTTATCGTTCGCCTACCTCACGATTTTGGTCAGAAACTGCCTGCAAAAGCGTCGTGAACCCCACCCGCAACAATTCGACGTAGTGCTCGATATCCGGCATCGTCTCTTGCGAGACGATGACATTGAGCGTCAGAGAACCTCCACGCGCGGCAATGAGGAAGTGGCGCAGAATGTCTCCGTCGACCGGCGCCTGCCCACCGAGAACTGCCACCGCCGGCGCACCTTCGAAAACGTTGCCGTCAACTGATACCGGGACATTGCTGATCGTCGTGTTCTGAATGACCTTGTGCGAAGGGTCCAGCTTGTTGAGCCGACGCGAGAGACCGGTGAGTCTGAGCAGAGCCGCAGGCGAAGTTTCGATGCGCGTGCCGTAACGACGGACGGCTGGGTGTGAACTCCGCCCTTTGGCCCTCAGCGCCGAATCTCTGATTCGTGTCAGCCGCTCGACCGGATCTTCGACGTCTGTGTGCAGATCGACCGTCAACAGCGCCAGTTGGTTGGCCGACTCCCATTCGGCTATCTTCCGCATCGATCGGGGAACCATCGCCGCCAACCCACTGGCCGATTTCTCGCCCTTCTCCGACAGGTATGCGTCGAGAGCACCGGCGACGACGGTCAGGAAGATGTCGTTGACCGTCACGCCCGGAACGGCCGCTCGGATCGCCTTGATGTCTGGGCCGTCCAGCGTCAGGAAATCGATCGTGATGTCTCCGCCCAGCACGCCGTTGAATCGGGTCGGTAGGCGGTCGGCCGAGTACGTAGGCAGCTCTCCGGCCTCTTCCGCCTCCCGAACCGTCTCGGCCGCAACCTTTGTCACGGACAGACCCCGGCCGAAACGGATCGCCTGGCCGGGCAGACCCACGACCGTGCGCCCGATCAAATCCAGCGACGAAAGCCCCGAACCGGCACGCTTCGTCTCCGGTTTCGGCGGACCGGAGAACAGAAGGTTGGTCAGATCGCGGATCGCCAGACCGTCACCGGCCCCGTGGTGGGTCTTGAGCATGATCAGCGTCAGATTGCCCGGTAGCTCGTCGATCCCGTGCACGCCGGTCATGACGTGCAACTCCCAAGGCGGCCGGGACAGGTCCATCGGCTCCCCGAGCGAGCGCCCGAGCAATTCACGAACCGGCGCCCACCCGGCAACAGGGGCACGATGGACGTGCACGTGATCATCGACGTCGAAATCGGCCGGGACCCAATAGGGATAGTCCAGATCCAGCGGAACTCGCTGGAGCCGACTCGTGAACAGTGGCCAGTACCCGAATCTTTCGGTGATCCACCGAACCGCGTCGTCGTGCGTCATCTCTGCGAGCGGATGGCCCGTCGTGTCGAAGAAGTAGGCGCAGACCATGTGGCTCAGATGTCCGCCGGACTCGTTGTAGACGAACTCCGCGTCTCGCGGTCCCATCTGAGATACCGCGGCTGGCAACGAGTTCCGAAAGATCATGCATGCCCCTCAATTCCGACGCTGAACGAATGTCCGAATTGTAGCGAGCTGACATGCAGATCCTCGGGGTTCTGCCCGGAATCGTTGGGTATCACCGGATCCAGCAATCGGAAAAGGTGCCTGCGATTCCGATCGATCAGGAGGCAACCTCTTGGTCAGGTGAATCCGCAGTCTGCATCGCGGCTGCCGCCGCCAAATCATCGAAACTTGCTCGCAGCAGTTCGATGTAATGATGGAGATCGGGCATGGTCGCGGTATCCGCGATGACGTTGAGGGTCAGTCCCCCACCTGCTGCGGCGACCATGAAATGCCGTAGCCCGTCGCCGTCAACCGGGGGCTGGGTTGCCAGCACGGCTGCACCCGGTGCACCGTTCAACGTCAGCCCTTCAACAGAGAGCGGAATATTGCTCACCATTGTGTGCTGGTAGCGGGGACGAGTGACATCGTGGGAATTCCTACTTCGCGCAAAAGCAATGAATCTCAGCAGAAATGCCGGCGCCGTTTCGATCGCGGCGTCCACACGGCGCGTGGCAGGGTGGGAAGTGCGTACCTTCTCCGAACGCGAGGATTCCGCGATGAGTGCCAATCGTTCCAGCGGCGCCGCAACGGACGTGTGCATATCGACTGACAAGGTCACCAGTTGATTGGCAGACTGCCACTCCTCGACCTTGCGCATCGAGCGAGGCACCATTGCCACCAAGGATCCCCCTGGCGGCTCACCATTTTCTGTCAGATACCGCGACAGCGCACCACCGACGATCGCCAGGAGAACATCGTTGACAGTGGCGCCTGGAACCGCGTGTTTGACCCGACCGATTACGGCACCGGGAAGGGTCAATTGCTGCAGCGTTCCCGATCCGCTGACTTTGCCGTTGAACCTGGTAGCCGGACGTTCGTTGAGGCTCTCGACCCATTCACCGGCCGATTGGGCCGCGTTCGCAGCGCGTTGAGCAGCGCGATTCCCAGGAACGCTCCGGGCGAATCTGAACATCTGGCTGGGAATGCTCGCCAACGATTCGAGGAGTACACGCACCTTCAATAGTCGAGGTACTGGAACGTGTCGGGCGGCTCGCTCTTCGCCTGAGAAGATGGATTCCCCCAACATCCGGATTGCTATCCCATCCGCTGCGCTGTGGTGGGACTTGAGCACTACGGCGGTCAGCCTCCCGTCCAGATCGTCGAGACCTTCGATTCCGTTGAAGAAGTGCAACTCCCATGGCGGACGGGTCAAGTCCATCCGTGAAGTCATCAAAGCACTCAAAGGCTTCTCTAGTGACGCCCAACCAGGCTCCGTGAGGTCTGTGACGTGTACGTGGTCACGGATGTCGAAGTCATTGACTGGCATCCAGTACGGATGATCGAGTCCGAGCGGGATACGACCTACCTTGTGGGTGAACATGCGATGGTGGCCGAGCCGTGCGGTCACCCATTCGACTGCTTGCTCGCGCGAGAACTCCGACTCAGGGCGCTGAGAAGTATCGAAGAAATACACCCCTATCAAATGCCCCAGATGGCCGTCCGCCTCGTTGTAGATGAAATCGGCATCACGCGGGCTCAACCGCGCCAACTGCACCGCAAATTTGCTGGGCAATCGCATCGACACTACCTCGTCTCACTGCATCGGTAATCGTGACCGGAACTCGAAACCGAATGATCCCCGAGGCGTACGTCAGCCTCGGGGATCATTCGGACTCGGTGGCGTATTCCAATTCAGACTCCACCAAGAATTTCCTACTTCGGATTCTGAAGCATCTTGCTTCCGGCGGAGGTGAGGCCCGCTGTGTCGATAACCCATTGCACGATCGAAGTCAGGTATCTTTCAAGCATTGTGCATCTCCTTTCATCACACTGGGAAGGACGAAAGCGCGTTCAGGTATTTCCCGATCGTGCCCACGAGATCAACCGACCCGAAACTGACGAGATCGGACAGGTACGTCAATGATCCGTTCAACATTTCTTTCTCCTCTTCGGATTAGGTGCCGGCTATGGAGCCGAGGCCGGATTGGATCGATCCGGCTGACGCAGCGGATCCTGTGACACCCAGTTCAATGAAAGAAGAGATAGCTGCGAAAACTCCCTCGATGATTCCCTTGAGAGCCGCCAAAGGCAACTGGACCGAGTTCGCGTCGATGCTGCCGACCGCGTCGATCAAACTTGCTGTATCCACTGTACTTCCACACTCCTTGGAATTCGTTCGTTCGGGTTCTGAAAAGAAAACAGCGGAGTCCATCAGATCTGCGTGGCCGTTATCCAAACACGCGGGTCTTGACGATTCCGAATTACGGCAGAGGGGGAACCTGCCATCCCAGGTCGATCGACGACATTATCGGCGCGAAAATGATGCCCGCAATGACCGACTTGATCAACCCTCCCATTTCGCCTTCGAGCACATCAGCGACCGATCCCAAACTACCCATCATTCACTCCCACTGTCAGAAAGATCCTCGGAAATTGAAACTATCGATCAGCTGAGTTCGATAGCGGATACCAACGAGCCTGTGCCGGCCTCTACGCCCGGCAGCATCGACCCGCTCCATGTGTTGGCCAGCAGATCGGTGAACAATTGCGCAGTCGCTTGGAGGAACATGACGATCATACTGATTCCCACCCTTTCGTAGGTCTTGGATTACTCATAGGACGTTTACATCGGACCGCTTGCAGTAGCCCACAAAGAACTGGTCCGAGCAGCAGAGAGAAAGATTTTGCAAACCAGGTAACCGATATTCTTCGGGGCGTACGCACCCTTTCGCGGCTGTGGGGTGACATCAAGGTAGTGCAGAAGAGCCCGATTTGGGGAACTTTCGGCTAAACATTTTGAAGCTTTCTGAAACCTGTTCCATTTTTGCAGGTCGCGGGCCCGAGCCGGCCACAATTTCTACTGAAATCCATCAACACACCGCACTCAATAGCTTCGGCAACGCGGCACTACACACTGCAACGTATCTGCCGACGAGTGCAATCGATCTGTCTACCAATACCGTTCGACTACGCAATCCGAAGGTGAAAACGTCCCGCGAAAGTACTAGTACTAGAGGACGTTTCAACTCCGACGCACCGACAAAAGTGCTAGCTCTCAACCATCCGAGTCCGAACGGCTATGACTGCCAATAAGATTGAATCCACGTTGCTGGATCACCAAATGATCTGAGCACAGGAATGTCTGTGGAGGAAACCAAGTCCACAGCCGCGCACCACAGCTGACCGAGAGACGTGACCGCCTGTGCCAATTTGCACGGACGGCCACGTTCTCGCCGCATATCACCGCCGCGACCAATTAGACTAATTCACGACGGAGACAGAGCATCCAATGTTAGTGAAGCGTGCCGGCGCCCGCATTGAGTGCCGGGTAACTTCCAACCGCCCCCGTGATGTCGTCAGACGGAACGCAAGAGGTAGATGCACTGACTGGAATCACAACGGCTACTCCGTTCGCCTTGAAGCTGAAGTAGTTATTCGCAAAGTTACCGAACTCGGCCGCGGTTCCCGAAGTAGAGAGTTTTACATCGAACACCGGAGACGTCGTCACAACGGTGATCTGAGGTGCCTTGAATGTCGTGCTCGGGCCGACTCCAAACTTCCCAAGAGTAATAATTCCGCCTGAAGCCGAAACAGTAGGACTACCCGAACTGATATTCGTACCCGAACTCGTCTTGGTCGCACTTGTCAACGTCGCGGTATTGTACGAGAGCTTGTACTGAATATCACTCAATCCCTTGAAAGTATAACCCGGGAACGAGCTCGGCGTAGTCTGGTCCCCGAATTGGATTGTGTAGGTATTCGGCTGACCGGCCGGCGCAACGACCGTATGGTCAACGGTGACAGAAAGGTTTTCCAACTGCGCAACATTTCCAGGTGAACCGGCCCAACACGCGTTCTTAAAGCTTGTTGTCGTGGGCCCCGCTGTTGCCGACGCCGGAGCAACGGCCGCGAACACCAAACCTGCTGATGCAGCTACCGCTGCGAGACCAATCGTAGTACGTCGCGCCAGTGATACAGTCATGTTCTTCACTCCTATTTCCTCGTAAGGCGGTTTGATCGAACTGCCTGTCCGACGCGGTTACGCTCGCAGCGTTCCGTGTCGTCAGTTCCCCCTACCCGCGGATATCCCGGGTGGAAGTCATCGACTCATAGCCGAGTCGGATATGGCAACAGATGCAGTCACCCACTCCGAGCCTTTAATCAACACGCAGTGGATCCATTCATTAAACTCACCTGTATCGTGAAGAATTTAACAACAATATTAGATAAGCTTCACCATCCGGCCGAAGACGCCAGAGATAAATATTCCATTATATGCGCTGAGCAACGAATCGTTCCCGCAAATATTTCAATCACGATTTCGGGAAATTGAAATTTGCAACCCGTAGCGAATAGTACTTGTATACACCAAAAGGCGTAGACATGAAGCCATCTGCTTCGATACATTTCAATTGCTTCAGACCGGAACTTTCCTCCTCGATGCGCAATACTGTAACCCAGATCACTGCAACATGTATCAGTTTTGTGAAGATTGTCGGAAATATTCTATTTTAGTTGCATTTTTCCACCAAAAGAACTAGTTAATTTCACACTAAAGCCTTACTTAATTCAATCATTTGTTGGATATGTTGGCACTAAAGTTTTAGCACTAAAGAACTTGTCCAACGGTCGTGAACCGATGCGATTGACCGCCGTTAGGATGCCGTCTCCAGACAAGCAAAAGCCCGGCCCACCGAATGGTGGGCCGGGCTCTAGGAGCTAGGTGGAGATGGACTCAGAAGTCCATGCCGCCCATGCCGCCGGTCGGATCGCCTGCAGGCGCTCCGGCCTTCTCGGGCTTGTCAGCGACAACGGCTTCGGTCGTCAGGAACAGAGCCGCGATGGACGCTGCGTTCTGCAGTGCCGAGCGGGTGACCTTGACCGGGTCGTTGATGCCTGCAGCGAGCAGGTCGCCGTACTCGTTGGTCGCAGCGTTGAGGCCGTGACCTGCGGGCAGGTTGGAGACCTTGTCCGCAACAACGCCGGGCTCGAGGCCTGCGTTGAATGCGATCTGCTTGAGCGGAGCGGACAGTGCAACGCGAACGATGTTCGCGCCGGTTGCCTCGTCACCTTCGAGCTTGAGGTCGTCCAGTGCGGGAGCTGCCTGGAGAAGTGCAACGCCACCACCGGCGACGATGCCCTCTTCGACGGCTGCCTTTGCGTTACGCACTGCATCTTCGATGCGGTGCTTGCGCTCCTTGAGCTCGACCTCGGTAGCAGCGCCGGCCTTGATGACTGCAACGCCGCCGGCCAGCTTGGCCAGACGTTCCTGCAGCTTCTCACGGTCGTAATCCGAGTCGCTGTTCTCGATCTCGGCGCGGATCTGGCTGACACGACCGGCGATTGCGTCGGCGTCGCCGGCACCCTCGACGATGGTGGTCTCGTCCTTGGTGATGACGACCTTGCGTGCCTGGCCGAGGAGCTCGAGGCCTGCGGTCTCCAAGGAGAGTCCGACCTCTTCGCTGATGACCTCGCCACCGGTGAGGATGGCGATGTCGGCGAGCTGAGCCTTACGACGGTCACCGAAGCCGGGAGCCTTGACGGCAACAGACTTGAAGGTGCCACGGATCTTGTTGACCACGAGGGTGGAGAGAGCTTCGCCCTCGACGTCCTCGGCGATGATCAGGAGCGGCTTGCCGGACTGGATGACCTTCTCCAGCAGGGGCAGCAGGTCCTTGACCGTGGAGATCTTGGAGCTGACGAGCAGGATGTACGCGTCTTCGAGGACGGCTTCCTGACGCTCTGCATCGGTGGCGAAGTACGCCGAGATGTAGCCCTTGTCGAAGCGCATGCCCTCGGTGAGCTCGAGCTGCAGGCCGAAGGTGTTGGACTCCTCGACCGTGATGACGCCTTCCTTGCCGACCTTGTCCATAGCCTCGGCGATGAGCTCACCGATGGACGGGTCGCCGGCGGAAATACCGGCGGTAGCAGCGATCTGCTCCTTGGTGTCGATCTCCTTGGCGGTCTCGAGCAGGCGAGCTGTGACAGCCTCGACAGCCTTCTCGATGCCGCGCTTGAGGCCGAGCGGGTTCGCGCCGGCTGCGACGTTGCGCAGGCCTTCACGGACCAGAGCCTGTGCGAGAACGGTAGCGGTGGTGGTGCCGTCGCCAGCGACGTCGTCAGTCTTCTTGGCGACCTCCTTGACGAGCTCGGCGCCGATCTTCTCGTACGGGTCGTCGAGTTCGATCTCCTTGGCGATGGAAACACCATCGTTGGTGATCGTGGGGGCGCCCCACTTCTTTTCGAGAACGACGTTGCGACCCTTGGGGCCCAACGTCACCTTGACAGCGTCGGCGAGGGCGTTGAGGCCTCGCTCGAGGCCACGACGTGCCTCTTCGTCGAACGCGATGATCTTTGCCATTGCGAAGTGATCCTCCGGATAGGGGGTGACACACAAGGTGACCGCTCGTCGGGTCACCTCATCGGCACAAGGCGACCGTTTGACCAGTCACCTCATTACACGGGCGACCGATTTGCCTGGTCACCCATCTACGCCTGTGGTCTAGTCAGTGCCCGCGACGGACGACCGGGGGTGTCTATGGTTCCCGGTCTCACTGCCTCGACCTGGCACTCACGGTTCGCGAGTGCCAACTGCATTTTTAGCACTCGAGCGTGCCGAGTGCAAGGTTGAGCCTCAGCCCGCGATGCAGAACTGTCCGTTACTCAAATTGACCGCAAACGAGAGCACTCCGACGCAGTCGACGCCGTTGGCATCGGCCGTAGCGCCCGCTCCGTAACCAGCGATGGCGAAGGTGACGTTGCCGTCAGCCGCCCCGGCCCGCGCGATACCGCCGCCGAGCGCAAATGCCTGCGCCTGACCGTTACCGCGAGAAGCCCCCAGCGCGGTTCCGAAGCCGTTTGCATATGAATTGGAGTAGCCGTTGTCGGCGGCGACGCTCACAGCGGTACCGCTCTCGGCAGCACCGGCCTGCGAACGGCCGGCTCCGACGGACTGCGCGCCGCAGCTCGCGGTCTCGGAGACCTGGATGTCATTGGCCGACGGCGGCGAGACACACGTGACGGGGGCTGCCGAAGCAGCTCCCGCACCGGTCAGCGCCAGCCCGGCGGCGAGCCCCATACCTACAGTCATCACAGCCCCTGTTCTCGCCAGGCGGCCCCCCAACCGACTACTGGAAATTCCGCTGACTCGAGAGGATGAGCGACGGAACCAGACTGACGAGATCAAGGGCATAGAAAACTCCTTCGTGGAACAAGTTCATTGGATTCGGGCGCGAGAGTACCCGCTCGAGTGAAGTCCGTCACCCCCGCCTGGTCAAGCCTCGAGGACGACCCCGAGAAGGGCCGGAAGATCCGCGACCGAATCGATGACATGATCAGGCTTCTGAACCGACAGATCGAGCACTGTTTGCCGAAACTTGCCTGTGCGCACCAGAACTCCGGTCAAGCCGACTCGTTGTGAGGAGAGGACGTCCCCGATCAGGTCGTCGCCGACCATCACCGTCGCCTCAGGTTCGACATGCATCAGCTCCGTGGCTGTCAGGAACCCCGTGAGAGACGGTTTACCCACTGCGGCGATATTTACACCTGCCACTTCCTCGAAGCCCGGCAAGTACGTTCCGGTGTCGATCCGAAGGCCGTCTACGGTCTCCCACATCATCCCGCGGTGCATCGCGACGACGGGCACACCGGCGAGCAGAAGTTCGAGCACTCGGCTCAGCGCCTCGTGAGTGAACTCCGGGCCGGCACCGCCGAGAATCACGACCTCAGGATCGGCGTCGTCGAATTCGATTCCCTCGAGATCGGCAGACACGTCACCGTGATTGAGGACCCACGCCCGCGCGTCCGGATACGTCGCCCGCACGTACTCCCCTGTGAGCCTGGCGGCAGTAACTATCTGGCTCGCCTCGACCTCGATACCGGCGTCGCACAACCCCTGCGCGATGAGCGACGAACTGCGCGAAGTGGTGTTGGTCAGAAACCCACAGGCCAATCCCCGCCGCCGAACTTCGCGTACGGCTTCCCCTGCTCCCTCGATCGGCTGCCAGGACGTGAGCAGGACTCCGTCGATATCGAACAGAACACCTTCGATGTCGGCCATTGCACCAGCCTATATTCGCCATCGAGGTCCTGCCGAGGCGTCGGAACCCGAAATCCGTCGATCGCTCAGTAGGCTCCCACCCATGGACCTGCGCGACGACGACCTATTCTCCGTTGCCGGTTCTCTGGCCGAATTGCTCGGCGCTCCCGTCACGATCGAGGACGAGAACTCGACTGTCCTCGCGTACTCCGGCGGCGAGCAGGCCGTGGACGAAGCCCGCATCGGCACGATCCTCGGCCGGCAGGTACCCAGCCGATTCCGCCAATTACTCTCCGATGCAGGAGTATTCGATCGTCTCCACCGAGAGAGCGACCCAATCTACGTTGATCTCGAAGACCCTGCGATCACGCCGCGCCTGGTCATCGCAGTTCGCGAGAACGATCACCCCGTCGGCTCGATCTGGGTCGCACTCGCCGGAACACCGACGCCCACACAGGAATCGATACTTCGATCCGCGGTATCTGTCGTGGCCGAGAGAATCGCCTCGGAGCGTGACCGGGTCGACAGCACACGCCGTCGCCAATCCCAGCGCGTCCAAGCTCTGATCGGCGGTGGCGAACCCGCATTCCGCGCCGCAGACGACTTGCGGTTGGCAGGCCCGCTCACCGTCGTCGCCGTCGGAACCGTTGCGGGACCACTGCCGGCGGGGTTGGTCGCGTCCTTGAGCTTGTACCTCGACACTCTGGCCGTCGACGCCGTTGCCGCTCAACTGTCCGAGACCATCTACCTTGTCATCGCGACCGACGAGACCAACGCTCGCCGATTGTCCGCCGACTTCCTCACCCGCGCCCGTGGCCGCGAATTCCTGGCAGTGGCCGTCGGTCGGACAGTGAAGTCTGCAAGCGAATCACATCTTTCGCGCTCGGACACCGACCATGTTCTCGGAGCGCTTCGTCATGGCCGGTCCGGCGGAACCGTCGCGGGAATGAGGGACACGTTGGCCTCCGTTCTCGCCCTGCACGTCGCCGACATCATCGACGGACTCGGCGACTCCACACCACTCGGAAGCCTCGAACGTCACGACTCTCAGCACGGCAGCGATCTGGTCGCGACGGCAAAGGCCTTTCTCGAGCACGGCGGTGACGTGGCGAATTCTTCTGCCGCACTGCATGTTCACCCCAACACGCTCCGCAACCGCCTGCGTCGAGGCAAGGAGATGTGCGGCGTCGACCTGACCGACGCCGACACCCGCTTGATTCTGATGCTGCAGTTCAAACTCGCTCGCTGAGCAGGCGCGGCGGTGCGTTGTGCGAATCCACAACGAGGTAGCTCCGACGATGGCCGAACGGCCAGTCCTTTTGCCGCCCCCGCGATTCATGCTTGAGAGAAGAGCCGGATGTGACCGGCGTCTCGGTTCGAGCAGAGTCTGTAGAAGGAGTGCGTCATGGGAACTCGTCAGAGCCCCGATCGTGTGGTCGTGGTCGGTGCGGGCGTTGTCGGATTGTCGACGGCCTGGTTCTTGCAGGAACGTGGAGTCGAGGTCACCGTCGTCGATCGCGACGGCGTCGCAGCCGACGCGAGCTGGGGCAACGCCGGTTGGCTTGCCCCCGCATTGACGCTTCCGCTGCCCGAACCCGCAGTGCTCCAATACGGCTTGCGCGCGATGCTCAGCCCGTCGTCCCCGGTGTACGTGCCACTGACCACCGATCTGAAGCTGATTCGGTTCCTGGTCGGGTTCGCGCGCCACTGCACGCCGTCGAAGTGGCAGGAAGCGATGTCGGTCTACACCGAGGTCAACCGAACAGCCTTGGGCGCGTACGACGAACTCGCCGACGGTGGCGTCAAAGAGCTGACCCGCCTGGCCGATCCTTTCCTCGCCGCGTTTGCGTCCGAGAAGGACCGACAGACTTTGGTGGACGAGTTCCATCACGTCGAGGCCGCGGGCGGCGAGGTCGACTTCGACCTCCTCGACTACGACGCGATTCATTCGCTCGAGCCTTCACTCGGCCAGGGTGTGAAAGCCGGTTTGCGCCTGCGCAATCAGCGTTTCATCGATCCCCCGTTGTTCGTGAACTCGTTGGCGGACGCGGTTCGTGAACGCGGTGGAGAAATCGTCAGCGGTTTCGACGTCACGCAGATCGACGATCGGGTCGGCGGAGTCACTGTTCGCAGTGCACACGGTGATTCACGCGACGGTGACTCCGTAGTCATCTCGAGCGGTGCCCGCTTGAACAAGCTCGCAGCACCGTTCGGTGTGCGCAAACTGGTGCAGGCCGGACGCGGATACAGCTTCAGTGTCAAGCCCGAGCACCTCCCCAAGAACCCTGTGTATTTCCCCACCCAGCGCGTCGCATGCACTCCGTTGCACGATCGCTTCCGAGTGGCCGGAATGATGGAATTCCGCAGCCCTGACGCGCCGCTGGATCCGCGCCGCGTGCAGGCGATCATCGATGCAGCCAAGCCGATGCTCAGCGGCATCGACTGGACTGCGCGGGAAGAGGAGTGGGTGGGATCACGACCGTGCACTACCGACGGCTTGCCGTTGATCGGAGCCACGAAGTCGCCGCGGGTGCACGTCGCCGGTGGTCACGGGATGTGGGGAATCGCCCTGGGTCCGTTGACCGGAAAGATGGTGGCCGACTCGATGACCGGCGCTCAGACGCCGACCGTCATGCGCCACTTCGATCCGCTGCGCTGACAGCCGGTTTCACCCACTTGTAGTACGCGCCCGTCAGCAGAACCAGCCATCCGGCACCGACGAGCAGCGCAACTCGGGTATCGGCGATGACGCCGAGCAACACGATGACAAAAGCCAGGAACACGATCGCGAAGATTTGACCGTACGGCCACAGCGGCACTGGAAACTTCAGTGCCGCTGTTTCGTCTGCACTCATCTGAGCGCGGGAACGGAACTGCGAGAGCAGGATCATGATCCAGACGAAAATGGTGGCGAAGGTCGCCAGCGAGGCGATGACGAGGAACACCTGGTCCGGGATCAGGTAGTTGAGCAGTACTCCCACCAACAGGGCACCGGTCATGATGACAACGGTCATCCACGGAACACCGTTGGCGGAGACTCTCTTCATCACCTGCGGGGCCTGACCGGCATGCGACATTCCGAACATCATGCGACCCGCACCGAAAACGTCGCTGTTGATGGCGGACAGGGCCGCGGTGATGACGACGATGTTGAGGATCGATGCGGCCGTTCCCAATCCGAGGTTCTCGAAGATCTGGACGAACGGGCTGTTGTCGGAGTTGATGGTCTGCCACGGAATGATCGCCATGATGACGGCGAGGGTGCAGATGTAGAAGAGAATGATGCGCACCGGGACCGTGTTGACGGCTTTCCTGATGGTCTGCGCCGGATCCTCGGCTTCGCCCGCGGTGATACCGATGATCTCGGTGCCACCGAACGCGAACATGACGATCGCGAAACACGCGACGAATCCGCCGAAGCCCGTCGCGAAGAACCCGCCGTCCGACCAGAGGTGGCTGATTCCGGCATCGGTGTCGTGAACGCCGAATCCGAACACGATGATCGCGATGCCGCCGGCGATCATCGCGATGATGGCGGTGATCTTCACGAGCGTGAACCAGAATTCCAGTTCGCCGAACACCTTGACGCTCAACAGGTTTATCGCGCCGATGAA
The DNA here is from genome assembly GCF_002076325.1 of Rhodococcus sp. 66b. Classification (NCBI taxonomy): domain Bacteria; kingdom Bacillati; phylum Actinomycetota; class Actinomycetes; order Mycobacteriales; family Nocardiaceae; genus Rhodococcus; species Rhodococcus sp. 66b. Next base: position 341,680 of record NZ_MUZB01000007.1, read on the forward strand.
GAAGACGACAGCCAGAACCCAGATCCATCTCGGTACGTCCGGGAACCAGAACTGCATGTACAGCCCGAAGGCGGTGACGTCGGCGAGGCACACGATCACCATCTCGAACGTGTACGTCCACCCGGTCATGAAACCGGCGAGTGGTCCGAGGTGCTTGTTCGCGTACTCGCTGAACGAACCGGAAACCGGGTTACGGACCGCCATCTCGCCGAGCGCTCGCAACACCAGGTAGACCGCGATACCGCCGATCAGGTAGGCCAGGAGCACCGACGGGCCGGCTCGTTTGATGGCCTCGGCGCTGCCGTAGAACAGTCCGGTTCCGATGGCTGATCCGAGGGCGATGAAGCGGATATGGCGCGCTGTCAGCCCTCGCTTGAGGCCATCCTGCGTCGCGGCGTCGCTGTTCACTTCTCGGTACTCCAGTCGGATGGATCGTCATACGTGCGCGAACCATTGTCCGCTACCACCGCGCGTGTTCCCGCACGACCCTGTTGGACGGCCGTACAGTGACCTGACACACATGGTCCATTGACGGATCGCTTACGATCGACAAAAGTGTTTGTAACTTTACGTAGCATCAACTCGACTGGAGAGACTGTGTCCAACACCCTCGAAGCAAGCATCGACATCGACGCATCACCGCAGGACGTGTGGGCAATCGTCGCCGACCTGCAGCGCATGGGCGAATGGAGCCCCCAGTGCAAGGTGATGAAGGTAATCGGCGGGACCGTGCGTGAGGGCGCCAAGACGATCAACGTCAACCGCAAGGGCCTGCTGGTCTGGCCGACGTCGTCGAAGGTCGTTCGCTTCGAGCCCAACAAGTCGGTGGCGTTCCGCATCGCGGAGAACCGCACGATCTGGTCCTACGAACTCGAGCCGACCGCTACCGGCACCAAAGTGACCGAGCGTCGCGAGGCTCCCACCGGAACGTCGAAGGTCTCGCAGTTCCTCGTCAAGACCGTCCTGGGCGGAAACGCCGACTTCGAGGTCGAGCTCGTCGAAGGCATGAATGCCACATTGAAGCGTGTGAAGAGCGAGGCCGAGGCGGCTGCACGCACCTCTGCTTGACCCTCGACCTGGTCGAGGCATCAGGATCCGTTCCATGGATCCCGTGATGACACAGATAGCGCAGGCACAAGAATTGGCGAGCTCCGGCGATCGAGCCGGGGCTCGCTCTGCGTTCGAGAAGATGTGGGAAGAGATCAGCGCCGCCCCCGATGCGCTCCACATCGTCTCCCTCGCGCACTACATGGCCGACGTTCAAGACGATCCGGCTCAGGAGCTCTGCTGGGACCTGCGCGCCCTCGACGCTGCCGATTCGTTGACCGACGCGCGAGCCCAGGAACACCACGCATCGCTGCAGGTCGCCGGTTTCTATCCATCGCTGCACCTCAACCTGGCTGCCGACTACCGCAAACTCGGACGCGACACCGAGGCCGTCGAGCATCTGACGAAGGCCGAGGCGTCGGTCGGCACACTCGCCGACGACGGTTACGGCCGGATGATCAGGGGCGCTATCGAGCGACTGCGGGCAGAATTGATCCGTGACCACTAGTTCCGCCCTCTTGACGATCGGCGAGATGTCCCGGGCGTCGGCGCTCCCGATCAGCGCGCTGCGGTTCTACGACAAGGAAGGCGTGCTCGTCCCGCATTCCGTCGATCCGCACACCGGTTACCGCTGGTACACCGACGACCAACTCCGCGACGCACGCGTGATCGCCGGTATGCGGCGCGTCGGTGTTCCGATCCGCGACATGATGGCCGTCCTGACCGGACCGGAACCCCATTCGTGCCTCGACGCCCATCTGCGCAACCTCGAGGACGGTCTCGCCGACGCCCGGGCCGAACTGGGACGAATCCACCGCCTGATCGACGCGCTACCTATCTCCGGCGGCGTGGACATCGACTCGTGGGATCTACGACGCGCACTCGACGCCGTGCTGTTCGCCGTGAACGAGGAATCGGAGTTCCCGATACTTCGCGGCGTCCACCTCGACATTCACGACGGCGTCGCTGCGTTTGTCACCACTGATCAGTTCCGGCTCGCGGTCGCCGAGGTGACAGTTCACTCCGCTCTGACGGTGTGCGCTGTCGTTCCCGTGGCCTTCGCGCGATTGTTACGCGATATCGCCGGCGTCGTGACGCTGACTTTCTCCGCGCGCACGGTGACTGCGTCGTATCCGGGAGGTGAGGTGTCCAGCCCACTCATCGAGGACGGCGAGTTCCCCGATCACCGAATCCTGCGCGAGCACCACAACGCCGTCGAACTGAGCGGCGACCAACTTGCCTCCCTGCTCAACGGCACCGGACACGGAGCCGTCGTCAGCATCGGCGAAGACGGTGGTGCCCGGGTGGATCCGGGTGGAATGGATCCCCGTGAACAGTTCCGAGTACTGGTCGACCGACAGCGACTGCGCGACGCCGCCGCAGCCCAACCGGGGCGGCAATTGGTCATCCGAGTAAGCGGTGCGGCGCTGCCGCTGGCGATACGCACCGGCGACTGTGTCGGGTACTACTCGTACTTGATGCCACTACAGCCTGTAGGAGAGAAGGCGTTCACGTAATCTATGGATGCTCTACCACCCCGTACTGTCAGTGCGACCAGCAGAAGACCTACCGAGTAGTTAGAGGAGCCTGTGGCACGCCGACCCACACCCCCCGGAACCCCGCAACCCACCGGGATCGGACATATCGTCGATCTGGTTCGCCATGCGATTCCGCCACTTCATCCCGCCGGCCTGCCGTTCGTGCTGGCCCCGCTGGGAGTTGCAGCTCTGGGCCGCAACCGTAAGTGGGTGCGCCGAGCCGGTCTGACCACCGCCGCCGCATGCGCCACGTTCTTCCGTCACCCGCACCGGGTGCCGCCCAACCGCATTGGCGTCGTCGTCGCACCCGCCGACGGCGAGGTGGCGCTGGTCGACAACGCCGTTCCGCCCGCCGAGCTCAATCTCGGAAGCGAGCCGCGCCCGCGCGTCAGCATCTTCCTCTCGGTTCTCGACGTGCATGTCCAGCGCAGCCCTGTCGGTGGAACGGTCAAAGAGGTCGTTCACCAGGCAGGCAAGTTCCTCTCCGCAGATCTCGCCGACGCCAGCGAGGTCAACGAGCGCAACAGCATGCTGATCGAAACCGCCGATGGTCACGACGTTGCGGTTGTCCAGATCGCGGGACTGCTTGCACGCCGCATCGTCTGCTACGCCGGTGTCGGTGACGTCCTGCCGATCGGCGACACGTACGGACTGATCCGTTTCGGCTCACGCGTCGACACCTATTTCCCCGCCGGAACCACACTCCTGGTCGAGCCGGGACAACGCACGATCGGTGCTGAAACAGTTATCGCGCAACTGCCGTGAAGACGCCGAAGATGAAGTCAGCCGTGAAGAAGCCGGGAGCAGCCCAACCCGGCGCGAAGATGCCCAAACGCACCCAGGCGGTGCGGTTGCTGCCGTCCGTCATCACCATCCTGGCGCTGTGCGCCGGGCTGTCCGCCGTCAAATTCGCTCTCGACGGACAACCCGGTACCTCGCTCGCGATGATCGGCGCCGCTGCCGTCCTCGATTCACTCGACGGCCGCATCGCGCGACTGCTCGACGCCACCAGCAAGATCGGCGCCGAACTCGACTCACTGGCCGACTCCATCTCCTTCGGCGTCGCCCCGGCCCTGGTCCTGTACGTGACCTTGCTGGACGGCACCAGCATCGGCTGGATCATCGCGTTGATCTACGCGGTCAGCATCGTGTTGCGACTCGCACGTTTCAACACCCTGCTCGACGACGACGACGTCCCCGCGTACGCACGTGAGTACTTCGTCGGCGTTCCGGCTCCGGCCGGCGCACTCATCGCCCTCACTCCCCTGGCCGCGACGGCTCAGTGGGGTGACGGCTGGTGGTCTTCGCACTTCGTCGTCATCGTGTGGACGCTCTTCTCGGCTGCACTGATCGTCAGCCGCATCCCGACGCTGGCGATGAAGTCGGTATCCGTGCCGCCGCACATGGCGGCCGGCCTGCTCGTCCTGGTGACGTTGGCTGCAGCCGCACTCATCACCTACCCGTACATCCTGCTGATCGTTCTCATCGCGATCTACCTGGTGCACATCCCGTTTGCCGTGCACTCGAAGCGGTGGGTGGCAGCACGTCCCGAAACCTGGGACATCAAGCCTTCCGAACGCCGCGCGATCCGACGCCAACCCAACGTCGGTGGCCGCCGCTCGGCCGCTCGTCTCGGATTGCGGCGACCCCGCTAGTCCACGACGTACTCTCGAGAGGTGACTTCGCCGGAACTCGCCCTCACCGTTCGACTCAACACCTCTGCCGCCGACCTACGCCGCGGGGTCGTGCGCTTGCACCCCGAAGCGTTGGCGGCGTTGGGCATCCGCGAATGGGATGCCATCGCACTCATGGGAGCCCGCGGCACCGCGACCGTCGCGGGCCGTGCACCCACCGGAACCCCGGCAGGCACGATCCTTCTCGACGACGTCACCATGTCGAACGTCGGCCTGACCGAGAACTCTTCCGTCGTGGTCGGTCCGGTGACGGTGTACGGAGCGCGATCCGTCTCCGTCACCGGCTCGTCCATGGCGACAAATTCGATCAGCTCGACGGTTCTGCGACAAGCTCTTCTGGGCAAGGTCGTCAGCGTCGGCGACACGGTCTCGCTCCTCCCCCGCGATCTCGGTCCGGGTACGAGCACTTCCGAAGCCACCCAAGCGCTTTCCCGTACCTTCGGCGTCGCGTGGACATCCGAACTGCTCACCGTCACGGCCGTCGAACCTGCCGGTGGTCCGGTCAGCGTCCAGCCGAATTCGGCAGTCAACTGGGGTTCCGGCTCGGCGGGCACACTGACACCGAGTGCGCTTGTTTCCAGTCCGGCCGCCGTCGCGATCGAGCCTGCACCGTCGGTTCCGCTGGATCACCTCGTCGGCGCGCAAGCGCAGGCAGCCAAGCTGACCGAGTGGCTCGGCCTGGCACTCGACGAACCAGAACTGCTCCGTACGCTCGGCGCCTCACCGCACCTCGGCGTCCTCATCACGGGCCCCGCCGGCGTAGGCAAAGCCACGTTGGCCCGCTCGGTCCTGTCCTCGCGCAAACTTGTCGAACTCGACGGCCCGGGAGTCGGTGCCACCGAGGCGAATACCCGCCTGCAGCGAATCGTCGACGCCGTTGCTGCCGTGCGCGGCGGTGGTGTACTGCTGATCAGTGACATCGACGCTCTGCTTCCGGCCACCGCGGAACCGGTATCCGCACTGATCCTCGAACAATTGCGCAGCGCCGTCGCAACCCCGGGCGTGGCATTCGTCGCGACCTCCGCCCATCCGGAAACCGTCGACGCGCGCCTTCGCGGACAGGATCTCTGCGATCGAGAACTCGCACTTACCCTGCCGGACGGCGCAACTCGCAAGGCGTTGCTCGAACTCCTGCTCCGCCGAGTGCCCACCGGAACCCTCGAACTCGACGCCATCGCCTCGCGCGCACCCGGATTCGTGGTCGCCGACCTCGCGGCGCTCTGCCGTGAAGCTGCTTTGCGAGCGGCGACGCGGGCGTCCAAATCCGGTGATTCTCCGGAGATCACGCAGGAAGATCTTGTCGGTGCCCTCGAAGTGATTCGGCCACTGTCTCGTTCGAGTACCGAAGAACTGTCGATCGGCAGCGTCACCCTCGACGACGTCGGCGATATGGTCGAAACCAAACAGGCGCTCACCGAGGCGGTGTTGTGGCCGCTGCAGCACCCCGACTCCTTCGCGCGCCTCGGTGTCGACCCGCCCCGCGGCGTGCTCCTCTACGGCCCTCCTGGCTGCGGCAAGACGTATCTCGTTCGCGCCCTTGCCAGCTCGGGGCACCTCAGCGTTCATGCCGTGAAAGGCGCAGAGCTGATGGACAAGTGGGTCGGCGCCTCCGAAAAGGCCGTAAGAGAGTTGTTCCAGCGCGCACGCGATTCGGCGCCCTCGTTGATCTTCCTCGACGAAATCGACGCCCTTGCCCCGCGTCGTGGTCAAAGTTCCGACTCCGGGGTGTCAGATCGCGTCGTAGCCGCGTTGTTGACCGAACTCGACGGCGTCGAACCGCTACGCGACGTCGTGGTGTTGGGCGCCACCAATCGACCGGATCTGATCGACCCGGCTCTCCTGCGCCCCGGCAGACTCGAACGTCTCGTATTCGTACCGCCGCCGGATGCGGAGGCTCGCAAAGCGATTCTGCGTGCTTCCGGCAAGTCGGTACCGCTCGCCGAAGATGTCGATTTGGACATTCTGGCCGTCGATCTCGAGGGATACTCGGCAGCAGACTGCTCGGCTCTCCTGCGTGAGGCTGCACTCGCCGCCATGCGTCGGAGCATGGACGCGGCCGACGTGACGGCCGCGGACGTGGCAACCGCCCGTGAGAAGGTACGTCCCTCCCTCGATCCCGAGCAGGTGGCACACCTACAGGCGTACGCGGACAACCGATAAGGACTGACCATGGCTGCTGATCTGGTTCTGTACGGCGACATCGTGACCATGCACGAGGAATCACCACGCGCCCAGGCGCTCGCCGTGACGGGCGGCCGGATCACAGCCGTCGGCGCGCGCACGGACGTCGAGGAACTGGTGGGGCCGGATACCCGCGTCGTCGACGTCGGAGGTGCCGCTGTTCTGCCGGGGTTCATCGAGCCGCACGGTCACCCCCTCGAAGAAGCGATCGTGCTCGGACGTGACGTCGTCGACATTCGGCCTGTCACGATCGCCGAGGCGGATGCCGTAGTTGCTGCCGTCGTCGACACTGTTCGTTTGCGAGGTGCTGCCGGCGCTTCTTTGAACGGTTGGGACCCGTTGCTGCAGAAGGGCCTACCCGACCCGACCATCGGCTGGTTGGACTCCGTGGCGCCGGAGTACCCGCTCGTGATCATGCACAACTCGGGTCACGTCGCGTATTTCAACACGGCGGCAGCGGTACAGGCCGGCATCACCCGCGATACCCCCGATCCGATCGGCGGATCGTACGGCCACGACGCGACGGGCGCACTCGACGGAGCCGCGTACGAAATGCCTGCGGTGTTCGCAGTCGCGGGCCACGCAGTCACCATCGGTGACGACTTCCCCGCACTGGTGGCGGCCGAATGCGCCCGGCTGAACGCCGCGGGAATCACCACCATCGCCGAATTGTCGTTCGACCCCAAGATGCGGCCCGCCCTGGCAGCGATAGCCGACGCCGGACTGCTCACCACCCGCCTGCGGCTCTACGAGATGTCCAACGACGCGCGCACTACCGAGGCGTCACCGGGCGACGGAAACGACCTGGTGCGCCAGATCGGCATCAAGGTCTGGTCCGACGGTTCACCGTGGGTCGGTAACATCGCCACCAGCTTCCCGTATCTCGATACTGAAGCCACCCGCGCGCTCGGGATCGCCTGCACACACGGGCATGCCAACTACACCGGCGAACAGATCCACGACATCAGTTCCGCCTACTTCGCCAAAGGGTGGCAGATGGCGTGCCACGCCCACGGTGACGACGCGATCACCATGGTTCTCGACGCGTGGGAACGACTTCTGAAGGAGCACCCCCGGCCCGATCACCGGTTGCGTCTCGAACACGTCGGCGCGATGCGTCCGGATCAGTTCGCCCGCGCAGCGGAACTGGGCGTCACGGTCAGCATCTTCATCGACCACTTGCACTACTGGGGTGACGTTCTGGTGGATGACCTGTTCGGCCCCGAATACGGATCCGTCTGGGCCGCAGCAGGATCTGCACTCGCGGCTGGGCAACGGTTCACCTTCCACAACGACGGTCCCGTCACCCCCGCCAATCCGCTACGGAATATGCAGGACGCCGTCACCAGGCTTTCGCCCAGCGGCCGCGTCGTGGCACCCCAGGAACGGATCCCCGTGGACGCCGCTGTTCGCGCCCATACGGTCAACGCCGCGTGGCAGCTGTTCAGCGAAGATCACATCGGGTCCATCTTCCCCGGCGCCTACGCGGATCTTGTTGTGCTGTCGGCGAATCCCCTCGACGTCGAGCCGACCAGGCTGACCGACATCACGGTGCTCGCCACCATCCTGGAGGGTAGGCCGGTCTACGGAGACCTGAGCGCGATCGGCTGATCGGTCGCCGAACGCCGTGGACAAAGGCCGTAAACCTTCTCTGCTCGAGTTCCAAGGATCGTTGCGAGAACGGAGACGGCGCAAGTGGTCTCAGGGTTCAGTGCGGATGTCGTCAATGACCTGGGCAATCGCATGTTTCGCCCAGTCCGCGATCTGCTCGTTCGTGTCGCGGTAGTACGGCAAGGCAACCAATGCAATCGACAGAGCCCATGCGCGGCCACGCGTCCAAGTTCCCTCGTCCACGTCAACACGAAGCCGGAATGTACGCCGAGTGCTCGGCGTCAGCAGAGTCCATGCAATGAGGCAGTCGATTGCCGGGTCTCCGAGAGCGAGTCCACCCCAATCGATCACGGCCGAAAGGCTGCGGTCGCTCACCAGGATGTTTCCCGGGTGCAGATCCGAGTGCATCCACACCGCTGGGCCTGCGTGGTCGATGACGTGGCGCGCCTTTTCCCACGCCGCCTCCGTCAGCGCTACGTTCAGCAGGTCGCCACACGCTGCAATACTCGCTCGAGTCGCTGAATCTCGTCGCTCAATCGGATCGGCCCGGTAGGAATGCAGCGATCCCTGTGGGCGCAATCCGAGTGTGTCGATGCGACGTAGACTGTTCACGAAGTCTGCGAGTTGGATGGCCAGGTGGTCATCGACCATGCCGGGCACAGGGTTTCGCCCTGGCACCCACGGGTGCACCGACCATTGCCACGGGTATCCGAAGGCCGCCTCACCCACACCTACCGGAACGGGCACGGGGACCGGTAGGTGTGGAGCCAGATGCGGCACCAACTGTTGCTCCTTTGTGATTCCCTCTGCCGCGCCTGGGGTGCGGGGCATACGGATTACGAGTGAATCGCCTACTCGGATCATGACGTTGTCGGTGCCGATCGACTCGACCAAGCGCAACGGCAGATTGGCCCACTGCGGCATCTGACTCGCGAGCAATCGCCGCACCAACGCAACATCGATGTCTGGTTCCTCCATGTGCAACTTCCGAATCTGCATGACATGAGCAAACCACTCCCGCACATTCCGGCGATCAAGAAGTCATGAAGAAGACAGCAGCCGCACAGTGCCGACAATGTCCGTCCGCATGACCGACCGCGACACATCCAGACCTCCTTCGCCGTGACTGCCGCAGATCGAATGAAGATTCGAAAAGTCCCAAAAATCGGAATTGTCGAAAATTATTGCATAGGAACAGTTTTCGAGATACAAGTCTTGTGTTCGAAACTTTGTTCGATTAGACTTTCGGCATGAACAGTCGGGAAGCATGGCAGCTGGATGGTGAGGACCTCAAGAGTGAGGTTCTGGATCTGGTGCGTGTCCGGCACGAGTTGCAGTCGCGGATGGTGTTGTTGATCGTGGAGATGTTTTCCCGTGAGGTTCTCGGGGGGAAGGGTTTTCGGGCGATCGCGCAGTGGTTGCATGGTTCGACGAATTTGGAGATCGGTGAGTGCAGTCTGCTGGTCGGGTTGGCGCGGTTGTTGATGCTCGAACCTGTTGTGGGCGATGCGTTTCATCGCGGTGACGTGGATGCGTTGAAGGCGCGTCAGGTGGCGTCGTTTTGTCAGCATCCGCCGAAGAACATGACCCTGGCGGATGTGGACAAGGCCCGCGGGATTCTGCTCGGGTTGGCGTCGAAGAACATCGCGGATTGTGATGCGGTGCGGGCAGCGATTCGGCGGATCGAGAAGCAGTACGGAAAACGCGAGGACGGTGTTCCGGTCGGGGAAGACTCGGAGCGGAACGAGTTCTACGCCTCGAAAGGCTTGTACGGGCGGGTGTCGGTGAAGGGTGATCTGGATGCGGTGAACGGGGCGCGGTTGATCACGTTGTTGTCTAGCCTGTCGGCTCCGACACCGGAGAAGGACGGCGTGAAGGACACCCGCACGCCTGCATTACGGCGTGCGGACGGGTTTTGCGAACTGTTGCGCCGGTACGAGCGGGCGGGGTTGGGTCCGATCGAAGGCGGAGTGAAACCACACATCACGGTGACCGCGTCGGCCAAGGACATGACGGACCTTAAAGTTCTGAAAGACCTCCTGCCGTCGACCGATGAACTGGGGTTCGCGTGGACGGATTGGGTGGGCCCGATCAGTATCGACACTGCCCGGATGTTGGCCTGCGACTGCACTGTCACCCGAATCTGGTTGGATGAGAATGGTGTTCCGCTCGACTGCGGTAAGGAAGTGCGAACAGCGACCGTTCCGCAGCGACGGGCGTTGGCGGTTCGTGATGGTGGGTGTGCATTTCCGGGGTGTGGGACTCCGTCGGGGTGGTGCGATGCTCATCATATTGTTCACTGGAACGATGGTGGCCCAACGGATCTCGACAACCTGGTTCTGTTGTGCGGTCATCATCATCGGACGATGCATCACACGGAGTGGCGGGTGGAGATCGGCCCGGATCGAAAGACGGTGTTCTATCCGCCGATGTCGGTTGATCCGTATCAGCAGCCGATCGGCGGGAACAGCCCACCAACAGCAGCCTGAAGTGAAATAACTCGAGACGCGAGCACCGGGGCACGATCATGCCCCGGTGCCCATGCTGCGTTCCGTCATCTTCGCGGAGATGTACGGCCTACCAGCGGTTCCGAACCTCCTCGGCAAATCCGAGGAGATCTCGAACGACCACGGAGGTACCGTCGTCGAGGATCACTGTGCCGGAGAACTTTCCGAACACCTGATGCTGAATCGAACGCAGTACCCCGACGTCGAAAGTCGCGGCACGGTCGATGATCGGCTCGAAAGTCATCTCGAAGCGACCATCGTTGCTCGAGAAGTTCCACGGAACGCCGTCGTACGTTCCCTGCGGGATGCCGAAGTCGATCCTGTCCAGTTTGTGTGCCCGACCGCCGACAAACACGATGTTCTCGCTGGCCGCCGTCGTGTCGCCGAAGCCGTAACCGATGTTGAATCCGAACCGCTCGCCGTTCACCAGTCCGGATGCAGAACCCCAGTACCAGGTGTTGTCGTAAGTCCAGACTCCCCTGCCCCAATCGAGAACGCCGAACGAGTCTTCCGAGCGAAATGTGAAGTCGTCACTCCCGATTCGCACGGTCCCGGCAGCGGGCAGGCAGTTGATCTTCTGGTTGTAGTAAAACGAACGGGACGCCTTCGGAAACGGTGTAGCGATCACCATCCGGTCATCGACAGGACTCGCCAGGAACAAATCGGCATGAAGGCCTCGCCCACCGTCGAAAGCCGGGTAGTCGACAATCAGGTGGCGCCCACCGTCCACATGGCGAAACTCGAAGCGAGCTTTACCTTTCGACACCACCACATCACCGTCGTCCGCGCTTTCGGGCAGACCGAGCCTTCCCATCGGGAACGGCAGCATCACGTTTTCGGTGATCTCGTGTGGTGTTCGGAAATCGAGCCAGGAGACTCCGAGCAAGCCCATGTACCCGTTGTCGGCGACGGTCAACGCGATGCCGTAATCCGCAGTGAGAACGCAGTAGTAGTCCCACTCCTTGATCCGGAACTTCGGAACGGTGATCGCAGAGCGTCGATACTTGCGAATCTCCGATGGGGCCCAACCCGTCTCGACCAAATGTCCGCCATCGTCGAGAAGCGGGCCGGGCGACATCAGTGTCTGCATTCTTACTTCCAGCGTCCCAAGATCTCGTTCGCACGGTTGGCCAATGCCATCTGGAAGAACGGACCGAAGCTCACACGTGCCACTCCGAGCGGACCGAAACTTGCCGGATCGTCCTGGTCCGGGATTCCGATCGCATTGATCGGAAGTGGAAGTTCGGACGTCAGGCGGCGCTGGGTCGCGTCGTCATGCCGCCCGACGGGGTAAAGAACGTCGGCGCCGGCGTCGGCCGCCAGCTTGAGGCGTGCGATGGCGCGATCGACACGATCGGACTCGTCACCGACCTGCTTCACGAACAGGTCGGTGCGCGCGTTGACGACAACGTGAACTCCGGCTGCGTCGGCGGCCTGACGAAGCCCACCCACAAAGTCGGCGTGCTCCTGCGCCTCACGCAAGCGTCCGCCTTCACTGTGGACGGTGTCCTCGATGTTGAGTCCGACAGCGCCGGCATCGATCAACCCGTCGATGAGAACTGCCGGCTCGAGCCCGTAACCACCCTCGATGTCCACCGAGATCGGGGCGTCGACCGCACCGGTGATCTGCTTGATCCGGTGCAGAAGTTCGTCGAAGGTGATGCCCTCGTTGTCCGGCTTGCCGATGGAATCGGAAACCGGGTGGCTGCCCACCGTCAGGGCTGCAAAACCGGCAGCCACCGCAAGATTCGCCGACCACGCGTCCCAGACCGTCGGTAGAATGACCGGGTTACCTGGCTGGTGCAACGCCAATAGAGCAGTTGCCTTGTCGTTGATCGAAGTCATGCGGTGGCTCCTCGAGATCGTGGGGTGTACCTCTCACCTACCGACTCTAGTGAGCGACCGGGCAGCCTGTGCTCTTGTAATCGACCTGGAACTCCTTGATGCCGTTGATCCAACCCGAGCGCAGACGGCGCGGATCACCGATCTTGGTGATGTCCGGGACGTTGTCGGCAATCGCATTGAACATCAAGTCGATCTCCATGCGAGCGAGGTTTGCACCGATGCAGAAGTGCGCGCCCGTTCCGCCGAAGCCCAAGTGCGGATTGGGGTTACGAGTGATGTCGAACGTCATCGGGTTATCGAACACGTCCTCGTCGAAGTTCGCGGAGCTGTACAGCATCACCACGCGCTGCCCCTTCTTGATCGACACTCCTGCCAGCTCGGTGTCCTCGAGCGCGGTGCGCTGGAAGGCGGTGACGGGTGTCGCCCACCGGACGATCTCGTCGGCCGTCGTCTTGGGACGTTCCTTCTTGTACAGCTCCCACTGCTCGGGGTTGTCCAGGAACGCGATCATTCCGTGCGTGATGGCGTTGCGGGTGGTCTCGTTCCCTGCGACCGCCAGGATGAGCACGAAGAACCCGAACTCCTCCGGGCTCAAAGCGTCGCCGTCGATGTCGGCCTGGACCAGTGTGGTGACGATGTCATCTGCCGGACAGGTACGACGCGCGTCTGCCATTTGGTACGCGTATCCGAGGACCTCGGTGGACGCGACTGCCGGATCACCCTGGTATTCCGGGTCGTCGTAGCCCATCATCTCGTTGGACCACTTGAACAGCTTGTCCCGATCGTCCTGCGGTACACCGATCAGATCCGCGATCGCCTGGAGCGGCAGCTCGCTGGCAACCTGCTTCACGAAGTCGCCCGGGCCTTCGCTCACAGCCGTGTCGACGATGCTGCGCGCACGACGATCCAATTCGTCGCGCATGCCGTTGATCGCGCGCGGCGTGAACAGCTTCGAAATCAGCTTGCGGAGCTTGGTGTGCTCCGGCGCATCCTTGTTGAGCAGAAGATGCCGGAGCATCTCGACGGCCTCACGTGGCATGTCGTCGGCGAAACGCGCGATCGCGGTGTTCTCCCAGCTCGAGAACACATCGCTGCGCTGGCTGACCTCTTTGACGTCAGCGTGACGCGAGACCACCCAGTAGCCCTCGTCCTGGAATCCACCAACGGTCGGCGGCTGCTCACACCACCACACGGGCGCGCTTCGACGCAGTTCGGCGAATTCCTCGAAAGGGATCCGCTCCCCGAGGACAGCAGGATCGGTGACGTCGAATCCGGCCGGTAGGTCAGGCGTGCGAGTTGTGTCCGAGATGGTCATGGCGTCCTCTGATCGGTCGATTGTGCGCTACACCACAGAGTAGCTTTCACTAACGGGCTGTCAAGTGAAAGACGGAGAGTCTCGTGCAACTGACCCGTGAGAGCCCCCGCGGCACTAGGATCCCGGTAATGACAGATACCTCCGGCAGACTGACGCTGCGAGAGAAGCAGAAGCAGCGAACCCGCGCAGACCTCGTGGATGCCGCCGGCGCGCTCTTCACCGAACGCGGATACGCGGCTGTCACCGTCGAGGACATCGCCGGCCGGGTCGGTTGCAGCCGCGCCACCTTCTACCTGCACTTCCCCGGCAAGATCGACATACTCAAGGCCCTCGGCTCGAACACGGTCGTATCCAGCACGCTCGCGATATTCCAGGATCTCGACCACGTACTCGATTCCGGTTCGCGCGAAGAATTCGCCGGCTGGATCAACCGCGCTCTCGACTGGTGCCGCGATCACCACCACATGATGCGGGCATGGGACGAGGCCATGGTCCTCGAACCCGAATTCCGGACACTGGCCCGCGAAGGCATCTCTGCACTGCCCAACGCGATGCCGTCGTACCTGGCCCGCTGGCCGCAGAGCCGACACGACGAGGCAAAACTCCGGGTCGAACTCCTGCTGACACAGATCGAGCGCTTCTTCATTCGCTGGGCGGAACAGGGCGCAATCACCGCGGGTGCGGACGTCGCAGCAGACGTTCTCACCGACATCTGGTTTCCGGCACTCACGCCGCCCACGACCGATGTTGCGGCGCCGCGATAGGTTGGCCCGATGCCACTCGACCTTCGAGCGATCCTCACCACCGTCGCTGCACTCCTGTCCGGGATACTCGCGGCGCTGGCCCTGACCAATCCCGTTCTTCGCGACTGGGCCATCGTGGCCTCCCCGTCGGAAGTAGATCGCTGGATCAGCAGCGGACCGACTGCTGTCGGACTCGGCGCCGTGATCGCCGTGCTTGCCTGCGCCCTCTCACAACGTCGCGGGTCCCGTCGGGCGGCGTGGATCGCGATCGCCGCCGGCGTCGCCGTCATCGCGATCGTTCGGGCAGTCGTACCCGAAGTTGCGTCACTGGACCTGCTGATCGCCTTGATCATCGTCAAAAGTGTTGCAGCCGGCACCATTCTGGGCTGCGTGGTTGCCGTCAGTTGGGACCGCACTGCCACGAAGAACGCGACACTCCTCGGTATGCTCGCCACCTTCCTCGCGATCCGCACGTTCGCCGGTGGGACAGCCAGGATGACGACGTCTTCGGTGGGTGAGCCGTCGTGGTGGCTGATCGGCGCCACGGCCGCAGCAGCAATCGCCTGTGCAGTGACCGCGCAAGCCGGCTTCCGGATTCGCAAGCCGGACTCGGGTGAAATCCGCATCGCTCTCGTGGTGATCACCGCGCTGGCGATCGGGCATCGAGTGCTCGGCGCCGTGATCGACCGCCAGCAATACGCGTCCGAGGCGACCGCCTGGATCGTCATGGTTTTGGCGGCAGGCGCTGCGCTCGCCTTGACGTGGATCGCCGCTTACCGCCTCGGCGACGCCTCCGGTGCTGGTGGCAAGTTCCTCTGGGCGGCAACCGCACTGGCCGCTGCGTCGGCCCCGCTCTTCGTCGACATCGCGAAGGGTTCCGGCCACTGGGGAGACCTGAAGTCCCCTTGGGTACTGGTGCTTTTCGCGGCCCTTCCGGTCGCCGTCGGATTGAGGCTGCACAAGCAGGTGCCACACTTCGTGCCCATCGCCGTTCTCGTTGCGGTTCCACTGTCAGAACTACTGCCCTTCGACTCCGCGCACGGCGTCTGGTCAATCGCGCTGAAGATCGCCGCGCTGGGCCTCGCCGCCGGTTTGCTGTTCGGTTCCCTTGCTCCCGGCAGCCTCGTCGACGCCACACTCGGACTCGCCATTCCCTTTGCCGCGATGACCTTCTCGTCGATCGCCATTCTCACCGATCAGCTCACCGCGCCGCCAGAGTTGACAGCGGCAGACATTCAGCGATTGATGGAACTTCCCATCCCGGCGCACGTCAGCGCCAACGGAGGACTATTCGGACGCGGAATAGGCATCACCATCGACTACGTCACCCCTCAGACCGTCGGCGCTGCAATCCTCTTCGCCCTGATCATCGGCTTCTGTGGTGCGGCGATCCTTCGACGATCCCACCCACCCGTCGAGGTATCGGAACCCACCGAGACCGCCTGATCGGGACAGACCGATGACCATCGACCTCCGGTCATGGACCGGCGCCCTCGCGGCCTTTCTCTCGGGAATCCTTGCCGCCCTGGCGCTGACGAACCCAGCGCGAATGAGATGGCCTGTTACCGAACCGCAGTCGAAGATCGACCAATGGATCAGCAGCCAATCCACCAGCGTCGTGGTGGGTGCCATCGTCGCCGTAGGGGCCTGCGCGTATCTCCAGCACCGCGGTTCTCGCAGGCGTGCGTGGGCGTTTGTGTACTCGGGCGTCGTCGTGTTGATTCTGATCAGATTCCTCGTCGCCGAAGAAGTCGGTCTTGATCTGCTGAGCGTTCTGGGTTTCGCCAAAACCATTGCAGCCGGACTCATCCTGGGCGGCGCTGTCGCCGCATCGTGGGACAGCCGCCTCGGACGCAACCTGCTGATCATTGGCGTGGTGTCGACGTGGTTGGCCGCGCAATCGTCCACCGGCGATTTGATACCCGTCAGCACGTCGTCCATCGGCGAACCTGCCTGGGCACTTCTGTTGCTGACCCTGATCTGCGCAGTGGCGTGCGCAGTGACAGACGACTCCGAATTGCGGATCAGCGAAAGCGAACCGGGCGTCGCCGCAGCCGCTCTGGCAGTTGTCACCGGCCTCGCCATCACCCAACGGATTCTGAGTTCGGTCGTCGACCGGCAAGAGAACCCACCGACGTTTTCGGGTTGGCTGGTCATGGTCGCGTCCACCGTCGCCGTCCTCACCCTGACCTGGTTCTGTGTGAGGAGACTGGACACAACTTCAGGAAGTGGCGGATTCCTTTGGGCTGCAACCGCTGTTGGAGCCGCCGCCACGACGGTGTTCGCGGATCTGACCGACCGCTTCTTTCTCGACGGTGACCGAACCTCGCCGTTGGTGATCGCTGCCCTCGCGATCATCGCGGTCGTCTTCGGGTTGTCGCGTTCTCGACACCGGGATCGCACGATCGCAGGTCTGGCTCTACTGGCTGCGATCCCGTTGTCGGAGTGGATCTTCGACGGCGAACACGAACTGGCTCTGCTGCTCCGCATCGTCGCGCTGGGCGTCGGGTCGGGATTGCTGCTCGGATCCGTTCTGCCGTCGAATCCCGTCATCGGGGCGCTGGGGTTGACGGTTCCTTTCACTGCCCTGGTCTTCATGTCGATCGGGCAGCACGAGATCGAAACAGTGTCGTCAACGTACGTCAAGCACGATCCGTCATCGACGTACTTGCAGGACGAGTCCGGACTGCGAGCCTACGTCGACGCAACCGAGCCCGACGCAGCCTTCCGAGCCGACGCCGCGTTCGTTATCGTCGATGCAACTGAAGATCCGCCACGCTCCGACGGCGCGGCACTCCTGATGTGTGTAGTCGTCGTCGCCACCGGGATCGCGCTCCGCCGCCGCAGCCCCGTTGACACACCGTCACCGGACTGAGACCTCCTATTGCGGTGCAACTGGTACCGGATTGACTATTTTGGAGCAGTGCCCATCGCCCGCAGGACGCTGCTCGTCGCACTGAGTGGTGTGACGGCATTCGTCGTCACCGTCGTCGCTTTGGCACCGTTCGTGAACAGCCAGTCGACGTCGATTTCGACGGGCGACCGATTCTGGTCCATCTCGACCATCGGCGCCGGCGTCTTGGCTGTGGTCGCGGTCGGGACAGCCGCGATGATGGCCCGTTGCCGATTGCGGACCGCGGCCATGACGGTCTTCGGCGGCCTCCTACTCGAACTGCCCGGGCTCTACGATCACAACTTCGAGGCACTCTCGCCCGTCGGTGCGGGAGTCGCTGTCGGCGCGGTGACGGTTGCTGCCGCTCCCCGGGTTCGAGCTGCCTCGGTCGCGGGAACGATTGTGGCTGTGCATGTCTCGGATTCACTCCTGGACGAAGACGCAATTCCTCGGCGGTACGCGGACTACATCGCCGACAACACCAACCAGTTTCAACCACCAGTGTTGGGGGCAACACTTCTCGCGCTCGCTTTGGCCGCCGCCTGCGTCGCCGCGTTCTGGTTCCACGATTTCGACAAGGACCACCCCAAGGAACGGATGGCCGTTCGGCCGGTGACTATCGCGGCGGTGCTCACTCTCTTCGGGGTCGCGGCAAATTGGTGGTTCGAGATCACCACCGTCACGGCGGCCGTACCCCTTCTACTCGTCGCGCTCGTAATCACGGTGATCTGCGCGCGGGTGCTGGGCGACGGCGGTCGAATCCTGCTGATGTGTACCGCCGCCGTCGCAACTCTGGCGGCGGTTTCGGCGAACCGTCCCGCAACCGAGGCCATGGAGTGGTCGAAGACCCCCGCCTCCACCGCCGTCGTGATCGGAGTCGTCATCGTCGCCGCGGCAGCAATCGGCGCGATCGCTCCCTCGCGGGTCGTCGGCTACGGATTGCTCCTGACGGTGACGGTCGCCGGGATCGTCAGCTACGCCACGTCGCCGTCGCCGAAGATCGGTGACGTTCTCACGATCAGCGATCTTCTTGTCGCCTTCACCTCTGCGGTCGTCACGTACGCGATCGCCAGCGCGATGTACCGAGAGCCACCGCGGACCGGAGCGTCACGAGCCCTCGTCGGACTCGGTGTCATCTTCGGCCCGACGGCGCTGGCCCTGCTCGTCTATCCGCAGTTCGACTACGGATGGACCGCGTACACGCCGCTCGACGAGAACAAGCCCTTCAACGGCATCACGACGGTCGGCCCGTTCGAAATCTCGACCGACATCCTGATACTCGACGCCTTGGCACTGATCATCGTGGCCGTCTGCGCCTATGCAAGTCTGCGCTTGGGGCGAGTCAATCGATCCGTACCTCCGCCGATCAGTCGATCAGATCCATCGACGCCAGGCGATGGAACACTTTGAGTGATCCCGGCGCCACCTCGTCCATCGCTGCGTACTCGGCGAGCGTGAAATAGCTGAACTCGGCGATCTCGCTGGTCGGGCGCGGGTCTCCGGCCATCTCCGCCAGATAACAACTCATGTGCAGGCCCGTGTCCGCGGAATGTCCGAAAGCGTGAGCCTCGAAGACGTCGAGGAACGTGACCGTCCCGTCGACCAGATCGACGTCGAGTTCCTCCCGAATTTCGCGGTGCAGTGCCTGCTCGGGCGTCTCACCCGGGTCGATCTTTCCGCCGGCCATGTAGAACGCGGTCTTGCCCACGGACCGGGTCTGGATCAGCTTGCGGTCACGAATGTGCGCAAGGGCGGCGGTACGGATGATCGTGGTGGGAGTCGACGAATTCACGTCGTCCAACCTACGTGTATCAGCGAGTGCCGATGATGTCCGAATCGACTCGCTGCACATCGAAACTGCCACGCCCGGTAATATGTACGCAAAGACAACCTCTCCGACTAGGTGAATTGTCTCGTTAATCCGATAGGTTCGATTTTGTTCGGACACCCCGCCGCCCGCTGACAACACGACGGAGTGCCTTTTGCTCGCTATCTTGCTTGCCCATGCCGTTGCCGCCCTCTTGGCTCCGCTTGTGGTGCGCAGGTTAGGGCGAAACGGCTTCTTCCCCCTCGCGATAGTCCCCTTCGCCAGCCTCGGCTGGGTCATCGACAAATGGGGCACCGTCGAGACGCTGCACATCACCTGGGTTCCCGGCCTGTCGATGGACATCGACTTCAGATTCGACGCGCTTTCCGCCATCATGGCCGTGCTCGTCCTGGGCGTCGGCACGCTGATCCTGATCTACTGCGCCCGCTACTTCAACGACGACGAACCTCGACTCGGCATCTTCGCCGCCGAGATGGTCGCCTTCGCGGGTGCCATGTTCGGACTCGTGACCAGCGACAACATGCTGCTTCTCTACGTGTTCTGGGAACTGACGACCGTCTTGTCGTTCCTGCTCGTGGGTCACTACGCCGAACGCGCCACCAGTCGCCGCGCCGCGACCCAGGCACTGCTGGTCACCACCGCCGGTGGTCTGGCGATGTTGGTCGGCATGATCATCCTCGGCCAGGTCGGCGGCAGCTACAACCTGTCCGAACTGGTCGCGAACCCGCCGACGGGGTGGCTCCCGTCCGTCGCGATCGTCTTGATCCTGATCGGTGCGCTCTCCAAATCGGCAATCGTGCCCCTGCACTTCTGGCTGCCAGGTGCGATGGCCGCACCCACCCCTGTCAGCGGTTATCTTCACGCGGCAGCAATGGTCAAGGCCGGTATCTACCTCGTCGCGCGTCTGGCTCCCGGGTACGCCGATTCGCCGCCGTGGCGCATCACCATCATCAGTTTGGGTCTGCTGTCGATGATCCTCGCCGGTTGGCGAGCCATGCGCGCGTACGACCTCAAACTCGTCCTCGCCTTCGGAACCGTCAGCCAACTCGGCTTCATGATGGTCCTGGTCGGCATCGGCACGCGTGACGCCGCCCTGGCCGGCATGACGATGGTCGTGGCGCACGCGATGTTCAAGGCCGCACTCTTCATGGTCGTTGGCATCATCGATCACACCACCGGCACCCGTGACCTGCGCAAACTTGCTCACCTGGGTAAAGCGGCACCCGCTCTCGCGATCATCGCGAGCCTCGCTGCCGCCAGCATGGCCGGTCTACCACCGCTACTCGGATTCGTCGGCAAGGAAGCCGCACTCGAATCAGTTCTCGAAACGAACGCGCTCGGCCACTGGTCGTCGATCGCCGTCGTCACGGTGATCGTGTTGGGCTCGATCCTGACCGTCGGCTACAGCGTCCGGTTCATCTGGGGAGCCTTCGGACGCAAGACCTTGAGCAAGCCGAGTCCGGCCGTGAGCAAGATGCACAAGCCGGGTTGGCTGTTCCTGTTCGCGCCCGGCCTACTCGCGGTTCTCGGTCTGGCCGCCGGCATTCTCTCGCCCCAACTCGAGAAGTTGCTGACGCCGTACTCGACCACACTGGCCCCCGGACCTCACGCCGACTACCACCTCGCGCTGTGGCACGGATTCAACACTCCACTGCTGCTCACCTGCATCGTCATCGCCGGCGGCATCGCGCTCTACATCGCGCAGCGTCAGATCAGCCGCCTGCACTTCGAGCACCCGCCGCTCGGCAACGCCGACCGCATCTACGACGCGACCCTGCGCGGCATGGACACCATCTCGATGCGCCTGACCGGTGCCACTCAGCGTGGTTCGCTCCCCCGCACGCAGTCGACGATTCTCGCGACGCTGGTCGTGGTGCCACTGTTCCTGCTGATCATCGACACCGATGGCGGCGGAGTCGACCTTCGGATGTGGGATTCACCCATCCAGTTCACTATCGCGCTGATGATGATTTCGGCCGCCATCGCCGCGACGCTGATGCGCAACCGACTCGCCAGCGTCATCCTCGTCGGACTCACCGGCTACGGCTGCGGCGTGTTGTTCGCGCTGCACGGCGCACCCGACCTCGCGCTGACCCAGTTCCTCGTCGAAACCTTGACCCTCGTGATCTTCGTGCTGGTACTGCGGAAGTTCCCCGCAGAGGTCGACGAGAGCAAGGCAATCGGCTTCAAGTGGCCGCGTGCGGCACTCGCCGTCGCCGTCGGTATCACCGTCACCACCATCGCGGCCTTCGCGACCAATGCCCGAAACACTCGTCCGATCTACGAACTGCTTCCCGACGCGGCCTACGACCTGGGCAACGGCAAGAACGTCGTCAACGTCCTACTCGTCGACATCCGCGCATGGGACACGCTCGGTGAGATCTCGGTCCTGCTGGTCGCGGCAACCGGCGTCGCCAGCCTCGTGTTCCGCAACCGCCGCTTCGGCATCGCGCCGCGAGTCGCGGACGCCCCCTCCGTCATCGTCGACAAGGCAGCGGCCAACTCGGACACGACGTGGTTGCGCGGCGGAGACCTCATCGATCCTCGACACCGTTCGCTGGTTCTCGAGGTCACCACGAGGTTGATCTTCCCGACCATCATGGTGTTGTCGATCTACTTCTTCTTCTCCGGTCACAATGCCCCCGGCGGCGGTTTCGCCGGAGGCCTGACGGCCGGCCTCGCCCTCGTGCTGCGTTACCTCGCCGGTGGCCGCTACGAACTCGGTGAAGCCGTACCCATCGACGCGGGCAAGATTCTCGGCCTCGGTTTGGCACTGGCCGCGGGCACCGCCCTGGTGTCGCTGTTCCTCGGCGCTCCGGCACTCTCGTCGGCTGTCTTCGAGTTCACGCTCCCGCTCATCGGCCACGTCAAACTGGTCACCGCACTGTTCTTCGACCTGGGCGTCTACCTCATCGTGGTCGGCCTGGTCCTGGACGTACTCCGAAGTCTCGGCGCCCGCCTCGACGCAGAAATCGAGGTGAAAGCACCATGAGCGCAAATATCGGAATGCTGATCCTGATCGGCGTCCTCACGTCGGCCGGTGTCTACCTGCTGATCGAACGAAGCATCACCCGGATGCTCCTCGGTCTACTTCTATTCGGTAACGCCATCAACCTCTTGATCCTGACCGTAGGTGGATCGGACGGGAATCCGCCCATCGTCGGCCGAGATTCGGTCCACGAGGAGATAGCGGATCCGCTCGCCCAGGGCATGATCCTGACGGCCATCGTGATCACGATGGGTATCGCCGGCTTCGTTCTGGCACTGGCGTACCGGTCTTACAAGATCAACACCGCCGACGCCGTCGAGGACGATCCCGAGGACACCAAGATCCTCAAGCGGCGCCTGCCTGCCGACGCTCCCGACCACGACCGCTCCGACGACCCGGTCACCGGTGCCCCGAGCATCGGCGGCGACGCATTCGACAAGGACGGCAACCCTATTCCCCTCGAACAACTGGTCAACCTCGAGGACATCGAATGCTACGACGACCTCCACGACGGCGACTTCGAGGACGAACCGGTACCCGACTGGGCCACCGACCTTGCTCGTAAGAAGGAATCCGAGAAGCGGCGCAAAGACGCTCGCCAGACCAAGATCGAGGGAGGTGGCGGCGCATGACCATCTCGGACAACCTGATGGGAGCCCTTGCGCCCCTGCCCGTCCTGATCCCGATGCTGGCCGCAGCTGCGACGCTGGTTGTCGGCCGACGTCCGCGTTTCCAGCGTGTCATCACACTGATCGCGCTCATCGGCGTCGTCGCGGTGTCTGGCTTGCTGCTCTACCTCGCCGACCGCGACGGTACGACGGCCGTTCAGGTCGGCGGCTGGGACTCCCCCATCGGCATCACACTCGTCGTCGACCGTCTCTCGGCGATGATGCTCGTGGTCTCGTCGGTGGTGTTGCTCGCCGTCATGATCTACGCGATCGGTCAGGGTATTCGCGACGGTAGCGAGGCCCAGCCGGTCTCGATCTTCCTGCCGACCTATCTCGCATTGACCGCCGGTATCTCGAACGCGTTCCTCGCCGGTGACCTCTTCAACCTGTACGTCGGATTCGAGGTCCTGCTCGCCGCGAGTTTCGTGCTCCTGACGCTCGGTGCCAGCGCCGACCGCGTTCGGGCCGGTGTCTCGTACGTGATGGTCTCGATGGTGTCCTCGCTGATCTTCCTGGCGGGCATCGCCTTCGCCTATGCGGCGACCGGCACCCTCAACATGGCCGACATGGCCCTGCGCTTCGACAACATTCCGCCGGGCACACGAACCGCCATCTTCGCTGTCCTGCTCGTGGCGTTCGGCATCAAGGCTGCGGTCTTCCCGCTGTCGGCGTGGCTACCGGACTCGTATCCGACCGCGCCCGCACCGATCACTGCCGTCTTCGCCGGGTTGCTCACCAAGGTCGGTGTGTACGCGATCATCCGCGCGCACTCGTTGCTGTTCCCGCAAGGAGAACTCGACAACGTACTGATGGTGTGCGGTCTGCTCACGATGGTGGTCGGCATCATGGGTGCCATCGCGCAGAGCGACATCAAACGTCTGCTCTCGTTCACACTGGTCAGCCATATCGGTTACATGATCTTCGGTATCGCACTGTCCACGACGTCCGGGCTGTCCGGCGCGATCTACTACGTCGCCCATCACATCATCGTGCAGACGACGCTCTTCCTCGTCGTGGGTCTGATCGAACGACAAGCCGGGTCGTCGTCGCTGCGCCGTCTCGGCGGTCTGGCTGCGGCCAGCCCGATCCTCGCGATCGTCTTCCTGATCCCGGCACTGAATCTCGGTGGTATCCCGCCGTTCTCGGGCTTCATCGGCAAGGTCGCGCTCCTGCAGGCCGGTGCGGCCGACGCCAGCGCGCTGGCCTGGATCCTCGTCGCCGGCGGCACGATCACCAGCTTGCTGACGCTCTACGCCGTCGCCCGCGTGTGGACCAAGGCCTTCTGGCGAGCCCGCGCCGACGCGCCCGAAGGTGACCTCGCCGACGTCAGCCCGTCAGCACTGATCGACGAGTCCGAAGAGGACATCGCGTTCGTCGACCGCGAGGACGTCGGCAAGATTCCGGTCTTCATGCTGATTCCGACGGTCGGACTCGTCATCGTCGGCCTGGCACTGACGGTGTTCGCAGGCCGGATCATCGACATCAGCGACAGAGCGGCGAAGGATCTGCAAGACCGGTCCATCTACATCGACGCGGTTCTCGGCAACCACCGATCCGTGCCGGTCGACGAAGCTCCCGTCGCTGCAGACGACCCTGCTGTAGCTCCCAGTACCGATGCCCCGAACAGCGATGTCCCGAACACCGAGGAGGCTCCGCGATGAAACGCGAACAGGTACTCCGCGTCGGGATCCTGCTGTGGCTGATGGTCGTATGGATCCTGTTGTGGGGCAACATCAGTTTCGGCAACATCTTCGGCGGACTCGCCGTCGGCCTGATCATCATGGTCCTGCTTCCCCTCCCTCGCGTACCGGTCGAGGGTCGGGTACATCTGTTGTCGATTCTGCGCCTGCTGTGGATGATCGTGTACTACGCGATCCAGTCGAGTATCCAGGTCGCGTGGCTGGCGATCCGTCCGTCGCCGCCGCCGGTCACCGGAGTTCTGCGTTACCAACTCGGGATCAAGTCCGACCTGGTTCTCACGCTGTGCATCGACGTACTGAACCTGATCCCGGGCACCATGGTTCTCGAGATCGACCAGAACCGGCGCATCGTCTACGTCCACGTGCTCGACGTCGGATCGCAGAAAGCCGTCAGCGCGTTCTACCGCTCGGTGGAGGATCTCGAGCGGTTGTTCATCGCGTCGTTCGAACGTGATTCGGACTGGCAACCCAGCCCGTGGCACCAGCGCGACTACGAATTCGATGCACCCCGGCAGGAGGACCAACCATGAACGGGTTCATCACCACGATCTTGATCATTTCCGGAGTGATTCTGCTGATCGCCGCCGTACTGACCACGTTCCGATTGCTCGACGGTCCGAGCTCACTCGACCGCCTCGTCGCTCTGGACACGATCATCGCGGTCTCGATGTGTGGACTCGCCGTCTGGGCCGCGTACAGCAAAGACACCACGATCGTTCCCGCGATCGTGGCGCTGGCACTGGTCGGCTTCATCGGTTCCGTGTCCGTCGCGCGCTTCCGGGTGAGTGACCAGTGATCGGCAACATCCTCGACACGATCGGGGCCATCTCCATCTTCCTCGGCGCGCTGCTCGCGCTGACCGCCGCGGTGGGAATCGTTCGCTTCCCCGACACCCTGCGTCGTATGCACGCGGCCACGAAACCTCAGGTGGTCGGACTTATCCTGGTTCTGATGGGTGCCGTGTTTCTGCTTCGTGGGAGCGTCGACATCTGGATGTTGGTCCTGGTGGGCATCTTCACGCTGCTGACCGCGCCCGTGATCGCGCACAGCGTCGGCCGAGTCGCCTACCGCGAACAGCGCGAAGAGGACGACCTCATGAAGATCAACGAGCTGGAAGACCCGGACTCTCTCCTGTAGCGGCATCCCACTCGCCGTCGCGCTCGCCCCACACCGCAAGTGCAGTGCCGGGGCGGGCGAAGAAGGTGGCGAAGTACGCGACCGACATGAGAACCAGGACAGCCATCAGCAGCGGCCCGAAGATCGCCGGGTACTCGGCCATCTGCACCGCAGCGAACCGGTACGAGAGCAACAACCCCGCGAGTAGTGCCGAGCCACCGATCAACAGACGCACTCGGAACCACCCCCAGCCTCGCTCAGGATCCCGTAGCGCCGCATCGAGGGTCAAGCACAGGACGGCACCGGCAATGAGGTCGACGCCGTAGTGGAATCCGAAACCGAGCGTCGCGGTCAGGGTCGCAACGAGCCAGAACGATCCCAGGCTGCGAATCCACCACGGCCCGCTGCGCGAGTGGATGAACAATGCGACCGCCCACGCGGTGTGCAGGCTCGGCATGCAGTTTCGCGGTGCGGCGTCGTCGAACGGCAGCGACGACGGTGATGCGAAGTCGAAGTTGGGCACGATGTTCGGCCAGTAGTCACCGATCTGGAATCCGAACCCACGCGGACCGAAGGCGAACACCGGGCCGACCACCGGGAACAGGACGTAGAAGATCGGGCCGATCAGCCCGATGAGCAGGAACGTGCGCAGCAGGTGATGCGACGGCCATCCCTTACGTACTTGATAGAGAGCAACCACGATCACCGCGACCGGCAGTTCGACGTAGATCCAGTCGAGGGCTGCTGCACCGACGGGGCCCATGGCGTCGACGATCTGGCCCATCACCCACGACGGATTTCCGAGAGCCTGGTCGGCGAGGAACACGTACTCGTCCCACACGTCGGTACCGACGAGAATGGTGATCTCCAGCCACGTCTCGGCAACCTTGGCGGCGATGATGAGCAACGCGCCGAGAGCGACGCCGTGCAGAACGCTGAGTCGACGCTCGCCGGACAACTTCCACACCGCGTACACCGCGATGGCCGTCAGTACCCAGGTGCCGCCGGTGCCCATAGTCAGCGGTCCACCCGAGAACCAGCGGATCGCGCCGACGACCACGTCGATGACAACGGCCGCGGATACCGCGTAGATGCGTTCTTTGTTGTTCAGTCCAACCAGCGCGAGAGCGAGACCCACCCAGGGCATGGTCGCCGAGCGAGGAACGAGGAAGTAGTCGCCGAACAGGCTTTCCACCGGACCGAGATAGCCCTTGTACGACGCGAACGCCTGCACACCCAGGACCAGCACGGTCAATGCTGCTGTGCCGATCAGAAGGAGTCGATGAGAACTCGACCACGAACGATCCGACTGTCCGGGTACGCCCCCTCGTTGGGACCAACTGTCTATCAACACCGGACAATAGTAAACGCCGTGTGAACCGAATATGGACGCAGACTGGACAATCGGTCTGTATGCCCGTATTTCGACCCTACGAAACCATCGGCAACACGGAGTGCTCTAAGTACCCAACTCCGCGACCAATGCGTCGACTACCGCAACCAGAT
The DNA here is from genome assembly GCF_002076325.1 of Rhodococcus sp. 66b. NCBI lineage: Bacteria > Bacillati > Actinomycetota > Actinomycetes > Mycobacteriales > Nocardiaceae > Rhodococcus > Rhodococcus sp. 66b. The sequence continues at coordinate 368,861 of NZ_MUZB01000007.1, forward strand.
CGCCGCCCGTCGCTTCCGCGACACGGCGTTGACGCTGGTAGGAGGCACCGCGACGGGGAATGTCCGCCACCGACGCCAACTCGTCCGCGCAGCCGAGTGAGACCGCTATCGGCGCCAAGTCGTCGAGCAGGCGATCCAGATCGTCAGTGACGAGGCACTCGTTTGCGTCGGAGTCGAGGATGATCTCGGCGTCCAGTCCGTATCTCGCTGCGCGCCACTTGTTTTCCTTGACGTGCCACGGCTGCATGTTCGGCAGAGTCTCACCGGCACTCAGTCTGCGGTCCAGATCGACGATGAGGCAGTGGACCAGAGCAACGAGAGCACCCAGTTCAGCGCGTGTCGAGACGCCGTCGAACACCCGGACCTCGATGGTTCCCCACTTCGGCGCGGGACGGATGTCCCAGTGCATGCCGCCGATCTTGGTGATCACACCGGTCTTCATCTGGTCGTCGATGAACGACTCGTATTCGGCCCAGTTCTCGAACTGGTACGGAAGGCCGGCGGTGGGCAGCTGCTGGAACATCAACGCGCGATTGGATGCATAGCCGGTGTCCACACCGGCCCACATCGGCGAGGACGCCGACAGCGCCAACAGGTGCGGATAGCGCTGCAGCAGTGCGTTGATGATCGGGAAAACGCGATCCGCGGACGAGACACCCACGTGAACGTGCACGCCCCAGATCAGCATCTGCCGACCCCACCACTGCGTGCGTTCGATGAGTTCGTCGTAGTCGGGTGTCCGGGTGACCAGCTGCGTCGACCATTGCGCGAACGGGTGCGTGCCCGCGCTGATGAGGTCGACGCCGAGCGGATTCGCAGCGCGGCGAAGCAGATCCAGTGACCTGTCGAGATCACTCATCGCCTCGCCGACCGTCGAGTGAATACCCGTGACGAGTTCGACGGTATTTCGCAGTAGTTCCTTGGTGATGTGCGGGGTTTCCGAGCCGGCAAGCTCTTCGACCGCCGAAAACACCTCGGCTGCTGTGTTGGAGAGATCTCTGGTCTTGCGATCGACCAGCGCGATCTCCCACTCCACGCCCAGCGTCGGGCGCGGCGAACCTGGAAATGGAACTACCACGCAGAGAATCCAATCACAGTGTCGGTAAAAACACCGTGCTGGCTACTGCGTGGTAGTCGCCGGAAGTGATGCAAAACTCAGGTGAGTTTGTCAGCTCTTGGTGATGACACCGCAAGCGACGCGTCCGCCGGCGTCGCCGGTGTCGAGCGTCTGCTGATCCGGTGCCGGCGCGTAACGCGTCGGGATGTTGCCGAAGTTGTCCGCACCGGCATGGATCATGACGGATGTTCCACCGTTTGCGACCAGTTCGTCGACGGTGAACGCGTCGGTCGTGGTGACCAGCGTGGCGGTGCCGTCTTCGAGGACCTGAACCGAAGTGAGGTCACCGCTGGCCGGGTGGCCCGAGTGCCCCTCGGCCTGGAAGTGTCCGCCTGCCGAGAGGAAGTTACCCGGCTCTCCGCCGCTGGGAGCTACGGAATTGGTCTCGCACTTGGCGACCTGGTGAACGTGGAATCCGTGGAAGCCGGGGGTCAGGCCCTTGGCGTCGAGGGTGACCTTGACGTCGCTACCTTCCTGCGCGAACGTGACCGTTCCGACCTTGGCGCCGTCGGTGCCGTTCAGCGTTGCGGTGACAGTCTCGGCAGAAGCGCCGGCGTGAGCCGTCTCGGAACCGTGGCCGCCCGCGCTTTCGTGCGCGCTGGGATCGGCTGCACCGGTCCACACCGGAGGAGTCGTGCCGGGGACGCTGCTGGGCTCTTCGCTGTTACTGCAAGCGGTCAAGCCGAAAGCGGCAATCGCGACTACAGGGGCAACGACGCGCCAGGACATACGCCGGGTGCTGCTGGGGGCCATCGAACCGCTCCTTTGAGGTGGCGAGAAAGTGCTTCTGATCATAACGGCGCGTGTAGTAGCTGGAACCGACGGGTCAGTTCCACCTTCACGACCGGTCAGTTGGAGGTCACGATCACGATCACGCCAGGTGACGCGTTCGCGATGCCGGCGAATCGAGGTTCTGCGGTGACTCCGAGTTCAGCTGCGATCTTCTGCGCCGCTGCCTTCTCCGCCGCGGACGATCCGTAGTACACCGTCGTCGTACTGACGGTGCCCTCGCTGTAGTTACCCGTCTCCTCGACGTTCCAACCTGCAGCCGTCAATTCCTCGGCAGTGCCTGCTGCCAGACCGGAGACGGTGCTGTTGTTGAGAACTCGAACGCTGATATTCGACGTGTCGACGCCGCTCGCGGAGCTGGAAGTCGTGGTCGTCGCAGTTCCCGAGGGACGCGACGTAGTGGTGGTATCGCCCGAAGCGGGTTGCGTCGTCGCTGCCGGCTTGGAAGTGGCAGATGCCGGTGCGGTGGCGCTCGTCGTGGCAGACGCCGAGGATTCGGTCTGCTCTGCTGCGGTGTTCTCGTCGCCCGATCCACCGTCGCTCGATCCACCCAGTGAGGCTGCTCCGAGACCGATGAACACGATCGCCAACGCGATCAACACCATGGCGATTGCGCGAAGCGGAGGTCCGGACGGCTGCTCTTTCGGGGTACTCACGATGTCGACCTTATCGCCAGTGTGTGGACAGCCCGATCATATGTACGCGTGATTCAGGTGACCTCGAAGCCGAGGCGACGGGCGGCCCTGGCCTTCTGACGGCTGGCACGCAGACGACGCAGGCGCTTGACCAGCATGGGATCAGCCGCCAAGGATTCGGGGCGATCGACCAAGGCATTGAGAACCTGGTAGTAGCGGGTTGCCGACATGTCGAACAACTCCTTGATGGCTTCTTCCTTCGCACCGGCGTACTTCCACCACTGGCGCTCGAAGGAGAGGATGTCGTGCTCCCGGCGGGTGAGGCCGTCTTCGCCCACCTCGTGCATGCCTGCTGTATCTACTACCGAATCGTCGGCGCCAGTGCCTTCGGACTGGTTCCGACTACGCGCGGTTGCGCCGTCCATGTCACTCCTCGACTGCTGTGCTCGGCGTCAGCGAGACTCGTATGCTCGGTGTTCTTTTCCGACCGATATTCTCGCGGCCGTGAGTTTCCCGGTCCCCTGGCCCGAAGGTAACTCACAATTTCCCCCGCGGCCCACGTTCCGACCGAGCAACGAATTACATCGCTGTTCTTCAGCAACCATTGAACCATGATCGAGTGTGCGGGCCGTGATAACTACGCGGGCGCGCCGCACTATCCTTGTCCGCATGGCTATCCTCCCCATCCGAATCGTCGGCGACCCGGTACTGCACAAGGCGACAGAGCCGGTCACTCAGTCCCCGGCCGAGATCGCCGAACTGATCGCAGACATGTACGAGACGATGGACGCCGCCAACGGCGTCGGTCTGGCGGCCAATCAGGTCGGCGTTTCACTCCGAGTCTTCGTCTACGACTGCCCCGGTGACGACCGCAGCAGCGAGCGTCGTCGCGGCGTCGTCGTGAACCCGGTACTCGAGACGTCCGAAATCCCCCAGACGATGCCCGACCCGGAAGAAGACTTCGAGGGTTGCCTTTCCGTTCCCGGCGAGCAGTTCCCGACGGGCCGCGCCGATTGGGCGAAGGTCACCGGCACCGACGCCGACGGCAACCCGATCGAGGTCGAGGGCACCGGATTCTTCGCACGGATGCTCCAGCACGAGACCGGGCATCTCGACGGTTTCCTCTACACGGACGTGCTGATCGGCCGCAACGCGCGCGCCGCCAAGAAGATCATCAAGCGTTCCGGTTGGGGCAAGCCCGGTCTGACCTGGACGCCGGGCACCGTCGACGATCCGTTCGGTCACGACGACGACGATTACGAAGACTGAGAATTCCGCTCTGAACGGCAACATTTCGATCGGTAGCCGGGTGGTTTTGCGATACAAGCTCCCACCCGGCTATTCGCATCCCATGACCGACGTCATCGGCATCCTCGAGGGCGCCGATCCCATCGCCGTCCGCAGCGGCGACGGTCGGCTGGTCCAGGTCTCCGCCGATCAGGTGATCGCACTCAAGACTCTCTCGGCCCGCCCGATTCGCATCGGCGAGATTCGAAACCTCGAAACGGCTGCTGCTGCGGCGTGGCCGGGGGTCGAGCAGGCGTGGATCGACGGTTGGTTGCTGCGCGCCGGTCACGGTTTCACCGGCCGCGCCAATTCGGCTTTGCCGCTCGGTGGTGCGGGGACGGTTGCCGGCTTCGACGCGAGCACTCTCGAACGGATACGCCAGTGGTTCGGTGACCGCGGCCTGCCGACCCTGCTGCTCCTCCCCGATCGACTCGGCACCGCTCCGGACGGGTGGACCAGCGAGAAGGAAACCATCGTGATGGCCGCCGATCTGGGCAATGTCACGCTGCCGCTCGGTCCTCCGGTCACCTCGTTCGCCGACCGCCCCGACCACAACTGGCTGTCGACGTACGACGCCCACGGAGATCCGGCGTACGTCGAGGCGGTCCTCACGGCTGTCGTGGGCAGTGCAACTTTCGGCGCGATCGGAAACACCGACACGACGCTTGCCATCGGGCGCGCTGCGCTCACCGAGGCGCCCGATGGCAAGCGCTGGGTAGGACTGACCGGCATTCACGTCGCCCCTGAACACCGTCGTCACGGAATCGGGTCGCTGATCTGCGGAGATCTACTCTCCTGGGGTCGTCAGAACGGTGCGACGCACGCGTACCTCCAGGTTTCGGCGGAGAACTCCGCGGCGATCGCGCTCTACGAGCGGCTCGGATTCGTCGAACACCACCGCTACCGATACGCCACCGATCCTGTCGGCGGCTGACGCTAGGCTTGCCCTCGTGCGCATCGCTACTTGGAACGTCAACTCCGTCCGTGCCCGTACCGACAGGATCATCGACTGGCTCGGTCGATCCGACGTCGACGTCCTGGCAATGCAGGAAACCAAGTGCAAGGACGAGCAGTTTCCGTACGAACGCTTCAAGGAAATCGGCTACGAGGTCGCCCACGTCGGGTTGAGCCAGTGGAACGGTGTCGCCATCGCTTCCCGCGTCGGCTTGGACGACGTGCAGATCGGATTCGAGGATCAGCCCGGGTTCGACAAGGATCCCGAGGCAGACCCGGTCCGTGAGGCCCGTGCGATCGGTGCCACCTGTGGTGGTGTGCGGGTGTGGAGCCTGTACGTCCCCAACGGCCGTGAGCTGGAAGACCCGCATTACGCCTACAAGCTGGATTGGCTGGCCAAACTGCGCGACGACGCGGAGGGCTGGCTCAAGCAGGATCCCGACGCGCAGATCGCACTGGTCGGTGACTGGAACGTCGCTCCCACGGACGACGACGTGTGGGATCCCGCTTTCTTCGAGGGCAAGACCCACACGTCGGAGCCGGAACGAGCTGCGTTCACTGCCTTCACCGAGTCCGGGTTCGCGGACGTCGTTCGCCCGTACACCCCCGGCCCCGGTGTGTACACGTACTGGGACTACACGCAGCTTCGCTTCCCGAAGAAGCAGGGCATGCGAATCGACTTCATCCTCGGCTCTCCGGCATTCGCAGCGCGCGTCGAGGCGGCCGAGATCGATCGAAACGAGCGAAAAGGCAAGGGCGCCAGCGATCACGCTCCTGTGATCGTGAATCTCGGGTAGTTGTAAAGCTCGGAGCCTGATCGTCTGTTTGCAACCTCCGGCGGCTAGTCCTCGACGAGCAGTTCCAGATACTCGGGATGCTCGCCGAGGTACCGCTGAACGTAGGTGCACACAGGCCGCACCGACCATTCACGTTCACGGGCGCAGTCCATCGCGAACTGCACGAGTACGGCTGCCAGTCCCTGCCCGCCGTACTCCTCCTTGACGACGGTATGCATGTACGCAACCACGTCGCCCGCTTCGGCTCCGCTCCCCGAAATCTCGTCCTCGTCGCGGTATCCGAGGATGCCGACCAACTCGTCGTCGGAGAGCAGTTCGAATCGTTCGTGCGACGGATTGTCCACGAGCGTGACTTCCGGTGAGGTTCCGGTTCTCGAGTTTTCGATGTCGTTCATTGCGGCGACCTCCACGGCACGATCTGCAACTGCGCGATCTGCGACTGCTGCGTTCGCACGCTCTCCATAACTGTGATCCATGCCACTCATAGAATCAGCTACCGACGACGCTGTCCCGGGTTCGACCAATTTTTGCACCGCGAACGACTCCACCGCAATCGCAGTGAAACGCTTTTTCGGGGTTGAGATAGAGTCGCCCGGTGCCGCTGTGACAGCGGGCACAAATTTCATACAACCACCACGGGGGCTCGCACCAGCGGGCTGAGAGGACGGCTAGGGCCGTCGACCGGATGAACCTGACCGGATAATGCCGGCGTAGGGAGCGCACCATGCAGGAGAAGTCTGTCCGTACGGCTGTTCACGCGACTGTCCACACCGCTGTGACAACCGGCCCGATCGAGGGCAGTAGCAAGCACTACGTCGAATCGGATTCTCTCCGGATCCCACTTCGACGCGTCACTCTCACCAATGGTGAGCATCTGGACCTGTACGACACGTCAGGTCCTTACACCGACACGGACGCCGACATCGACCTCGATGCAGGGCTCCCGACGACCAGGGACACCTGGGAACGCCCGGAAAGCAATCGGACGCAATTGGAATGCGCCCGAGACGGTGTGATCACCCCGGAGATGCGCTATTGCGCTGCACGCGAGGGCGTTTCAGCCGAACTGGTGCGTTCCGAGGTGGCTCGCGGGCGGGCGGTAATTCCCGCGAACCATCGCCACGGCGAGCTGGAGCCGATGATCATCGGCAAGAAGTTCGCCGTCAAGATCAATGCGAATATCGGGAACTCGGCCGTAACCTCCTCTGTTGCAGAGGAAGTCGAAAAGATGGTGTGGGCGATCCGCTGGGGCGCCGACACCATCATGGACCTGTCCACCGGCAAGGACATCCACCTGACCCGTGAATGGATTCTGCGCAACTCACCCGTACCGGTCGGCACGGTACCGATCTACCAGGCACTCGAGAAAGTCAACGGAGATCCCACCGCTCTGACATGGAAAATCTACCGCGACACGGTAATCGAGCAGTGCGAGCAGGGCGTCGACTACATGACCGTGCATGCCGGTGTACGAATCGGTTACATCGCTCTGACTGCTGGTCGCGTCACGGGAATCGTCTCGCGCGGCGGCGCGATCATGGCCGCGTGGTGCATGCACCACAGGCAGGAATCGTTCCTCTACACCCACTTCGACGAACTGTGCGAGATCTTGCGCCGATACGACGTCACGTTCTCCCTCGGTGACGGGCTTCGACCGGGATCGATCGCCGACGCCAACGACGCCGCCCAATTCGCGGAGCTTCGCACTCTGGGAGAACTCACGCAGATTGCGAAATCCGCAGGAGTCCAGGTCATGATCGAGGGCCCCGGACACGTTCCCATGGACAAGATCGAGGAAAACGTCCGTCTGGAAGAAGAGCTCTGCGACGAGGCACCGTTCTACACCCTCGGACCGCTCGCTACCGATATCGCGCCGGCGTACGACCACATCACCTCCGCCATCGGTGCGGCGATGATCGCACGGGCGGGAACGGCGATGCTCTGTTACGTCACACCCAAGGAACACCTCGGCCTGCCCAACCGAGACGACGTGAAAACCGGTGTGATCACCTACAAGATCGCTGCCCATGCAGCAGACCTGGCAAAAGGGCACCCGAATGCACAGGCCCGCGACGACGCACTGTCCAAGGCGCGCTTCGAATTTCGCTGGTTGGACCAGTTCGCTTTGTCACTCGACCCGGACACCGCCAGGGAGTTCCACGACGAGACACTACCGGCCGAGCCCGCCAAGACCGCACATTTCTGCTCGATGTGCGGGCCGAGGTTCTGCTCGATGCGGATCTCGGCGGACGTACGTCAGTACGCGGAAATCCTGGAAGCGGAAATCCCGGAAACCGAGTCCATCCGGACCGAGCTGCCGTTTCCCCAGGTCCGGTCGGTAGGCTCGTCGTCGTGAAGCTGCTGCCCCTGACCCCCGCCGGACAGACCCCGATTCGGGCATTGACCATCGCCGGAACCGACTCCGGCGGCGGAGCCGGCATTCAAGCCGATTCCCGCACGATGGCGATGTGCGGAGTACACGCCTGTGTGGCCGTCGCCGCTGTGACGGTCCAGAATTCGGTGGGCGTCAGCGGATTCCACGAGATCCCGCCGGAGATCGTCGCCGACCAGGTGCGCGTCGTGGTCTCGGACATCGGCGTCGGCGCAGCGAAGACGGGAATGCTGGCCTCGACGACGATCATAGAAGCGGTAGCCGCAGTTGCCGCCGAGGTGGGGATCGGCCGCGACCGACCGATTCCGCTGGTGGTCGACCCCGTGTGCGCGTCGATGCACGGCGATCCACTGTTGCACGAAGAAGCTCTCGACGCGGTCCGCAACACCTTGATTCCGGCTGCCACGGTGGTCACTCCGAACCTCGACGAGGTTCGGTTGATCACCGGCATCGAGGTCGTCGACGACAAGAGCGCCCGCCAAGCGGCAGAAGCGTTGCATGCGCTCGGCGCTCAATGGTCCATCGTCAAGGGCGGCCACCTTCGTACTTCGGAGTTGTCCACCGATCTGTTGTTCGACGGCGACCGTTTCCTCGAATTCAGCAGTGCCCGGATCGACACCGGCAACGATCACGGCGGCGGAGACACGCTGGCCGCTGCGATCACTTGCGCTCTCGCACATGGCTATTCCGTTCCGGACGCGGTGGCGTTCGGCAAAGAGTGGGTGACCAAGTGTCTCGAGGCGTCGTACGACCTCGGCGCGGGACATGGTCCGGTGTCCCCGCTCTGGCGGCTCCAGGTTTAGTGCGCTAGTTCCGGCGCACGCGCCAGATTCCCAGGTCGACGGGAACTCCGTTTGGCGTGGTCGCGAAAAACCCTCGCCGCCATGGCCGGATCGTGAGATCGAGATCCTCCAGGGTGCCGGCTTCGAGTTCCTCGAGAGTTGTCGCCGACATCATGACGTTGCCGTCGCCGCCCAAGCCCATCATCCGGGCGGCGATGGTCACGTCGACGCCGAGCCAGTCGTCGCCGATCTGGCGCGGAGTACCCGTGTGGAGGCCGACGCGCATTCGTGGGGTGTATCCGTCGAGGTCGACTTCCGCGAGTGCGTCCTGCGCGGTGAACACCGCCTTCAAAGCCGCATCCGGGCGAATGAACACGGCCATCAGACCGTCGCCCATCCGTTTGACGACGTGTCCGCCGTTGTCGGTGATCGGGGTTTCCACGGCCTGCGCCACGGCACGCAGGAGCGTCAGCGTGGCGCCGTCACCGGCTTCGAGCGACCAGGTGGAGAAGCCAACCAGATCGGTGAAGACGATGGTCAGTTCTTGATCACCGCGGCCGCGGCCCATCTTTTCCAGCGCCGCCTGCCACACCTGCAGTGCTCCGAGGCTCACTTCGCGAGTGGCTGCCGGCTTCTGATCGAGCAATCTGTCAGCGACGCGAGCCACGGCACGAGCACCGCCAGGACCTGCCAGCGAGAGCGGGTCTCCGAATCCGGGATCACCGGGTAGTGCCCGCCTCAGCCGTCGTAGCGCGTCGATGAGCTGCTGCCGACGGTTCAGTTCTGCCGCAGAGTTCAAGACGACGTCGACGACGCCTCGAACCGAGGAGGAAGGAGCACCTGTCGTGTCGGTGCCCTCCGGGGACAGATCAGCCATAACTCAAGCGTAACTCAGAGTTACAGACAGTGTGCTGCCGCCGTTCTCGCACAGTGGCCTCCTGGTCGCTCGCACAGTCGATCATTCGGTCAGTCGATCATTCGGTCAGTCGATCATTCGGTTCTGGCCTGTGTCCGGGCATCGCCGACGGGAACGCCGTTCGGCCCGCTCAAATCCTGGGCATACGTCGCAACTCCGAAGGCTACTGCAGAAGCGTTGGCAGCGAGCGCTTCGCGATCGATGTTCGCGAGGTTGTCCTGGGCACTGTGGTAGTTCGGGTCGAAGGTCTCGTCCGCTTCGCCGCCCCACTTCTCGGCCTGAGCCGGCGTCTTGCGTTCGTCCGCGCCGCTGAACACTCCGCCCGCCGGGATTCCGATCTCGATGAACGGGCCGTAGTCGGAACGCCCGTCGAAGTCCGTTCCGTCCGCCGCAATCCCCCGATCGGCGAGAAAATCGACGAAGGTGCGCTCGATGCCTGCCGAACCCTCGGGCCCTGGCCCCTCCCCGACCGCATCCGAGTTGTCACCGTCGTAAGCCAGGTATCCGGCATTGGGCGAACCGAGCATGTCGAAATTCAGATACAGGGCGATGTCGGCCCGTTCCTGATCGCTCAGACCTTCCACGTAACGGGTGGAGCCGACCAATCCCACTTCTTCCGCTCCCCAGAAAGCGAAACGCACGGCATTCTCGATGCTCGGTGAGCTTCCCATCTGCAGCGCGGTTTCCAGCACGGCTGCGGTGCCGCTTCCGTTGTCGTTGATTCCGGGACCTTCCGGCACACTGTCCAGGTGGGCGCCCACGACAACCACGTTGTCGGTTGCGCCGGTCTTGGTCTGTGCAATCACGTTGCGCGACTTCGTCGTTTCCGTCGACGTGTCGAGAATCAGCGTGAGGTCTCCGGGCGCTACGGCAAGAGCCTCGCCCGACGCCTTGCTCACCCCGCCGGTCGGGATGCGGGCGTCTTCGGGTTCACCCAAGGTTGCCCCGCCCAGCATCGCGTCCTCGTTGTTGGCAACCAACAACGCTGCCGCGCCGCGGTCAGCGGCGATTTTCTGCTTGTCGCCGAACGGGCACACTCCGCGGGTGACCAGCACGATTGCACCGTTCACGTCGCGGCCGTCGTAGTCGGTGGCCTCGCAACCTGGTGTCTCGTCGGCGGGAATCACCACCAGGCGTGCCGTGATTCCGGTCGGTCCTGTGGAGGGGGAATATGTCAACGCCCGCACCGGAACATCGGAGCCGTCAGTAGCTTTCAGGGATTCGGTGCCGGGATCGAAGGAGCTGAAGTCGAATTCCGGGGTACTGACGTCGAAGCCCTTGTCTTCGAGCAGGTTTGCCACGTAGTCGACACTGGCGTCGTAGCCGGGGGTTCCGGCCGATCGATTGCCGTCGTTGTTACCGGCGATCTTCTCGAGTTGCTCCAGATGCCCGGTCACTGCGTCGACCGTGACGGTCTCGGAGAATGCCACCGGGTCTGCCGGGACGGCTGCTTCACTTCCCGACGACGAGCATCCACTCACCACGAGTGCTCCAGCCATTCCGACCACAACCACACCGAAGAGTCTCATCTTCGGAGGATATCGGCCGAAGCACAGGAAAGGGACCCAGTACGAATGGTTTTTCGTACTGGGTCCCTACTCTGCTGTCACTCCGCGTTCTCGGTAGGTCTCCCGACAACACCTACCGAGGGAGCGACAAGATCAGGCGTCGCGACGATTCACGATGACAATACTTGCTCCGAAAATCACCAGAACGAAGGCCGCGAAGTAGATCAGGCTGCCCCAGGGTCCCCAGTGGAAATCAAGGCTTCCGCCGCCAGGGCTGAGGAAGTGGTTTGCATTCGCGAACGGCAGGAACGGGGTGATCTTCTCGCCGACACTGCCGAACAGTCCGAACAGGCTCTCGATGAGCAGCGGCCAGAGCAGGAGCAACGCAATAGCGCCCGCAGACTGGCGGATGATCGATCCGACGCCGACAGCAAGAATCACGCAGAGGAAGGCGTAAACCGGGATGCCGTAAATCGCACGCCAGTCATCGCCGGTCGACAGGGTCAGGCCCGTGCTGGCCTCGGTACCGGCCATGGCTTTGGCCACCGCATAGGACCCGAAAGCGAGGACAAACGTCAGCACCGCGCCGAAGGCACCGATGAGGCCGGCTTTGGCGATGAGAACCGAGGCACGGTTCGGAACTGCCTGGAACGTGGTGCGGATGGTCCCGAAGCGGTACTCACTGGTGACCGCGAGGGCCGCCATGATCATGAGAACCATGATTCCGAAACCCGAGATGCCGGCCGTGGCAACGGCGGTGTCGAGGTCCGGCGCTCCCTGGACATCGGAGGACGTCAAAGCCGACTTGGCAACCGCGCCCATGATGGCCGCGAAGCCGAGTGCGAGCACGACGATGATGACCGAGCACCAGAGCGGCGACTTGGTCGTGGTGATCTTGATACGTTCAGCACTGAGAACAGCCATTACAGTGCACCTCCCATAGCCTGCTGTGTGTTTGCCTGCTGCGTATTTGCATGGTGTGCACCAGCACCCGGATCGATACCGGATGCGTGGTACTGGACATCGTCTCCGGTCAACTTCATGAACGCATCCTCGAGCGATCCCTGCACAGACGCCAACTCGTGCAACACGATTCCCTGCGAACCAGCCAAACCACCGATCACATCAGTCGTCGAATCCACGACCACCAACGCCGGCGCAACACCGGAACCGTCCTCACGCACCGTCAACCCCTGCGAGAGCAACAC